>NZ_LMML01000023.1:1147-73701 GCF_001422215.1 Methylobacterium sp. Leaf89 | reverse complement strand
GTGACCACGACTGACGGCAGGTCTCCTGGCTCGCGGGTCACCGCCCTCTCATCGTCTTCCCAGGCCCGAAGACCCAGTGACGTGTTGATGATGGGCTCGCCGCTTACAGTTGCGGGGGCAGCCGCGGCGTTGGAGCCTGAGCCCCTCACCGCGTTCCCTTTTGATCCTCCGGAGAGGAACCGTCGGGCACAAGGAGGCCGACTAAACGGCACGCCGTCAATACTACTTCAGGGCTTTTTGGCCGTGTGTGTTCAGAGGGTAACAAACAATGGCTCATGACCGCATGTCCTCGGCACACGGCGGCGTCGGCTTCTTTCGCATCATCGCTCAAAAGCGGACTGGCAGATATCCACTCTTCTCGGACTTGCTAGGCACGGTCATATATGCCGGCAAAACGATCGGATACCCGACAGTCAGGTAGTTAGGACGAATGTCCGAGGTGGGTGGAATGCGGTCCGGCTGCTTTCGATCGGAAGACGTCCTTAAGCGGCCTATCGTGGAGGCCATCGGGCATCGGCCAGTTGCACCACCAGGCACAGGCTGCCTAACCCTTCACCCCAGATGGACCAGAGCCTCCGCTCCTGAACACCGCAGACAGTCCCAAATCATCTGACGACGAACAACCATCCGGAACCATACCGACGCAATGTTACAATGTTGCGGAAAATGGCGTTCCCTCGATTGACTATGCGGCGGCGCCCGGCGAATGTCTGACCGTCAAGGTTCCTGCGGGTCGTCGGCTCGCGGGCTAAGAGGGAATTCGGGGTGCTCGCAGGAGTGCTTCCGAAGCTGCCCCCGCAACTGTCAGCGGTGAGCCCTTTCCGTCCATGGTCACTGGTGCGTCGCACCGGGAAGGCCGAGGCGAGGGCAATGACCCGCGAGCCAGGAGACCTGCCTTGCACCACGATACGTCTCTCGGGCGGGGTGTCCCGGCGGAGCGCATGAGCGGACTCGGCTGCTGACGCGGCCGATCCCGTGAGGGCACCCGCTCGGCCGTCGCTCGACAACCTTGAGCGCACTGGTGCCTTTTTGTCCCAACCTGCCGACCTCGAAGGCCCCGATCCTGAACCTGCCCGTTCCGGCGAAGCGTCGTCGGACGTCGGGGCATCGAGGATCGCACTACGCGTTCGCCGCAATCCTCTCGGCAGCTGCGCCTTCCTTGGAGGCCCGGGCGCAGGAGGCCGTCACGCTGGAGGAGCTCTCCGTGGAAGGGGCTGGCGGAGGTGCCCCGGCCGTCGCTGGTGCTGGTCCCAACCCAGGTATCGGCCTGGTCGGTCCGACCCCGGGCTACCGGGCCGACCGGGCGGTGAGCAGCACGAAGACCGACACGCCTCAGCGCGACGTGCCCCAGGTCGTCACTGTCGCGCCGCGCGAGGTCATCACGGATCTCGCTGCCACCCGCGTCGACCGCGTCTTCAACTACACGCCCGGCGTCGCCCAGCAGAACAATTTCGGCGGCCTGACGGTGTTCAGCTACGCCATCCGCGGCACGACGACCTCGGAACTCTACCGCAACGGCTTCCCGATCAACCGGGGCTCGCCGCCGCCGCCCGACACCCAGAACGTCGAGCGGATTGAGGTCCTGAAGGGTCCCGGCGGCGGCCTGTTCGGGCGCAGCGACCCGGGCGGCCTCGTCAACTTCGTCACCAAGCAGCCGACCGCCGAGCGCTTCGTCGAGATGGGCGGCCTGTGGGGCTCGTTCGAGCAGTTCCGCGGCACGGTGGATGCCGGCGGCGCACTCAACGAGGACGGCACGCTCCTCTACCGCTTCAACTTCGCGGGCGGACGCCAGAACAGCTTCCGCGATTTCGTCGATGGCGACCGGCTCCTCGTAGCTCCCGTCGTAAGTTGGCAGATCACGCCGGACACGAAAATCACCGTCGAAACCGAGTTCCTGCGCAACCGCGTCGTGGTCGACCGGGGCGTGATCGCGATCAACAAGCAACTGGGATTCCTGCCAATCTCCCGCTTCCTCGGTGAGCCGGGGCAGAGCACCGATCAGAGTTCGGACACGATGCAGGTGCGCGTCGAGCATCGCTTCAACGCCGACTGGCAGATGCGGCTGGCCACCCACTTCAACACCGGCTCGCTGGTCGGGGAATCGGCGGAGGTCCGTGGCCTCGCCGCCGACAACCGCACGGTTCTGCGCGACCGGAACTTTCGCGATTACCGCTGGGATACCGCCATCGGCCAGGCCGAGGTGGTGGGGCGCTTCACCACCGGTGATCTGGGCCATACCGTGCTTCTCGGCTTCGAGCGGGAGAGCACCGACAGCCGCGTGGTCTACGACCGCTCGAACTTCCGCCAGAGCCCCTACAGCCTCGACATCTACGATCCGCGCTACGGCCAGGCCCTGCCGCCGCTGACCATCCGGCGCAACAACCTGGAGCGGGTCACCAATACCGCCCTCTACGCCCAGGACCAGATCGCGCTCAGTCCGGAGTGGAAAGCCCTGCTCGGGGTCCGGTTCGACTTCTTCGAGCAATCCTTCCGCGAGCGCACAACGGCGACGCAGACGGAACAATCCCGGGTGGCGACGACACCGCGCGCCGGCCTCGTCTACCAGCCCCTGCCGGAGCTCTCGCTCTACACCAATGTCGGCACCAGCTTCCGGCCCAATATCGGCCCCGACGCCTTCGCGGTAGCTCGCTCCGTGCCGTTCGAGCCCGAGACCGGCATCGGCTACGAAGTCGGTGCCAAGCTCGATGTGTTCGGCGGCGCGCTCGGCCTGACGGCAGCGGCCTTCCGCATCGAGCGGCAGAACGTGCTCACGGCCGACCCCAACAACAGCGGCTTCTCGTTGGCAGCGGGCCGCGTGCGCAGCCAGGGCTTAGAACTGACCGCCGCCGGCCAGATCACCCCCGAGATCAAGGTCCTGGCGGGTTACGTCTATGCCGACGCGGTGGTGACCAAGGACAACGTGCTTCCCGTGGGCGCACCGCTCATCAACATCCCGCGCCACTCAGGCAGCCTGCTCGCCGTGCACGAGGTGCAGGCGGGCCCCTGGAAGGGCCTTGGCCTCGGCGGCGGCGTGCGCGGCGTCGGCGAACGCGCCGGGGACGCGGCAGGCTCCGGCTTCGTGCTCCCGGCCTACATCGCGGTCGATGCCCTGGCCTATTACCGCTACGAGAACATGCGCTTCGGCCTCAACGTCGAGAACATCTTCGACGCGACCTACTACGAGAGCTCGAACAACGCCTTCCGGGTCTATCCCGGCGCCCCCCGACGCTTCACCGGCACGATCTCGGTGCGGTTCTGATGGCTGACGTCACCACCCATGCGGGTGACTTCGTCCTGGAGATCCAGGGGGCGGGCAAGCGCTTCGGCGAACGCCGAGCCCTCGATGGCCTCGACCTGTCGCTCCGCCCCGGCGAGGTCTTCGCCCTGCTCGGGCCGAACGGTGCCGGCAAGACCACCACGGTCAACCTGATCCTCGGCTTCCTGAAGGCGGATGCCGGCACGGTCCGGGTCTGCGGTGTCGATGCCGGCGCCGACCCGGTCGGTGCCCGCCGACACGTGGCCTACATCCCCGAGCAGGTGGCGCTTTATCCCGGCCTCTCCGGCGTGGAGAACCTGCGCTACTTCACGACGCTTGCGGGCCTCGACCTGACGAAGGCGAGCGCCCGTACGCTCCTCGCCGAGGCCGGCCTTGCCAAGCCTGCCCACGAGCGTCCCGCCGGCTCCTATTCCAAGGGCATGCGCCAGAAGGTCGGCATCGCGGTGGCACTCGCGCGCCGTGCACGGCTTCTCCTCCTTGACGAACCAACCTCAGGCCTCGATCCGAGCGCGGCCGCGGACTTCTCCACCACGGTCCGGGCGGCCGCTGAGCGCGGCACCGCCATCCTGATGGCGACCCACGACCTCTACCGGGTGCGCGAGATGGCCGGGCGCGTCGGCGTGCTGAGCCGTGGCCGGATCGTCGAGGAGATCGACCCCAGGACCCTCGACCATGTCGGCCTGGAGCGGCTCTACATCGAGCGGCTGGCGGGGAGCGCGGCGTGAGACGACTGGCGGCCGAACTCGCGCGCACCGCCCACGATGCGCGCCTCCGTTGGATCGGTGCCGTCCTCGTCCTGCTCCTCACGGTCGCAGGCCTCGGGGCTTGGCGGGACTCCACGCGCTACGCCGGCGAGGTCGCTCAGGTCGCGGCGGCCGAGCGCGCGCGCTGGCTCGGCCAGGATACCAAGAACCCGCATTCGGCCGACCATTTCGGGCTGTGGGTGTTCCGTCCCTCCGCACCGCTTGCCGTGCTCGATCCCGGTACCGAGCCCTATGCGGGCCGGATGGTACGAGTCGAGGCCCACGTCTTCAACGACGCAGTCTACCGCGCCATCCAGGATGCTGGACCGCTCGCGAGGTCCGGCCTCGGCAGCGTCGCCGAAATCGTCCAGCTCGTTGTGCCGCTCGCCGCCATCCTGCTGGGCTTCTCCGCCTTCGCGGCCGAGCGCGAGCGAGGCACGCTGCGTCTCGCGCTCGGCAACGGCGTTCCGCCGGGACGTCTCTTCGCGACGCGGTTCGCGGCCCTTTTTGCCGCCCTCGCCCTCGTGGTGGGCCTCCCCCTTCTCGGGATCGGTGCGCTCGCGGTGACGAGTCAGGATGGTGCGGTCTGGCAGGTCGTTCCGCGCCTGCTGATCTGGGTCGCTGCGCAACTCGCCTACACCGCCGTGTTCCTGCTGCTCGCGATGCTCGTCTCGCTGGTCGCCCGCACGGCACGCGGCGCGCTCGCGGCCGCGCTCGCGGTCTGGGCCCTCCTCTGCGTCGCGGCCCCCCGCCTCGCGGTCGTCGGCGTCGACGCCGCCGTGCCCGCCCTGTCCTACCGGGAGGTCCGAGCCCGGATCGAGGCTGGTTTTCGCAGCCATCGCACCGCCGAGGCGAACGATGCCCGTACTCGCGAGGTGCTGGCCCGCTATGGCGTCGGCGACCCCGACGAACTGCCCGTGGACCTTCGCGGCCTGATGATGTCCGAGAATGAGGGACACAACTTCGCGGTCTACGACCGCGAGCTCGGTGCCTTCTTCGATAGCCTCGCGGCTCAGGACAGGGCCTTGGCCTGGGCCGGTCTCCTGTCGCCGCGGGTTGCCCTGCAGGCCCTTTCGCAGACGCTGGCGGGCACCGATTTCGCTCAGCACGCCAACTTCGTCTGGGCGGCGGAGGCCTATCGGCGCCGAATCTCCGAACGCATGAACGCCGAGATCCGCGACCATCCCCAGCGCGGCGGAACCACCCTCGTCGCCGGACCGGACCTATGGGGCGAGATCCCGCCCTTCGTCCCCCGGCCACTGCCGTTCGCGAGCACGCTAGCCAACGCACGCGTTCCGGCCCTCGTCCTCGCTCTCTGGCTCAGTCTGATGGTGGCCCTGTGCCTTCCCCTGGTCCGGAGGTTGAAGCCGTGACAACCGTACGGTTCTTTGTCCTGGTCCAGGCTGAGTTGCGCCTGATCCTGCGCGAGCGCCTGACCTGGGCGATCCTCGCCGCCCTCCTCGTGGCGCTCTGCCTGGCGGCGTGGACGGGCGCCGGGCGCGTCGCCTCGGAGCGGGCCGCCCTCGCGCAGGCCGCCGCCGACACCGACCGAGTCGTGCGGGACGCCAGGGCCGCCCATAAGCGCTACGCCAAGCCCTCGCCGATCAAGGTGAACTACTGGCAGGACCCCACCGACGCCTTCGGCTACATGACCTACTTCATGGCCGCCTACGCGGTGAAGCCGCCGACGCCGCTCGCTGCATTCGCGGCCGGTCAGTCCGACGTGCAGCCCGCGATCATGCGGGCCAGCTTCGGCTTCAGCACGGTCTTCGACGACACCGCCTACGAGCTCGGCTCGACGGCCCGGCTCAGGCTCGGCCCGTTCGATCTTGCCTTCGTGCTGGTCTACCTTGTGCCGCTCGCGGTCATCGCGCTCGCCGGCACGCGGCTTTCCTCCGAGTTCGACAGCGGCATCTTGCGCATGATCGCGTCGCAGCCCGTCGAACCGCGTCGCGTGGCGAGTGCGAAGTTCGGGGCCGTGGCGCTGGTCGCCATCACGGCTGTGCTCGGCGGAACGGCGCTGGCGCTCATCGTCTCGGGCGGCCTCGGAGCGCTCGACGGATGGACGGTCACGCTGGCCCTCCTCGCGACGGCCTTGGCCGCCTACGTCGTTCTGTGGGTGTCGGCTTGCGCCCTGGTGGCCAGCCTGTGGCGCGGGGGCGTCGTCGCCCTCGCGATCCTCGTACTGGCTTGGTCCTGCGTCACAGTGGCCCTGCCAAGTACGCTCGGCCTCGTGGTCGAGGTCCTCGCACCGACGCCTTCTCGGATCGCGGCCATCGATGCGAGCCGGCAGGCTCAGGTCCGCTTCTACGCCGGTGAGGAAGGCGCACGGATCACCGCGGCCTGGCTGACCGGCAAGGCTCCGAAGGCCGTAAGCCGGCCGGGGCTGGCAGAGGCGCCCGAGATCAAGCGCCTCGCCCGCGATGCGTTCTACGACGAAGCGCTGGCGGGCTACCGTGATGCCGCACGGGACCATGCCCGGGCGGTGGCGGCCTGGAGCCGGCGCCTGGCGATCCTGTCACCCGCCACGGTCCTCGCACGCGCACTGGAGATGGCGGCGGGAACCGACGCGGAGCGCCATTCCGCCTTCCTGGCGTCGGGCGCCGCTTATCGCCGGGACCTGCGTGCGTTCTTCGAGCCTCGCATTCTCGCCCAGGCCCTCGATCCAGTCCCGGTGTGTCAGGGCTGCCCCGCGCGTCTCGACTTCACCGCCTACGACACCGTGCCGGCTTTCGAGCCCTCCATCCCGCGCGTAGCGGCCGAACATCAGGCGATGGTCGCTCTCGGCTGTCTCATGGCGGGTGCCTTGTTCATAACCGCGCTGGCCTACCGTCGTCTTTGCAGATGGCCTGCATGATGCGCCCGAACCGGAACGAAGCCTCCGAGGATGCCAGCCCGGTGGCGACCCAGCCCCGTGACGTTTCCGCCGCCTGCGTCCGGCGCGGGGATGCCGGACGCGGGGCCTCGTCCGCGCGCGCCCGCCGCTACGCTCTCGATCTCATGCCGATTATCGACGCGATGCGTGGGGAAGTCGGGCGGACGCCCCAGTGCCTCGCCCTGGAGCTCACGCGGCGAGGGATCTGCAAGCCGCGCGGCGGCGCAGTCTGGACACCAGTCGATGTCGGCCGGCTCCTGCATCGGATCGGAACGGAGCGCGCGAGATGAGACCTGCAACTTTCGAAGGAGCGCACAGTCCGCGATCCCGCATCGTCTCCATCGACGCCCTACGCGGCCTCGTCATGCTACTCATGCTCGTCGACCACGTGCGCGAGTTCGTCTACCTGCACGCCCAGGTTCGCGACCCGATGGACCTCAGCCTCACGCCGCCCGACCTCGTCATGACCCGGCTGACCTCGCATCTCTGCGCGCCGGTCTTCATCCTGCTCACCGGCCTCTCCGCCAGCCTCCACGCGCAGAAGCACGGCGACCGGCGGGCGACCAGCGTGTTCCTGGCAAAGCGCGGCCTCCTGCTGATCCTCATGGAGGTGACGCTGGTCAGCCTCGCCTGGACCCGCAGTCTCGCTCCACCGATCCTCTACCTGCAGGTGATCTGGGCCATCGGCCTCAGCATGGTGGCGCTGGCCGCCCTGCTCTGGATACCGCGCGCTGCCCTCATCGTCTTCGCCGCTGCGGTGATGCTCGGCCACAACCTGCTCGACGGATTCGTGCTCCAGCCCGGCGACACCGGCTACGTCCTCTGGTCGATCCTGCACCAGCGCGACTTCATCGAACTGCCCTGGGGCGTGGCGCGGACCTCCTATCCCGTGCTGCCCTGGTTCGGCGTGATCGCGGCAGGCTACGCCCTAGGGCCGCTCTTCGCCGGAGCGGTCGCGCCGGCCCCTCGTCGCAAAGAGCTCCTGGCGATGAGCGGCGCGGCGCTCATCGCCTTCCTGATCCTCCGGGGCCTCAACGGCTACGGCGAGCCGGTGCCGTGGCAGACGGGAGCGACGACCCTAATGACTGCGCTCTCCTTCGTGAACCTGACCAAGTACCCGCCCTCGGCCGACTTCCTGCTGCTGACCCTGGGCCTCGGGCTCGGGCTCCTCGCCTTGTTCGAGGCGGTGCCGGCGCGAAGCCTCGGCTGGCTGCGCACCTTCGGCGGCGCGCCGCTGTTCTTCTACCTTGCGCATCTCTGGCTGTTGCGGCTTCTCCATGACGGCGCTCAGGCGCTCGGCCTCGGCGACCCCACCGGCCGGATTGAGGCGGGAGCACCGGTGCAGATCTGGCTGGTCGCGGCGGCCCTTGCCCCCCCGCTCTGGCTCGCCTGCCGTTGGATGGTCGGCCTGAAACGTCGGGCGGCGTTGCCGGGCTTGATCTACTTGTAGGCCCGCCAGGAGATGCCCTCTTCCAGAGGCTCGATAGAAGCCTCGCAATGGGTCCCGTTAATGGACACCGACCGATGCGAATTCACGGCTGGGTTGGGTGGGGTGCAAAGGTCCGCTTCTGGACTGCAATGCATCAAAGCGGACGTTGCCCTTGCGCCCGCTCACGACCCTTTGCGGACCCTGGGAGAGTCCGTTTCCAGGCATTGGATGAGGCAGAGCTCTACGACTGGGTTGGTGATGGCCTGCGCACAGGACGTAAATTCGTGACGTCGGACGTTCGCGAGGAGCAGCGACTATCAGCAACTCTGTTGTGTACCTCAATGAATGATCCGGGCCGTGCTGAAGCCTTCGACCTTCTCCGTGAGGCTATCCCGATCTTTGCATGAAGAAGGCGACCGCCGCGTTGAGTGCTTCGGGCAGGACGGTCATGTGGGTTCGACCTGGAATGAGGCTGAAGGTGCTTGTTACGCCCGAGATCCGGCTCAACCGCTCCGTCATTTCACGGGTCAGTTCAACGGTGCGGGTCGAGGCGAGGCGGGCACGGCGCGCCTCACGGTCTGGAGCGTCCTGTTGGAACGGGGCTAGTGCTTCCTCGTAGGCACCTGCCAGCAGAAGCACTTGCGGGCCGTTCGGGGGCCCCCTCTCCAAGCCCGCGATGCTTCCAAGCACCACAGCGTCTTCCCAGTAGATGGATGTGTCTGTCGTCAGATGATTTGGGACATTCAGCGGTGTTCAGGAGCGGAGGCTCTGGTCCATCTGGGGTAAGAGGTTAGGCAGCCTGCGCGTGATGGCGCAAGCGGCGATCCATCAGGGTCTGACGCTTGATGCGTTCCCGCTCGGCCAGGATCCCTTCGCCGCGTCCGAAGTAGACGTCGGCGGGTGTGAGGTTGCTCAGGCTCTCATGAGCTCGGGCATGGTTGTAGTGTTCGACGAAGTCGGCAATCTGCGTCTCCAGCTCACCGGGCAAGTAGGCGTGTTCCAGCAGGATGCGGTTCTTGAGCGTCTGATGCCAACGCTCGATCTTGCCCTGCGTTTGAGGATGGCATGGCGCGCCGCGGATGTGGGTCATGCCTCGGCTGGCGAGCCAGTCGGCCAGGTCGCTGGCGACGTAGCTCGGCCCGTTGTCGGAGAGCAGGCGTGGCCGCTGCATCACCCGCGCCTGATCGAGCCCAGCTGCACCCAGCGCCAGGTCGAGTGTGGCGGTGACGTCGCTGGCCTGCATCGTCGTGCACAGCTTCCACGCCACGATGTAGCGTGAGAAGTCGTCCAATACGGTCGACAGGTAGTACCAACCCCAGCCAACGACCTTCAGGTAGGTGAAGTCCGTCTGCCAAAGCTGGTTGGGCGCGGTGGTCTTATCGCGGAACTCGGCGGCAGCCTTGATGACGATATAGGCCGGGCTGGTGATCAGGTCCTGAGCCTTGAGGAGCCGGTAGACAGTGGCTTCCGAGACGAAGTAGCGGCGCTCGTCGGTGAAGCGCACCGCCAGCTCACGCGGACTGAGTTCAGGCTGCTCCAGAGCCAGGGCTACGATCTGCTCGCGGATCTCCGCAGGTAGACGGTTCCAGACCCGGCTCGGCTGCGAGGGATGGTCCTTCAGCGCCTCGGGGCCGCCGCGCTGGTAGGCGTCGTACCAGCGGTAAAACGTCGAGCGCGTGATGCCGAGCTTGTCCAGGGTGGCACGCACCGGCAGGTGGGATTGCTCAACGAGCCGGATGATCTCCAGCTTCTCAGAGGCCGGGTACCTCATGCCTCGTCGCCCCCAGCCCCGGTCATGCTTTTTTTGAGCAGACGGTTCTCTAGGACGAGATCAGCTACGACCTCCTTCAGCGCCCCCGCCTCGCGCCGCAGATCCCGCACCTCGTCCGTGGTGGCCGCACGAGCCGTGTCCCCCGACAGGCGCTTCTTGCCCGCCTCCAGGAACTCCTTGGACCAGCCGTAGTACATTGAGGCGGCGATCCCCTCGCGTCGGCACAACTCGGCGATGCTGTCCTCGCCACGCAAGCCTTCCAGCACCACGCGGATCTTCTCCTCGGAGGAGAACTGCCGACGTGTGGCCCGACGGATGTCCTTGATCACCGCCTCTGCCGGTTTCTTGGCCGGCCCAGATGTCTGCTTCATCTTCGCTCCTCAGGGGCTACGATGAACCAGCCATCCTCCGTTCGTGAAGACCCTCAATCTGTCCCACAGGTGCTGACGTCGGACAGCTCTAGCCTGCTTTGGATGATCCTGCCGGTCTTC
Organism: Methylobacterium sp. Leaf89; assembly: GCF_001422215.1. NCBI lineage: Bacteria > Pseudomonadati > Pseudomonadota > Alphaproteobacteria > Hyphomicrobiales > Methylobacteriaceae > Methylobacterium > Methylobacterium sp. Leaf89. The sequence goes on along the minus strand of NZ_LMML01000023.1, from coordinate 63,115 downwards.
CGGCGGATGGTCTCGCGCCTCGGAGAGCCGCAGGATCTTGAACCTTGGCGTCACGCGATCATCATCGGCGGGGTTGTCGTCCTACAATCCTGCTATTGGGTGAGGCTTCGTTACGTGCCGCTCTCCGTGCCGTTCCGGAACGTTTTGGTCGGACACCTGCTCCTATTCTCCAGCCGTGCGAGCTTCTTCTTCGGCGGTGCCTTTTTCTCGGTGGTCTTCTTCAGGCACCTGCCTGAACTCGGGGTGCTCCCGCCGTTCGGTCAGGCTGTGACCAAGGGGATCACGATCATCGCGGTCCTTTTCGCGCTGTTCTGTTACTCGCTGGAACTTGAGCGGCTGGGCAAGGCCATTGAGGAGCCGTCGACCGAACGTCGCTAGGATGCGGGGTCGGGTTGGTCGGTCTGTGTGGACGACACGAGGCGTGGCTTGGAATTGGCCTTCAACGGCGCCTCGGTCACGGCCAGATCGCCGAGGCGCCGGGCGATGATGGCACGCGCCTGCGCGATAATCCGCTCCAGGAACTGAAAGTGGTCGCGCTCAATCTCGCCCTTTACGAGCTTCTCGAACAGCCACTCCGTGATGTCTTCGAACTCCGCGTCAGCGGCGGCGAGTTGCATGGTGCTGCCGATCTTGGCCAGCCGAACCAGTTCGATAACCCGGCGCAGTTTGGCGCCTTCCTCGTGGCTGCGGCGCAGCCGGCGCCGCGACGCGATCCAGCCCCCGAGGGGCGCGAGGATCGCAAAGACCATGACCGCGAGCCAGTAGACGTTGACCGTCTGGTCCAGGAGGCTTTCCTGCTCGCCGTTCAGGTAGGCCAGCGTTCCCGGATGCACGGGGAGCAGTGCGGACCGCTCGGTCTCGGGCGCCTCCATCTGTCCCGCCGCTGGCAGAGCGGCGACGAGCTTCGCCTTCGTCGTCAGCATAAGCCGCGTGATCTCACCAGCCACGCGGTCCGGTAGCGAGGCGCGAGAAACGAGCAGGGTGCGGACGGCGAAGGTGTGGATCGCCTCATCCGGTTCGCTCGGGGTTCCCCCGTAGATCCCCTGTTTGATCTCGACTGACTTGTAGACAGGCACCCGGGCGACGATGGCATCCGCTTCCACGATGTCGAGGTAAGACGGCTTCGCTTTGAAGCTCTTCCGTATGCCGGCGAAGGCGTCCGGGATCGGCCCCGGTCCGACCGGGCCGGAGGCGAGCGCGGCGACGACCCGCTTCGCCTTCAGCGCGGGTCCGAATTCCGCCGCCGGCATCTCGATGAGATCGGCCCCGCGCAGGCCGTAGAACTCGCTGAAGGTCCTAAGCAGGCCGGCGTCGAACCCCTTCGCCACGGCGACCTTCTTGCCCGCAAGCTCGCTCACGTTCTCAATCTTTGTTTCCGGTGGCAGAAGAACCGCAACCCCGTCCTGCCGAAGCACGAAGATCGTTCTTCCGTTCGCAGCCGCCTCGTCGTCGCTCCTCACGACAGCGAGATCGACGTGGCCTTCCGTGAGAGCCTTGCCGCTCTCGGACAAATTGTACGCCGGGACGGGGACCAAGCGGATGAGGGGATGCTCGACGGATAGATCGCGGATGAAGGCGGCGAGCATCTTCTGCCCGTCGCTTCCGACGGGGCCGGTCGCCAAGGTCAATGTGTATCGGGCGGAGATCAGCGCCGGGTAGCGCGTCAGGGTATAGGCACCAACCGAGATTCCCGCGAAGAGAATGCCCACGACCGCTGCGATCTTGAGGAAGGGCTTCATCGCGCGCGAGTCTTGATGGGTGCGTTGTGGATTGGTCGGATGCGCCAGAGTTCTAGGACCGAGACTGCCCCGACCGCATAGGCGGAGGCCCATAGAACGTTGGCAAGCCGCGTGACGAAGGCTTCGCTGCTTCCGCCCGGCAACGGTGTCATCCCGAGGCCCAGCAGGAGGATGAAGGTTGCGAGAGCGATGACGTAGACCGGCGCACGCTGGCCGGCGGTCGCGATGCGGCCTGCGAAGGCGAGGGTTGCTGCGAGGCACATCACCACGAAGAACGGGAAGGTCTCGTTCAGCAGGACCAAGTTGTAGACGACAGCCGCCGCCAAACCGCCGATGAGGTTGCCGAGGATCAGCCCCAACGCCGCGCGCTGCCCCTGTTGGGGCTCATGCTGACGGAGCAGGTTCACGATCACGATCAGCACGACGACAGCGAGTTCCGACGCCACGAGAACGAACCTTGTCAGGACCGGCAGCAGGACGAGCGTGTTCAGAAGCGCGTCCCGTGCCGCCTCACGCGGGCCGGGAGCATTCGCGGCGCCGGCTGGCACCTGAGGTGCGGTATCGGTCGCGTCTCCGGGGAATGCCGCGAACGCGACCCAGGCCGTCAGCACCGCCACGAAGCCTGCAGAGACGAGCGCCCCAGCAAATCCTACGGCAGCGTCGGGCGAGGCGACGGCAAGGACCGGCAGGGAGACCACCGAGGTCTGGACGAGGAGCGTCGCGAGGTTCGGTGCACCCCTCAAGTGGGCGTAGAACGACAGGTAGAGCAGGAGCGCCAGCGCGAGGATCAAGACGGCGGGATGGCCGAGGAACGAAGCCGTGACCGCAAGGACTACTCCCGTCGACACCCCGATCATGACAACGAGGGCGAAGCCCTGGGTCAGGCTCGGGGGCTGCTGCAGCTTCGTGAGCATCTGCGCCGTCAGCAGAGGTGCCAGGAACGTGGCGTCCCACCCGAGCGCCTCGACGAGCGCGAAGCAAGCGGTCACACCGAAGGCGAGACGGAGCGCGGCGCGGCGTACTCCGACAGGCTCGGGGTCGCTCGTCAGGTCAGTGGACATAGGTCAGGAGCGCCACGAGCCGCATCCGAAAGCGGCCGATGGCATTCATGATGGCATTGTCGCTGGGATAGACCATGACGCTCGCCTGCGAGCCGACCCGCAGGGGACGTGTTTCCCGGTCGAACTCGATGCGCACTGGCATGGGCTGGGGCGTTCTGATCCAGCCGCTCTGGCTGCGCGGGCTTGGCAAGCCGGTGCGCACATCGACGCTGCGGTTTCCGACGCCGTAGCCGAGGGCCCCGACCTTTCCCGCCAGCACCCGCCCTGGGAGAATGTCGAGCACAATCTCGACGGGATCGCCGACCTTGATGCTCTCAAGGCTGTTCTCCCGGAACGCCGCCTCGATCCAGACCTCACGCAGGTCGATGTAGGTCATGGCGGCCTCACCCTTGCCGAGCACCTGCCCGACCGCCAGTGAGAGGTTGGTGACGCCGCCGTCAGACGGAGCAACGATCGTAGTACGTGTCAGGTCGAAGTTCGCTTGCTCCAGCGCGCCCATGGCCTCTCTGATCTGGGGATTGTCCTTGCCCTGAGGCCCAAGGGTCTGCTGGGCCTTCTCGACCTCGGCTTGCGCCTGAGACACGACTGCCTCGGCGGAGTCGAGCGTTGTCTGCGCCTGCTGCTGGCGGGCTTGGGCGTAGACGCCCTTCTTGACCAACTCGAAGATGCGCCCCGTCTGCTCGCGCGCATTCTCCCGCTTCGAGACCGCGTCGGCGAGCTTGGCCTGGGCAGAGGCCACGGCGGCCGTCGAGGCACCGATGGACTGCCCGGCCGCTTCGAGCTTCGCTTCGGCGCGGCGGACGGCAAGTGCGTAGGCGTCTGGATCAATGCGGAACAGGACGGTGCCGGCATTCACGCGCTGGTCGGTGCGGACGCCGACCTCGGTGACCTTGCCGGCGACTTCCGGGGCGATCCGCACGAGGTAGGCTTGGACCAGGCCCTGCGCGGAGTAGGGCGTCTCGCGGTCACCAGCGATGCCGTAGGCGAAGAGGATTGCGCCCACCGCTACGACCACAAGGGTGATGCGGCGAACCGCGTTCTTCGCGGGGCTTTGGCGATTTGCGGGAAAGTCCGGCACAGAGCCGTCGCCCTCGCGATCCTCTGAAATCCGGGCCATGGCTGGAGCGATCTTTCAGTTGAGCTTTCGATAGAGCCGCACGATCGCCTCCTCGGCGACGAGCATCGTCACGACGACCACGATCAGCGTAACCATCCCGTGGAAGGCGCCCTCGAAACGGACGCTTGTGCCGAATACGACCGTCAGAGCCTCCAAGATCACGAACTTGGAGCCGAACAGGACCAGCCAGGCAAAGAAAAAGCGCGAAAACTTCATGAGAGCGCCGGATCTTGCATTGAAGAAATCGGCAACCCAATGCTCGACGACGATTGTCAGCTTCAGCAAGACTTGCAACAATATGGCGGCCATCAGAGAAATTGTGAACGACTCGATGAACACTTTCCCGGAATATTCGACGAACAAATTCAGCACGACGAGGTCGATCAAGATCGCCGTGAAATACCGCAGGAACAATCGCTGATTGTTCGACGGCGCGACGGCCGACACTGGCAGGAGCGTGTCGATCTGCGCTGCCATGGCCATGTGCGGCTCCCGGATGTTGTTCGATATCTTGATATCTGAACATACACCAATATTCGAAGCAAGTGGAAACCGACGTCGCGAATTTTGGCTACGATCTAGATTGGATCGCAAGACCGCGCGCTGGAGACGATCCCTTCCAGACCTGCCCAGCGCCGTAGCACGATGCCAAAGTACGCAATCAGAGAAATCCTACTTTGAAGGAAGGTCGCGGCTGCGGTGACGACGTGGGTAAGTCGGAGCGGGAAGGTCCGCTTCAAGGCGAAGGGTCAGGGTCCGCTTCCCACCGAGGGTGTGTGAAAACGCAGAAGCGGTAGAAGGATTTTCTTAAAAGCAACCTGAGCAGCGCCGAAATGGATCTTCAAACCGCGTTGGAACCGTCCGCCAACGGGGCTTCATATCTGTCGAGCAGAAGATTGTTCTACAATTGCGCCGTGCGCTTCCTTTTTCACACAGCGTGCACCCATGTCGGTCGTGGAGCGAACTGGCTGATCCCGACCTACGTCGGACGCTAGTTTTATGGGCCACAACATGCTGACCTGATGGTCGCCCGTTTAGTAACTCCCACCAACTCCACGCGGACATGCGAAAGCTTGGGCTTTAAGTCAGAACTTGATCACGCCGTAGGCGTGGTGGCGACGTTCGCTTTTATGCAAATCTGTCCATAAGCAGACCTTCTTAAATCGACCCAACCCGGTCGTTCAGGCTGCGAAATCAGATGCTCGGAAGCAGACGTTGATATGGCTTCGACGCCAATGTGCTGAGCCATCCTCGCCCCCTGCTAGACCGTAAGGTCTCTCAGCCTTTCGGCCAGGCTTGCCGAGGCGAGGTCGCCGCGATTGAGGATCTGGCTCGCGCCGCGAAGCTTACTCCGGTCGTCCGCCGAGAACTCTCGACCCGTCAGCACGATCACCGGGATGTCCGCGCATCCGGGCACGGCTCGAACGCCTTCCAGGAAGCCGAAGCCGTCCAGGATGGGCATGTTCAGGTCTACGATCACCACGTCCGGCTTGTTATCGATCACCTGCTGCAAGCCCTCCTGGCCGTTCGAGGCCTCCACGACCGACCAGCCGTCCTCCTCCAGGGTGGAGCGCATCGCCATGCGGGTCATGGCCTCGTCTTCGACCAAGAGCACGGTGCCGCGCCGGTCCGGCTCCGCCAGCCTGAACTGGTTCACGATCTTGCCGAACCGAGCCCAGTTGACCGGCTTCAGCATGTAGTCCGAGGCGCCGAGGGACGCCGCCAGCTTGCGTTGGTCGACGGATGTCACCATCACGACCGGGATTGGCGCCAGCAACGCGTCCGACTTGATCTGGCTCAGCACCGACCATCCATCCACGCCCGGCATCATCACGTCCAGCAGGATGGCTCGCGGCCTCAGCTTCCGGGCAAGGTCAAGCCCGCTCCTGCCGTTCGTGGCCGTCCGGACCTGGAAGCCCTCGCGGTGGAGGAACCGCGTCGTGAGGGCGAGCTGATCTGTATCGTCGTCGATGACCAGGATGATGTCACCCTCCGCCCCGCCATCGCCGATGACGTCCGGATCGGGGGAGGCCTGCTCGTCGACGGGTGGAACATAGATCGCCGGCACGGTGAACGTGAAGGTGCTGCCCTGGCCGGGCACGCTGGACACCGTGATGGTCCCGAAAAGGATGTCGGCGAAGGCACGCGTGAGCGAAAGACCAAGGCCGGTCCCGCCGAAGTTGCGCGTCGTGGAGGAATCGGCTTGCTCGAAGCGCCGGAACAGACGCGACACCTGCTCGGCCGTCATGCCTATTCCCGAGTCCGAGACGGAGAACGATAGCTGGTCTCCACCCGAGGGGTCCGTGATGCGGGAGGCGGCAACCGTGATGGTCCCCTTGTCCGTGAACTTAGCTGCGTTACTCAGGAAGTTGAACAGCACCTGCCGCGTCTTGGTCAGGTCTGAATGCATCCGGCCCAGCCCGGGGGCGAACTGCATTTCAAGGCTGTTGCCCTTCTTGCCAACCAACGTCGCGACAGAACCCGCGACGTCGCGGAGCATGTCCTCCACCGCGAAATCCTCGGCATAGACATCCATCTTGCCGCTCTCGACCTTGGAGAGGTCCAGCACGTCGTTGATGAGCCCGAGCAGGTGGCGGGCGTTGCGCTCGACCTTGCCGATGTCGGCCACGAGGTCCGACGCCGCACAGCGGTCGCGATCTCCTCTCCCATCATCTCGCTGTAACCGATGATTGCGGAAAGCGGGGTGCGGAGTTCATGGCTCATGTTCGCGAGGAAGTCGCTCTTCGCCGCGTTGGCTTGCTCGGCCGCTTCCTTGGCGGCCTTCGCCACGGCGTTGGCGTCGGTCAACGCCGTTTCCCTGTCAACGAGGACGTGGTTCGCGGCGTTGAGCCGCTCCAGTGTGGCTTCGTTCTGCGCGACGGACCGTCGCAGGGCATGGCAGATCCACACCATGGTCGCGCCGACCGTCGCGTACTGGCATAGCAGGGCGACGTCGACACTGCCGAGCATCCCATCGCGGGTGTAGAACCACGCGGCGATCAGGGTGGACAAAAACAGTGCCATCGTCCCGGCACTCCAGCCGAAAGCCAGGGTGACAACGAGCAGGACGGGAATATACAGCAGGAACGGTGCGACATGGGCCGGGGCCAGGAACCGGACGAACGTCATGGCCCCCACGAGCAGCAACGTGACGCCGTAATCGGTAACCGGTGAATGACGTCGGCGGGCGACGGTCCCGATCAGTTTGTGCAAGCTGCTCATGGAAGGGGAGTGTCACGGCCCGGGGGCTTTGGAAAGCGACCGATTCCCGCTGCCGGTTGCTTCCAAACGAAATGACCGTCGTTGCAGAATGCGGGTTTAGCAGTCCAGCCTGAACAGGCCGGACGAATGGTTTCGGCACAAGGTCGCCCAGGGTCATTCCTAAAAAAACGCCCGCCCTTTTGCTTTTATCGCCCTCGAAGCGAGGCAGTGAAATCTACCCTTTGCCGACAGGACCGGGAGCTGCCAAGTGCTGGGGCTAGCCTCCTGCGGTAGATTTTAATGAGCAGTGGCGAGTGGGCTAAGATGTGCTCGACTTAACTCAGTCAACGGAACTTCCATGCCGACACGTAAGCCCTTCTCCGCGTAATCGAGGGTGACCTTCCCGTCGAGTTCGCGCTCAATGCTCATCGTGATCAAGCGCGTGCCAAAACCGCGACGTTCGGGAGAAGCTGCCGGTGGACCCCGAGCCTCAATCCAATCAAGGAGCAGGTGCCGCTCGCTGCGCCCAGTGCCGGCAATCGACCAGGCGACACGCACTTCGCCCCCCGGCACGGAAAGCGCGCCGTACTTGGCTGCGTTGGTGACGAGCTCATGCAGTGTCATGCCGAGCGATAGGACGTGACGGGGCGGCAGGTCGACGTCGGGTCCCTCGATCACGAAGGTGCAATCGCCGCCCCGGTATGGCCCAATCTCATTCTCCAGCACCGCGCGAAGGGGGGCGCTCGACCAATCGTCCTGCGTCAGCAGGTCGTGGGTCTTTGATAACGCTAGGATACGGGCCTCCAGCCGCTCCCCGGGTGCGTCGCCGCCCCGGGTCGACTGCCGCGCCAATGCCTGGACCGTGGCGAGTGTGTTCTTCACGCGGTGATTCAACTCGTGCAGCATCGTCACCTGCCGTTCCTGCATCGCCCGGCCGTTGCGGATCTCCTCTCGCAGCTCCGCCTCGTTGCGTTGCAGGCTTCCCGCCATGGCATCCAGCTTGCGCCCGAGCCTGCCGAACTCATCTCCCCCCTCAAGCCCGTTGCGGGCGGCGAAATCGCCGGCCTGCCACCGGGACGCCGTCCGAAGCAGGCGGCCGAAGGGACGCCGGATGAAGAAGCGCCCGGCAAAAAGCGCGGCCATGACCGCCATGATGGCACCTAGCGCGATCAGGACCACTCCCCGACGTGTCGCCGCATCGACGTCGGCGTAGGCAAGGTCGCGGTCGCGGCCGACGGTGACCCAGGCTGCCGAGGTCGGGCCGGAAGGTTGGGTGTTTGCCAGGACCCTCTCGCGTCCGTCGATCCCGAGATCGACACGGACACCTTCGCCCCGTTCAATAAGGATGCGTAGTCGCTCAGGCGGGATCGGCTTTCCGATCCAACCATCGCCGCCCGGGTAGCGGACCAGGATCACATGGTTCTCGTCAGCGACGGTGACCGAGGTGCTCGACAGACGCAGGTTGCGCCGCAGATATTTAGCGAGCCAGTCGAGGTCTATGGCGGCGGCCAGGACGCCGACCGTCTGGCCGTCTGCACCGTGAAGGGGCTGCGCGAAGTGTAGTGAGTCCTTCCGCGAGGCGTTGCCTCGGGCATAGGTGCCCATGACGAACGTGTCTTCAGCGACCGCACGACGCTGGTAGCTGCGGTCGGGTACCGCATACGAGCCAGCGGGCGATCCCACGCTGTTGCATACGACGGTCCCGTCGATCCGCGTCAGCGCCAGGACCGCGAGATGAGTATTGTCCGTCGCGGCACGGCGAAGGTACTCGGTGCAACCTGCGGGTTCCATGGCGCGCACGGAGGGGTCCTGCGCCACGAAGTTTAGCGCTTGGCGTGCCGTCTCGGCGACCTGCGAGAGGTCTTCAGCCACGGTCCGGGCGGTGGCCATGGCATCGGCGCGCACCGCCTCGTCGCGCGAGGTACGCAGGGCGTATTCGTTATATCCTTGAATCGCGAGGGCCGGCGTGAGCGCGAGCATCACCAGCAGCAGTATGCGGGTCGTCAGGGTCACGGCCGGCTCCGACCCGCGGTCACTCCGCCGCGGCTGACTTAGGATCGAGGAGAACGATCCGCATCCACCGCACTATCGAAACAAGGTTAATATCCGGCATCGCGCACCTCTAACGCTGGGCGACGGAATCCTACAGGGGCCGCTAACCCTTCGAGGTTCGTGGAAGATGCGGCATAGCGATGTGGATCCAACCGTCGCGATCAGGCGGGACCTTCCGACGCTTCTTGACCGCAGCGCTCCCCGGCTTAGAACCGCGAAGTCTACTTCCGAGCCTTCCTCACCCTTGCGTCCGGCAAGAGGGGCGGTCGAACGCAGGTGATCCGTCCATGGCGCTGGTGAAGAGGACGCGGCTCGCGCCGCAGGGAGAGGCCGCGGATGCCGGCGCGACCGTTCCGAACCCTTCGCCCGTCGCGCCCATCCCAGCCGGACGTTCGCGCGAACGGTCCCGCGCCAGACGGGAGAAGGCATCCGAACGGCTTGCGGCGGCGACGGAGGAACTCGCCGCCGGGGTGATCGAGGCTTCGTCGGCCGCAGAGGAACTGCGACGCTCGATGGAGCAGATCGCTTCCGGTGCCGAGGAAGCCGCCGGCGCCGCTCAGGAGTCCCTCGGTGCCATCGCCGGAATTTCCAGTCGCCTTTCCGAGGCCCGAGGGCGGGCGGACGCCTCGCGCCAGTCGACCACGGCATTCCAGACGCTGCTCACGGAGACCGGGGTCCATATCACCACGTCGGTCGCCGCCGTACAGGCCAATTCCGAACGGCAATCCGCCTCGGTCACGCTGATCGACGAGCTCGACCGCGCGGCCACGAGCATCGGCGAGATCACCGGCACGGTCGAGCACGTTTCCGACCAGACCAACCTTCTGGCCCTGAACGCCGCCATCGAGGCAGCGCGGGCGGGCGAGGACGGCCGGGGCTTCGCTGTCGTCGCCGATGAGGTGCGGGCTCTCGCCGAGACATCCGAGGCGAGCGCGGCCGAGGTCCGGACGCTGGCCGAGGCGATCCGCACCGAGGTCCGGGGCATTGGGGAGATCATCCGCGCTGCAGCCCGCACGGCGACGGCCGAGGCCGAGGCAGGCGCGCAGGTGACCGAGCGGTTGGAGGCGGCGCGGTCGGAGCTCGGCACGGTGTCGAACGGCGCACAGGCGATCCTCGCCGCGGCAATCGAGGCCGAGACGGCCATCAGGGAGGCGCAACGTGGCGCCGAACAGATCGCCGCCGCGGCCGAGGAACAGGCGGCGGCCGCTGGCCAGGCTCAGCAGGCGGTGGCGCAGCAGACTCAATCCCTCGACCAATCCCAGACGACGGCACAGGCGTTGGCGGGCCTTGCCGACGACCTGACGGGTAGCGGGTCGGTTCAGGGGCAGGCCGATGAGGTCGCCTCGGCTGCCGAGGAACTCTCCGCCACGGTCCAGGAGCTTTCCGGGGCGGCGAGCGAGATCCTCGCCGCCATCGACCAGATCAGCCGCGGCACCGGCATCCAGAGCGCCGCCGCACATCAGTCCAGCGTGGCGATGGAACAGGTCGAGCGCAGCGCCGCGGTCTTCAAGGCGAACGCGACGGTTGCCCGGGAGACGGTCGCGGGCATCGCCGCAACCCTGGCGGACGTGCGGGTCGGGGTGGGCTCACTTGTCGACGGGGTGGCGCGCTCGCTCGACGAGACCCGCGCCTGCCTAGGACGCGTCGGTGCACTGGAAGCCAGCAATCGCCGCATCGAGAAGATCATCGGGTCAATCGCCCTCGTCTCCGTGCAGGTGAACATGCTCGCGGTCAGCGGCGCCATCGAGGCTGCGCGTGCCGGCGAAGGGGGTCGAGGCTTCGCCGTCGTGTCGAACGACATCCGCGCCTTGGCCCGCGACGCCTCGGAGAACGCCGACCGCATCCGCGACACCGTCCGCGACATCCAGGACGGGGTCGGCGGTGTCCGCAGGGCACTTGAGCAGGTCGTCGCGGCGTCCGAGACGGAGATGCAACGCAATCGAGTGCTTTTCGCCACCCTCGCCGGCGTGGAGGGGGACGTCGTACGTTTGGAGGCAGGCAACACCGATGTCCTGGCCGCCGCAGACGTTATTGTCGTCGCGGCCCGAGAGGGACTAAAGGGCTCGCAGCAGATCGCCGCCGCGGCGGAGCAGGCCGACCGTGCCTCCGGCGAGGCCGCCACCGCCGCACGCCAGCAGTCGAAGGGCGCCGAGGATCTCGCGGCGAGCATCGAGGAAATCGCATCGCTCGCCGACGAGCTGCAGGCCACGGATGCCTGAGGCAGACGGCACGGGCGACAGGCGCTACCTCGTCTTCACGCTGGGCACAGACGATTACGCCCTCGATGCGGGCCTCGTCCGCGAACTGCTTCGTCCGCCTCGGCTGACGCGGGTGCCCGGCGCCCCGGCCGCCTTGGCCGGGCTCGCCAACCTTCGCGGCACCGCCCTTCCGGTGCTCGACCTCCGTCGCGTTGTCCGCCCCGATCTGGAGCCCCCCACGGAACCGACCCGGGTCGTTGTGGCGGAGGCGGGCGAGGCGGTCGGGCTGATGGTCGACCGTGTCGTGTCATTCTTGGGGGGAACGGAATCGTTCGAGGGGGACGAGGCATCCAAGACCCGGCATCTCACCACCGCGGTCGGGTCGGGGCAGATTCGCGTGCTCGATCTCGGGACATTGATCACCGCCGCATTTCCCCGACGCCGGGCCGGAACGCCAGCGGTAGCTGGCGTTCGGCCCTCACGAGAGGAGTTTTCGGGCGCGGCGGAGGCGGAGCGCGTCGCGTTGGTTTCGTTCACGGCGGGTGGGCGATCCTATGCCCTGCCGTTGGAGCGGGTCGCGGAAGTTCTGGCGCTGCCGCCGGACGTCGTGCCGGTGCCGGGTGCCCAGACCGCCGCCCTGGGCATCATGGCGTTGCGAGGCGGAGTGCTGCCGTTGCTGAGCCTGCCGGTCCTGCTCGGCCTGGCCGCTCCCCCGCCAGGGGCGGAGGCGCGCATCGTCGTCGCGCGGATGGGGGGAACGGAAATCGGCCTCGTCGTCGATGCGCTGGGTCCGATCCTGCGGCTGGCGCCCGATGCTGTCGATCCGGTGCCGGCGGCGCTGGGTCGAGGCGGAACGACCGCAATCGACGCGATCTGCCGCATCGACCAGGCAGGTACGCTGATCTCCGTGCTCTCCGCCGACCGTTTGATCGAAGGAACGACCGTGACCGCCTCGCCTGCACGTTCCTCCGACGCCAGGACCGAGAACGCCGAGGCGGCGGGAGCGACGGAACAGTTCGTCGTCTTCGACGTCGCGGGTGAGAGCTACGGCGTCTCGGTCGGGTCGGTGCGCGAGGTGCTGCGCGTACCCGAGGTGATGACGCGTCTGCCCCGGTCGCCGCATATCGTCGTAGGCGCCATCGACGTGCGCGGCACCGTGCTCGCCGTGGTTGACCAGCGCCGGAGCTTCGGCCTTCCGCCCGGCGAGGCAAGTCCGCGGCGACGCATCGTCGTGCTCGAAGCCGGGGCCAATGTCGCCGGCCTGCTGGTCGACGGCGTCTCGCGGATGCTGCGCCTCGAAGCGGACGCCATCCGGCCGACGCCCGATTTTTCCGGCGACGCTGGGAACGGGGTCGACCGGGTCGCGACCCTGGATGACGGCAGCCTCCTGCCCATCGTTGACGCATCGGCCCTGCTTGCCGGGACCGAGCGGAGGGTGCGGGCGACGAATAAGCGGTCGGGCGTGCGAGAGGCCGGGACGGATACCGCGGAATGATCCGCCTCCTGGTCGTCGACGACTCCGCGCTGATGCGTAAGCTGCTTGGCGGCGTGTTCGCGCAAGAGGCGGATTTCGAGGTGGCCTTCGCCCGTGACGGCGAACAGGCGCTGGCCGAGCATGCCAGCTTCCGCCCCGACGTCATCACGCTCGACATCAACATGCCGGGCCTGGACGGTCTCGCCTGCCTCGACCGCATCATGCTGGATCGACCGACCCCGGTGGTGATGCTGTCGTCCCTGACCGCGGACGGCGCGGAAGTCACCCTCGATGCGTTGGAGCGCGGTGCCGTCGACTTTGTCGCCAAGCCCGGCGGAGCGGTTTCCCTGGAGATGGACCGTCTCGGCCCGCTAATCGTGCAAAGGGTACGGGCGGCTGCACGCGCCCGCCTTCGTCCAACTCTGCGCCTCGCCGAGCGCATCCGGGCCAGGAGCGCTACTTCGGCACGCGGTGCGGTGACACGTGCGCCGAGGCCGAAGTCCCTACCTTCGCCCGGCCCGACGTCCGACCCGTCTCCCACGCCCGGGCGCATCGAGGGCATCGAGGGCATCGAGGGCATCGTACTGGTCGGGACATCCACGGGCGGGCCGCCTGCGCTCGATGCCTTGCTGTCGCGTCTGCCCGCGGATTTCTCGTGGCCGGTCGTGATCGCCCAGCATATGCCCGGCAACTTCACGGGTCCCCTGTCACGCCGGCTCGACGGCCTGTGCGCCCTGAAAGTGCAGGAAGCCTCGCGGCCGATGCCGCTGACCCCGGGCAACGTCTACGTCGGCAAGGGAGACGCGGACATGACGCTCGCGCGCCGGCCCTCCGGATTGGTCGTGCAGCCGGTGCCGGCCCATGCCGACTATCCCTGGCACCCGAGCGCCGACCGTCTCGTCGCCAGTGCCCTCGAACTGGTCGAGCCCTCACGGCTGATCGGTATTCTCATGACGGGCATGGGTCGGGACGGCGCGGCGACGATGGCGGAGTTGCGGGCGAAGGGCGGCCGCACCATCGCCGAGAGCGAGGAGACGGCGGTGGTCTGGGGCATGCCGGGCGAACTCGTCAGGGCCGGCGGCGCAACGGTCGTCGTCCCGCTCGACGGCATCGCCGACGCACTCCTCGATATGGTGCTCTGATGCCGCTCGTCCGCCGAGATCCAACTTCTCCGACGATTTCCGCGACCGCGTCCACGCCTGACCTACAAAGGGATGCGGACGATCTCGGCTTCGACCTCGGAACGGAAAAAGACCCGCGCGCCCGCGAAACCCTGCTTGCGACGCTGGTGGCCATCGCCGATCCATCCGCTGCCGTCGCGCTCGCCCGGCACCTGCGCTCGGAGGATGCCGGGCTGCGCAACGCGTGCATTGAGGCGCTTCAGTCGATGCCCGCCGCAGCGGGCTCGGTGCTTCCGGGATTACTCTCCGATCCCGACCCCGACGTCCGAATCCTCGCAACCGAGATCGTGAGGACGCAGCCGACCGGACCCGCAAACGAATGGCTGGCGGGCCTGCTCGACGTCGAGACGCACCCGAACGTCTGCGGCGCGGCGGTCGAGGTCTTGGCCGAGGTCGGGACGCCGGACGCGATATCGGCGTTGCTGGCCGCCCGGACACGGTTCGCCTCGGAGGCATTCCTGCCATTGGCCATCGATACCGTGCTCGCGCGCCTCGACAAGGGTCGTTGAGCGCGTGGTCGATACCCCATCGCCGGTCACCGACGCCGACTTCGCGCGCTTCTGCGAGTTCCTCTACCGGCGCACCGGCATCTTGTTCACGCCGGCCAAGCGCTACTTCGTCGACCGCCGGCTCGCCGAGCGCATGCAGGCGACCGCGTCCCGCTCGTTCACGGTATATCTCGCCCGCCTGCGCGCCGACCTGGACGGCGAGGTCGAGAACCTCATCAACGCCTTCACCATCAACGAGACCTACTTCTACCGCGAGGACCACCAACTCCGCTGCCTGACGTCCTCCTTGCTACCGGAACTCGTCGCCCACCGACCGGAAGGATCGACCGTGCGGATCTGGTCGATGCCCTGCTCGACCGGGGAGGAGCCGTACTCGGTGGCGCTCTGGCTGCTGGAGAACTGGCCGGAGGTCGACCGCTACGACATCGAGATCGTCGGATCGGACATCGATACCCGCGCGCTCGCCGCGGCCGAGGCAGGTCTGTACGGTGAGCGCGCTCTGATGCGGTTGAGCCCGGAACTCGTCGCCCGCTATTTCGTGCGCGAGGAGACGCGGCTCGGCCCGGCATGGCGCATCCTAGCGGACTTGCGCGGCTCGGTGCGCTTCACCCCTTGCAACCTGACCGATGCGACGACGATGGCTGTCCACGGCCGCTTCGACGTCGTGTTCTGCCGCAACGTGCTGATCTACTTCGACGACGCCTCCCGGCGGCTCGCGGCGGACAACATCTACGATGCCCTGGTTCCGGGCGGCTTCGTCTGCCTCGGTCATACCGAGAGCATGAGCCGGATTTCCCCGTTGTTCAGGGTCTGCCGCTACGACGACGCCATCGTCTACCGGCGGCCGCGTGAGGGCGAGCATGTCTGACACCGGTTCCCTACGCGTTGAGGCGCCACGCGTGCTCGTCGTCGACGACGGAGCTCTCGTGCGGATGTACTATCGCGGCATCCTTGAGCGGGCGGGTTTCGTGGTGGACGAGGCGCTCAACGGCATCGAGGGGCTGGAGCGCGTGTTGGGCGCGACCTACGACCTCCTCGTCGTGGACGTGAACATGCCGAAGATGGATGGATACAGCTTCCTTCGCGCCGTGCGTGGTCGCGAGCCCCCGATACGTTCGATCCCGTCCTTAATGACCAGCACGGAGGCCGCCGATGGCGACCGGGAAGCGGCGCGGGTCGCGGGCGCGAACTTCTACCTGGTGAAGCCTTTGTCCGAGGACGTGCTGGTCGCGCATGCCAGGGCGCTTGTGGGCTCCTGTCCGTGAACGACCTGCTCGAACAGTTCCTCGACGAGACGCGCGAACTCGTCCTGTCGGCCACCGAGGACCTGTTGGCGCTGGAGGCGGCGCCGGATGATACCGAGGCGGTAAACCGGGTGTTCCGCGCCTTCCACACGCTCAAGGGGTCCGTCGGGCTCTTCGATTTCCCGCCATGGTTCTCGCTCCTGCACGCCGCCGAGGACGGTCTGTCCGCAGCACGGGCCGGGACCCTCGCCGTCGATGCCGCGCTGATTGATCTCTCGCTGGAGACCCTCGACGCGACCGGACGCTGGGCCGACGCCGTCGAGACCGAAGGGACACTGCCGGGGACTGCCGACGCCGAGGGAAGCGTCCTTGCCGGACGATACCGTTCCCTTCTCTCGTCAGGACCGAAGGCTCGCGCGATGGACGCCTCGGCGCTACCGGGCTGGGCGTCACGCCTCGCAGAGCCCCTGCGCGGTGTCGAGGGAAGGCCGCGGATCGCGGTGCGGTACCAGCCTCGCAGTGATTGCTTCTTCTCCGGTGACGATCCCCTCGGCCTCGTCCGGAAGGTCCCCGGCCTGCTCGCCGTCTCGGTCGAGCCGGCGGCGCCGTGGTCCCCGGACGAGGAGTTCGACGCCTTCGCCTGCAACCTCGCCATCGCGCTGATTTCGGATGCGCCTCGCGCCGAGATCGAGACCGTTTTCCGTCTGGTGGGCGATCAGGTCACGGTCGTGGACTTGCCGACCGCGACCGACCAGCGAAACGCGTCGGGCGGGACGATATCGGCTAGCGCACCCGCGATGGAGCCAGTCGTTGCCGCGATACTCGCGGAACAGGTCCGGGTACTGGCCGCAGCGGGAGAGGCGCAAACCGACGCGGGCCGTTTGGAAGCCTGCGCGCGCTCGGCGATGAATACCCTGCGGTCGGCCGGGCGATCCGGTGACGCCGACCGCTGTGGACAGGCACTCGGAAGCGGTCCGGATGCGCTTCGAGCGACCCTCGAAGCCATCCTGACCGACCGGTCAGACGCCGCGTCGCCAACGGATGGCGAGGAGGATCATGGAGCGTCCGAGCCGCTCGGCGGTGACGCGGTCCGCACCCTGCGGGTAGACGCGGCTCGGGTCGACGCCCTCGTCGCGCTGGTCGGCGAGCTCGTCGTCGCGCGCAACGGCCTGGGCTATCTCGCCGCCCGGGCCGAGGCCGGCGAGGATGCGGGCATGCTGGCCCGGGCGATCCGGGAAGCGGATGCGAACATCGGACGCCTCTCGAGGTCGTTGCACCGGAGCGCGATCTCACTCCGGCTCACGCCGCTGTCGAGTGTGTTCCGCCGATTCGGGCGCCAGGTGCGGGACGCGGCGCGCGGCCTCGGCAAGGATGTCGTCCTCGTAGTCGAAGGCGAGGCCGCGGAAGCGGACAAGGGCATCGTCGAGAACCTGTTCGAGCCGCTCCTGCACGTCGTGCGGAACGCGATCGATCACGGGCTTGAGGACGCGGTGAACCGGCGTCAGGTCGGCAAGCCCGAAGCTGGACGCATCTGCCTTGCCGCCGAGCAGGATGGCGACGGCATCGTCGTGTCGGTCTCCGACGACGGGCGGGGGATCGACCCGGCCTTCATCCGGCGCCGGGTCGTCGATCGCGGGCTTCTCCAGCCCGAGGCCGTCGCGAGCATGGATGATGCCGCCGTCACAGAGCTAATCTTCGCCCCCGGTTTCTCGACCGCCGAGAGCGTGGGGGCGCTGTCGGGTCGCGGTGTCGGCATGGATGCGGTACGGGCGGCGGCGGCGCGCATGGGGGGACGCGTCTCGGTCGAAAGCCGCGTCGGCCTCGGTACCACGATCCGCCTGCACCTGCCTCAAACCATCGCCCTGGCACGCATCATGGTCGTCGGTGCGGGCACGGAATCGTATGGCATCGCGATGGACGCCGTCGTGGAGGTCGTACGCAGGCCACGGACGTGCATCCACGCAGTCGCAGGCGGAAACGCGACGGTCCTGCGAGGCCGGACGGTTCCGGTGTTCCGGCTCGTCGAGTTGCTTGGTCGGAGAGATCGTCCCCTCGACGGCGACGATGCGCTACTCTTGGTCGTCCGAGCGAACGGGGAGACGATCGCCGTTGAGGTCGACCGCTTCGAGGACCGCATCGACACCGTGGTCCGGCCGCCTGCGGGCCTCGTCGGGTCCGTGGCGGGCGTGGGGGGGACGACCCTGCTCAGCGACGGCCGCGTGTTGCTCGTGCTTGACCCTGGCGGCATCCTCGCGGACGCGTCGGTACCCGCCAGGGCGGAGGATAGGTGATGGCCGTCGTTCGTCGAGTCGATGCCGGGCCGGGGACGCCGGTACGATTGGAAGGCGTCTGCCCGGTCGAGGACGCCGAGACGCTCGCCTCCCTCATCCTGGAAGACCCGAGTGCACCGGTGGACTGGACCGCCTGCACGCGCATGCACACGGCGGTGTACCAAGTCCTGCTTCGGCTGCGGCCCACCATCCTCGGTACCAGTGGCGACCCGTTCGTCGGCCGCTGGCTGACCCCGCCCAGCCCAGGATAACCCAACGCCACCGATACTTACGGCTTTGACTGGGGATGGTCCCGACGCATAGTGCCCGGCATCCTCATGCCTTCAATCGAAATCAGGGCACCATCGCCTTTCATGCCGACCACAGTCCTCATCGTCGACGACAGCAAGCTCGCCCGCCTTGTCGCCGCCAAGCTCCTACGCCAGCTCAAGCCGGACTGGGAGGTGGCGGAGGCGGCCAACGCCGATGCGGCGATGGCCGTCATGGACGAACGTCAGGTTGACGTGGCGCTGCTCGACTTCAACATGCCGGGAAAGGACGGCCTCGAATTGGCCGCCGACCTGCGGGCATCCAGACTCCACATGCCCATCGCCGTGGTCTCGGCGAACATCCAGGACGAGATCATCGCACGGGCCCGAAGCGTCGATGCCACCTTCCTGCCGAAGCCCCTCACCGAGGAGGCGCTCGCGGGCTTCCTGTCGGGTGCCGCGCTCAGGTTGCGCAGGACGGCCTCGTGACGACGGCCACCGTCGACCTCACGGAACTGCAGCGCGACGCCTTCACCGAGCTCGTGAACATCGGGGTTAGCAAGGCCGCCGCGAGCCTGCGAAAGATGATCGGCGTCCAGGTGCTCCTCTCTGTGCCGGCCGTGGAGATCGTGTCGCAGGCTCAGGCAGCGCGCATGATCGGCGAGCGCGAGGCGTCCGAACTCGTCGTGGTCCAACAGGACTTCACGGGCGCCTTCGCCGGACGCGCCCTCCTGATCTTCCCTCAGGAGAACGGGCGTGAGCTCGTGCGTGCGGTGGCCGGGGAGGAACTCACACCGGAGGAGGTGGCGGAGCTTGAGGACGAGGCCCTCACCGAGACCGGCAACGTCATCCTCAACGGATGCCTCGCCACGATGGCGAACCTGCTGCAGCGAACCCTGACGATGTCGCTGCCGGAGGTCATGCGGGGCGACGGACCCCGGATCTTCCGGACGGTCGGCCACGACGGGACCGACGCGCTTGTCCTGTTCCTCTACATCAACTTCGCGGTGCGGGAGCGCGACATCCGTGGCTACATCGCCATGCTCATGGACCTGCCCTCGCTGGAAAGCCTCAAGGTGTTGATCGACGAATTCGTCGAACGTGCAATCGGTGAGACGGAAGCGTGACGGAAGACCCGGGAGGCGCAGGCATCGAACCGCATCGATCCGAGGAGCTTGGTTCGCTTCGCCAAGCAACGGATGAGATGCGTCGCTTGGCTGGCCCGTTCATCGCTGCGCTGGAACTCATCCGCCAGCCGATGGTGGTCACGGACCCGCGCCTTCCGGACAATCCCATCGTCTTCGCAAACCGCTCCTTCCTGTCGTTGACAGGGTACGACTCAACCGAGGTCCTTGGACGCAACTGCCGATTTCTCCAGGGTCCCGACACGGACCCGGCTTCCGTGGCGCTCGTTCGAAGCGCGGTCGCAGGGCACAGGGAAATCAAGGTCCAGATCCTCAACTACCGCAAGGACGGCGGTACGTTCTGGAACGAGCTCTATCTCAGCCCGGTCTTCGACGAGACCGGTAGGCTCATGTACTTTTTCGCCTCCCAGGTGGACGTCACGCCCTCGCGCCAGGGGGCGGTCGCGCGAGAGCGACTGGCTAGTATCGAGCGGCGCTTGGCCGAAGCGCAGCGTCAACTCAAGATCACCGTCGCGGCGGCGGGTATCGCCGGGACCTGGGCTTGGGACATTCCGGGAAAGCGCCTCCACGTCGACGAACGCTTCGCCCTGCTCAACGGGATCGAACAGGATGTAGGCACCGATGGCGTTCCAACCGGCGCCTTCTTCAACCGCATCCATTCGCAGGACCTACCGAGGGTGCGCCTGGCGGTCAGCGGCATCCTGAATGGCGCCGAGGTCTTCGATAGGGAATATCGCCTCCAGGCACCGGACGGAGCGATCCGCTGGGTCCATGCCCGCGGACGGTGCGATTATGACGCCGACGGCAACCCCTTACGCTTCACCGGCGCCCTCGTCGAGATCACCGAACAGAAGCGGGTCGTCGAGCGATTGCGCATCGCCCAGACCGCCGGCCGCATCGGGACGTTCGAGTTCGTACCGGGGTTCGCCACCGTCGAAGTCTCTCCCCAGTTCTGCGCCCTCCTTGGCGTCGTCCCAGCGGTCAATCTGTCGGTTAGCGCAGTCAACGCCCTTGTCATCGACGGTGGTCCCTTGCTGGATCCGGGCCTCCGCGAGGCCGGGGAGCTTCCCTACGCCGAGATGCGTATCCGGCTGGCGGACATGGGCGAGACGCGCTGGCTCGCCCGGCGTGGCGAGGCCGTTCGCGACGACGAATCCTCCGAATTGCGACACGTCGGCGTGATCTACGACGTGACCGCGACGAAGGCGTCCGAGGTCGCCTTGCGAGAGATGAACGACACCTTGGAGGCCCGCGTCCAAGAGGCCATCGC
Organism: Methylobacterium sp. Leaf89; assembly: GCF_001422215.1. Taxonomy (NCBI): domain Bacteria; kingdom Pseudomonadati; phylum Pseudomonadota; class Alphaproteobacteria; order Hyphomicrobiales; family Methylobacteriaceae; genus Methylobacterium; species Methylobacterium sp. Leaf89. The sequence goes on along the minus strand of NZ_LMML01000023.1, from coordinate 42,385 downwards.
CGAACGCGAGCAGGCCGAGGAGCAGTTGCGCCAGTCCCAGAAGATGGAGGCCGTCGGACAGCTGACCGGGGGGATCGCGCACGATTTTAACAACCTGCTCACCGGCATCGTCGGGTCACTCGACCTGATGCAGACCCGCATTAACGAGGGCCGCACCGAAAATCTGTCACGCTACTCCAACCTCGCCATGGCCTCGGCGCAACGGGCCGCAGCGCTCACCCATCGCCTTCTCGCGTTCTCGCGCCAGCAACCGCTTGAGGCGAAGGCCGTCGACGTGAACCGGCTCGTTGGGTCCATGGACGACTTGCTGCGCCGCACGCTCGGTGAGCGCGTCCGCCTTGAGGTCGTGGTCTCGGGTGGCCTTTGGCTGACCCTCTGCGACCCCAACCAGTTGGAGAACGCCCTCCTGAACCTTGCCATCAACGCCCGTGACGCGATGCCGGAAGGGGGCAGGCTCATCATCGAGACGGTGAACAGCTTCCTCGACGACGCCTACGCCGCACGCGAGATCGGGGTCCGAGCCGGGCAGTACGTCTGCGTCTGCGTGACCGATACGGGCACGGGTATGCCTCCGGACGTCATCGCCAAGGCGTTCGATCCGTTCTTCACAACGAAGCCCATCGGGCAGGGCACCGGCCTCGGACTGAGCATGATCTACGGATTCGCCAAGCAGTCAGAGGGCAACGTCAAGATCTACTCGGAGGCCGATAAAGGGACCTCGGTGAAGCTCTACCTGCCACGGTTTTTCGGTGAGTTCGAAGAGCCTGGCACCACCAGGGGCGAGACGCCCCGTGCCGAACTTGGCGAGACGGTCTTGGTTGTCGAGGACGACGATACGGTACGAACCCTCGTCGTCGAGGTGCTAGGTGAACTCGGCTACGCCACCCGGGAAGCGCCCGACGGACCTTCCGGTCTCCGCATCCTGCAGTCGGACGCGCGCATCGACCTCCTGGTCACGGATGTCGGTCTGCCTGGGCTCAACGGCCGACAGCTCGCGGACCAGGCCCGAACCGGGCGGCCGGACCTGAAGGTGCTGTTCATGACAGGCTACGCGGAGAACGCCGCCTTCGGTGCAGGCCACCTCGCACCCGGTATGCAGATGATCACCAAGCCTTTTCCGGTCGAAGGACTTGCGAGCAAGATCCGCTCGATCATCGAAGCATAAAGGTCGCCTGGTTACCCAGATACGCTTGACGCCAAAAATCGAGCTTGTAGGCGCCAATGGACATACGGGTTAATCAATCGTCCATGGCAGAACGTCAGCTTTCCGCGTCCTACGAACCGTAAGCAGACAGACTGAAAACCACCCAACCCGGTCGCAGAACAGACGGGCGGGTCCCGACCCAATGTCGCCATTGATGGCCACGTCCGGGCATCTCGAAAGCGGTCGTTCGTCGGTGGACATCGTCGCGGTCGGGGCTTCCCCGGGCTCTGTGGCATAGCTTGAGCGAGTGCTTCGTAGCCACGCTCGAAAATCGGGTCTGGCAGACGGTGTTCAGGGACAGGAGTGGTGCAAGGCCGAGGTTCCGAAAGGTGCTACTCGGAAACTTGCACCCCATGTCACATCGGGCCGCAGTGCATCGTCACTCACGTGAAGCAATCACGTGGGAGAGCTCGATGATCAGGACGATTCCGGTACTCGCCGCCATCCTCGGCGCAGGCCTGGCCGGAAACGGCATCTTCATGCTCTCCTCGCCCGAGGCATGGTACTTCGCGGTGCCGGGCGTGACGACGACTGGCCCCTTCAATCAGCACTTCCTGCGCGATATCGGTCTGATCTTCGTGTTGATCGGGTTGGGTTTCGTGTACGGGGCCGTGAGACCCGGATTGCGTGTCCTACTCTGGTGCATGGGTGCGATCTGGCTCTCGGGCCATGCGCTGTTCCATTTCTGGGAGGTTGCGGTGGGCATCTGCGGGCCGGAGGTTCTGTCCCGAGACTTCCCCGCGGTGACGCTTCCTGCGCTTATCGCGGTCGCCCTCAGCGTCTGGTCGTTCCGCCATGCCGACCGTTGATGATCCGACCCGCGTCTTCGAGCAGGAACGGGCGCGGCTCGTCCGACTTGCCTACCGCATGCTCGGGTCCCTCGGCGAAGCCGAGGACGTCGTACAGGACGCTTGGCTGCGCTGGCGCCACGTCGACCATTCCGAGGTTACCTCAGCCGGCTCTTTCCTGTCGCGGACGGTGACGCGTCTCTGCCTGGACGTGATGAAGTCCGCGCGGGTCCGGCGTGAGACCTATGTCGGCACATGGCTACCCGAGCCTGTCGCCCTCGTCCCAGACGAAGCCCCTGGCGACGATCTCACTCTCACGCTGATGCTGGCCCTTGAGCGGCTTTCACCGCTTGAGCGGGCGGCCTTCATCCTGCACGACGTCTTCGCGGTCCCACTCGCCGAGATCGCGGCCACCCTCCAGCGTGAACCACCGGCGGTCCGTCAGCTCGCCGCAAGGGCCAGGAAACACGTGCAGGCCGCACGCCCGCGCTTTCCTGTCGAGCGGGAAGAGGGCGCGCGCATCGCGAAGGCCTTTTTCGAGGCATCGGCGACCGGCGACATTGCGGCGCTACGCAGCATGCTCGCCGATGCCGTCGTCGTACACTCCGACGGAGGCGGAAAGGTTCTCGCCTTCCCGCGGCCGATCATCGGCATCGACAAGGTCACGCGCATGTTCGAGGGGGCTGCGCGCAAGGCGTGGATCCAGCATGCCCGGAAGCTGCAGGACCTCTGGATCGACGGCCTGCCGGGCTATTTCAGCCTGGAGCCCGGTGGAATGCTCCAGACCGTCGCTCTGGACATCCAAGGTGGATTGATCGTCGGCATCTACTTCACCCGGAATCCAGACAAGCTCCAGCGAATGGCGAAGTTGTTCGGAGGATCCGAGACAGTGCCGACGCCTCACTGAGCCTCAACGGCGGGCGATTGCCAGTTCCCTGCGGCAAACGGTTGAGAACGCGCAGAGCGGGTCGAGGCCGCTATCGTGGCGGATGTCCGCGAAGGCGGCGAGATCCTTGTTCGGGGCGAAGTAGGTCTCGCCGATGCGTTGCATGACCCGCTCGGCTTCCTGGAGCGTGTCCGGCTCTCCGAAGAGCCGGATCTTGTTCACGATGGCATAGAGCGCCACCAGCTTGGCCGGGTCGTCGAGTTCGTGCCGGAAGGCATCGCCGAACAAGGTCGACGCCTCCCGGATGAACTCGCCATAGAGAGCTTCCCGTCGCGCGCGGTCCTGCACCAGGAGGGTTGCGCGCTCCTGGCTGTGTTGGGTCAGCCACGTGGTCGCGAAGGAGGCCATCGCGCCGATGGCCGACCCCGCAAGCGCGGAGAGCGCCGAGATGTAGGCCGCATCCATTGGCGGCAGGTCTCAGGCCGCTCGCTTCGGCTGTCCCGCCAGCCATTCGCCGTAGCGCCGCTGCGAGAGCCACGCGTCACCCGTGGGCGTCAGCCAGGGGCCTCCGAGAACCACCCCGAAATACGCGGCCGTATCGTCCGTGATGACGTCCCGGGGCTCGCCGATGCCGTCGAAGTGGCGCCTCACCAGCTCGGCCATCGGCAAACGCTCAGGGCCGGCGACTTCGATCATGCCGTTTCGGGGTGGCGCCAACGCGGCCTCCGCGACCTTCGCCGCAACGTCGGCCGACGCGATGGGCTGGATCGACGCGGAGGTCACGCGCGCGGTGCCGTCGATGATCGAAGCTCCGGCAATCGCCGCGACGAACTCGAAGAACTGCGTGGCGCGGACCAACGTCCAGGGCACACCCGCCGAGGCGATCAACTCCTCCTGAGCGAGCTTGGCGCGGAAGTAGCCGCTGTCGAGCAGGCGCTCGGTTCCGACCACCGAGAGCGCGACGTGATGCGAAACGCCCGCGGCCTTCTCGGCCTCAGCCAAATTCTGTCCAGCGCGGACGAAGAAGTCCATTGCTGCGTCGTCGGCGAAGGAGGGTGAGTTGGCGACGTCGATTACGACATTCGCGCCCTGCAGGGCTTCCGCCAAGCCCTCGCCCGTCACAGCGTTCACCCCCGTATTGGGCGAGGCCGCGAGCACCTCGTGTCCAACGCTCCCTAGGGTGGTGACGACCTGCGAGCCAATCAGCCCGGTGCCGCCGATGACGACGATCTTCATGTGACGCTCCTTTCAAGTCCGACCCCAGCGGGCCGGTTGCAGCGATGACGAGGAGCGCACTTGTCGTGTGACATAGACGGGCGGATTCGATGCTATCGACTTCGACCCGGCGAGGGCTTGACCTTCCGGGATATTCCGGCAGTCGACGGCCCAGACTAAAAAAGCCGTTCCGGGATGAGCCTTCCGGAACGGCACGCGACCTCACGGAAGCGCGTCCTCGGAAGAAATTTCGGGGATGAACAAGTGGCGATGGGTCATCTGTGTGCCGGTGCTCGTCGAATGGAGCGCCGGGCCAGCACGGACCCCTTGCAGTCAGTAGTCCCAGAAAACGGGAATCCAGCGAAAAGCGTCGCCATCGACCGCGACCCGACCAACCGACGGGAACGGCAGGTGCGTGGCGATCAACTGCTCGCCGGTCGCCGCCAATTCTCGCAGGAGCCGAACGCGAACACGCTCTGCCTCCTCGGGATCGTGTTCGAAGCCGTTGTGCCAGTCGGGATGCTCGAACCCGACCGAGAACACGGCGTCACCGGCGAACGTCAGCCTGTCGCCGCCGGATGCCAGGCGGACCACGCTGTGTCCCGGGGTGTGGCCGCCGGTACGAAGCACGACGACCCCTGGCGCGACCTCGTGTTCCTCTTCGAAGAGACGAATTTGACTACGGTACTCTCGCGCAAACCGCTGGGCTGCCGCTCGAAGTGCCTCAGGGAAACCCTCTGGCATGTTGACGTGAGTGAAATCCGGCGCCTCCCAGAACCTGACCTCGGCAGCCGCCACGTGGATCCGCAGGTCCGAGCGCAGTCGCTCTTTCACGCCATCGACGAGGAGCCCGCCGACATGGTCCATGTGCATGTGGGTAAGCACCACGTCGGTCACGGACCCTAGGTCAATGCCAACGGCGTCCAATCGCCTGACCAGTTGTCCAGCCCGCGGCAGGTTCAGGTTCGGATCCAGCCCCAACCCAGCGTCTATGAGAATAGTCTGGTCTCCACTGCGAACCAGGACCACGTTCAACGACCAGTCGAACGCGTCCTGCGGCAGGAACATGTCCTTCAGCCAGACAGCCCTTACGGCCGGTTCGACGTTGTGCCCCAGCATCTTGGTCGGGAGCGGCAGCACCCCATCGCTGACGACCAGCACGTCGATTTCGCCGATCCGGACCGCGTAGCGCGAGGGCACCAGCTCCTCGCTCCCCGTACGCGAAAGGCCACTCGGTTCCGGATCGGTCCGCCCAGCGTTGGCAGGTGTCACAATAGTCATCGTCATCCCTTCTGTGATACGCGCGTGCATCTGTTTCGGCGGTCGCAATACGCGCGTCATGCCACAGGGACGAGATTGCGTTGGCAGATGTGACATGAGCGATGGAAAATAGAATTTAGAGGCGATCTTCGCTTCCATGCATCGCCACCCCAAAATGGGCCGGCAGAAACTCGACCGTCACGGTCGCAGACCTGACCGGCAGGTCTCGACCCAACTCAGTCGCCCGGATCGCCGTCGGCGCTTTTTGAAAACGGCCGTTCGTCGGTCGTCCGTCAGATTTGGCTCGGGGTGGTGAGCAGCAATTCGGTCCCCGTCGCAAAGAGTAACTCCGGCTTGGCGTCTACATCGGCAATTCGGTCTCTTGATTTAACTGCCCCGCAGCCGAAGTTGTGCGTGGATGGTAGATTTCGTGGAACTCAGCAGCAAAAGCTTGATACATCCGAGGTTTTCGGCTGATTTTGGCTAAATGCACACCACGTAGTATATACAAATATTACATCAAACCACATCTGAGGAATGTTTTATATGATACGCGATGATTTGAGCAGTAAGCTTATTCATCTAACAAAGGGAGAGCCGGAAGCGGCGTTGCATAATCTACTTGATATTTTGAGGGACCAAGCATTGAAAGGCGGGACAGGCTACATCATGGGGGCTCATCAATGTGTCTGTCTCAGTGAAGCACCCATCTCGAAGATTGGCCATCTAATCGCTAACGGCTTTCCCAGATTTAAGTATCGGCCTTATGGCGTTATGTTCGATAAAAAGTGGGTTTATGAACAGGGAGGTTTGCCTGTAATATACCAGCCCGCAAGAGAATACGACGTTCTACCTGAAGAGAAGAAACACCTTCACGTGACCTACGACCTGAGCGGAGATGCGCCTGTAGATTTTACCTGGGAACGGGAGTGGCGTCTCAAAACTGATAAAATGACTTTCAATCCGGAAGATGTTACGGTTATCATTCCCAATAGATGGGTACTAAATACCATACGAGAAGTTTATGTTGGAGATAAGCCTGATCCACTGCACTATCTGGTCCTCGAAGACCTGGGGATACATGTCGACCATGGCCTTTTTTAATAAATTCCTTTCGCCAGCGGCGCCATCGAAGCTAATATGAAAAGCAAAAGCCGCTCTCATGTGGGCTTTTGCGCTAAACAACGAGCAGTGTGGTAATAAGCAGACCGTCCGAATGGGCGAGATGGGTCGCGAACGGTCTTAATCGGCTATGTCCGCTTCCTTGCATCCGCATTCCGGAAGCAGACCAGCATAGATCCACCCATCCCTGCCGTGGCGCAAGCGAAAGGGGCTCGCCGAGCCTTATCGGGTGAGCCCCGAGGGATCAGGCACCTTCGCGAACCACCACCATGCTGCCCGTCCCTGGGTGCGGCTCGATGGCGTCGGCATCGGAACGGGACGCCCCGGCCCGGCGGTGCATGATCCAGGACATGGCCCAGGCCAACGCGAAAGCGCCGACGATCCCGAATCCAAGCGTGTCGTAATGGTCGGAGATTCCACCGAGCCAAGCCCCGATCCCGCTGCTCGACCCGAACTTATCGACGACGAGATCGAGGGCCTCGTAAGTCCCTATTCCCAAGGCGACCACGACGGACAGGAAGGTGACGATCAGGTTGTAGAGCATCTTCCGCTTCGGCTGCACGAAGGCCCAGCTGTAGGCGCCGAGCATCAGGACGCCGTCGGTGGCATCCACCAGCGTCATGCCCGCGGTGAACAGGGCGGCGAACACGAAGACGAGCCGAAGGTCAGCCCCGCCCCCGGCCTGGGCCGCGGAAAGGCCGAACAGGCTGATTTCCGTGGCGGTCTCGAAGCCGAGCGCGAACAGCAGGCCCAACGGATACATGTGCCAGGAACGGGTGATCAGCCGGAACAGGGGACGCAGCAACCGGGTGAGGACGCCATGACGGGGCGGCATGCCTTCGGTATCCCGTCGCTCGTCCCCCTCGCCGCGGCGCAGGCGCAGGAATGAGCGGAACACGCCGGCGAGGACGACGCAATTGACGAGGCCGATGAGGATTAGGAACGTCGCGGACACGCCCGTCCCCACCAGGCTTCCGAGCTCCCGGTATCGCCCGGGGACGTCGAGCATGCTGGTCGTGGCGAGCGCGACGAACGCGGCCGCGGCCACGACGACGGTGGAATGCCCAAGCGCGAACCAGAGCCCGACCGCGACGGGTCGCTCGCCCGCCTGCATCAGCTTGCGGGTGACGTTGTCGATGGCCGCGATGTGGTCCGGATCGACCGCGTGCCGCAGCCCGAGGACGTAGGCCAGGACCGCGGTCGAGAGTAGGGCGGCGTTGCCCGCGAAGAGGTCGTACGCCCAGGCCCACGCCGCGACGTTGGCGGAAATCAGGAACAGGTACAGGGCGCCGATACGACGCCCTGTCGAGCCGCGCGGACCCTGGTCGGTGGAAATGCTGAGGATCAAGGGCTCGCTCCGATTGGCTTCGTCCGCCGCAGCTCGACGCAAGTCCCTGTCATCGGCGCGTTTCCAGATGCCCCGACGCGGGTCGGCGCACAGGCGTTCCGTTTCGTCGGACGACGGATCCCCCCGGCACGCATCCCGTCCGATGCTTCAACCCGTGGCCTGGCCTGCGTGTGCGCCCGTCGCGGGTTCGGGCGGGACCTGGGTCCCCATCACGCGTTCCAGGGCGTTCAGCCAGCACTCGTAGTAGTCCCAATCCAGGTCGTCACGGGCGTGGGACACCTCCCATGCCGTGATCTCGGCGATCAGGCACTGCCTGAACTCCTCCCATTCGAAGTGCCCGTCCCGGGCCAGCGCGACGGCGAGGCCGAACGCCTGCCGCTCCCACGGCTGGTGGAAGCAGAGGCCGCCATTGGCCTTAGGAGGGGCATCGGACTGCCCCATCATGCTGGCGAGGGCAAAATGCTCGAAGCTCGTCTGCATGGCAGCTGGCCTACGCGGCCTTCGGCAAGGCGACGGCCACGCCCATCATCGTCTCGGGCGTGACGAGCGCCGCGAGCTCGTCCTCGCTCAGGCCCTGGGTGCCGTCCGGCCGCTCCGGTACCACGAACCAGCGGATCTGGGCCGAGCTGTCCCAGGTCCGGATCTCCTTCGACGGCTCGACCTCCAGCCCGAACTCCTTGAGCACCGCCCGCGGCTCGCGTGCCGCCCGGGCGCGGAAGGACGGGTCCTTGTACCAGTAGGGCGGAAGACCCAAGACCGGCCAGGGGTAGCAGGAACACAGCGTGCAGATGATGAGGTTGTGGACGTCGGGCGTGTTCGCGACGGCCCGCATGTGCTCGCCCTCAGCCCCGGCCGCGCCGGTCGGCAGCCCGAGCTGGGCCACAGCCGCCATGGTGTCGGTCACGAGCAGGGCCTTGAAGGCGTCATCGACCCAGGCCCGGGCGACGAGCTTGGCGCCGTTGAAGGGACCCATCTCGGTCGCGAAGGTCTCCATCACCTTATCCACGGTCTTGTCGGTGATGACGCCCTTCTCGATCAGCAGCGCCTCCAGCGCCCGAACGCGCGCCGCGTTGCGCTCCTCGCGGTCATGCGGATAGGCGAAACGATCAGTCATGGGATTCCTTCCTTCTCGATACCGGGTCGCCGCCACCGACGAAGGGGGCGGGAGGGGCGACGTTCCGCGGACGGTCGCCGGGCGGATGCAGGGATGGACCTCGACGGGCCGGGCTCGTCGAGGAGGACGGGCTCAGGCGGCGGCCTGCTGCTCCAGCGGGCGCAGGTAGGCGTCGAACAGGTCAGCGTAGATGACGAAGCCCGGCTCGGCGTTGCCCGGCCACAGGTGCTGCGGGTCGAACTTGATGCAGTAGACCGGCATCGCCGGACCGATGCCGTCGGGGCCGGTCGAGCACAGGTAGCTGAACGCGTCGTCGTAGACGGTCTCGACGACGCCGACCTTGTTGCGTAGGTAGCCCGGCAGGCGGGTATGCTCCACGCTCGGCGGGTCGCCGATGAGGACGGCGTCGCCGACGGCGAAGCGCGGCTTGTCCGCCCATTGGTGCCAGGGCGAGTCCCCGTCGATCAGGTACTTGTGGATGCGGTCGTCGACCTCCGGGGTGCCGCCGGACGGCAGGGGCTTGGCCGGATCGGCGAGGTACTCGTCCGTGCGGGCGTCGAGCTCGGCTTGGGTGATGTAGCCGTTCGCGACGAAGTAGCCCGAGATCCCCCCAAGCCATTTCTCGTAGTAGCGGTACTTGAAGTAGTCAAACGGGTTCATGGCCTCCGCGCCCTTGCGCAGGTCCGCCCAGGTCCAGACCGTCCTGAAGGTGCTCGACGTCTGCGGCAAATTCAGCTGGGAACTTAGCGCCATCATCGCGGTGTGGATGCCGAAGATGCGCTCCTCCCAGGGCTCGACGAAGACGCGCAATTCAGGTGCGACGGGGTCGAGGCCTTCGAGGCCGCCGAGGGTATGCTGAAGTTTCATGTGACCTCCGTTTAGCGAACGGTTGCGGGGGCGGTGGAACGCTGGGTCAGGGCCTGCGCCAGCATCTCGGAGACGATGCCGAAGAGGGCTCCCACCAGCATCGAGAACCCGGCGACGAGGGTGGGATGGGTGATGTCCCCGTCGAGCACGCCGTGGCCGGTCGCCTGGGTCGTGCCGACGAGGGAGGCGAAGCCGAAGACGATGGCCGGCGGATACCCGAGGAAGCCTGCCGAGGCTGCGAGGATCATGAGGCCGCTGCCGACACCCACCGAGAGGGCGGCGACGACGGGCGATTCCGGTGCGAACGAGATCACCAGCAGGCACAGGCTCGCGATGACGATGCCGGTCCAGTTAGACGCGACCGACTTGACGAGCCCGGGGACGCCGCCGCCGCAGGCGAAGAACGAGGCCCAGGCGATGAAGGTGACCCAGACGGGGATCGGGAGGGCGGTCGCCGTGAGGTAGGTGTCGACGCCTCCGAGGACGGCGATGCTGGTGGCGAGGGCGAGCGTGGGGGACATTCGAGGCACTCCTGTCGGAACGGGGCGAGACGTGTCTTCAGGCGGCGGCTGCCCGCCTCGCGATGCAGGCGCGGACCTCTCCCTCGATTGCGGTCCGGTCGAGGTTGCGCCCGATGAAGACGATCTCGCCGCGACGCACCTCCCCCTGCCGCCAGGGGCGCCCGGGCCGGCCGTCCAAGGTCATGTGGACGCCGTGGAAGACGTAGCGGCGCGCCTCGCCCTGTACGGGGACGATGCCCTTGATCCGGAAGATGTCGGAGCCCTTGGCCTGGACGAAGCCGTTCAGCCACTTGAAGAACGTCGACGGATCGAGGTCGTCCTCGATTGTCAGCGCGACGCTCGTGATGGCGTCGTCGTGCTCGTGCTCCAGGTCGGACAGCAGCTCCGGCTCGATGGCGAGGGCGTTCTTCAGGTCGAAGGCGCGGATGCCGAGCACCTCGGCGGCCGGGACCGTCGCGTCGCGGACGCGCAGGATGCGCGCGAGGGGATTGAGGCGGCGTAGGTCAGTTTCGCGGAGGGCGAGCGTCTCCTCGTCGACCAGGTCGGTCTTGTTGAGGATCAGGAGGTCCGCGAAGGCGATCTGCTCACCCGCGATGTTCTCGCCACCGGCCGCCTCGGCCTCCTCGCCCATGGCGAGCCAGAGGGGATTGTGGAGCGCATCGACGACGGTGACGAGCGCGTCCAGTTCCGTGCTTTCCCGCAGCCGCTCGTCGAGGATGAAGCTCTGGAGGACCGGCGCCGGGTCGGCGAGCCCAGTCGTCTCGATCAGGATGCGACGGACCGCTTGCGGCTGCGCCAGGAGGCGCTCGATGGTCGAGACGAGATCCGCCCGCACCGTGCAGCAGATGCAACCGTTGTTGATCTCGATGACGTCCTCGTCGACGCCGACGACGAGCTGGCCGTCGATGCCGACCGCCCCGAACTCGTTGACGATGACGGCGGTCCCTTCCGCACCCTCCTGGGCCAACAGCTGGTTCAGGAGCGTGGTCTTGCCCGAGCCGAGGAAGCCCGTGAGGACCGTGACCGGGACTTTGCCGTTGGTCTCCGACATCAGATACGTTCCTTGGAAGTCTTCAGGTTTCGGGAGCGAGGCTAGGACCGCGGATCGATGGTAGCCAGCATGAAGACGCGGCAGTTCCTGCCAAACGGGATGCAGATCTAGACGGCTGGTTCGACTTGGCGCGGGCTTGGGCATCCTCTGCCTAACGGGTGCGCAGGGCAGCCAAGCCGGTCTGTTCGGTTTGCGCGTCGAGGCTCCGCGCGGCCCCCTGGAAGCGCTGCCGATAATCGCCCGGCGCGATCCCGAGGTGGCGCAGGAAGGCGCGTCGCAGGGTGTCGGTCGACCCGAAACCGCATCGATGGGCGACCTGCTGGATGCTCGTCGCCCCCGACTCGATGAGGCTTCGGGCGGCCTCGACGCGTGCGGCCTCGACGTACCGGGCCGGGGTCGTCTGCAGTTCCTCCCGGAACAGGCGCATCAGGCTTCTCTCGCTCATGGCCGCATGGCGGGCTATACGGGCCAGGGAGAGGTCCGCGGACAGGTTGGAAAGGACGAAATCCGAGATGCCGCCGAGTTGGGATTGCTCGGAGCTGGCCCCGCTGTAGTTCACGCTGAACTGCGATTGCCCGCCCGGCCGGCGCAGGAACACGATCAGCGCCCGGGCGACGGCGAGCGCGACGCCGGAGCCGCAATCCTGCTCGATGAGGGCGAGCGCGAGGTCGATGCCCGCGGTGACGCCGGCCGAACTGTAAATGTGCTCGTCGCGCACGAAGATCCGGTCGGGTTCGACCTGGACCCCTGGATAGCGCGCCGCCAACGCGCCAGCGTATTGCCAGTGCGTGGTCGCGCGCCGACCCTCCAACAGCCCCGCCGCGGCCAGAGTGAAGGCGCCGTTGCAGATGGAGACGATCCTGCGCGTCGTCGGGGCCTTCCTGACGAGCCAGTCCCTCAGGGCGGGATCCTGCGTCTCGTCCTGGATGTCGGGGCTGCCCACCACGAGGAGCGTGTCGAAGACCTCGCTCGCCTCGTCGATGAGCCGGTCCGGGAGGACGCGAAGGCCGGACGAGGCGAGGATCGGTCCCGGTGCGGTGCCGAGCAGGGAGACGGCGTAGCGGACCCCCGCATCGGGTATCCGGCCCACCTGCGCGAACGTATCCACCGGACCGATGATGTCGAGGGTCTGCGATCCGCCCGGGGCGACGATGCCGACGTTGATCACACGGCGTTCGAAGTCTGACATCGGGTTCACCGGGCCGGGGCGCGAGCGATGCGAGAAAGCCTCGGCCGGGGAAGCCGAAGCCGCCCCGGCCGGAAGCGTGTGCCGGTCGCCCGGGGACCGGGCGCCGGGGATGGTGCCGTCAAAGACGTGCGGTGTTGGTCTCGCGCAGCAGCAAGGCCCCGATGAGCGCGGTGCTTGCGGCGATGGCGACGGTGTACCCAAGGCCCGCGAAGACATCGCCGGCGCTCACCACCATCGAGGCGGCGATCAGAGGGGCGAAGCCGCCGATCCACCCGTTGCCGAACTGCAGGGCGACCGACACGCCGCTGTAGCGGATGTGGGTCGGGAAGAGTTCGACCAGCATGGCCCCAAGCGGCCCGTAGACCATGGTCGCCAGGAAGACGAGGACGAACAGCAGCGCCACCATCATCGGGGCGTTGACCTGCGCCGGGTCCGCCTTCAGCGGCAATCCCGCCTCGACGAGGGCGGCCTTCAGGACCGGCTCGTCGAATCCCTCGAACGTGCGGTCGCCCAGGCGCAGGGTGAACCCGTCACCCGACGCGACGGTGTACGGCACGGCGTAGGCCGTCAGGAACGACTTCGCCTTCGAGCAGGGCGTGGTCTTCGCCGGCGAGAACAGTTGCGTCACGATGGATTGCTCGGCGATGCAGTCGGCGCCCTGGAGCGCCACCGTGTGGCTTGCCCGGAACGCCGCGAGGCGCGGGTTGCCGTAGGTCATCAGCCCGTTGAAGATCGGGATGAAGAGGATCGCCGACAGGGCGCAGCCTGCGATGACGATCCACTTGCGGCCGATGACGTCGGACAGCCAGCCGAAGATCACGAAGAAGGGCGTCGCCAGCACGAGCGCGACCGTCAGGTAGATGTACGCCGTGCTCGCGTCGAGGCGCAGCGTATTGGTCATGAAGTACAGGCTGTAGAAGTGACCGGTGTACCAGATCACGGCCTGGCCCGCGACGGCGCCGAAGATCGCGACGAGGACGATCTTCAGGTTGCGCTTCTCGCCGAGGACTTCCTTGATCGGGTTCTTCGAGGTTTTCCCCTCCGACTGCATCTGCTTGAAGACGGGGGATTCATGCAGCTTCAGCCGGATGTAGAGGGAGAGCAGCAGCAGGCCCAGGGAGCCGACGAACGGGATGCGCCAGCCCCAGGAAGCGAAGGCCTCGGGGGACATCGCGTTGCGGCACGCGAGGATGGCGAGGAGGGAGAGCAGGAGGCCGCCGGTCGCGGTGATCTGTATCCAGCTCGTGAGGAACCCGCGACGCTTGGGCGAGGCGTGCTCCGCCACGTAGGTGACGGCACCGCCGAACTCGCCGCCGACCGCCAGTCCCTGCAGCAGGCGAAGGGAGACGAGGATGACCGGGGCCCACCACCCGATCTGGGCGAAGGTGGGCAACAAGCCGACGACCGCCGTCGCCACGCCCATGATCAGCATGGTGACGAGGAACGTCACCTTGCGGCCGACGACGTCCCCGAGACGGCCGAACACGAGGGCGCCGAACGGCCTGAGGACGAATCCGGCCCCGAAGGTGGCGAGCGAGGCCAGGAAGGCCGCGGTTTCGTTGCCGGGCGGGAAGAAGAGCACCCCGAAGAAGGCGGCGAGGCTTCCGTAGATGAAGAAGTCGTACCACTCGAACACGGTGCCGAGGGCGGCGGCGAGCACGACGCGACGGGTCCCGGCGGGATCGTGGACCCCCGGGGCCTGGTGGAGCGCGGCGCCTTGGCCGCCGTTCGGTGTGATGGCACTGGTCGACATCGGTATCCCCTCGATCTTCGGATTTCGGCTTTTGGGTGGAGCGCGCCTTCCCGGTCCGGGGCTGACGTCAGTGGGATGCGTGGCGGCCGAGGAACTCGCCCAGGACCGCGTTGAAGGCTTCCGGCTGCTCGATCATCGGGAAGTGCGCCGCATCGGGGATCACCGAGAGCATGCTGACGGGAATGCCGTCGGCGAGCGCACGGGACTGGTCCGGCGGCGTGATGGCATCCTCGGCGCCGACGACCACGAGCGTCGGGACGGCGATGGAGGCGAGCTCGGACCTGCTGTCGCTGTCGTTCAGGGACCGGATGGCGGCGCGCGCGACGTGGTCGGGGGTCTGGATGACCTCGTTCTTCGCCCATTCCACGAGCGTGGCGGAGGCGCAGGCGGCGAAGGACCGTTCGATGACGTTCTGGCTCGCCTTCGCGACGCCGACGCTGCCGATGGCGGCGAGGACGTTGTCGACCTTCACGTCGGGTCCTAGGCCGTGCGGCGTCGCGCCGACCAGCACCAGGGTCGTGACGCGGTCGGGGTTCTTCAGGGTGAAGCGCTGGGCAATCGTCCCGCCCATGGACAGTCCGACGAGGACGCACGTCTTGATTTCGAGGGCGTCCAGTACCCGTTCCACGTCCGCAACGAACGCGTCGATGGTATAGTGCCTATCAACCGGATGCGGGGAGACGCCATGCCCCGGAAGGTTGATGCGGACGACCTTGCGATTTTCCGAGAACGGCTCGACCTGTTCCTTCCAGAACTCGGCGGTAGTCGTAAATCCGTGCACGAAGACAATCTCGGGACCATGGCCCGTAATCTCCACGGCGCAATCGCCGATCAATCTCCGTTCGATCTTCATCACGCCGATCCTCCAAAGGGCTCTTGACCCGCGGACACGGCGCAACTCGGAAGCCAGATCGGCATAGTTTTGTGCTTGTGCTTCAACCCTCTGAAAAGGCTAATCTATTCGGTTGATTTCCTCACGTGATGACGCATTGACGTCACCAGCCGACAGGTCTTAGGATCGCATTTATGAGACGCCTGTCGCAGATCTGATACGTCATGTCCCCGTTGCTCGCCTGGCCCTCGGCCGGAACGGATGACGCGCAGATGCTGCGCCTCCTGCTGGACCACGTTTCGGATTGCCTCGTCGCCGTCGACGGCGCCGGGATGATCGTCCTGATCAACCGCCCCTACTGCACGCTGCTGGGTGGCAGCGAGGAGGACTTCCTACGCAGGCACATCACCGAGGTCATCGGTCCCCAGACGCGCCTCCATCTCGTCGCCCAGGGCGACAAGCCTATGTCGCCCTATCCCTTGGAGGTGCGGGGTCAGAAGCTGCTGGCGCGGCAGGTGCCCGTCCTGAAGGACGGGAAGCCGGTCGGGGCCATCGGCATCGCCCTGTTCTCCAGCCCCTCGGCCCTCCGGCGCGCGTACCAGCGCTTCGAGAGCGCCGTCGCGGTCCAGGCCCCTACGGCGACTTGGCGGGCGAAGTTCGATCTCCGTGACATCGTCGGGAATGACCCAGCGATGGAGGAGTGCAGGTCACGGCTGAGGCGGGCGGCCGAAACGGACTTCCCGGTGCTCATCGACGGCGAGACCGGGACGGGCAAGGAACTCGCGGCCCACGCCCTGCACGCCGCGTCGTCCCGGTCCGGCGGACCGTTCGTGTCGGTCAACTGCGCTTCCATTCCCGCCGAACTCATCGATTCCGAATTGTTCGGTTACGAGGGTGGCGCGTTCACCGGCGCGGCGAGCGCCGGCAAGGTCGGGAAGGTCGAGCTCGCCTCCGGCGGCACCCTTTTCCTCGACGAGATCGGCGACATGCCGCTGCGCCTCCAGGGCAGCCTGCTCAGGGTGCTGCAGACCGGGGAGATCGTACGGGTCGGCGGAACGAGGCCGATCCCGGTGGACTTCAGGCTGGCCTGCGCCACGCATCGGACGCTTGAGGACCGATTGGCGGCGGGAGCCTTCCGAAGCGACCTGTTCTACCGCGTCGCCGTCCTCCGCGTGCGGATGCCCGCCCTTCGCGAGCGCGCCGACCTGACCATGCTCGTCGGCGCGCTGCTCGGCCGGATTTGCGAGACGAGCGGAGCCACGGCCAGGGAACTCACAACAATGCAGATGGACCGGTTGAGGTCCCATCAATGGCCGGGGAACGTTCGCGAACTCGAAAGCGTGCTTTCCCGATACCTGGTGATGGGTGAGATTGAGATCAGCAAGATCCCCGGCGCCGGTCCCGTCGTCGAGGAGGCGCCGACCGGTAACCTGAAGGCGCTGACCGATCGCCAGCGCGCTCAGGTTGCCGAGGAAGAACTCGGCAAGGCCGGCGGCGATGTCGAGGAGGCCGCCCGCCGGCTTGGTATCAGCCGGTCCCAGTTTTATCGCATACGATCTACGGGGCGCCGCACGCACCCTGGATGACAGGTTCCAGTGATTTGGCCGCCAAGGAATTTTCCTGCGATTTCGATCCCTCCTACCGCCCTCAATCGGCGACTTCTATCTGTGTCATCCGGGCCGCCGAGCAGGGCCAGGGCACAGGCGGAGAGGGTTCGTAGGCGCGTCGGATACATGGTGTCTCCATGACGGATGTCCTCGGGGAGGGGTCAGGCCGGCCTGACGACCGTGCGCAACCAAGCCTCGCACCAGCCCGGCCACTGCGCGCTGGGCGTGCCGGGCCGGCCCATGCCGAAGCCGTGGCCGCCGCTCGGGAGAGCATGCGCCTCGACCCGCACGCCGGCGCGTTCGCAGGCCTGGGCAATGATCCGGCTGTTGGCGATGTCCGAGATCGGGTCGTCCTCGGCCTGCGTGTCCGTCTCGACGATCGAGAGCCTCGACCGCCGCGGTCTGCTGGACGAGGTCCAGGCCCACGCAGCGAGCCGTGCCACGCCCGGACGGCGCATTTCCTGAAGCAAACCCGCCGTCCGGGCGGTCACTTCGCCGGCATCCAGTTCTTCCACGACCGGATCGACACAGCGCGCTGGCCCCATCGCCTTCCCGGCCCGGTCAGCAACCTGGCTACTGAGATGACAAGCATCGAAGCCGTGCTGGCCGCGCGGGCGGAGGCGTCGGGCGTCACGGTCCTGCGGGGCGTGGGGGTCGAAGGCTTCAGCCAGACGGACGAGGCTGTCGTCGTCCAGGCGGGTGGTCGAGCGTTCCGAGCCCGCTGGCTCGTCGGCTGCGACGGCGCCCGCAGCGTGGTGCGCAAGGCGGCAGGCATCGGCTTCGCCGGCACCGAGCCCGAGTTCACACCCATGGGGTGCCGGCGGTCTGTATCGAAACCCGTCGCACCAATGCGGCCATTGGCGCCATGCCGTTCAGGACCGATCGCGGGGATGCGCGCGGCATCGCGCCGTTGATGCGCATTGCAGGGGCGAAAACCCCATTGCCGAAACCATTGCCGAAGCAGTTCGGATCAGAATTCCTAAGTACCTACAACGGTTTAGTTCTACGGATGAAATCTCCTCTGGAAATCCTTCTGGGTCGAGAGGGATTCCTTTTGTGCTCACGACACGTTCCCCCCGGTCCTGGGCGGCGCCAGGCTGTCGAACGGCAAAGATCAAATCGCCAGGACGGCCCAGCCCTGGGGGCCGAGGCTCACCCGAGCATCCGGCGTTCCGGGCGCTGCCAGCGACGCCTCCCCGGCCTCGACGATGCGCGCATTCGGCGCCGGCAGGAGCAGGCCGGCCTCGGCGAGGTTCAGGGCGAGGAGGAGGTGCTGGGTTCCGTCACCCACCGCGAGCACGAGCTGTTCGTTGGTCAGGTGGAGCGTCCGCGTGCGGGCGCGGTGCAGCCAGGGATGCCGGTGCCGCAGGGCGATCAGGGTCTGGTGCAGACGGTAGATCGGCCAGCCATAGGGGGCGAGCCCGGCGGGCGTGTCCGGGAAAGCCGGCCGGATCGCATCGTCCCCGCCGACACGCTCCTCCTTCACGCCGCGGAAGGCCTGCTCGTCGCCCGCATAGATCGAGGGTGTGCCGCCGCAGACCAGCAGGATCGCGAGGGCCTGGGGGAGGTGGCGCTCGTCGGCGAGGCGGCTCGCGATCCGCGTGACGTCGTGGTTGCCCACGAAGGTCAGCGGCACGAAGGTGTCGAGGAAGCCGTTGTGGCGGTCGAGCGCATGGGCCAGTTCGAACAGGTTGCGGTCGTTGAGGGCGCTCCAGATGGCTTTCCAGAGCTCGTACTGGGTCACCGCATCCAGGCCGGTGTCGCGCACGATGGCGGCGTAATCCCCGTGGATGACCTCGCCGACGAGGTAGGCGTCCGGATGGACCGACCGCACACGCGCCAGGACGTCGGACCAGAAGCGCCGGGGCACGGCGTAGGCCGCATCGAGGCGCCAGCCATCCACCCCCAGGGCGAGCCAATGCGTCATGACGGAGACGACGTAATCGGCTACGGCGGGTGCGTCGTGGTTCAACGTCACGAGCTGCCGGTGTCCCTCGAAGCAGGCGTAGTCCGGCTCCGTGCCCGGATCGGTGCCCCGGGGCCAGGACAGCCGGAACCACGCGGCCCTGGGCGCCTGTGGCCCTTGCGCCAGAACCTCGGCGAAGGCGGGATGGTCGCGGCCGACATGGTTGAAGACGCCGTCGAGAAGCACGCGCAGGCCCCGCGCATGGGCGGCCTCGATCAAGGCGACGAGATCCGCCTCGTCGCCGAGCCGCGGATCGACCCGGAAGGGGTCGATCGTGTCGTAGCCATGGGTCGAGGCGGCGAAGACCGGTCCGAGGGCCAGCCCCGTGGCGCCGAGCTCGACGGCATAGTCGAGCCACGCCTGGACATGGCCCAGGCGATGCACGACGGGAGCGCCCTCGACGGTCTCGGATTCGGCTCCGACGAAGCCGAGCGGGAAGACCTGCCACCAGATCGTGTGTTCCAGCCAATCGGGCACGGCACCGCCTTGTTCCAGGAGTTGCAGGGAAACCCGCCGCTCGGGTCGGCGGTCCACATCCGAGCGGTGTTCGCCCTTCACAAGTTCGCGTTGAACCGATCGTCGCGTTCGAAAGAGCCGGTCCGATGTGACGCTTTCGAACGTTCGACGCCTTCGGGGGCCCTCAGGCCGCCTTCACCGCTATCAGGAACGTTCCGACCTCGTGACGGAGGCTCTCCGAATGATGGGAGAGTTCCTGCGCGGCGCCGAGCACCTGCGCCGCGGCACTGCCCGTCGAGTCGGCGCCCAGGCGCACATCGTTGATGCTACCGACGACCTGGCCGGTCCCGTTCGCCGCCTGCTGCACGTTTCGGGCAATCTCCTGGGTCGCGGCGCCCTGCTGCTCCATGGCAGCCGCGATGGCGTTCGAGGCCGCCGCCATCTGCCCGATCGTGCTGCCGATGGCCTGGATGGCCGCGACGGAGGCCTGGGTGACGCCCTGGATGGACGCAATCTGCCCCGCGATCTCCTCCGTCGCGCGCGTGGTTTGACCGGCAAGTTCCTTCACCTCGGACGCGACCACGGCAAAGCCCCGTCCGGCCTCGCCTGCCCGAGCCGCCTCGATGGTGGCATTCAGGGCCAGGAGGTTCGTGTGCCCGGCGATCTTGTTGATCATCGCGACGACGGTCTCGATCCGCTCGGCGGCACTGGCGAGTTGCCGGACCAGTCCGTCCGTGCGGCGAGCCTCATCAGCTGCCTGCTGCGCGATGCGGGCCGACTGACCGGCCTGCTGCGTGATTTCCTGGATGGATGCGGACATTTCCTCCGTGGCTGCAGCGACGGTCTGCACATTCGCGGAGGTGTGTTCGGCGGCCCGCATCGCCGTGCCGGATTGCCGGGTCGTCTGCTCCGCGGTGCCCGCCATGCCCTGGGCCGTGGCCTCCATCTCGGTGGAAGCACCGGCCAGACCCTGCGTGAGAACGGAGACATTCACCTCGAACGCCTTCGTCAGGGCGTCGAGATGGTCGGCGCGTCGCATCTTCGCATCCGCCTCCTCGGCTGCCGCGGCGTCAGCCTGCTCCTTGGCGATGAGTGCGTCCTTGAAGACCTGGACGGCCCGCGCCATGGCACCGAGCTCGTCGGACCGGTGGGAACCCGGAACAGCCACGCCATGGTCTCCGGCGGCCAGGCGCTGCATCGCGCCGGTCATGGCCGCCACCGGCCCGGACACGCCGCGGCCGACACGCCATGCGAGGAGCCCGCCGATCACCAGGGCCACGCCACCGATCCCGATGACAAGCTGGCTCAGCTGGCTGGCATCCGCGGTCATCACCGCCATGATCTGCTGCTGTTCCCGGACCGCCCGCTCACGGGTCTCCTTGCCCAGGCCGATCAACGCGTCGCCCGTCTGCTTCAGGTTCTGATACGCCACCTCGACCTCGCCGGCGCCCTGCAGGACACCGTCGAGGGCCGCCTTGAAGGCTGCGACCTTCCCGTTCGCGACTTTGAGCGAGGCTTGAAGCAGGCCGGCTTCGTCGAGTCGGGACAGGGCCAGGAGTTCCCGGGTGTAGCGGCCGAACTCGACCGTGGCTGTGCTGGCATCCGCCGGATTGTTGCTGGAGCGGAAAAGATAGACCGCGCTCATGCCGGCCTGAAGGGCCCGGTCGGCGCGGAAGGTCGCGGCGGCGAGACCCGGTTCCTGCGCGGCGAGCTGCGCCATCGCGTAACCGGCGTTGGAGAGCGCTGCACCGAGCTTGACCAGATCCCCGAGGGCGGCTTTCCGCTTCTGCATCGCGCCGACGAGTGCGTCGGTGCCGGTGACGTAGTCGAGGGCCCGACTTCTGATCGCCGCATCCTGGCCGCCCGAGGGTTGGCCGCCGCTGTCAGCCTTCAGGGCGCTGAGACCGGTCTTCAGGTCGCTCAGCATGTCGCCCTGTTCCGTGCGCATGTAGTTGAGCACCAGGCGCCGCACCCCGTTGAGGAGCAGTTCGAAAGCGCTGGCCTCCTCGGCGGCCTGCATGCGGGAGCGGGTGCTCTCGATCTCCGCGTTGAGCACGCTGACGCTGCGGAAGGTCGTCAGGGCGGAGATGGTGAGGAGCAGCAGCACCACGGCGAAGCCGGCCAGGATGCGTTGAGAGACCGAGAGGCGGTCGAGGCGGAGCGTGAACATGAGCGGGAGCCTCGAAAGCGTCAGCGGATGGACTTGATCTGGCGGATCGTCTCGGCGCCGAACTTGGCGCTGAATCCGGCGGTCACGGATTGCAGGCTCTGCTCGAAGGCTGCGCGATCGACCGAGGCGACCACGTTCATCCCGGCCTTGCGCAGTTCGTCCACGCCCTCCCGTTCGGCGCGCCCGGCCGCCTCGCGGGACACCTGGCCGGCGGCCCGGGCCGCCTCGGTGAAGGCCTTCTGTTCGGCAGGGTCCAGGGAATCCCAGGCCGTCTTCGACATGACCATGACGGCCCAGGAGTAAACGTGGCCGCTCAGGGTCAGGTGCTTCTGAACCTTGTTGAAATGGGAGGCCGAGATCACCGCGATCGGGTTCTCCTGCCCGTCGAACTGCCCGGATTGCAGAGCGCCGTAGAGGGCCGGGAAGGCCAGCGGCTCCGCCTTCACGCCGAGGCTTCGAAAGCCCGTGAGCATGATGTCCGACTGCGGCACCCGCATCGAGAGGCCTTTCAGGTCCTCGGGATTGGTGACCGGGTGCTTGGAGTTGGTGATGTGGCGCATGCCGTTCTCGCCCCAGGCGAGCGCGATCATGCCCTTTTGCTGGAACCTCTTCAGGTAATCCTGCCCGACCGCGCCGTCGAAGACGGCGTGGGCATGGCCCGCATCGCGAAACAGGAACGGGATGTCGAAGATCCCGAATTCCGGGATGATGCTGGAGAAGGGCGCACTCGTGATGAAGGCCATATCGAGGTGCCCGAGGCGGAGCTCCTCCGCCATCTCGACTTCGCCACCGACCGCGCCGTTCGGATACAGCTCGACGCGATACGCGTTGCCGGTGCGCTTGGCGACTTCCTTGGAGAAGCGCTCGGCACCTGCTCCGAGCTGCGAACTCTGGGCGAAGAGGAAGCCGAGCCTGAGGACGTGCTCCTCCGCCTGCGCCTGCGTGATGGTCAAAATCGAGCAGAGCCCGACGATCGTCGCTGCAACTCTGAGACGTCCAAGCACCGGCGTATCCTATGCGATAGTCGCCCACCGCTTAAACGCCTGCGCTTAAAAGAACATTGACAGCGTAGGTTAGCGAGCCAGCCTACCCTACACTCGAAATCATCTCAAAATGTAATCAGCAAGCTCTATGCCCTGCTCATTCGAAGTGCGATTGCTCTGATCGACACGCGGCTTACATGCGGCAGGCAGCGGAACTTTCGCCCGGGGAAGTGCCCGCCATGAATCCGACCATCAACACGGATGTCATCGACCCAGACGATCGGGGCGCGCGGATGCCTGTTCTTGGAAAAAGGCGATCCTCAAATGCATTCGGACCGTTCATCGATGGATAACTTGGCAGAGGCCAAAGGCGGACAGTTTTGCCACCTGGAAGCCTGCCCGAGTAATCCTCTCGATGGCTGCGCTTTGCGGTGGTTCACTGGGCCCAAGGCCAAGATGCTTCGGGCGTGGAAGGTCGATCAGGGCCGGCTTCTGCCGCCGTCGCCGCATTGAGTTCGTGCCGCCTGGGCCGAGGGCGCATTTCGAGCGCGACACGGGGCGAGAAGCCCTCGACCTCTCGGCCATCCGCGACACCCATACCGAGGAGCGCGGCGACCCGCCCGACCATCCCGGCACGATGGTGGCGCTCCTGCTCGACGGCGATCGCCGAGGCCCGTACGCTTTCAGGACCACGACGGCGGGATCGCCGTCGATGCGGTCCGCGCTCATCTCGGTCGGAAGCCGCGTGAGGTCTCGGGCGATGCCGGCTTTGCCAACGGGTCGAACCTGTCCGCGCCATGGCCGCACGCCTGAAGCGCGCTGGCCGCCGGAGCCGCGACTGCCCGAGAAGGCAGGTCGTCGAGCCGGTTTTCGGACCAATCCAGCAAGCCAGAAGCGTCCGGCAGTTCCTGCTGCGCGGGTTCGCCCAGGTTCGGGGCGAATGGGCCATGATCTCCAGCGCCCGCAACCTCCTCCCGTTGGCGAAGGCGACCTGCTCAGCCTGGCCGACAGGCATCCCGGATCCCGACCTCAATCCTGAAGCGCCAACCCCTCACGCGGACGGGCTCCTCGGCGGCCGTGCTGCGCTCCTTGGCTTTCGGTTCGGCACCCGCCTCGCGACCGCCCGCTGCGGTGCGCTTCTCGGCCCTGCAGGCTGCGATCCCTCACCGAACAAGCCACGTTCCGACATACGATAAGGCGGCCGAGTAGATCGGACGACCTTCCTCATCCGTCACCATCACCGTGAAGGCTTGACGTTCTCCATCTGCCGGCACCGCACCGGCTGCGATGAGAGGCAGTAACTTCTTCGCCTCCTGGGCTGCTTCGTCAGGACCAGCAAGCTCCGTCCCGTCTTCATCGCGCGTCATCACACGATCATGCGTGTCAAAGAAGTAGCGGGGCACTGCGACCTCCGGATGTATCCGGTAGGAGCACATAGGTCTCGTCGGGGCCTACGCCAGGGACGGGTGCAAGATTTTCCATCCCCCTGGAAGAACCGGAGAAAACCTCCGGAACAGGCATCGTCCAATCAATGGACGCGCTTCGATGTGCCTGCACGAATTTACGTGAGTGCTAATTTTGGTCGAAGGTGAAGATAGTGCTCGTCAAACTCCGAAAAATCTCTCAGTGCTTTCGAATTCAGGATCGTGACGTGCTTATTCTTGAACTCGACGAGTTTTTCGACCCTCAGTCGCTGCAGCATGCGATTGACATGGACGGTCGAAAGACCGGTTGCGTCACCAATATCGGCCTGGGTCAAAGGAAGGCCATACCGATCGCCCTCCGTGAGACCAACGGCTTCGAGGCGCGCGAGGAATTCACAAAACAAATGTGCGACCTGTTTTTCCGCTGAGCGACGCTTCGCCAGCACAAGCCACTCTCGCAGGATGCTCTCGTCGATGAGACTGATCCAGCGAAAGCCATAATCCAGGGTCGGGCTGCGCGCGGTAAGGTCGCTCAATTCTTTGAGCGGGATCTTTATGATTTCACAGTCGCTCAGGGTGCGAACCGAATAATCCATAGACCCCAAGAAATGCGCGTTGAAATCGCAAATGTCTCCCGGAATCAGGAAGCTCAAGATCAACCGACTGCCATCCGGCAGGGCTTTGTAGCGGCACGCAAAACCACTGTGGATCAGATGAACATGATCCGGCGCATCGCCCTGTCGGATGATGGCGCTGCGCGCGCGGACCGGGACGAGGTGGGCTTTCAGTCCCTCGAGGCAGGCCCTGTCGGCCCCGGAGAGGTCAAAGCGGCGTTCGAGCTTTTGGATCAGAGGGTTGGACATGCGACTGGAAGCGAGGGTCCCGGTAGGGTCGGAGTCATAAATACATTTTGTTGCGAAACAGCAAGACAACGATCAACGGCGCCTTACTATTACAAATTGTCATGATCGCATGCTTTTGATAAATTGATATATATTTCAAAATAATCATAAGTGAAAATTTGTTTCTAATGCTAGATCTCGTCTTTCGCCATAATGTAGGACATTTATTCCGGTAATACGCGAAGATATCAAAAACATAATCATGTTATTATAATGCATATTGCGCAAGCGCGACTGCAGAAGATCGAAACTATAGATTGGAGGGTCGTTCTTCTCACGGGGTAATAGATCGCTTTACGCAGATTTTTATTTGGATTACTCAGTTGGCATGGTTAGTTCTGATTTATCTGGTAGGACGCGCAGGCCTTCCTGGTAAAAATTTGCTATTGGCGAACGAGTACCTGTTGCAAACTTATCGGGGCGATTGAGACCCGAACGAATATTTTCGAGCCATCCCTCGAATTATAAATCTATTAACCAGCTGGGTTATTAACATCGATCATATCAGGGTCGATGGTTCAGGCGATGATGTGGATCGGATCAATCAGTGCGCGCGGTGTGGGCCCGGAGCGTGATCAACGGGCCGGAGCAACCTGCGCATTTCGCGGTTTAAGCCTCTCGTCGACAAGCTTGGCGGCTGTGTTGTGCGCCACCGCCGCGCAGGCGCAGGCGCAGTCGACGTCTCTGGTCGATGTGTGTGCGGGACTTGGCGTACGATTACCCCATCTGACGTCTCCCACGCCGATTGCGTCGGGGGGGCTGCTGGGCGCGGTGAGCACGACGCTGACGGGCTTGGTCGACAACATCAATCAGGGGATCATTGCGCCCCTGTCGGATGTGACCTTGCGCGTCGGCGTCTTCGACGCCAACGGCAACCTCGTCAGCGTCAACAGTCCCGCCGGCTGCAATCTCAGCGCCTCCAGCCTGACCCTCGACGCCAGCAAGGGCCTGGCGATCGGTGGCGGCCGCATCACCGGTCTCGGCAGCCTGACCGGGACCGTGGCGAGCGCGGGCGACGTCACCTCCATCGCCCTGGGGAGCGGCTCCGTCACGGCCGCAGGTAAGGCCAACGCGATCGCGCTGGGATCGAGCGCCACCGTCACGGCCAATCAAGCCCTGGCGATCGGGTTGCGTGGGAGCGTCAGCGCCGACGATGGCATCGCCCTCGGCACCGACGCGCACAGCGCAGCGGTCGCCGCCCTCGCTCTGGGTGCGCGCACGACCGTCGGCGCGGCAGGCGCGGTCGCCCTCGGCAGCGGATCCGTCGCCAACCGACCCGGACTCGGCGGAGCCGTCGAGAGCTTCAGCGGGACCACGGTCGCCTCCACCAGCGGTGCCGTCTCGATCGGCGATGCCGGCGCGGAGCGGCAGATCATCAACGTCGCCGGCGGGACGAAGCCCACCGACGCCGTCAATCTGCGGCAGCTCTCCAGTGTCGGCGGCAATCTCGCCAGCGGACTCGGAGGGGGCGCCAAGTTCGACGCCACCACCGGGCTCTTCACGGCGCCGAGCTTCACCGTCCAGGGCAGTTCCTTCACCAACGTCGGCGAGGCCCTCGGCGCTCTCGACCTTCGCGTTACCGGCAACACCGCGGCGATCACGAGCACGGCTGCCGGTCTGCAGACCCTGCAGAACCAGGTCACGAGCCTGCCCAACCATGTCCAGCAGGATGCGGTCGCGCGCACGCTGACGATCGGCAAGGGGACCGACGGAACGCTGCTGAGCCTCTCGGGGCTGAGTGGAGACCGGCGTGTGACGGGTGTGAGTGCCGGGATCAATGGCAACGATGCCGTCACTCTCACGCAGCTGCGCACGTCCGGCCAGGCCCTCGCGTCGTCCCTGGGCGGCGGCGCCGGCTTCGATGCCGTCACGGGGGGCTATCAGGCTCCGAGCTACAGCATCGGCGGGACCGCGTACGCGTCAATCGGCGGTGCTCTCGGGGCGCTCGACACCCTTTCGGTCCAGTACGTCCCGGGAAGCGGCGGTGCGGCGACCGCCTCGATCGATCTCAGCAAGGGCGGCATGCTCGGCGCCGTCGGGATCCATGGCTTGGCGCCCGGTCTCGTCGCCGGTGGTTCGACGGACGCCGTCAACGGGGCGCAACTCTACGCCACGAACCAGCAACTGGCATCGAACAGCGCTGGCCTCGCCAGCCTGCAGACCGTCGTCGGCAGCAGTTCGCTCGGGCTCCTCAACCAGGATCCGACCAGCCGCACCCTGACTCTGGGCGCCGCGACGGATGGCACGCGCGTGAGCATCGCCGGAACCCTCGGCGCGCGCCAGCTCAGCGGTGTCGCGTCGGGATCCGTGAGTGCGGGCTCGACCGATGCGGTGAACGGCGCGCAGCTCAACGCCACGAACCAGGCCCTTGCGGGCAACACCGCGGCCATCACCAGCGTGCAGGGCCAGCTCACGAGTACGACCACCACCCTCAATGCCTCGCTGGGGACCCTGCAGGGGCAGCTGGGCACGACGGCGACGTCCCTTGCGAGCACGACCGGCGACCTCACCAGCCTGCGCGCCGGTGTCCAGAGCGGAACGATCGGTCTCGTGCAGCAGAACGCGATCACCCGCGACCTCTCGGTCGGCAGTGGCACCGATGGGGGCCGGATCAGCGTGGCCGGGACCGCGGGGCCCCGTCAGGTCTCGGGCATGGCGGCCGGCACGGTCGCGACCAACTCGACGGACGCCATCAACGGTGGGCAACTCCATGCCACGAACCAGGCGGTTGCGGGCAACGCCGTCGGCCTCGCCAGTCTCCAGGGCCAGGTGAGTGCCCACACGAGCGAGATCGCCAACACCACCGCGAGCCTGAGCACGCTACAGGGCCAAACCACGACGAACGCGAACGGCCTTGCCGGCACCGCGAACAGTCTCGCCAACCTGCAGATCGGGCTGGCCAACGGCAGCGTCGGCCTCGTCCAGCAAAATGGTGCCGCAGGAACCGTCACGGTTGCCGGCGATACCGGTGGGAGCCTCGTCAGCGTCGGGGGGCGGGGGGCCGATCGCCGTGTGACCGGCGTGGCCGCTGCAACGGGCGCCAATGACGCCGTCAATCTGGCTCAGCTCAATACCATCGTGGCCGGCCTCGGTGGGGGTGGAGCGCCGGCGCTCGCGAGCGACAATCTCTCGGGTGGCGCCCTGCCGCTGGCGACGGGCCGTGACGCGGTCGGTGTCGGCTACGGCGCACAGGCCACGGGCGCGCGCAGCATCGCCCTCGGCGCCGGCTCGATCGCCGATGGCGCCGATACCCTGTCCGTCGGCGCGGCCGGAGCGACCCGCCGCATCGTCAACGTCAGCGATGGGGCGTTGACGGCCGCCTCGAGCGACGCCGTCACCGGACGGCAGCTCCATGCCACGAACGAAGCCCTGGCGGCGACCACCGGACGGCTCACGGGCGTGCAGGGAGGCCTGACGGGCGTCGGTCAAGCTCTGGGTGGGGGCGCGGCCTTCGATCCGGCCACCGGAACCTTCACGGGTCCGACCTTCACGGTGGCCGGGCTCGGCTATGGCACCGTCTCGGGCGCCATCGGCGCCCTCGATGCCCGAACGGAGGGAAACAGCACCGGGATCGCGGCCCTCCAGCGCGCCGGCTCGGCCAATGCCATCACGGTCACGAACCTCCAGGGGCAGGTGACCGCGAACACGACCCATCTGACGGGCGTGTCGGCGGGGCTCTCCAGCCTGCAGACCGGCCTCGCCGACGGCACCCTCGGACTCGTTCAGCAGGATCCGGCGAGCCGTAATCTCAGCGTCGGTGCGACTACGAACGGGACCCAGATCAGCCTGTCGGGGCGTGCGGGCGATCGGCGCATCACCGGTGTGGCCGCCGGCCTGAGCGCCAACGATGCCGTCAATGTCGGCCAGCTCAGCGCGGCCCTGACGAACGTGAGCACGGGAAGTTCCCCAGGCGTCGCCATCAACGGCCAGTCCGGTCTGCCGATCGCCGCGGCGACCGGGGGCGATGCGGTTGCCCTGGGCTACGGTGCCGCGGCGGGCGCGGCGCGCTCGGTGGCGCTCGGCAGCGGCTCGGTCGCGACGCAGGCGGATACGGTCTCGGTCGGTGCTCCCGGAGCCGAGCGCCGCATCGTGAACCTGGCCGGCGGCACGCTCGCCTCGGGGTCGACCGACGCGGTCAATGGCGGCCAACTCTACAATACGAACCAGCAGGTGAGCGCGCTCTCGACGTCGCTGACCGCCCTGCGCGGCAGCCTGGACGATGGCGCGATCGGTCTCGTGCAACAGCAGGGGGCCAGCGGCGGCATCACGGTGGCCGCAGGGACGGGCGGCAACGTCGTCGATCTCACGGGTTCGCAGGGCACCCGGACGCTGAGGGGGCTCGCCGCGGGAACCGCCGGCAACGATGCCGTCACGCTCGCCCAGCTGGATGCGGCGGTGACGGGGGTCGGCACCCGCATCGGCGATCTGCCGCTGGCCACGAGCAATCCCTCCGGCCTCGCGGCGCCGTCCGTGACGGCCCGTGATGCCCTGGCGCTCGGCCAGGGGGCGACGGTCACGGCAGCGCGCGCCGTTGCGCTGGGCAACGGCGCGCTTGCGGATCAGGCGGACACGCTCTCCATCGGACGCGTCGGCGCCGAGCGGCGCATCGTCAATGTCGCCGGGGGCGGCCTCGGCAGCGGTTCCACCGATGCGATCAACGGCGGGCAGCTCTTTGCCACGAACACCCAGCTTGCCGGCATGCTGGGGGGCGGGGCGCGCTTCGATGCCGTCGGTGGCTGGACCCGGCCGAGCTACAGCATTCGCGGCAGCACCTACACCGATGTCGGCAGCGCCCTCAGCGCCGTCGATACGGCTTTGGCCCGCAACGCCACGGACATCGGGGCGGTGGCGCAGCAGATGGCCTCTCTCCAATCCAGCACCTCCGGCGGTTCGGTGAGCCTGTCGCCGACGGGCTCGGGGGGAGCCGTCACCGTCGCGGCACAGGCCGGTGGAACCGTCGTCAGCGTGTCCGGCACGGAGGGGCCGCGGCAGGTCAGCGGCGTCGCCGACGGCAAGGCCGCGGGTGATGCGGTCAACCTTGGCCAGCTCAACACGACGGCGCAGGCCGTCGAAGCCAAGCTTCAGGACTTCCCGGTCCGGTCGAACAACACCCGTGGCGCGGTCAAGCCGGTCGCCTCCGGCGCCGATGCCTATGCCAGCGGTTACGGGGCCATGGCCGTGGGGGTCGCGAGCGTTGCCGTGGGCTCCATGACCACCTCACGGGGCGAAGGCACGACCAGCATCGGCCATGACAGCGCGGCGGCAGGGGACCGGACGACGGCCGTCGGTGCGAGCAGCCTCGCCAGCGGCGCCGACAGCGCAGCCTTCGGACAAGGCAGCCAGGCGATGGCTGCCGCGACCACCGCCATCGGCACGGCGGCTCAGGCGACCTGGGATGGATCGACGGCCATCGGCTACGGGGCACGGGCGATCGCGGACCCGACCACGGCCGTCGGCTACAACACGCTGGCCAGCGGGAACGAAGCCTCGGCCTTCGGTGCCTTCGCCAGCGCGACGGCGGAGAACAGCACGGCCCTTGGCCGCTCGGCAAATGCCGCTGGCGCGGGCGCCACGGCCGTCGGGATGAATGCGAGCGCGCAAGGTTCCGACGCGATCGCCCTGGGACGGGGGGCCGTGGCGAAGCAGGACAATGCCATTGCGATCGGAGCGGGTGTCGCCACGGCTCGGGCCAATCAGATCGCCATCGGCTCGCAGCGCAGCAGCTACACCTTGGCCGGGGTCGGCTCTTCGCAGAGCAGGGCGGTCCAGACGGGCGCCACCGCGTTCGTGACCGCCGATGCCGCCGGCAACCTAGCGACCTCCGACTATGGACCTGGCCATATCGCAGGCTTGGCGAACCAGGTTGAGACCCTGGGGGCGCAGATCAACGGCATCGGCCAGTATGCCACGGCAACGCGGCGTGAAGCGCGCCAAGGCATCGCTGCCGCCATGGCGATGACCTCGGCCTCCATGCCGTCGCAGCCCGGCAAGACAAGCTGGACGCTCAACGGCGCCACGTTCCGGGGCGAGTGGGCCGGAGGGGTCGGGCTGGCGCATCGGCTGGATACCACGATCCCGATCGCGCTGACGGCCGGCTACAGCTACAGCCAGGCCAATCAGCAGGGCGTCCGCGCGGGGTTGGCCGGAGAGTTCTAAAGCGATTGCCAGCGCGGGCTTGAAGAAATGCAGACTCTGCCAAACGAAAGATCAAATCGACGCCGGCGTTTGCTGTGTGGTTCAATCAATGCTTCGTCTCAGCATCCGATGCGCGAGACCGCAGCGCTACACTCCACCAACACAGGCGGACGGGCGGCGTTTCGCGTGCAAGGTCATGCATGACGAACGCGATACGATCACCGTGTTGTCTGTTCAAAATTCCTCTGTCGGGAAGGCTGGATGATCGACCGACGACTCCGCGACAGGATGCGCGACCGCGAATGTCCCTCGGCGCAGCTCGAGAGGGACGGAACGATCCGATCGGATGAACGCGCCGCAGGCTGTCCGCGAGGCCAGCGGCCGGCCGCGGCAAGGGACCTTCCCCTGTTCCGCGTCGCCTGAAGGCGAAAACGGCCCGTTCAGTACCGGATCGCCGCGGGCGTCGTACACCACGGCGGCGTGGCACGGCGTTTCATTCGGCGTGCGAGACCCTGTTCACCGGATGAGCCAGGTGCCCGTGTAGGTCATGGCAGCCGAGTAGATCGGATGCCCGTCCTCGTCCGTCACCAGCACCGAGAAGGCCTGGTGTTCGCCATCCTTGGGCACCTCGTGTGCGACGATCCCCGGCAAGACCGATTTGGCGTGCTGGGCCGCTTCCTCAGGACCACGAAGGTCCATGCCCTCGTCGTCGCGAGTCGTTTTGCCGTCATGAATATCGAAGAAGTAGCGAGGCACGGCGTTCTCTACGCGCAGCAGGCGGGAGCACACGGGGTCTCACAGGCGCGGAAGGCCGGGACTACATGGCCGCGATACCTCGCAGCATAGGCCACGTGCCCGACCAAAGATTTAACAAATGGGTGTGGCGTCTTGTCCCTAAGGACGCATCGGATGTCCTACAGGGCCGGGTGAGGGGGAGCCTTCGGATGCAGGTGAAGGTAGTTCGGATTGAAGCCCGCATAGCCCTGGATGGCTGCAACGTTCGGTAGGGTGACCCGCCGCTCCTTGATGACGACCAGCCCCAGGCCCCGCAACTCCTGCAGCACGCGGTTGATGTGGACGTTCGAGAGCCCCATGGCATCACCGAGGTCGAGCTGGGTGAGCGGGAACGGGTAGCTGTTGTCCGTCGCGAGCCCGACCGTCTGCAGACGGACCAGGAGCTCGCAGAACAGATGCGCGACTTGCCGGTCAGCCGAACGCCGACCCATGCACACCAGCCATTCCCGGAGGATCGCCTCGTCGACCAGGCCAGCCCACTGCAGGGCGTGGTTCAAGGCCGGGTGACGCGCGGTGAGATCGTTCACGACCGAGCGGGGGATCCGCACCACGTCGCAGGCACTGATCGTTCCGATGCAGTGGTCCATCGCGCCGAGGATCGAGACGTTCAGGTCGCAGAAGTCTCCGGGGATCAGAAAGGCGACGATCGACCGTGCGCCGCCGGGAAGAACCTTGTAGCGGCAGGCAAACCCTCTCTGGATGAGGTGGACGTGATCCGGCACGTCCCCCTCCGAAATGAGGGTGGTGCGGGCGTGAACCCCACGAAGGTGTGCACTCGCGCTTTCGAGCGCCTTCTCGTCAGTCCGGGAGAGTGCGAAACGGCGTCCGAGCTTCTGGATGAACGGATTGAGCATGCGCCCTCCTGGGCCATGCCCTGCGGTCAGTATGTCGACCTAAGCAGCCTCGATCGGAAAGGTTGCGCCGTAGCTTAGAACACAATCCTCGACATCATTGCAATGTGATCGTTGCACAGCATGCCGGTCGATTGCGGGAATGCTAGGTCCTGACGTTCCGTTTGCGGCCAGCGAGCGTCCGCAAGCCGTTCGCGTCAGGCTTTGGTCTTATTTATCGACGTGTCTCGGATCCGGTCGTTTTCCCGGCATCCTCGCAAGACCTGGTTCGTGCAGCGTCGGGACGCCCCGTTTCTGTCGGGAAAATCGAACCGCAGTCTCATGGTGGATGAGACGGATCGGAATCGCGATCCCACATGCGCGTCGGATACCGTCCGAACCACGCGCGGGGTCCCGGCCACCGGGCATCGCGATCACGACACGGCGAATACCGGGCCTGGAAACCTCGCGGCCTTCTGCCAGCGCTGCCCCATGAACCACGATCGGCCCGAACGCCGACGTTGATCCTGGTATACCTTGTTCGAACGCAGGGCTTTAGGCGATCCTTTCCGCGGCCCGTGCCAGAAGGGCCGAGACCAGATGTCCCTCATCCGCCTTTAATCCGGCGCATCACGTGTCTCCTGGCACGTCGGGAATGACAAGGGCTACCTATACTCCTTTCAGACAGAGAGAAACGAGCTGGCGACTTGGTTCGTACTGTAAAGGAGCGCGTCAGCCTCAATGAAGACCCGTATCGCCGCCCTCGCCACCGCCCTTGTCCTTGGCGTTGCCTCGATCCCGTCCGCGATGGCTTACGACAGCCCCTCTCGTTACACCACGTTCTCGCCCTACGACGTTGAGACCACCGGATCTCTGGACGGCCGCCGCATCGCGCCGCTGCGCAATCCCGATCGCTGTCCGATGAGCTCGGCCGCCGAGGGCAATGCCAACCAGCAGAACTTCCCCACCCAGCAATACGGCCAGACCTCGGGCGGGAACCGCTGCTGAGCGCGGGAGGGGGGACACCGGCATGCTGCTGAAAGGCTTTTCCTACGCCATGATCGCCGTCTTCGCGGGTGGGCTCGTCTTCACCATCGTCGGCTCGGCCAACGCCTTCCTGGGCCTGTAACGGCTCGAACCCACCGATCTGCCTTCGGTGATCCGCGCCGACTCTTGACCGGAGCGGGTCTTCTTTCCCGAATGGCCTGTCGGCTCGAGCGGCCCCTTGCAGGATCTCGGACGGTCAGTGGCGGGGCGAAAGCCGCGCCGCTTACGTGTCAGGTGTATGTCGCGAACGATACATCACCGAGTTGAGCAAGTGCTCGTCGGCTGCATCTTGAGGCACTATCCACGGCAGATCATCTCTGCGCCTCAAAATTGATCTATGTTTCAGTGTCAGCCGCTGTTCACCCACTTTGCTGATCTGCAAAAATTGCAGTTCCTTCCGTCTAAAAACTGTGAAACGCTCACGCGAACAGTGGGGTGATTTGGCTCGACGTTGATCGATTGGCGAGGCATGGGAGATCAGCATGAACAACGCAGATCGGGCCTGGGACTTGGATCGCCAAATTGAAAAAAGCGAAGGAGAAATTTCCCAGCTTATCGGCGATATCTTGGATGCGATCGAGGTCTCCTGCGATGTGGTGCAGGAAGAGAAGGAGTTCTTCGAGCTGACCGCGAAGCTGTTCGAGCTTCGCATCCAGCGCGCGTGTCTTCCCGGCGTGCCGGCGCCGATCCCCCTCGTGAAGCGTGCCTGGCGGCCTGAGGTCACCGGCCCCGCTCCGGCAGCCCCGTCCATGTCTTGTCGATAATGGCCCTGTCGATAATGGCTTGCCCCGTCCGTTGCCGACCGTCGGAATTTGGCCTCCGCACAGCGAAGGTCTCCGCGGCCTGTCGGTCCATCCGTCGAAATCCGCCTCCGCATCGCCTGCGGCCGGAACCGGGTCGGCCACAGCGCTGAACGGGTCCGTCACGGCACCGACCTTCCGAGCGCGCAGGCGCTGCGGGCTGCCCGGATCGGCGCCTTCAATGGGGATGGGGTGGACTCGCCTCGCGAATGCGTGGCCCCACGCTTCGACGTTCTTCGCGGGTAGCCACTCCCGACCAAACACCAGGGGCGCCCTGGTTGGCACCAGGGCGCGCAAGGCCGGCACTTCGGCTCGCGGCTCGGTCCGCCCGCTGCAGGACAGGCCATCCAGCCTCGTGGGCAGCCTGTTCGATGGCCCGTCGACCGCAGCGCCGGACTCTTCACCGTGGAGACGTCTACGCCGCTCGGGCCGCGACCTTCGCGAACGTTCCCGTCGCAATCTGGTCTTCGAGCTGAGCCTTGAAATCCGCGATACCAAGGACTTGGACCGGGTTTCCGCTCTCATCGAGGAACTCGTAGAGCGCGTCCTCGATGTTGCGGTTGCTGAAGAACACGATGGCGTCCTGATCGCCGCCGCCTTCCATGTGCGGTTCGCCGTTCGCCGCGCCGGAGACGAAGCTGCCGGTGGGGCGAACTTCTTTCGGCTCGCCAGTCTCACCGTAGAACCGAAGCTCGCCCTGCATCACGAGGGTGACGTAGGGGCACTTGTGCCGATGGAGCATCACCCGCTGGTTCGCCGCGAACTTGAACACGACATCGACGATGCGGTTCTCCTCGTCGACTTTGTAGACGAAAAACGCGATGTGCGGGAGCCAATCCAACGTCCGCCACGTGATGTTGCGCTCATCGAAGGTGGAGTTCGGCATTCGGTTTCCTTCCGTTTGTTCTTATTGGTTCGGGACCGGCACGCATGGCGTCGGCGCTCCGGCCCCGTCGATGGCTGCTCAACCGTGCGGTTTGAACACGACCTTGGTGCAGTTGTCCTTCTTGTCCCGGAACATCTCGTACAGGGCCGGGCCGTCCTCCAGGTTGCTGGAGCGATGGCTGATGATGAAGGACGGATCGATGTCACCGTTCTGGATGCGCTCCATCAGCGGTTTCATGTAGCGCACCATGTGGGTCTGGCCTGTCTTCAGGGTCAGCCCCTTGTTCATCAGGACGCCCAGGGCGACGGGACCGACCGGACCGGCGAAGACGCCCGGCATCGAGACGTTGCCGCCGGGACGGCAGGCCAGGATCGCCTGGTTCAGCGCGAAGGGGCGCTCCAGGCTGACGGTGTGCTCCATGATGGCGGAGGAGACCTTCTGCAGCGTCGTGTCGGCGCCGTGGGACTCCATGCCGACCGCCTCGATGACCGAGTCGGGACCCAGGCCGTGGGTCATCTCCATGAGCGTGTCCTGGATGTTCTCGGTGGCCAGATCGATGGTCTCGGCACCGGCCTGCCGCGCGAGAGCCAGGCGCTCGGGGACGCTGTCGATGGCAATGACGCGCTTGGCGCCCAGCATCAGGCAGCACTTGACCGCGAGCACGCCGACCGGGCCGCAGCCCCAGATCGCCACCGTGTCTTCCGGACCGATGTCGCAGTGCTCGGCGGCCTGGTAGGCCGTCGGGAAGATGTCGCTGAGGAACAGCACCTGCTCGTCGGTGAGCCCCTCCGGCACCACGATGGGGCCGACATCGGCGTAGGGCACCCGCAGGTACTCGGCCTGCCCACCGGCGAAGCCCCCCGTGATGTGCGAGAACCCGAACAGGCCGGCGAGCGGATAGCCGTAGGTCTCCGCCTGCAGCTTGCCGTTCGGGTTGGTGCGCTCGCAGCAGCTCCAGTTGCCCCATTTGCACTGCCGACACTCGCCGCAGCAGATGGTGAAGGGCACCACGATCCGGTCGCCGACCTTGAGCTTCTGGTTGTCGCGTCCGACCTCGATGACCTCGCCCATGGTCTCGTGGCCGAGGACGTCGCCACACTCCATCGTGGGCATGAAGCCGCCCATGAGGTGGAGGTCGGAGCCGCAGATCGCGCAGGCGGTCACCTTGATGATGACGTCGCGGCCGTGCTCGATCTTGGGATCGGGGACGGTCTCGCAGGAGATTTTGCCCCTGCTCTGCCATGTGAGGGCTTTCATCGGGGGTTTCTCCGCAGATTTTGAAAAGGGTCTCACTCAGCCAACCTCCGAATCTCCCGAATGATCCGGCTGGATCTCGTTTGCTTCATCGCCCGGCCGGATGTGCCCGCTTCAGGCCCGTGGGGGCGTTTCGGCCAGGATCCGGGCCTCGGGGACGCTCAAGGGGCGCGACCCCGTGCCTCTGCCGGACCTGACGCGACGCCTCTTCCAGCTGCGCGAGCGTTCGCGCGGCCGCCTCGGTCCCTTGCGGGCCGCCATCGGGTCCAGGCGCGATGTCCCGACGGGAGGCTCGGTGTTCTCCCTTGACACCCGAGGGCGCGGTATGCCTTGTCGAAGGCCGTGACCTTGCCTCACAGCCACGCGATCTTCACGGCCCTCCAGTTCGGCGACTGGGGGGCCGTCGTGGTTTCAGGGTCTATCTTGCGGCGGTGATCTGCCCCGATGCCGGCGAACGCCTCGTCCCGAAGGGCAAGCGCAGCCGGACATGCCGGGTCGCGTGCCCGGCGGGGTTCAGTCACCGGTAGCCCCGTCCCGATCGAGAACCAGCTGGAAGGCAGAGCATCATGACGAGCGACGACAGCGGCGCCCGGGATCGTCGCGAAACGAAGGTTGCAAAGCACCTGGAAAAGGCGCGCGCCGGGGGCGAGGCCCGCGCTGACTACGACGCGACCCAGCAGGCCACCGAGGACAAAACGGTACGCCTCAAGGCGTTGCGGCTGGCCAAGGAGAAAGCCGAGAGGGAAGGCTGATTTGGTCCTCCGGGTCCAGAGGAGCCGCAGAACCGACGGGCGAGATGGCCCTTCGGAGGGCGCGACATCGATCGGGAGACGGCGCGTCGTCGGCCAGTCCCGTGCGCGTCATGCCGAAGATCGAAAAAGGTCTTTCGTTGCCAGGCAGGGGGCCGGGACCTGCTCAGGGTGGATTCCGGCCGTTCCCTCGACGTCACACGGGCAAACGCGCATCTGACCTGCGTTTCCTGTTGCGCCGCAACATACGTTGTTGTGGCTCGTTGATGGGGCGCTACCCTCGCATCGACGGGTGAGGGACGGCATCGACGGTTCGCTCGCCGAGCGACGCCCACGATGCTGCGCCGACCCCGAAAGGTCCTCCCGATGCGCGTGATCGCCCTCCTCGCTTCCTTCGTTGCCCTCGCACCGCTTCCGGCGCTCGCTTCTTCATGCGGGGAGCAGATCGGCACGATCGAGCGTCGGCTCGACAGTGCCGGAGCCATCCAGATCACGGGCCTCCAGGAAGGTCACACCCTTCGCACGGGTTCGCCGCGCGGCATCAGTGCCGTTCGTCTCGATGCACCGACCGATCCCGAGACCCTCTCGACAGCCTCTCACATCGCTGAGGCCCGCATCCTGATCGCGCGCGCATCCGGCGAGGATCGCCAGGGCCAGCAACGCGCCTGCGAGAACACCATGAGCGAGGCCAAGGGCATGATCGGCGCCCTGCCGTAGTCGAACCGGAACCACCTCACGCGGCCTGGCCGGCGAAAGCGTTCTCATGACCGGATATCTCGGGACGGCCCCAACGATGACCCGTGAGCGGGCCATCGACTGGCCGCAGGCGCTGCAGCGGCGGTTCGGCAACGAGGCCGGCAGCCGGGCCTATGACCTGTTCGTGCCATCGAGCTATGGCGAAACGGCCCTTCCCCTCGTGGTGATGCTGCATGGCTGCTCGCAGACGTCGCGCGACTTCGCCATCGGAACACGGATGGACCATCTCGCCGAGGAACACGGCTTCCTCGTCGCCTATCCGGATCAGCCCAGATCCGCCAACATGGCCAAGAGCTGGAACTGGTTCAGGGACGGCGACCAGCAGCGCGACCGGGGTGAGCCCTCCATTCTGGCGGGACTGACCCATCAGATCATGAGCGAATTCAGCGTCGACCCCGGACGGGTCTACGTCGCGGGTCTCTCTTCGGGGGGCGCTGCGGCGGCCGTGATGGCTCTCGCCTATCCGGACCTTTACGCGGCGGTCGGTATTCATTCCGGTCTGGCAGGCGGATCGGCGGGGTCGATGGCGACCGCATTCTCGACGATGCGCCGGGGAGCCCTGCCTGCGCTGCACCGTCTCGCGCATGAAGTGCCGACCATCGTCTTCCATGGGGACAACGACAGGACCGTGTCGCCCGTCAACGGCGATCAGGCCATGGCGCAGGCGCGGCCGGACGTCCCGTTCAAGACCAGCACCATCACGGGGCGATCGGAGGGCGGCATGGCCTACACACGGACGATCCTGACGGCGCCCGACGGCCCCTGGACCTCGGAACAA
Organism: Methylobacterium sp. Leaf89; assembly: GCF_001422215.1. Classification (NCBI taxonomy): domain Bacteria; kingdom Pseudomonadati; phylum Pseudomonadota; class Alphaproteobacteria; order Hyphomicrobiales; family Methylobacteriaceae; genus Methylobacterium; species Methylobacterium sp. Leaf89. Next base: position 3,697 of record NZ_LMML01000023.1, on the reverse strand, counting down.
TGGGTTCTCCACGGAGGCGGTCACGCCTGGGCGGGTGGCAACCCTGCGGGCTCCTACACGGACCCGGCCGGCCCGGATGCCAGCCGTGAGATGCTCCGGTTCTTCCAATCCCACGCAATGTCGACGGTCTGAGCGGAGGCCGTGCGCGCTCCGCCGAGCCCGGCCTCGATCTCTCATGGGCCGCCCTCGGCCCAGCAAAGGCATATCATGGCTGAGAACCCATCGAATTTCGTTCGCGACTGGATCAGCGAGCACGTCCGGAGCGATCCCTTCTTCAACGGGCATGTCGAAGAACGCGTCGGGCTCGTCCTGAAGCGTCTGACGTCGGCCTCGGAAGCGGCCGACATCCCGCAGGACGATCCGGAGCTCGCGCCCGACCTGCTCCGGGATCTCATCCAGGCCGCGATCGAGAGAACCCGCGACCCCTCCGCCGGGCTTCAGTCGTTCTGACGGTTCACGCCGGATGACGCCGGCCGGTGCCGGTGGCCTGTCCGGCCCACGAGGGAGTCGGCGCCGAGCGTCCCGGCATGCGGATCTCGCCGGTTCGACGAGGGACGGCCGTACGGCGACGGAGCAGGCTATGGCCGCCGTGGAGGCGACCCGGACGACCGCCCGTGGCGATTCTCCGACGGCGACTGCGGGCCTCCGCGCTAGCGACCGTCGGGCCGCCAGCCGGTCAAGCCCGCCCAGGCCTCGTCGATGATGTGCTCGCGTCGCGCGGCACGGTCCCGAGCGGCATCGGCGACGCAGCGCAGCGCGGCCTCCATGGCTTCGGGGCCGCCGGCTGCCGAGGCGTCCTCGCCCTTCCGCCGGATCGCGGCCTGGAAGGCCTTCACCGCGGGTCCGGCCGTCGGGCCGCTCTCGACCGCTGCGACGAGATCCAGCAAGGCCTTCGCGATCGGCACGATGGCCTCCTGCCATGGGGGCGCAGGCGGCGCCGCCGGACTGTGCGGTGCGGCGGAGGACGGCACGGTCGTTCGTGGGCGGATCATGACGGCGTACTCCCGAGGCCGAAGGGTGGGTCCGATACCTGAGTGCCAAACGGCACGACATTCCAGACGAGGCAGGCCTAAATCAAGGTCACCGAACAAGTCACGGCCCGCCGCCATTTGACGGAGACCGCGCAAACCCAAGTGGATTGTGCCATGAACATGCGTCTTGCTTCTGCCGTTGCTGCTGTCGTCCTGAGCGTCGGCGCGATGGCTTCGCCCGCCCTGGCCCAGAGTTACACCGCTCCCGCCGGCATCCCCACCGTGACGGCGCCCGGTGGACTCGAGGGCCGCAGCTACGACGCGATCACGACCGGATCGATCCGCACCGTGCGTGGCCACGACTCGGCCCAGGAGGGCAACGCCAACCAGCCGAGCTTCCCCGTCCAGCAGTACGGTCAGACCTCGGGCGGCCCGGCTCGCTGAGCCTCCACCTCTATGATGCGACCAGCGGCGAGGCGAAAGCCTCGCCGTTTTTGTTTCAAGGATCGGCCGATCGCGACCATCGCAGAATCGCGTCTCGGATATTTGATCCAAGGCCTTTCGTACCTCGATCCTAATGGCACAGCTTGAGCGCGTTCGGAAAGGCTATAGGTCATAGCGTGTGTACGAACGGGGCAAGCAGACCACATCCCTCTTGAATATCAGTCCTAGATCTATCATGCCTTTATCTGAGCTTATTACAACCAGATGGTAGCATGACGGACAGCGCAGACAACCAGAACTCCGATCTTGTCGACCTCGCCGGTGACATCGTCTCCGCCTATGTCGCGAACAATTCGCTTCCGACATCCGAGCTGGCGGGGCTGATTCGGAGTGTCCATGCGGCGCTCGCGCGGCTCACCACCGGGGTGGCCGAGCCCGTTCCGGAGGAGGCCCCCGAGAAGGCGACGCCCGCACAGATCCGCAAGTCGGTGACGCCGGCAGGTATCGTCAGCTTCCTCGACGGCAAGACGTACAAGACGCTCAAGCGTCACTTGACCGGCCATGGCATCGATCCGCACAGCTACCGTCAGCGCTACGGCCTGCCGGCGGACTACCCGATGGTCGCGCCGGACTATGCCGCCCAGCGTTCGGCCCTGGCAAAGTCGATCGGCCTCGGCCGGGTCGGCGATCGCAGCGAGGCGCCACAGCCAACGGCCAAGGGGCGTGGCAAGGCCGCGTAGCCCTGAATCGCCTGCAGGGCGGCCCGCCAGCGCGGTCGCCGGTCGCTTCACGACGGTCGGCGACAGCCGAGACGGGCCGGCGACGGCGGTATCAGGCGCTCTGCGACGTTCTGCGTTCGAGGGACGGCGCAGGGTTCGGCCGCCACGGCACCCGCAGCGCGGGACGGACGCGCATCCCCGATTGGCGGTCCCACATCGACACGCGGGACGAGGATTGGCCGTGAGCCTTCGGGTAACCGAAGGCCGGCATCCTGACGGCGAGCCACGTTGCGTACCGGCTCGCCTGTGAGATGGACGATCCTCCCCGCCAGCCCGTGAACAGATCGGGCGGCGGGGCTGCGTCATGAACCACGATCCGGACGATCGGGGCTTCAAGGCCGGTGTTTTGTGGAGCG
>NZ_LMML01000023.1:788-1002 GCF_001422215.1 Methylobacterium sp. Leaf89 | reverse complement strand
CCTCGGCTTCGGCGCCGACGACTACCTGACCAAGCCCTTCCACAAGGACGAGCTCGTCGCCCGCATCCAGGCGATCGTGCGCCGCTCGAAGGGCCACGCCCAGTCGGTGATCACCACCGGCGACCTGATCGTGAACCTCGATGAGAAGACGGTGGCGATCGCGGGCAGCTACGTGAAGCTCACGGGCAAGGAGTACCAGATCCTGGAGCTGCTC
>NZ_LMML01000023.1:332-740 GCF_001422215.1 Methylobacterium sp. Leaf89 | reverse complement strand
GAGCCCGAGCTGAAGATCATCGACGTCTTCATCTGCAAGCTGCGCAAGAAGCTGGCGAACGCCAGCCAGGGCAAGAACTACATCGAGACCGTCTGGGGTCGCGGTTACGTGCTCCACGATGGTGTCTCGGAGATGCGCGCCTTGGCCGGTTGACGGACCCCGCTGCGCACCGGCCGGTCCATCCATGTCCAACCCGGCGCGCCGTTTCCTTCGGCCGACAGAACCCGTCCGGGGAGGGCCTCGGACGGCAGATCCGCCCCGAGTATCCTCGGATATCACGACGCCCACGCACGGCCGCGGCTTAACGGCCCGCGGGCTGTTTTTCCGGGAACCAAGAGCCGGGCCGGGCGTTAGGGCCGCCGCCAATACTATGGTAAGTAAAACCCTAACGCATTCTTTGACCAATCC
>NZ_LMML01000023.1:0-193 GCF_001422215.1 Methylobacterium sp. Leaf89 | reverse complement strand
GCCGGGCACCACCGCTGCCATCGCCTTCGGCAACGGCCGCAGCAACGACGGCTTCGTCGGCGGTGGCCAGATCGGCTACAACTACCAGTTCACCCCGGGTTCGGGCGTGGTCGTCGGTATCGAGGCCGATGCCCAGTACGTCGACTTCGGTCGTGAGCGGAACCGCTTCTCGGCCACCGGCCCGCTGGCCGCC
>NZ_LMML01000022.1:0-6762 GCF_001422215.1 Methylobacterium sp. Leaf89 | reverse complement strand
GCGCCTCTGGGCCAGGCTCAAGGAGTGGCGCGCCATCGCCACACGCTACGAGAAGACGACCGTTGAACCGCTCCGGGTTTCCCGGAGGCCATTCGGTTTGGATCAGGCGGCCAAGGCTTGTACCTCGGCCTGGGCATAGTAGCGCGCTTCGGCCTCGGCGGGAGGGATATTCCCGATTGGTTCGAGCAGTCGGCGGTTGTTAAACCAATCGACCCATTCGAGCGTGGCGTATTCCACGGCTTCGAAGCCTCGCCACGGGCCGCGCCGATGGATCACCTCGGCCTTGAACAGGCCAATCACCGTCTCGGCGAGCGCATTATCGTAGGAATCTCCGACGCTACCGACGGAGGGTTCGATACCTGCCTCGGTGAGACGCTCGGCGTAGCGGATGCTGACGTATTGCGACCCGCGGTCGGAGTGACAGACGAGACCGCCGCCGGCGAAAGGGCGGCGCTCGTGCAGGGCCTGCTCCAGGGCATCGAGCACGAAGTCAGCCCGGGCGGAGCGCGACACACGCCAGCCTACGATCCGGCGCGCGAAGACGTCGATCACGAAGGCGGCGTAAACGAAGCCACGCCAAGTCGCCACGTAGGTGAAGTCCGCGACCCACAATCTGTTCGGGCACGCGGCCTTGAACTGCCGGTTGACCCGGTCGAGCGGACAGGCCGCCGCCGGATCGGGAATGGTCGTGCGGACCCTGCGTCCCCGGACGACGCCAGCCAAGCCCATCACCCGCATCAACCGAGCCACCGTGCAGCGGGCGGCTACGATCCCCTCGCGGGCGAGTTGCCGCCAGACCTTGCGCACGCCGTAGACCCGGAAGTTCGCCTCGTACACGCGCCGGATCTCGGCCATAAGCGCCGCGTCCCGCTTGGATCGGGCGGGCAGCTTCTCGGGATCGGTCCGCCGCGCGGCATAGGCGTGATACGTCGACGGGGCGATCGGCAGCACGCGGCAGATCGGCTCGACCCCGTAGGTGGCGCGGTGCTCGTCGATGAACGCAATCATCGCTTGAACGGGCGGTCGAGCTCCGCCTGTGCAAAATACGCTGACGCCTTCCTCAGGATCTCGTTGGCCTGCCGGAGCTCCCGGTTCTCTCGCTCCAGGGCCTTGATCCGCTCGCGCTCGTCCGTCGTCGGTCCGGCTCGCACACCCTGGTCGCGCTCGGCCTGGCGCACCCAGTTCCTCAGTGTCTCACCCGAGCAGCCGATCTTGGCGGCAATCGAGCGGATCGCTCCGTACTGAGAGGCATGATCGCCCTGGTGCTCCAGCACCATCCGCACAGCGCGCTCACGGACCTCAGGGGAAAACGGTGGGGTTCGCTTCGTCATGGCTCCATCCTCGCAAGAGTTGGGGCCTCCGGAAAACCCGGAGCGGTTCATCAAGACCTATCCGCTCGGCTACTTCCATATCGATCTGGCCGAGGTCCACACGGCGGAAGGGCGGCTCTACCTGCTCGTCGCCATCGACCGCACGACCAAGTTCGCCTTCGTAGAATTGCATGGAAAGGCAACGCGGAGGGCTGCGGGGGACTTCCTCCGCCATCTCATCGAGGCGGTGCCCCACAAGGTGCACACGGTGCTCACCGACAATGGCACCCACTTCACGACACCCGGCAACGTTGCCTCGGCTGCCTCCATCATCAAGGAGGCGATTGCCGCCGGAGAGACCTTCCGAGCCCACAGCTTCGAGTTCGCCTGTGCCCGCAACGATATCGACCATTGCCTGACCAAGCCACGGCACCCCTGGACAAATGGGCAGGTCGAGCGAATGAACCGCACGATCAAGGACGCGACGGTCAAGCGCTACCACTATGACAGCCACGAGCAGCTCCGTGCCCATCTGGCCGACTTCGTCAGCGCCTACAACTTTGGCCGGCGTCTGAAGACCCTGCGGGGTCTCACCCCCTACGAGGCCATCTGCAAAGCATGGTCTGTCGAGCCCAGTCGCTTCAGGTCAAACCCGCTCCACCAAATCCCGGGACCATACATCTAGTAGGCCCTCCGCTACTTCCTAAGCGCTCCGTTCACCCGCCCGGCTCCGGCCGCGGCGGGTTTTTCGTATCTTGACCGTAGCGACGGAACCAGATCCTCTGATCTGCGATGTTTGAATAACCCCATACTCAAGCCTACCGAGGAGCCGCCATGCCATCCCAGACCGGAAAGCAATACCGTATCGGTGTCCGTCCTGCGCCCGGCAATAAGTCCCGGTACCTCTGGACGATCTACGGCACCCAGACGATGTTCTACGAGGCATCGCAGACCGAGCATGCTTCCGTTGAAGACGCTCTTGCCGAGGCGAACGCGCGGCTCTCTGAGCTCGCTTGATAGCGTAGCCCTGTCTGACGCGCGTCGCCCGCCCGTAGCAATCCGCAGCAGATTTTTCTGTGCAGAGCTTGCACTTGGTATCCGGTATGCCAGATGGCAGTATGAGGTTTTCCTTCCCAGGAACCTTCTCGTTTCCTCATCCACTTCACCCGCCCGGCTCCGGCCATGGCGGGTTTCTATGGGAGTATGCCCATTACAAATTTGACCTCATTGTAGAACCTATTATCAATTCAGTATATGAGCACTACTGCAATAATATAAATTGTAGAGCGTCGTAGTGGGTGGCGATGCGACGGAAGTCCTTGAGGCGATTGAAGGTCGCTTCAATCCGCCAGCGTTCGCGGTAGCGGCGTTTGTCGTGGCGGATCTTCCGCTTGCGGCCGCGCTTGCCGGGGATGATCGGCGTGATGCCTTTTTCCCGTAGGTTGGCCCGGAGCCAGTCGGCGTCGTAGCCCTTGTCGGCGGTCAGACGACGGATACGACCGGGCGCCTCGGCGAGCACGGCTGGGGCGGTGGTGACGTCGCTGGCATTGCCCGGCGTCAGCAGGAGGACGCCGGGGCGGCAGAGGACATCGGTGAGGACGTGGATCTTGGTCGTTTGGCCCCCGCGGGACGGGCCGATGCCTTGCGCACGAGCCCCCCTTTGCCGCCATGCGCCGAGCGGTGAGCCTTGACGTAGGTGCTGTCGATGGCGGCCGCCTCGCCCACCCATCCGCTCTTGGCCAACGCCGTCAGCATCGCCCGCCAGAAGCCACGGCGGGACCAGCGGTTGAAGCGGTTGTAGACGGTCGTGCGCGGACCATACGCGGCTGGGCAGTCGCGCCATCGGCAGCCTGAGGTGAGCACGTGCAGGATGCCGGAGATGACTTGCCGATCATCGTTCCGCTCTGGCGCGGGCTGGTTCGTGGGCATGAACGGTTCCATCACCGCCCACTGCTCGTCGGAAAGCCAGAACAGGTCTGCCATCGCCGCCTCCATGCTGCAAACAGCGGCTCTGAATCACAAAACGATAACGCTCGCAACGCCTTGGTTCGGTTCACACCCTAGTTTCGCAAATCACTCCATGATTCCTGTAGTCCCGACAATTTTCAAGTTATAGTACCGGAAATATGCAACATAAAGAAACATAAACGGCAAATCTACAAGTAAGACTCAGATATATTTGGCCGCGGAGCAGTAGTATGAATACTAAACGTATCTGCGCACCACAAACCTTTCCAATATGAGCCCGAGCCAGATTGAGCCAAACGCGCAGCCAATCACATAGGTAAAATCTATTGTCACTCCAAGCTGTGGATTGTACGCAAGTCTTACCCACTCGACCACCTGAACAATAGGATTCCATTTCATCACACTATAGATTTCTTCAGGAAGCAGATGGGGTAGAAAGAATACCCCGGATGTCAAGTATATCAAAACTGTTATTAGTATGTATGCCCAGAGCCATCCAGGGAAAACTGACATGATACCTATATTTATCGCGCCCACGCCAAGACCTAAGAGAAGTGCCATCAAATAGCCACTAACAGCCATCGCAGGATCTGGAGGGGTTGGGTCAACCCCTAGAATCACCAAAATAATTATAACTAGGATTAGACCTTGAAAGCCTTTTATAGTCTCGACTAGAAAACGGGCGACCATGATATCGAACGCCTTCACTTGAGGATAATACATCAGCGGCCGGTTGACCAACATGGCCTTCATCGCCTCGCGCGATGTGTACTGAAATACAAGAGTAGGAACTGCGCCGGTTGCCACAAATAAAGCTGGGTCGTTACCCATAGGGGAAGGCATTCCCCGAAAAATCATAATCGTAACCATCAGAAAGATGTGTGCGATCGGCCATAAGACGACGACCACGTAACCCCAGTACGAGCCGCCAAAGCGAGTGCGCATATCGCGGAGCATCAGGGCGCGTATGACGTTTGCGTAGACCTCGAAAGAGCTTCGCTTGTCGGATGTCTCTGCGACTGGAGGCAGCATGCTGAATCTCGCTGTAGGGGGCGATCGCCACGACGTGGGCCGTGAATAAGACGATAGTACGGATAGAAAGCGGCTACCGACTTACCTCATCCCTTTTTCGTCCAGCCCCCTACGAATGCAACCGAAGCCCGACCGCTGGATCATGCTGAGTCTAAGGTCGAAGAAGCCCTTGCGGTACAGCTTCGGGTCAGCGGGGACGATTCAAGGCTTCGGTGATACTGACATCGATCTCAAAGGATGAGCTGCAGACGGTACTTGCCGCGGTGCTGCCCCTGCAGGCGCATAGACGCGATCGCTGGACGCGATCCACGGCGCGCTACGAGTCGGCGCGGGGAAGATGTGCGGTGGTAGTCGTCCGTCGTGATCTCGCGCCAGGGCGGGGCTGTGTCGCTCACGGACCAGTGTAGCCCAACGCCGTCGCAGCATCACGAAGCCTCGGCATGGATGCTGAATAGCAAGCGGTGAGACCGATGCCGACTGGCAGCTGCCGATCCGCCCACGTGTTATCTTCGTTGTCTGACAGCTTGATGAGGATGGCGCCGAGATTGCCCGACTGGATCAATGCGCCGATGCGCTCGGCGTAGGATAGCTCCTCATCCTTTTTGGAGAGGAGCTGCACCATTCTGATCACGGGAGGCACGTAGCCCGCCTGCACCAAGTCCTCAGCGGTCGTAGGCGTGTCCTTCAGAACGTCATGTAGGTACGCCGCCTGCAGAACGTGCTCTGGATTAATCTTCAGGCCATCGACCTCGAAAGCGTGGATCGCTCGGTCATTGGCAGCCCCGGCAACACGATTGACGTGCCGAATGTAGGGCTTGCCGCCTTTGTCGACCTGCCCAGCATGCGCCTGGGCTGCGAATTGATGCGCGTCGGAGTTAGACGGAGGCATCGGCCTTCTCGGGTCGTGCAAGCAGGATCGCAGTGCGCACGGCAACACGCTTATGATGATCAGCTGCGTGAACGTCCTTCACCACCAGGCTTGCGAACCTGCTCCCTTCCACAGCTCCAGCGAGATCGATTCGGTAGCCGTCGCCGAACAGGAACAACGTAGTGGTTGGGTCGGCCATGTAAGCGTCGACCGCCGCCGCCACGTCAGCCTTAAGAATGGCCTTCGCCTTGTAGAGCTCGCCGATGGTCGCGCGGGAATCAGCCATGACGAAGGAATAGCACGCTGGGCAGCCAAGTCACCGCCTGTAAACGTCGAGCGGCGCTGTGCCACTCTTGAAGTGGGTTCCGGAAACGACCTAGTGGTCGATAACGCACGCCGTTAACGTAAAGATCGAAATTTCTACAATTCGCCTTCATTTGCGCAGATCATCTGAAACCTTAAGCAGCCATGGTCGATTAAGTTGCGAGGTAAGTTCTGTAGTATCGAATGCATAAGGCCATTCCGAGGTGACCCCGTGAAATGGATCCCATTTGAAACGTATCGTCAAATTCTCTCAAACGTCCCAATCGCTTGTGTAGACATAGCCATCGTTTCGGAAGGGCGTATTTTGCTCGTCGAACGGATGGATGCTCCCGCCAAAGGGCAGATGTGGCTGCCCGGCGGAAGAGTTCACAAAGGGGAGCTGATGAGGGATGCCGCGAGCAGGAAGGCGATTGAAGAGGTAGGGATTGAGTGCAACGTTGGACCAATAGTTCATACGGCGGAAACAATATTCGATGATGGCCCAGATGGTATCGCTGTTCACAGTATCAATACGTGTTTTTTCGTGTTCCCTAAAGAGCGGGACGTTCGAGTGACGCTCGACAACCACCATGCCCGGCACACTTGGACGGACGCAATCGCCGGCGATTTCCACCCATACGTTTGTCGGTGCCTGCTGGCAGCTGGCCTTCAGCGGTGATCAGACGACTGATCCTATCCCCTCCTATCAAGGAACTGGGTCGATATGAACGGGCCGTCAGGCGGCGTCACCGGCCGAACAACCACAGCGGCACCGCGCCACTGGGCCGGCCTGGCTTGTCCCGATAGAACGTCGTATTCCCCAGGCGGATTCGGCTCTCTTCGATCCCAGACACGCGCTCCCCACTGAGCACCAGGGCGCCGCAATAGTCGGGGCGGATGGTGCCGACCTCAGGGTGCACACCGAAGATGTCGAGGGTCGTCCACCCGAGGTCAACGGCCTGATCGGCCCAGCGGTCCAAAAAATCGACGCACGCCTCGTGCGCACCGCCCCAGGACTGCAGCGTGAAGCCCGGGCACGGGACGACGCTGGGCCGGAGGTCAAGGAAACCCTGGCGCGAGAGCTTCGAGTCGGCGGGGACGAGTTTGGGCTTCGGTGAGGGGGGCATGGGATCCGGCGGTTGATCAGGGCCCGACGGGATAGGGGAGGCAGGGTAGGGCGGCTAGGACCGGGAAGCCTCACCCCCTGAGGCTTTTCGACTAGGGTCTGTCGTCGCCTGAACGTATTGGTTTGGCTTTCGTTTTCGTCTCTCTGATGCAGGA
>NZ_LMML01000020.1:0-3092 GCF_001422215.1 Methylobacterium sp. Leaf89 | reverse complement strand
CCCATGGTACTGTGTCTCAAGACACGGGAGAGTCGGTCGCCGCCAGACCTGCACAGAACAAGAGACACGCCCTCACAAACGATCGTCGCACCAGAAAGGCCGCCCTCCGGGGCGGCCTTTCTGCGTTTCCGGCTCCTCGGTCGGTCGCGGCGTCCGTTGGACCATGGCCCTGCGGACATGGGCGTAGGGATCCGGCCCACGTCCGCAGGGTTCGGATCGGATCTGCGGACAGGCGGTCTTTCGGACAGGATCCCTGCGGACCGCTCCCTTAGCGCAGGCGGCGTCCGTCCTTCGGGATGGCGGAGAGGTCGAAGGCGTAGCCCTTGGCCGCCAGGGCCTCAAGGACCAGGTACTTCACGGTCACCCGGCGATCGAGGGCCTCCTGCCGCAGGGCCGTCCAGACGGGATCCGGTACCTCGACCTTCAGGACCGTCGCCTTGGTCCGCCGCCTCGCGGAAGCCCGGGCCTTCGGCGTCCGGACCGGACCGGTCGCAATGGTCTCGGCCGGCCGGGGCGTCTCGGGGACTCCTAGGGCGGCCGGCGGCTCCTGGGGGGCGCTCGAGGCCCGGGTGAAGCCGAGGTCGCTCGTCGCGGCCGCCAGCAGCCGGGCCTCCTCCGGACTCGTGTGCGGCCGTGGGCGGGGCGAGGGCAGGAACGGAGGCTTGCTCATCGTCCGGCTCCCGGCTGCTCGGCCAAGTCCTGCTGCGCGGCCTGCTGTTCGGCCAGGATGGCGAGGAGCTCGTTCAGGACGCCGCCCACCTCGGCGGCGGCCTTCGGGTCTCCGCCCGGCCCGGCCGGCGTCGACCCCGTGAAATGCATGGACTGGTACGCGGCCCGCTGGATCACCTCGGTCCGCAGCAGCGGGATGCCGGCACCCTGGATCTCCTCCCGGGCATGCTGGGCGACGCGGTTCTGCAGGGGCGACATCTGGGTCAGGACCACCCGGGCTGGGATCGATCGGCGCAGCATGCGTTCGGCCCGCTGCACCACCTCGTAGGTCCGGAACACCTCCTGCAGGTCCATTCCCGAGATCTTGGTGGGGATCAGCACGAGGTCCGACTCGGCGATCGCGTAGGTGACGGCCTGCGAGGCGGCCCCCTCGAGGTCCACCAGGACGATCCCGTACTGCGTCGCCGCCTCTGCGATGCGGTCGAGGATGACGGTCTCCGTCACGCCCGAGATGACCGCGACGGTGGAGTCCGCCCCCGCGCGCGCGCGCCAGGCGCCCACATGCCCGTTCGGATCGGCATCGACAATGGCCACGCTTCCCCCCTGTCGGGCGAAGGCATCGGCCAGGCAGATCACGAGCGTCGTTTTCCCGACCCCGCCCTTCGTGGAGCAGACGCTGATGACCGCCATCGAAAAGGCTCCCCGGGCTCGTGGGCCCACATTCCCCAAGGTGCAAAACCCCGAGGGCCCCAATACCCTAATGCCCAAATTCCCAAGAACCCGTAAACCCAACTGGGTTCTTGGGCAAAAGGCCATTTGCCCATCTGTATAAGATTTGCGCGTTGTCACAGAGCCTTACGACTTATCGTGTGTGGCGGTTCTGTCGGATAGACCGTCTATCTGGACCGTCAACGCTGTTCGGTTTTCCGAGGGGAACGCCTTCCCTCGGATCGGATGGCCCGGGGGATGAACGGGCGCCCCGGTCCCGGCGGGAAACACCGATCGGGTGCTGCTGCGGGACGACACAAGTCCCTGGTTTGACAGGAGACCCTCTCGCATGCCGAATGTGCGGTCTCGGTCCCTTGCTCGACCGGGGATTCGATCAAGGAACCACCGCCACACCGCAGTAGGACCCTGAAACGACAACGGCCCCCCCGGTCGCCAAACCGGAAGGGCCGTCAAGTCGCAGAATGTGCCAGAGAACACCGAAGGTCTCTAGCACATCACAGCTCCCTCCAGGAGTCAATCGGGAATGTTCATTCTCGAGGCGATGTCGCTCGGCCCGATGCGGTCCCAACCCAGGGACCACCATGTCGTTCGATCACCTGCTCACTCTCGTTAACCATGTTCCCCTGGCCGCTCTGGACGCCCTGAGCCGCGATCTGTGGCGCGCGGCCGGGGAGGGCGCCCTGACGGAAGTCCAGGCCCAGGCCCTCGCCGAAGCCATCCACGGCCGCCGCAAACCGCGCGCCCAGGCCTCCGCCGTTTCCCTCGGAGGCCTCGCGGTCATCCCCCCTCGGACGCCCCCTGAGGCGGCTGTGGAGGCCCCGGGCGCGTCCTCAGGCCAGAACCCGAGCCGGGATCCGCGCCTCTGGTCCTATTTCCCCCCCAAGCGCTCCCAGCGCTCGCCCGACCGGGCCCGCTCGCTGGAGCGCCGGCGGACCCTGGCGGCCACCGGGCCCCTGCCGCCGAAGCTCGCCTGCCGCTTCACCACGGGAGAATTGGCGGTCCTCAAGATCGTGGCCGACGCGTTCGTCGCCGGACGCCAGTGCACGCTCTCGATCCCCGAGATCGCCGCCCGGGCCGGTGTGGGCCAGACCAAGGCGCGCCTGGCCCTGCGGGTCGCCCAGAACCTCGGCCTGGTGTCGATCACGGAACGACGGGTCCAGTACCGTCCCAATCGCACCAACGTGGTTCGGATCGTTTCCCCGAGCTGGCTGGGCTGGCTGGCGCGCTGGAATCCCCGGAGCAAGCCCCCCAAGGCGCTCGCTGCGGAGCCTGCAGCCTTTCGGGGGCCTGGATCTCCCGGCCCTCAAGCCACGGGTACCGTGGAAGGGGGGGAGGGTTCACTTTTGAGAGGCCCACGGAATCAAGGGTTTACGAGAAGAGGAGAAAACGGGCGCGCAACCTGGGGGTGAGGAGCCGCTCCGGCCGAGCGGGCAGAGCTCCGAAGCTCCTGGCCTGCCTCGGGATCAGGGCCCGCGAACCCCCAAAAAGCACGCGCAACGCCAGGGTGAGCTCGTGTCGAGGTCACGCGATCAGGGCAGGATTTCCGGCCTCGTCAGAGCGCGACCTCGACACGGGGTCGCGTCCTATGTCTGCGTCCGGAGAGAACCAAACTGCGACATGTGCGTTTTCCCCGTTTCCGGCAGTTGACGGGTCTGGGAGTGATCCGTATACCCCGGTTCATCGGCGGGCGGCCA
>NZ_LMML01000019.1:0-2991 GCF_001422215.1 Methylobacterium sp. Leaf89 | reverse complement strand
GCTTCATGGGCGTCCTCTGTCTTGCCGCGGCCCTCGATTGGCTCAAGCGATGACAGACCCTAGTCTTTGGATGCGGCGCTCCAATGCGCTTCGACCACTCATCGGCCCTGCTGGGCCTCAAGGTGAGCTACTCGCAGAGCAAGCTCGCCATCTTGCATCGCCCCAGCATGGAAATCGATGAGGCCTGAAAGTTCCTTTGCTTCCTGAAAGGTGATCTTGCCAACTACTGCAGCCTGCAGAATGACGAAGCTTGCCTTCGGAAGATCCTCTGTCTTGGTGATCTCCAGCAGGGCAAATCCCGCGGTTCGCATCCGTCGTGCCGAAAGCTCATCCAAACAGTGACGCATCATTATCGGATCGCCGGCTAGTGCCATCGCGACTGCTTTATGTCACAACGCGCCCTCAGCGGCCTGAAGCATTTCGTCTCCTAAATTCGTCGGGTATGTAGGCCGTAGATCGCTTTGACCTAAATGAGTTGTCGGCCTGCGACGCCTTGCTGTTGATGTAGCATTCACTGTCGGCACTTCTGCCGCCACTCGCACCATGCGTGGCATAAAGTTCCCGGGAAAGTTGACTGCGCGGTTGATCTAATAGATGCTGGATCCTTCGCAGGAAAAGACTAGAGTCCAGACCGGACTTGACGTTGGAAACTCGTACACTTGCAACCTCATGCAAACCCGGTGTAAAGACAAGAACGAAATAGCAACATTCTCGGATTTTTTCTGAAAGAGCAGTGCCGCAGATCAGCAGCGGCGACCCGGGGAGCCCTCGATCCGATCTGTTATCTCTTTAAATAGATCCGAGGCTCAGCAGTTCTCCACCACCTATGCGGCTACTATGTAGCGCACACACACCATCGCCAGCCGATTCAAAGCAATCGCTCCGGTCATTGAGGTGAGGTAGGGCGTGTTCAGAAGGGCCGTCATCATCGAATTCGGCTGTGCAGCCACCGCGCAGCCGAGAGGTGAATGCGGCTCCTGCGCTCGTCTATTCGTCTTCGCCAACTCACCGCCTCCAGGCGCCGCCGAGGTCCCCGTTCCGACTTCCGAACCAGCCGGCATTCTGCCGCAGAACGGTTGGATCGCGGGACGAAACGCCTGACACAGAAGCGATAGCGTATCTTGCTATCGCTTCTGTTGACGTTCCAGATTGTCGGATACCGCTCGGTTGGGGCGCGCCATCGATCACGTCCAGAGGTACGTGTTTCAGGCGAACAGCAGCGCGTCGTGGCCTTTGCCTGAAATTAGGTCAAGGTTCGTGATCCCAACGAGCTGGAACATTTCGCTCACCCCACCATGGGCGGCATCCGCTGTGATGGTGTAGATGTCAGAGCCGGCCTCATGGCTCAGCGTGGCGCCAGTACCGAAGCCGTAGAACTCGAGGTGGTCGCCTACCTCCGGGCTGCCCTTCGTGAAGTCCAGCACCTTGTCACCGTTGGTCTCACCTTTGCGGAACACGAAGGTGTCGGCCCCGCCTCCGCCGGTGAGCACGTCGCGGCCGCCGCTGCCATCGAGCACGTTGGCGCCGGCATTGCCGATTAGGACGTTCGCCTGGTAGTTGCCCGTCCCGTTGATGTCGGCGGTGCCCGTCAGCGTCAGGTTCTCTAGGTTGCCCTGCAGCTTGAACGTCACCGAGGCCAGGACCGTATCGGTGCCTTCCCCGGCCAGTTCGATCACCCGCTCAGTCGAGCCGTCGACGATGTAGGTGTCGTTGCCCGTTCCACCGTAGAGCGTGTCGGTGCCGGTGCCACCGTCGAGAACGTCGTTGCCAGCACCCCCGTAGAGGGTGTCGTTGCCGGCTCCGCCCGAGAGGTGGTTGTCGCCAGCGTTGCCGATCAGCACGTTGGCCAGGGCGTTGCCGGTGCCATCGATGGACGAGGACCCAATGAGTGTCAGGTTCTCCACCCCGCTGCCGAGCGCATAGGAAATCAACGCCTCGACCGTGTCGGTGCCGCCACCCGAGTACTCCAGCACCACGTCGCCAGCATTGTCGACGACGTAAATGTCGTTGCCGGTCCCGCCGGACATCATGTCGGCGCCGAGTCCGCCGTCGACGCGGTCGTTACCGGCGCCACCGAAGAGCTGGTTGTTGCCCGCGTTGCCGATGAGGACGTTGTCGAGGCTGTTGCCGGTGCCCTTGAGATCGGCTGTGCCGGTCAGGGTCAAGTTCTCAAGGTTGGCCCCGAGATCGTAGCCGATCGACGACAGCACGGCGTCGATGCCCTCACCCGCCGCCTCGACGACCACGTCGCCGCGCGCATTGACAACATAAGTGTCGTTGCCGGTGCCGCCGACCATCGTGTCGTTGCCAACGCCGCCATCGAGGTAGTCATTGCCGCCTCCGCCAAACAGCTGATCGTCGCCGGCGCCGCCCGACAGGTTGTTGGCGACGTCATTGCCGGTGAGGATGTTAGACAGCGTGTTGCCGGTGCCGTTGATGGTATCCGTGCCGGTGAGCGTCAGGTGTTCGACGTTGACGCCGAGCGCGTAGGAGATCGAGGCGAGGACGGTGTCGGTACCCTGGTTGGAATACTCGATTACGGTGTCGCCGGTACTATCCACCACGAAGGTGTCGTTACCGCTCCCGCCGTACATCTTGTCGGCTCCGGCATTGCCATTCAGCGTGTCGCTGCTGAGCCCACCCACTAGGGTGTCGTTCTTGAGGCCAGTGGTGAGGCTGTTTCCGGCATCGGAGGCGTAGACGATAGCCGCCTGCGAGCTGCCATCAGCGAAGAGTAACTTATTGCTGAGATCAAGCGTACCAGCATCACTGAGAGCCAGTGTAATTGGAGAGTTTGCGGAGCCGTCGCTCTCGTGGGCTACAATCCGATCGTAATTTTGAAATTCTGCGACGGTCTTCGCGATTTTCTCGCCCATGGTTTCAAGCACAACAGCGGGCGGGACTGGGAGGTTACCCTTGGTGTAGCTACCTGAGGCGTCGGTGACGATCTCAACCGACCCGGTGAAGATCTGGTCACGTTGGGCTGCCGTG
>NZ_LMML01000018.1:0-2320 GCF_001422215.1 Methylobacterium sp. Leaf89 | reverse complement strand
CGCCGACGCTGGCTCTTTCGAGCGGCACCCTGGCCAAGGACGGGACCCTCACCGCCACCTTCAAGGGTGGCGCGCCGGCCGGTGCGATCGTCAAGATCTACGACGGTGCGCAGCTCGTCGGGCAGGCTGTGAGCGGCGCCGACGGCCATTACACCATCACGGTGTCGGGCGTCGGAGCCGGTACAAACGTCTTTACCGCCACCGCCGTCGACGCCAGGGGCCGCTTGAGCAAAGTGTCAGCGGAATCGGTCGTCGAAGTCGGCAGTTCCGCGGACATCCTCTCGCGCATCGACCTGATCGCGGCGAAGTCAGGCGTCGCAGCCGTATACCTGACCGATAAGCACGTGTTTACCGTCGCCTCGACGGCGCAGATGCAAAGCATCATTGCGATCGATCAGGAGGTCCTGTCGAAGATTTCCGGGGGCTATCAGTTCCAGTTCTGGAGCGGCACGGCGGACAACCGGACCCTGTCCCGCTACGACGCGAACGGCAGCCTGATCAACACATACACCGCAGCGACGAAAGATGGGGTCCTCGTTCGCGAGACCATCGTCGACGCGAGCAGCAACGCCACCTACGCAAAAGAAATTTTCCAGTACGGCATCACGGGCAAGAGCTACACCACAACTTATCAGGCCTACGACAAGACAGGAAACGTCGTTCTTACGACGCGAAGCCATGCGGATGGTACGCTGGATTACTCGTCGAAGATTGATGCGAGCGGAACGCTGACGAAAGTCTATGATACCGTCGGCAAGCTCAAATCCTCAACGCAGCTCACGGGTGACGGCGTCAGCATCGTGACCAACTACGATGCAACCAGTGCCGTCGCCTCGAAGATTACGACTTATAGCGACAAGTCCAATCGCATCGAGAACTTCAAGAACGGTGTACTCACGAGCGAAATCGTCACCCACACCACCGGTGGACCGGTGGCGAAGGAATCCTTCCTCTATCAGGTCACCGGCCAATCCTACGTCACCCTGCATCAGAATTTTTCGGCCTCGAACCAGCTCCTGACGGAGTTCAAGACCCGGATGGACGGATCGCTCGACGCGGTCACCTGGCTCGCGACGGACGGCTCGACGCGCAGCCGCACCTATGACGCCAACCATCAGGTCACCTCCGAAAGAATCGTGCTCACCGACAAGTCGACGGACGTGAAGACTTACGTCTCCGAAATTCTGACCCGTGAGGTGATCACCCGTGCTGACGGCACGAAAGAATCGTGGGATTTCAACATCTCCGGCAAGGCCTATGGCAGCATCCACCGCTGGTACGATGCCTCGGGCAAGCAGACCAAGCTCGAATACGTGGCCGAGAAGTGGGTCGACACCAAGTTCGCGCCGGCGCTCGAGGCGGTCGAGGCTGCGCCGACGCTCGCCATGGTTCATGGAACAACCGGCGCGCCGCTCTCCCGCAGTCTGACAGCGATCGCCCCGACGGCCGAGACGAAGATGGTCGACGGCGCCCTCTCCGCAGCGCTGAAGGGCGAGGCGCTCGCGGGCTCGGCCGTCATGATCTACGACAACGGCAACCTGATTGGAACGACGACCGCGCGGGAGGACGGAACCTACAGCTTCGTGGCCGCGGGACTCGGGGTGGGTCGGCACGTGCTGAGCGCCTCATCCATCAGCGATGCAGGTCACTTGAGCAAGGACTCGGCTTCGGTGGTGGCCTTCGTGATGACCGCCGCGGACTTCGTGAAGCAGATTGGAGCGGTCAATGCCACGGCGGGCCTCGCGGGCGTGTGGCTGACCGACAGTCACGTCCTGACGGTTCCGGCCGGTTCCCTCCAGGAATACATCGCGCGCTACGGTTCCGCGCTCGGCGCCCTCGAGGGCGACTACACCTTCCAGGTCAGGTCCGGAGTGGGCGATCAGGAAATCGTGAAGGTCTACGATAAGTTCGGCAAGTCGACGGACACGATCAAGCTGGAAACCCTCGATCACGGCGTGACCAAGACGGTCGCGCAATTCGCGGCCTATGAGCACATCGTCACCCATGACGATGCGGCGCATGTCGGCGACACCGTGACCTTGACGGTCTCCGACAGGGGAGCTCTCGACCTCTCGGACAAGCTCGATGGCTCGCGCGCCGTCTTCGTCTACGCCTCGGATGCCGGCAACAGCCTCACCACTGGCGTGAAGAACGACACCCTGGTGGGCGGTCGCAGCAACGACACGCTGAACGGCGGGGTCGGAGACGACCGGATGTACGGCGGGCTCGGCAACGACACCTTCGTGGTGGACAGCATCGGCGACACCGTCATCGAGTACACCAACCAGGGCACCGACACCGTCCGCGCCGCGATCTCCTA
>NZ_LMML01000017.1:0-1372 GCF_001422215.1 Methylobacterium sp. Leaf89 | reverse complement strand
TCGCTCTCCACCGTCAAGCGCATGGAGGAGAACGTCGCGGCGATCGCGCAGCGCTCCCGCCACAGGGCCGTGGACACCCTGCGCGGCTTCGGCATCCGCTTCTCCCTGATGGAGGGTGGGATCATCGGCGTTGGCCTGCGCTGATCGGGCTTCGCGCACCCGGAGCGGTGCCTGGTTCGCCACGTCGGCGCGGCGCTCGCGCAAGGCCCAGATCCCCCATCCCGGAGGGATCGGACGGATCGGATGCGCGCCGGTCCGCCGGCCGAGGGGCGAGCCCGCCCTCGCTGAGCCCGGGGCCTCCACGACATCGGAGGTCAAGTCCCCGACGATGTCCGGCCCGGCCCGCGACGAGCGCCGCACTATCGCGGCGAATTGCCGGCACACCCAGAAACATACCTTAGGTTATCAAGACACGGATCGGGTGCTGAACTCTAAGTTTTCATCCCTCGATTTCGCCATATGCCGAGCGGATACTATAAGGACGAGGCGGTTTTTGGTGTTGGGTGCCGGCGTCATACGGATGAATCTGGAAAGCCTCGAATTCGCGTCCCCGTATTTTTTGGACCTCATCGAGAACCAGGGTGTCACCGGGACCTGGAGTTGGGGCTTCCCCGACAACCATCACGTCTGGTCGCCGGGCCTGTTCCGCGTGCTCGGCCTCGACCCCCAGACCACACGGCCGGGCTACGAGCGTCTCCTCGGACTGATCCATCCCCAGGACCGGGAGCGGGTGGAGACCCGCGCCGACCTGATCCAGGGCGTGACGTTCGGCCAGAAGACCGTCCGCCTGCTCCGCCCGGACGGCGCGATCCGCGTGCTGTCGGTCCGGTGCGAGATCTATCTCACGCCGGACGGGCGCCCCCGCGGGGCGGCCGGTGTCGTGCTCGACGTGACGGATCAGGAGCGGCTGCAGCAGGCACGCATGGCCGAGCAGCGGCGCTGGCGGGCTCTGTTCAACGAAAGGCGGACCCTGTTCTTCTCAAGTGATCTGGTTACCGGTCTCGATTTCACACAGGAATTCTGCGACCTGACGGGCCTCTCGGCCTCTGAGATCGCGACAGATGCTTTCCAGACGATCACGCATGAGGAGCGTGAGCACTGGCGTGCCCATGGCGGCGAAGCGTTCAGTGCGGGTCTCGCCTACCGAGCGACACCTCTCCTGCGCATCATGCGCCATGGACGGGAGCGTTTCGAGAGTTTCGTCGTCCCCATCCGAAGTTCGGGCGGGGAGATCCGGGAATGGGCCGGCATCACCCGGCCCATGGGCTCAATGACGTCGCCGGTTAGCGACCAGTTTCGCGAAGGCCTCGAGCAGGCGATCGACGGGCGCCACCTGCGCGCCGCCCGGGCCCTGCTGGACTGGTCGATGACG
>NZ_LMML01000016.1:0-1145 GCF_001422215.1 Methylobacterium sp. Leaf89 | reverse complement strand
GTCTACGATCCCTTCGGGGCGGCCCATTCCTCCACCTCGATCTCGGCGGCCCTGGGCATGGCCGTGGCGCGCGACCTCGACGAGGCGGCGGCCAAGGCCCAGGGCGCGCCGGCGCCCAAGCGGCGCAACATGGTGGCGGTGATCGGCGACGGCTCGATGTCGGCGGGCATGGCCTACGAGGCCATGAACAATGCCGGCGCCCTGCACTCGCGCCTGATCGTCATCCTCAACGACAACGACATGTCGATCGCGCCGCCCGTGGGCGCCATGTCGGCCTACTTCGCGCGCCTGGCCTCGGGCGGCACCTACCAATCCCTGCGCGAGACCGCCAAGCAGCTGGGCAAGCTCCTGCCCAAGGGCCTCTACCAGCGCGCGGCCGCGGCCGAGGAATACGCCCGCTCCCTGGTGGTGGGCTCGGGCACGATGTTCGAGGAGATGGGCTTCCACTATGTCGGGCCCGTCGACGGGCACAACCTCGACCACCTGCTGCCGGTGCTCAAGAACGTGCGCGACTCCGAGCAGGGTCCGATCCTGCTCCACGTCGTGACCCAGAAGGGCAAGGGCTACGCCCCGGCGGAAGCCTCCGCCGACCGCTACCACGGGGTGGTCAAGTTCGACGTGCTCTCGGGGGTGCAGGCCAAGGCCAAGCCGAACGCGCCGGCCTACACCCGGGTGTTCGGCGAGAGCCTGATCAAGGCGGCGGATGCCGACGACAAGGTGGTGGCGATCACCGCCGCGATGCCGGGGGGCACGGGCATCGACCTGTTCGGCAAGGCGCATCCGGAGCGCACCTTCGATGTGGGCATCGCCGAGCAGCACGCGGTGACCTTCGCGGGCGGCCTGGCGACGGAAGGCTACCGGCCGTTCGTGGCGATCTACTCGACCTTCCTGCAGCGGGCCTACGACCAGGTCGTGCACGACGTGGCCCTGCAGAACTTGGCCGTGCGCTTCTGCCTGGACCGGGCCGGGCTGGTGGGGGCGGACGGGGCGACCCATGCGGGCGCCTTCGACCTGGCCTATCTCTGCTGCCTGCCGAACATGACGGTGATGGCGGCCTCCGACGAGGCCGAGCTGGTGCACATGGTGGCCACCGCGCATGCCCACGACACGGGCCCGATCGCGCTGCGCTATCCGCGCGGCGAGGG
>NZ_LMML01000015.1:0-1061 GCF_001422215.1 Methylobacterium sp. Leaf89 | reverse complement strand
GAGAAGACGGAGAGGACCTTCTGGACCTCGGTGAAGGGGGCGTTGGAGACGTAGACGAGGTCGCGGTTGCGCATGCGGAAGGCCTGGGTCAGGAACAGGCTGTTGGGGTCGCGCATGTTGATCCGGTAGACCACCGGAACCAGGGGCGTGCCCAGCAGGGGGCTGCCCGGCTTCAGGCGCCGCACCACCGCGGCCGGCTCGAAGCGGAAGATGAAGGTGCCCGAGGGATCGGCCTGGAAGTCGGACAGGCCGCGCGCCTTGGCCAGCGCCTGGGCCAGGGTAATGCCCTCGGCCTGGAACGGGATCTCGGTGGAGTTGCCCAGCGCGCCCACCGCCAGGAAGGTCTGGGGATCGCGCACCAGGGTCAGGGTGTCGCCCGGGCGCAGAAAGATGTTCTCGACCGGGTTCGACACCACCGTGGTCAGCGGCACCGTGGCGGTCTGCTGGCCCCGCGAGAGCCGCACGAAGGTCTCGTTGACCGGCGCGCGCACGCCCCCGGCGGTGGCGACCACGTCGAGCAGGCGGTCCCCCTTGCCCGAGAGCGGCACCCGGGCCCCGGCCACGACCTCGCCGGTGACGGTCACCGTCTGGGACACCGCCTTGGTGACCGAGACCAGCACCTGGGGCTGGATCGCCTTGCCGGCGAGCTCGGTCTCGATCAGGGCCTGCACGTCCTGGGGCCGGCGCCCGGCCACCTGGATGCGCCCGGCATAGGGCACGCTGATGGCCCCGTCGCGGGGCACCACCTGCTCGGGGATGAGGGCGGACTTGGAGCCGGCCGAGAAGCGGTCGGCCACCAGGGGCCCGGAGAACAACCCGCCCGAGCCGGCCTCCCAGACCGAGACGGCCACGTAGTCGCCCACCCCGATCACGGGCTCGAGGGAGGGGCGCCGGTCCCCGAAGGAGGCCAGCAGGCTGTCCAGCGCACGCCCGCGCAGCGCCTCGATCGTGGCCGCCGACAGGTCCACGATCTCGTAGCGGGCGAACGTCCCCTCGCTCGTGGACACGTCCGCCCCCTCCACAACCGCCCCCGTCGTCGGGCCGGCCGCAGGCAGAAGCGA
>NZ_LMML01000014.1:0-1059 GCF_001422215.1 Methylobacterium sp. Leaf89 | reverse complement strand
TCCTTGCCGCCGCTGCCGTCGAGGATGTTGGCGGCGCTGTTGCCGATCAGGATGTTGGACTGGAAGTTGCCCGTCCCGTTGATGGCGTCGGTGCCCGTCAGCGTCAGGGTCTCCAGGTTGCCCTGCAGCTTGAACGTCACGGAGGCCAGGACCGTGTCGGTGCCTTCCCCGGCCAGTTCGATCACCCGTTCGGTCGGGCTGTCGACGATGTAGGTGTCGTCGCCCGTGCCGCCGGAGAGGGTGTCGTTGCCGGTGCCGCCATCGAGCGTGTCGTTGCCGGCCCCGCCGGAGAGGGTGTCGTTGCCGGCGCCCCCGGAGAGATGATTGTCCCCCGCGTTGCCGGTCAGCACGTTGGCCAGAGCATTGCCGGTGCCGTCGATGTCGGACGAGCCGGTCAGGATCAGGGTCTCGACCCCGCTGCCCAGGGTGTACGAGAGCGAGGCCTCGACCGTGTCGGTGCCCTGATTGGCCAGTTCGATGACGGAGTCGCCGGCATTGTCCACGACATAGGTGTCGTTGCCGGTGCCGCCCGCCATGGTGTCGGTGCCGAGGCCGCCGTCGAGGCGGTCGTTGCCGGCACCACCGTAGAGCTGGTTGTTGCCCGTGTTGCCGATGAGGATGTTGTCGAGGTCGTTGCCGGTGCCCTTGAGATCGGCCGTGCCGGTCAAGGTCAGGGTCTCGACATGGGCGCCGAGGTCGTAGCTGATCGACGCCAGAACGGTGTCGATGCCTTCCCTGGCGGCCTCGATGACCCCGTCACCGCGCGCGTTGACGACGTAGGTGTCGTCGCCGCTGCCGCCGACCATGGTGTCGTTGCCGACGCCGCCGTCGAGGATGTCGTTGCCCCCAAGACCGACGAGCCGATCATCGCCGGCCCCCCCCGACAGGGTGTTGGCAGCCTCGTTGCCGGTGAGGATGTTGGCGAGCGTGTTGCCGGTGGCGTCGATGGTGCCCGTGCCCGTGAGCGTCAGGTTCTCGACGTTGGCGGTGAGCGCGTAGGAGATCGCGGCGCGGACGGTGTCGGTGCCCTGGTTGGTGTACTCGATGACGGTGTCGCCG
>NZ_LMML01000013.1:0-80603 GCF_001422215.1 Methylobacterium sp. Leaf89 | reverse complement strand
CGACCTCGTCTACGTCTCCAACGCCCCCTTCACCGAGGTCCAGAAGGTCCTCTCCGTCTTCTCCACCGTCACCGCACCGGTCACCGCCGGCGCCTCGGTCTACGCGACGGCCCGGTAAGGTGTGCGCCCCGATGCGGACGTGCCGCGTCTGCGACTCACGCCCGCGCCGAAGGTCCCCCTTGCGTTCTGGCGCGGCATCGCGCACGGGTCGCCCAGGCCCGAGCGATGCCGGGAGGCACCAGGCCGTGGACCCGGTGCACGCGCCGAACCTTGGCGGCTGGCCGATCCGCCTCTATCTGTAAGCGAGGTCGACCGAGGCGTGAGACGGGGCGGGATGAGGTTCAGACGCGCGGCCCGGCGCTTCGGGCGCGCCGGCGGCTTGGCTGGCAGCCTGGTCCTCGCCGCCGCGATCCTCGGCGCCGCACCGGCCCGGGCCGACGTGGTGATTGGCGTCGCCGTCCCGCGCTCGGGCGCCTACGTGGCCGTCGGCGAGCAGGTCCTGCGCGGGGTCCAGGCCGCGGCCCGCGATGCCAATGCCAAGGGCGGGCTCGACGGTCAGACCATCGTGCTCGACGTGCAGGACGATGCCTGCGATTCCAACAAGGCCGTGGCGGTGGCCAACCACTACGCGACCCAGGGCGTGCGGCTCGTGGTCGGCCACGTCTGCTCGAACGCATCGCTGGCGGCCTCTGAGGTCTACGCCGCCAACGGCACGGTGATGATCACTGCCGCCTCCGTGGCCGCCAAGCTCACCGATCGGGGTCTGCCGACGATCTTCCGGGTCTGCGGGCGCGACGACGATCAGGCCAAGCTCTCGGCCACCGTACTGGCCGAGCGGTTCCGCGAGAAGAAGATCGCCATCCTCAACGACCTGACGCCGGGTTCGCGCAACCTCGCCGCCGCCACGAAGGAAAACCTCAACCGGATCGGCATCAACGAGGCCATCGCCACCGCCTTCGCGGCGGGCGATGCCGATGATGCGGCCCTCGCCGACCGGCTGAAGGAGGCCGGGATCGCGGTGGCGTATTACGGCGGGGACGCCCGCGAGATGGGCCGCCTCGTGCGGATCTCCGCGGAGCGTGGCTTCAAGCCGCAATGGTTCGGGACCTCGGCCATCGCCACCCAGGAATTCGCCACCATCGCCGGGCCGGCCAGCAACGGCGTGCTGATGACCTTCTACCTCGATCCCCGCCGCAAGCCGGAGGCCGCTGCCGTGGTCGCGGCCTTCAAGGCCGAGGGGGTCGAGCCCGAAGGATCGACGATCTACGGCTACGCCGCCCTCCAGGCCCTCGTGGCGGCCGGCAACTTCGCGCACACGGCGGACTCGAAGCGGATCGCCGCCACCCTGCACGCGGAGCGCTTCGATCTCGTGCTCGGCCCGGTGGGGTTCGACGGCAAGGGGGACGTCACCGCTCAGGGCTATGTCCTCTACGTCTGGAACGACGGCGCCTTCACGTACGCCAAGTAACGGGCGCCCGATCGGGCGCAGCCCCCCTGGGCTTGCGCGCCGTCCGGTCCGCCGGCGCGGGGCCTCCGCCCGTTTCGGGATCGTTTCCGGCCCTTCGCCGTTCGTGAACGGCGGACCTTCGGGCCGCGGGTCGGCCGCGACGCGCCGCAACAGGACGATTCGAGATCTCTCAGCGAGGCGTCATGCCCCCATCCTCCGCGCGCCCGACCACCGGGCGCCGTGCTCTCCTCTCCGCGGGCCTCGGTGGCGCGGCGACCCTCCTGGTACGCCCCGCCCGGGCCGAGGCGACGCCGGATCTGCGCTGGCGATTGGCCTGCGCCTTCCCCAAGAACCTCGACATCCTGTTCGGCGCGACCGACCAGCTCGCCCGCATCGTCGCGGAGGCCACCGACGGCCGTTTCCAAATCCAGCCCTCGGGGCCCGGCGAGCCGGTGCCCGCCGAGGGCCTCCTCGATGCCGTGGCCGCCGGCACCGTCGAGATGGGCTACGGACCGGCGACCCTGGGGCTCGCCAAGGATCCGACCTTCGCCCTGGCCACCGCCCTGCCCTTCGGCCTGAACGCGCGCGGCCAGAGCGCCTGGTGGCTCCAGGGCGGTGCCGCCGACCTGTTCGGGGAGATCTTCGCCAGGCACGGGCTCGTCGCCCTGCCGGCCGGCAATACCGGCGCGCAGATGGGCGGCTGGTTCCGTCGCGAGATCAAGGCGCAGGTGGACCTCCAGGGCCTGAAGATGCGGATCGGCGGCCTCGGCGGGCAGGTTCTGGCCAAGCTCGGGGTGGTGCCGCAGGCCACCCCGGGACCGGACCTCTACGCCGCCCTCGAGGCCAAGGCGATCGACGCCGCCGAGTGGATCGGCCCCTACGACGACGAGAAACTCGGGCTGCAGAAGGTGGCCCCGACCTATCACTACCCCGGCTTCTGGGAGGGCGCCTCGACGCTGCATCTCTGGATCCAGGCCGAGGCCTGGAAAGGACTGCCCAAGAGCTACCGGGCAGTCCTCCAGGCGGCCGCCGCCCAGGTCCATGCCGACGTGCAGGCCAAGTACGATGCGCGCAACCCCCGCGCCCTGCGCCGCCTCGTGGCGGCCGGTGCGCAGCTGCGTCCGTTCCCGCAGGAGGTGATGGAGCTGGCCCTGAAGGCCGCCAACGACGTCTATGCCGAGATCGGCGCCAAGAACGCCGACTTCAAGCGCATCCACGAGGCGATGAAGACCTTCCGGAACGAGGAATACCTCTGGTTCCAGGTGGCGGAGTACACCTACGACAACTTCATGATCCGGGCCCGTGCGCGTGGCTAGGACGGTCGGGACAGAAAAAAGGCCGCTCCGAAGAGCGGCCCGAAGTCTAGGGAGGAAACGCCCAAGGAGGGCAGCGGGACCGCGACGCCATCGCGGTCCCGCGATGCACAATCTGATCCTCCCACGCGGAATTGCAAGGCGGATAGGGCAGTATCCGTGTCGCTTTTCGTGCTCCGGAACACATTGCCCGATTTCTGTATCCAAAATGACGCACCTGAGACGATGCAAATTCTCATGACCCCGGGAGGGGGAAGACTCAAGTGAAGCGACATTAAAGGGCTGTTCGAATTCAGTTTTCGCACAGCCCTATGCCGCATTCTCCGGGGTCGATTCGGTCGGGGCGGCCCTTTCTGCCTGGGGCGTCGCGATGGGCGGCGGCCCGATCTTTCGTGACGAGCACCAGGAGGCGATGAGCGACGATGGCGATTCAGGCGGGACGGATTCGGATCCTGAAGGAGGCCGAGCCTCGGGCGGCGGGGCGCTACGTGCTCTACCTGCTGCAGCAGGCGAATCGGGCCCACGGGAATCCGGCGCTCGAGCTTGCGATCGAGGAGGCCAACCGGCTCGGCCTGCCGGTGCTCGCCGGCTTCGGGCTGCTCGACGGCAAGAACGGCTTTCCGGAAGCCAATGCCCGGCACTACGCCTTCCTGCTCCAGGGACTCGCCGATGCGGCGTCCGGTCTCGAGGCCCGTGGCATCGGCTTCTGCCTGCGCAAGGCCTCCCCCGCCCGGGTCGCCATCGATCTGGCCAGGGACGCCGCCCTCCTGGTCCTCGACCGGGGCTACCTCGCGATCCAGAAGCGCTGGTACGACGAGATCGTCGCGGCCGTCGACACCCGAATCGTGCAGGTGGAGGGGGACGTCGTGGTGCCGGTGGAGGTCACCTCGCCCAAGCACGAATACGCCGCCCGCACCCTGCGCCCGAAGCTGCACAAGCACCTCGACGACTACGTCGCACCCCTGACCGCCCGGAGGGTGAAGCATCCGGCCGGGCGCGGCCTGCCGACATCGGAGGTCGACATCGCCGACCCGGCCAAGGTGCTGGCCGGCATGAGCCTCGACCGTGCGGTCGGACCGGTGCGGCGCTTCACCGGGGGGGAGACCGAGGCGCGCCGGCGCCTCAAGGCCTATCTCGCGGGCCCGTTCGCCGATTACGGCAGCGACCGCAACCGGCCGGAGGCCGGGGCGGCCTCCCACATGAGCCCCTACCTGCATTTCGGGCAGATCTCGCCGGTGGAGATCGTGCTGGCGGTTCGGGCCGCCAAGGCGGGCGGGGCCGAGGACAAGGCGTCCTACGTCGAGGAGGTCGTCATCCGCCGGGAACTGGCGATGAACCACGTCCACTACACGGACGGCTACGACCGCTACGAGCGCGCCGTTCCCGAATGGGCCCGCAAGGTCCTGGCCGAACATGCCGACGACGCCCGGCCGAAGACCTATACCGAGACCGAGCTCGCGGAGGGACGGACGCACGACGTCTACTGGAACGCCGCCCAGGCCGAGATGCGCGAGACCGGCTACATGCACAATCACCTGCGCATGTACTGGGGCAAGAAGATCCTCGAATGGTCGCCCACCCCCGAGGAGGGCTTCGCCCGCACGCTGCGGCTCAACAACCGCTACTTCCTCGACGGACGCGACCCGAACTCCTTCACCAACGTCGCCTGGGTCTACGGCCTGCACGACCGGCCCTGGGCCCGTCGCAAGATCTTCGGGACGGTGCGCTACCAGAGCGAGAATTCCCTGCGGAAATTCGACGCCAAGGCCTATCTCCGGACCGTCGAAGACCTCTGCCGGGCGGAGGACAAGGCCTAGGGCCCCGCGGGGTACGCGCCTTGCCTTGAGCTCCTCCCGACCCCCGCCCCTGACCCGCCCGCCCGAGCCCCGGATCGCATGCCCCGAACCCGTCCTGCCCAGGTGCTGCGCGTGAAGGTGCTGCGCGCCAAGGTCCGGTCCGGGGTGGCCCCGCGCATGCGGCGCCTGCGCGGGGCCACCCGCGACGCGTTCGGGCTGTGGCGCCACCGCCTCCTGTTCCTCGTCGGCGGCATCGGCGTCGGGCTCGCCGCCGTCCTGATGGCGGGTCTCGCCGATGCCGCCCAGGGCGCGTTCCGGCAGGTGCTCGGCGTCTCGCCCCTGGTGGCCCTCGCCCTGACGCCCTTCGGCTTCGCCCTCTGCGCCTGGCTCGCCCGCGAGGTCTTCCCGAACGCCCAGGGATCCGGCATCCCCCAGGTGATCGCGGCGCGCCAGACCGGCCATCTCGCCCTGCGCCGGGCCCTCGTCTCCCTCCGGGTCGCGGCGGGCAAGATCGTGGTGATGAGCCTCGGCCTGCTGTTCGGCGCTTCCACCGGGCGCGAGGGGCCGACGGTGCAGGTCGGGGCCGCGATCATGGCGGCCGCCGGCCACCTCACGCCGGAACGCGTGCCGGGGCTGATCCTCGCCGGCGGTGCGGCCGGGGTGGCGGCGGCCTTCAACACGCCGCTCGCCGGCATCGTGTTCGGGATCGAGGAACTCGGCCGGGCCTACGAGGCCCGCACCGGCGGACTGATCGTCGCCGCCATCGTGGCGGCCGGGCTCACCGCCATGGCGCTCACCGGCAACTACACCTATTTCGGCACGTCGAGCGCCACCCTGCCGTTCGGGCCGGGCTGGATCGCCGTGCCGGTGATCGGGGCGCTGGGGGGGCTGGCCGGCGGCGGGTTCGCCCGCATCGTGATCCTGTTCGCCCGCGGCCTGCCCGGGCGTCTCGGGGCCGCCATCGCCGCCCGTCCCGTCGCCTTCGCGGCGGCCTGCGGTCTCGGGGTCGCCCTGTGCGGCCTCGCCTCGGGTGGAACGATCTACGGCACCGGCTACGAGGAGGCGCGCGCCCTCCTGCACGGCACCGCGGCGTCCCATCCGGACTTCGCGCCCCTCAAGTTCGCCGCGTCGCTGCTCTCGGCGATCAGCGGCATTCCCGGCGGCCTGTTCGCGCCCTCCCTCAGCGTCGGGGCCGGCCTCGGCGCCGCCCTGCAGGGCTGGTTCTCCGGCGTGCCGGTGGCCGCCCTCGTGCTCCTCGGCATGGTCGCCTACCTGACGGGAGCCCTGCAGGCACCGATCACCGCCTTCGTCATCGTCACCGAGATGACCCAGGACCACGCCCTGATGATCCCCCTCATGGTGGCGGCGCTCATCGCCGACGCCGTCTCGAAGGCGGTCTGCCGCGAGGGGCTCTATCATGCCCTGGCACACATCCTCCTGGAGCGTGCCGGAACCGAGGCCCGCCCGGCCGGGCCGGCGCCCCCCGGACACGCCGCGCAAAACAGCCGAGCTTGAGCGGAACGCTTGCGTCCCCAGGTGGTTATCGGTCGGTTCCGCGAGCTGGAGTGTTGCGCATGACCCTGTTGAAATGGGCCCTCATCTGTTTCGTGATCTCCCTCATCGCGGGCGGCCTCGGCTTCACCGGGATCGCTTCGGGCGCCGGCTCCCTGGCCCGGATCCTGTTCGGCCTGTTCTTGGTTGTGGCCATCGTCATCGTGGTCGTCGCCTTCGCCATCGGGCAGGCGGTGTTCTAGGGCGGCGTCCGTGGCCGGCCGGATCGCCCTCGTCACCGGCGCCACCTCCGGGATCGGCACCGAGACAGCGCTCGGGCTGGCCCGGGCGGGGTTCCGGGTCGGGCTCGTGGGCCGGGATGCCGGCCGCACCGGCCGCACGGCCGAGCAGATCCGTGGAGCGGTGCCGGGAGCCCGGGTCGACGGCTTCGTCGCCGACCTGTCGAGCCAAGCCGAGATCCGCCGCCTCGCCGCGGAGGTCCGGGCGCTCTATCCGCGCCTCGACGTGCTGGTGAACAACGCCGGGGCGATCTTCGACCGCTACGCCACCACGACGGATGGCATCGAGCGGACCTGGGCGCTGGATCACCTCGCCTATCTCCAGCTCAGCCTCGCCCTCCTCGATCACCTGAAGGCCGGTGCGCCGGCCCGCATCGTCAACGTGGCCTCGACGGCGCATCGGCGCGGTCGCATCGCCTTCGACGATATCGGCCATGCGCGGCGCTACAGCGCGATCGCCGCCTATTCCCAGGCCAAACTCGGCAACGTGCTGTTCAGTGCGGCCCTGGCACGGCGGCTCGCAGGCACCGGCGTCACCAGCAACGCTCTCCATCCCGGCGTCATCGCCAGCGGCTTCGCGTCGGAGACCGGCGGTTGGTTCGGCCTCGGCTGGCGCCTGATCCGCCCGTTCATGACGAAGCCCGCGGACGGCGCGGCGACCTCCCTGTACCTCGCCACCGCGCCCGCGGTCGAAGGCCGCACGGGTCTCTATTTCGACCGGTGCGCGCCGGTGGCGCCCTCGGCCCGAGGCCGGGACACGGCGCTTCAGGAACGGGTCTGGGCCTTCAGCCTGGCGCAGCTC
This sequence comes from Methylobacterium sp. Leaf89, assembly GCF_001422215.1. Taxonomy (NCBI): domain Bacteria; kingdom Pseudomonadati; phylum Pseudomonadota; class Alphaproteobacteria; order Hyphomicrobiales; family Methylobacteriaceae; genus Methylobacterium; species Methylobacterium sp. Leaf89. Next base: position 73,455 of record NZ_LMML01000013.1, on the reverse strand, counting down.
GGCCTGGCGGATCCGACCGGCAGCTGACGGCGAAGGCCGCCCTCACTCCCGACGACAGGGGTGTCTGAAATCGTTTTCATGCACTGGGCGCATGCCCGCTCCCTCACGGAAGCAATTGCATGGTGCGGTGCGAGATGGCATCTGATCGCCATGCACCGCGGCGATGGCGTCGCCGCGGTGTGCCCTTCTTGGGCGTTTCCTCCCTAGACTTCGGGCCGCTCCCTCACCGGGGCGGCCTTTTTTTCTGTCCAGTGGAAGGGCGTTCTATCCGCCCCGGGACGCGCCGACAAGCACAATTGTGCGCAATCGCACCTCGAGACGCAGACATTATTCTGCGCCGCTCCCGGGAGAGGACGGAGGATCGTCCGCGTCAGGCGGCCGGGGCGTCCGCCAGGAAGGCGCCGGACAGGGCCTGTGCGATCAGCGCCCGCGTCTCGGCGACGCCGTAGAGGGCGATGAACGAGCCGAATCGCGGGCCGCGCGCCTCACCGAACAGCACGTTGTAGATCGTGGCGAACCAGGCCTGCGACACGCCGGGGCGCCCGTCCGGGCTCTTGGCCTTGCCGGACAGGTCCGGGAAGTGTCGGCGTCCGACCTCGTAGACCACCGCCTGCAGGCCCTCCGGATCGACGGAGCCCTCGTGCGCCGCGAGGGTCTGCGCGAGATCCTCCAGGGCCGCCCGCTCCGCCTCGGTGGCCGCCCGGTAGGTCTTGGCCGGGCGCACCAGGTCCCGGAAGTAGGCCAGCGCGTGGCCGACGAGGCGGGCGAGGACGGGGTGGGTCTCCGGCCCCACATCCGGGTCGTAGCGGCGGATGAAGCCCCACAGCACGGCCGGGTCCTCGGTGTTGGCCACCGCCGCGAGGTTGAGGAGCATGGCGAAGGTGAGGGCCCCCCCCTTGCCGACCGCCTCGGCTGCCGGCGGATGCCCGGCATGCAGGTGCCAGACCGGGTTGCCGAGCTTCTGGGCGGGCTCCTGGCCCGGGAACTTCTCCAGGAAGCTCAGATAGTCGTCGACCTGGCGCGGGATCATCTCGACGAACAGGCGCTTGGCCTCGCGCGGCTTGTTGTACATGAACAGCGCCAGGCTGTCGGCCGTGCCGTAGACGAGCCACTCGTCGATCGAGAGGCCGTTGCCCTTCGACTTCGAGATCTTCTTGCCGTCCTTGTCGAGGAAGAGTTCGTAGTTGAACCCCTCCGGCGGTTCGCCGCCCAACGCCCTGGCGATCTCGCCGGAGAACTTGACGGAATCGATCAGGTCCTTGCCGGCCATCTCGTAGTCGATGCCGAGGGCCACCCACCGCATCGCCCAGTCGGGCTTCCACTGCAGCTTGGCGTGCCCGCCGGTCACCGGAGTCTCGTACCCCTCGCCGGTCTTGGGGTCGCGCCAGACCAGGGTCCCGGCCGAGACCCGGACCTCGTCGATGGCCACCTGCATCACCTCCCCCGTCACCGGGTGGATGGGCAGGAACGGCGAGTAGCTCGCGGAGCGCTCGGCCCGCAGCGACGGCAGCATGATCGCCATCACGGCGTCGTAGCGCTCCAGCACCGTGAGGAGGGCCGTGTCGAACACGCCCGAACGGTAGCATTCGGTCGCCGAGCGGAACTCGTAGTCGAAGCCGAAGGCGTCGAGGAAGCGGCGCAACTCGGCGTTGTTGTGCGCGCCGAAGCTGTCATGGGTGCCGAACGGGTCCGGGACGCGGGTCAGGGGCTGGTTCAGGGCACCGATCAGCAGGGGCTTGTTCGGCACGTTGTCCGGCACCTTCCGCAGGCCGTCCATGTCGTCCGAGAAGGCGATCAGCCGGGTCGGCACGCTGTCGTTGGTGAGGACCCGGAAGGCGTGGCGCACCATCGAGGTCCGCGCGACCTCACCGAAGGTGCCGATATGCGGCAGGCCCGAGGGTCCGTAGCCGGTCTCGAAGAGGACTTCCGATTTCGGGCGGCGTTCCAGCCGCGCCACGAGCTTGCGCGCCTCCTCGAAGGGCCAGGCCGCGGCGGTGGCGGCCGCCGCGATGAGATCGGGGTCGGAGGGAAGCGGGGACGGCATGGGGACAGCGTCAGTTCTGCAAGGATGGGGGAACGGAAGATCGCGAAGGCCGGCACCGTAGGGAGGGCGACCCGGAGGGTCAACGCGGATCGATCGACTGGCATCCGGCCCTGGAAACGCGGTCGAAACCGTGTGCGGTCTGACGGCGCTCCGCCGGATTCCAGTCCCGAGCGTCTCATGCCGCGCCCGTGTCCCCTCGGGCTTGCCGTGCTGTCGCACCTGACGCCCTCCCCCCTCCCGGCCGGAGCTGCGTCGACGCGAACCTCGATGCCGGCAGCGGCATTCCGACGGACTCGAGACGGGCACCCGACGGCGGGCGCTGACGGCCGCGATGGCGAGAGGATCCCGCAGGTCCTGCGCCTTCGTTCCCGCCGGGCCGCGCAACGGCGGTGGCGGGCGCAGCGGCCGATGCACCGGCCGCGGGTCTGACGTGTTCCCGGCGCCGTCCGGCTTCACACCATCGCCGCGGGTGTCTGCGAGACACCGTCCCGTTCCGTTGCACGGCCCCGTCCGGCGCACCCGAAAGGCTCCATGTCGGTCCGCTCCATGCCCGCGCGCTCCGTCCCGGCGAGATCGAAGATCACGCGGGCGGCCCGCCCCGCCGAGACGCGCGCCACCCGGCTCCTGTTCCTCATCGTCGGCTTCGGCGTCGCGGCCTGGGCGCCCCTGGTGCCCCTCGTGAAGGCGCGGGCGGGCCTGGATGACGGCCGGCTGGGCCTGCTCCTCCTCTGCCTCGGCATCGGCTCCCTGGCCACCATGCCGGTGGCGGGCGCCCTGGCGGGTCGCTTCGGCACCCGCCCCGTGCTGGCGGTCGCCGTGTTCGTCACCGGAACGGCCCTGATGGTGCTCTCCCGCGCCGCCGGCCTGCCCGTCCTCGCCGCCGCCCTCACCGGCCTCGGCATCGGCCTCGGCCTGCTCGACTGCCTCATGAACCTTCAGGCGGTGGCGGTGGAGCGCCGGGCGGAGCGCCCGATGATGTCGGGCTTCCACGGCCTCTACAGCCTCGGCTGCATCCTGGGGGCCGCCGGCTTCAGCGCGCTCCTGAGCCTCGGCCTGACGCCGGCGGCCGCGACCCTGGGGGTGGTCGCCGGCATGGCGGCCGCCTTCCTCGTGGCCCTGCCCGGCATCCTGCCGGCGGTGGCGGAGGCTCCCGGCGGCCCGGCCTTCGCCCTGCCGCGCGGCCCCGTGCTCGGCATCGGTCTGTTGTGCTTCGTGGTCTTCCTCACGGAGGGCTCGGCCCTCGACTGGAGCGGCGTCTTCCTGATCCAGGAGCGCGGCCTCGATCCGGCCTGGGCCGGCCTCGGCTACGCGGCCTTCTCGCTGACCATGACGGCGGGCCGCCTCACCGGCGACGCCCTCGTGCGCCGGATCGGCCGCCGCCGCATCGTCGTCCTGGGCGCGCTCCTCGCCGCCGCCGGGCTCGGCCTCGCGACGGCGGTGCCGCTCTGGCCGGCGACGCTCCTCGGCTACGCCCTGGTGGGGGCGGGCTGCGCCAACATCGTGCCGGTGCTGTTCACCGCCGCCGGCCGGCAGGAGACCGTGCCCGCCGCCCTCGCGATCCCGGCCGTGACCACGCTGGGCTATGCCGGGGTGCTCGCCGGCCCCGCCGCGATCGGGCTCCTCGCCCATGCCACCAGCCTGACCCTGGCCTTCCTCGCGGTGGCCGCCCTCCTACTCGCGGTCGCGGCCGGTGCCGGGCGCCTGCGCCTCTGAGGGGCGATCACCCGGGGACGGGTTCGGCCAGGGGGGCGGCCAGGAGAAGCGGACGTTGCCGTCGCGCAGGCCGGCGAGCACGACCTCGATGCCGCCCGACCGGATCATCCAGTCGAGGCGATGGTCGCGGTATTCGCGGCGGCGTCCGCCGGAAGTGTAGAGGTCGGGGGCCTCGGCCATCCGGGCGGCGGCCGCGTCGAACTCGGCGAAGGTCGCCGCCACCGCGGGGCGCGCACTCACCCGGGCGTGCCAGCGGGCGAGCGGGGTCCCCGGCGCCGGCCCGAGGCCGTAATGCACCGAGCGGTTGACCATCGGGGCCGCCGCCGCGTCGGCCCAGCCGAAGCCCGCACCGCCGAACCACGCGGCCGCGCCGAGGCGCTCCGACAGCCAGCCCTGGAGCACCGCCGTCTGCGCCGCCGCCTGGGCGCGCAGGTGCGCGGCGAGGTCTCCGGTGGCCCGGCGGAACCACAGCACCTCGCCGAACCCCCAGTTCACCGCCTCGTACTGGGTGTCGCAGACCTCCTCGGTGAGCCGTGCGAAGGCCCGCGCCGCGGGCTCGGCCGGCAGCAGGGGCGGCTCCGGCCAGCGCTCCTCGACGTATTCGAGGATCACCGTGGATTCGAACAGCGTCACGTCCCCGTCGAGGAGCACCGGCACCTCGGTGCGGGGATTGGCGGCCGCGAAGGGCCCCGCGTCCCGTCCCGTGCCGAAGCTCTCGGGAAGCTCCGCCGTGAACGGCACGCCCTTCTCGCGCAGCGCGATCTTGATCTTCTGGGCGTAGGACGAGAGCGGGTGCTCGTAGAGCAGCATGGTGGAAGGCTCCTCGGTGCGCGGGATGCGGCCCGCCTCAACGCCCGGTCGCCTCGGGCAGAGGGCCGGGCTGCGGGATCGGCGCGCCGGTTCCTAGAACGGGCTCACCGGGAAGAACCGCAGGTACAGCTCGGCGTATTTCCCCTCGTCCCAGAGGCGCTGGAGCGCGTCGTCGAGCGCCCGCGACAGGGCCGGGTCGTCGGAGCGGGTGACGAGGCCGATGCCCTCGCCGAAGTAGCGGTTCTCGAGGTAGTCGCCGCCCGTGAAGGCGCAGCAGCCCGTGGCCTCGACGCCGCCGATCCAGAGGGCGAGGTTGAGGCCGTCGGCGAAGACGTAGTCGACCTCGCCCCGGCGCAGGGCGCCCTCGGCGGTGGCGAGGTCGGTGAAGTCCTTGGCGGCGGCCTTGGGGAAGAACGCCTTCAGATAGGCCGCGTGGGCGGTGCCGCCGACCACGCCGACGCTCCGATCCGCCAGGGCGGTCGCCGAGGGGGCGGGGAGGCCCTTGTCGGTGCGGGCGGCGAAGCGGGCCGGCCAGCGGAAATAGGGGCGCGTGGCGAGGAAGCGGGCGCGCAGGGCCGGCGTCAGGGGGATCGCCGCGGCGACCACGTCCCCCTGCCGTTCGGCCAGGGCGTCGAGGAGGGTGTCGAAGCGCCGGGCCTGAACCGTGCAGGTCATGGCCAGGCGCTCGCAGACCGCGCGGGCGAGCTCCACCACGAAGCCGGTGGGCGTGCCGTCGGGGCCGGCGAAGTGCAGGGGCGGGAAGTCGTCGTCGGTGAGGAAGCGGACCGTGCGCGCGCTCGGCTGGGTTTCCATGCGCTCCTGGCGGGCGCGCGGGTTCCAGAAGTTGGGGATCGTCACGCCCTCGGCACGGGCCGCCGGAGCGGGGCCGAGGCCGCACACGGCCGCCGCCAGTGCACAAGCCGCCGCCCGGCCCCGACGCCGCCTTGCCTTTCGGCCGGCAAACGCGGAAGTTGCAATCGTGGCGCGCGGGTTGCGCTTGGAAACGGACTGGCTCACGGCCCTTCCCTAGCACATCCACGGGCCGCCGGGAGGTCGCGTACGGTGTCGCTTCGCGGTTTCAGCACACCCGACGGCCGGACCGCGCCCCTGCTGTCTGACCCCTTGCCGCCCGAACCCCTGCCGCCCGAGATCGCGTTCCTCGCGCGCCAGGGCTTCGATGCGGGCCGCCTGGCGCGGGCCGCCGCTCTGGCGCGAACCTGCGGCACCGATGCCGCCGCGGCCCTGATTCACGCCGACCTGATCACCGAGGAGGCCTATTACCGCGGCCTCGCCGCCGCCCTCGGCGTCCCGTTCCTGGCCGGCGACCTGCGCCTCGGCGAGGGCACCCGGTATCCCGACAGCCTCGTGGCCGGGGTCGCGCCCCTGATGGCCCCGGGGCCCGCCACGGTCCGCGCCCCGCGCGGGGCTGCCATCGCCGCGCTGCTGCGGACGGGTACGCGCGCGGCCATCACCACGCCGCGGGCCCTGCAGGCGGCGGCGTTCGCCGCCAACCCGGTGGGCATCGCGGCGGCCGCCGCCGATACGCTCCAGCGCCACCGGCCCGACTGGGCGCTGGGGGCGGACACGCAGGGGCCGCACCTCGCCATCGCGGGCCTTGTCCTCGGGGCCGTCGGCATTGCCGCGGCGTTCCTCCCCGCCCCCGTGCTAGTCGGCGCCTGGACCCTGATGCAGCTCGGCTTCCTCGTCATGGTCACGGTCCGCATCGCCGCCGTCAGCGTCGAGGCGGACCGGCCGCCCGAGGCGGCGCTGCCGGACACTGCCCTGCCGGTCTACACGGTGCTGGTGGCGCTGCACCGCGAGGCTCCGGTCGTGCCACGGCTCGTGGCGGCCCTGTCGCGCTTCGACTACCCGGCGGCCAAGCTCGACATCAAGCTGGTGATCGAGGCCGACGACCGCGAGACCGACGCGGCCCTGGCGACGGCGGCGCTTCCGGCCCGGTTCGAGATCGTCCGGGTGCCGGCGGGCCTGCCTCGGACCAAGCCGCGCGCCCTCAACGCCGCCCTGCCCCTGGCCCGCGGGGCCTGCCTCGTGGTCTACGACGCCGAGGACGTGCCCGACCCGGGTCAGCTCCGCGCGGCGGCCACCCGCTTCGCCCGCGCCTCCCGCATCACGGCCTGCCTCCAGGGCCGCCTCGTCATCGACAACATGGACGACGGACGCCTGACGCGCTGCTTCGCCATCGAGTACGCCGCCCTCTTCGACGTCCTGATCCCGGCCCTCGCCTCCTGGCGCGTGCCGATTCCCCTCGGGGGCACCTCGACGCATTTTCGCACCGGCGTCCTGCGCGAACTCCACGGCTGGGACGCGTGGAACGTCACCGAGGATGCCGACCTCGGCATCCGCCTGGCGCGGGCGGGCTACCGCGTGGGCGACCTGCGCAGCGACACCCTGGAGGAGGCGCCGCGCGCGGTCCGGCCCTGGCTGCACCAGCGCACCCGCTGGATGAAGGGATTCCTGCAGACCAGCCTCACCCACGCCCACGCCCGCGCCCCCCGCCGGACGCTTCGGCAGCTGGGCCCCCTCGGCACCCTCTGCGCCGTCGCCCTGGTGCCCGGGACGGTGATCTCCGCCCTCGCCTACCCGTTCCTGATGGGCCGGGCGGCCTACGACTTCGCGGCCTTCGCGTGGAACGGGTCCCCGGCCCAGGGCGGGTTCTGGGCGAACCTCCCCACCGGCGCCTCCGTCACCCTGTTCGTCGCCGGCTTGCTCGCGATGCTGCTGCCGGCGGCCCTCGGCTGCGTCCGGCGCGGCTGGTTCGACCTCCTGACCACCGTGCCGGGGATGCCGGTCTACTTCCTGCTCATCAGCCTCGCCGCCTGGTCGGGGCTGTACGAGCTCGTCCGCGCACCGAACCGCTGGAACAAGACCGAGCACGGCCTCGCCCGCACCTCCCGCAGCGGCGCCCTGCGCCCGCAGTGAGGGCGGTCCGGCTCAGCCGAGCTCCAGCGCCGCGAGGGTGTCGGCCACCCGCCGGCGCGCCTCCCCCTCCAGCGGCAGGATCGGCCGCGGCGGCGCCGCGCGGCAGAGGCCGAGAAGATCGGCGCAGGCATAGATCACCCGCAGGCTCGAATAGGTCCGGAACAGGTCCCAGAGCGGCGCGAGCCGGGCGTTCAGGCGCTGCGCCTCGGCGGTGTCGCCGGCCTCGACGGCCCGGACGATCGCCAGGGCGGGCCGCGGGAACAGCCCGGCGACGACGCTGTACCAGGCCTCGCCCCCCGCCAGCAGGGCCGCGAGCGCGTTCCAGTCGCCGCTGTAGCCAAGGGAGAACCCGGCCGGCACCACCGCGCGCAGCGCGCCGAGATGCTCCGCCGCCCCGCCCGGCTCCGGCGCCGGGCTCTTGATCGCGACGATGCCCGGAACCCGGGCGAGGCGGCCGACGAGGGCCGGGGTGAACCGGAAATGGGTGGTGCCCGGATTGTCGTAGAGGCAGAGCGGCAGGCCGGATTCCCGCGCCACCGTCTCGCAATGCACGAAGACCTCATCCTCGGTGAGCGGCGTGTAGGACATCGCCGCCAGGAGCCCGCCCTCGGCCCCGGCGCCCTTGGCGTCCTGGGCCATCCGCACCGCCTCGTCGGTGCGCAGGGCGCCGACCCCGACGAGGACCGGTACGCGGCCCGCCACCGCCGCGACGGCGGCCTCCACGGCCCGGCGGCGCTGGTGGCGCGCCAGGAACGGATAGGCGCCGGTACTGCCCAGCAGGCCGATCGAGCCGACCCCGGCCGCGACCAGGGGCTGCAGGAGAGCCTGCAAGGCGCCGAGGTCCACCTGGCCGTCGGCGTTCGAGGGTGTGATCGGGAAGGCCGACAGGACGGTCATGGTCGCTCCGGGGCGGACGCTTCGGGGAGGCACCGGCTCCCGTCGTCGTCAGGGTCGACGGCCCGGCGCCCCGCGGCGCCACGCGATCCTGACAGCCTCGTGCCTACAGCACCTGCGTACCTAAAGCATCTTGGCGAGCTCGGCCGCCGCCTCCTGGGGCGGGCGGGCGAGATTGAGCGCGTTGAGGAAGCGGTTCTGGCCGTTCATCACGTAGACCAGGGCGGTGTGCTCCATCGTGTAGTCGCCGTCCTTGGTCGGCACCTTGCGGACATAGGCCCGGTAGGCCTTCACCGCCGCGCTCACCTCCTCCGGCGAGCCGGTCAGGCCGACGATGCGCGGGTCGAAGCTCGCCAGGTAGGTCTTCAGGGCCGCGGGCGTGTCGCGCTCGGGATCGACGGCGATGAACAGGGCGCGCACGTCCTGGCCCTTCGGTCCGAGGGCCTGGAGCACGTCGCCGATCTGCTGCAGCGTGGTCGGGCACACGTCGGGGCAGTGGGTGAAGCCGAAGAACACGAGATGCGTCCGGCCCGCATAATCGCGCTCGGTGACGCGCTGCCCGTCCTGGTTGGTCAGGATGAAGGGGCCGCCGACACTGCTCGTCCCGCCCTCCTGGGTCTTGGGCGCCAGCACCACGAAGGCCGCGACGCAGAGCCCCACGAGGCCGATCGCGAAGGCGAGGAGGGGCAGGAGCGTGCGACGCATGGGAACGGCCTTGCGATCCAGGGATGTGGCGGCTTCAGACCACAGGCGCCGCCCCCGGGCAATCCACCAAACCGTCGCCACCAAACGTCGCCCGGCTGGTCCTGCCTCAGATGGCGAGCTTGTCCGGCTCGATCGCGGCGATCGCCGCCTCGGCGTCCCCGCGGCGCAGGGCGTCGCCCACCATGAGAAGCGCCGGACCGTCGAGGCCGGCGGCCTCGACCCGGGTCGCGAGATCCTGGGCCGTGCCCTCCACCACCTGCTGGTTCGGGCGGGTGGCGTTGAAGACGAGAAGGGCCGGAGTCGCGGGGGCGAGGCCCTCGGCGATCGCCCGCTCCAGCAGCACCCCGAGGGTCTTCTTGGGCATGTAGACCACGGTGGTGACGCTCGGATCGGCCAGCGCGCCCCAGTTCAGGTCCTCGGGCAGGGCCCCGCGCCGGTCGTGACCGGTGACGTATTGCAGCCGTCGCGCCGCGTCGCGGTGGGTCAGCGAGACGCAAAGCGAGGCCGCCGCCCCTTGCGCCGCGGAGACACCCGGCACCACGCTGACGGGAATGCCGGCGGCCCGGCAGGCATCGATCTCCTCACCGGCCCGGCCGAACACCAGGGGGTCGCCGGATTTCAGGCGCACCACCTGCTTGCCGGACTTGGCGAGCTGCACCATCAGCGCGTTGATGTCGTCCTGCCGGCAGGACGGGCCGTGCCCAGTCTTGCCCACCAGCATGGTGCGGGCCTCGCGGCGGGCATAGTCGAGGATCTCCGGCGCCACGAGATCGTCGTACAGGATGACGTCGGCGTTGCGCAAAGCGCGCAGGGCCTTGAGGGTGAGGAGCTCGGCGTCCCCCGGGCCGGCGCCGACGAGGGTCACGGCCCCGCCCTTCGGCGCGGCCTCGGTCTGCCCCAGGAGCTCGGCGAGGTCCCGGTCCGTCGGCACCCGGTCGGGCTCCGCGAAGGCCCGATCCGTGAAACGCTCCCAGAAGGCGCGGCGGTCCGAGAAGCCGTGGAAGCGGCTCGTGACCTCCTCGCGCCAGTCGCGGGCGGCGCCGATCCAGGCCTTGAACCCGCGCGGCAGCATGCCCTCGATCCGGGCCCGCACGGTCTGGCCGAAGACCGGGGCGGCGCCCTCTGTCGAGATGCCCACCACCATGGGCGAGCGGTTGACGATGGCGCCGAACTTCACGTCGCAGAGATGGGGCCGGTCGACCGCGTTGACGATGGCGCCGGTCGTCCGGGCGGCGGCCACGAAGGCGATGCAGTCGTCCTCGTCCTCCATGGCGCCGATGCAGAAGGCGGACCCCGAAAGGTCGTCGGCCTGCCACTGGCGCTCGTGCAGGGTGACGGAGCCCGCGACGATCTCGCCCGGCACCGCGCGCAGCTCGTCGCTGGGCTCGGGCGCATAGACGTCCACGTGGGCCCCGGCGGCGGCGAGCAGCTTCACCTTCCAGGGCGCACCGCCATTGGAGCCGGCCAGCACCGCGCGTTTGCCCTGCAGCGGCACGAAGACCGGCAGGACGGCCAAGGGCTCCAGGCCGGCCGGGGCTCCGCCGCGCGTTGATTCGGTGCCGGCGGGCCGGGTTTCACGGGGGATGCGGGGCGTGCTCATGAGGCTCGGAGATGGGTGTCGATTCGGCCGAAAGTGAGCCTATGCGGCGTTGCGCGCAAGCGCCTCGGGCAGCAGCTTGCGGATCTCGGGGATGCACGAGCCGCAATTCGTGCCGGCCTTGCAGGCGGCGCCCACCGCCTCGACGGTGCCGGCCCCCGCGGCGATGGCCCCCGTGATGACGTCGAGGCCGACCCCGTGGCAGGCACAGACGGTGGGACCGGCCGAGGCCGTCTCGGCGCGGCCCGTCAGGAGGGCGCGTCGGGCCGAGGGCGCGGGCTCCGGGTCCGCGAACAGCGCCTTGGCCTCGTCCCAGCCCGGGCGGGCCTCGGCGGGGCCCAGCGCCAGGCAGGCGACGAGGCGGCCGGCCTCGTAGACGGCGCAGCGGTAGCGTCCGCGGGCGTGGTCGGCGTATTCGGCGAGCTCGTGGCCCTGGAACAGGCCGCGCATCATCAGCGCCACGGCGCGGGAGCTCTCCTGCGTGGCGAATTGCAGCCCGGAGCCACCGGCGATCGTGGCCCGCGCCCACCACCAGCCTCCCGGCAGGGTGTGCTCGCCGCGGGTCAGCAGGAAGCCCCGGTTGCGATAGGGCACCGGCGCGAGGCCGACCGGGGTCGCCTTCAGCTCGGGCTGGCCCGAGACCGGATCGGGCACGCCGCGTACCAGGGCGCCGACGCGGGCATCCGAGGCGGTGGCGGCGCTCCAGTGGAAGGCGGCGAACAGGTCGCCGGTCCGCACCGCGTCGGTGACCATCGCCTCCAGGGTCGCGCTGCCGTGCGGCGTGCTGAGGCGGGCGAGGTCCCCGTCCTTCAGACCGAGGGCGGCGGCATCGTCCGGGTGGATCTCCACGAAGGGCACCGCGCGGTGGGCCGAGAGGCGGGGGCTCTTTCCCGTCCGCGTCATCGTGTGCCAGTGGTCGCGGACCCGGCCGGTGTTGAGGACGAGGGGATAGGCCTCGCTCACGCCTTCGGCGAGCGTCGGGGTCTGCACGGCCACGAAGCGGGCGCGCTTGTCGAAGGTGTAGAACTGGCCGTCGGCGAAGAGCCGGGCGCGCGCCTTGCCGCGCTTCGGCAGCGGCCATTGCAGCGGGGCGGTCGTGGCGTAGGCCGCGTCGGCCAGGTCGCTGACGGCCCCGAGGTCGAAGTCGCGGGTGCCGTTGTTCTCGAAGGCCGAGAGGCCGGCGTGCTCCCGGAAGATCGCGGCGGTGCCCGAATAGGCGAAAGCCTCGCCGTGGCCGAGGCGCTTGGCGACGTCGCAGATGATTTGCCAGTCGGCCCGGGCCTCGCCGGGCGGTCTCAGGAAGCTGCGCTGGCGCGAGATCCGGCGCTCGGAATTCGTCACCGTGCCGTCCTTCTCGCCCCAGGCCAGGGCCGGGAGCAGCACGGTCCGGCGTCCCGTCGCCCGGGCGCTGTCGCTGTCGGCCACCGCCTCCGAGACGACGTAGAGGTCGAGGGCCTTCAGGCTCGCGCGGATGCGGTCGGCGCGGGGCATCGACACGATCGGGTTGGTGCCCATCACCCAGAGGGCCTTGATCTTGCCGCGCTCGATCGCCTCGAACAGGGCGACCGCCTTCATGCCCTCGCCCGTGATGATGTTGGGCGCCGACCAGAAGCGGCGGACCCGGTCCACCTCCTCGGGGGTGAAGTGCATGTGGGCGGCCAGCATGTTGGCCAGGCCCCCGACCTCGCGCCCGCCCATGGCGTTGGGCTGGCCGGTGAGGGAGAACGGCCCCGCGCCGGGCAGGCCGATGCGGCCGGTGGCGAGGTGGCAGTTGATGATCGCGTTGCCCTTGTCGGTGCCCTGCGCCGACTGGTTCACCCCCTGCGAGAAGGCGGTGACGACGCGCTTCGTCCGCGCGAAGAGCTCGAAGAACCGGGCCACGTCGGCTTCCGACAGGCCCGTGGCGGCGGCGGTGGCGGGAATCGTCGGCGCGATGGCGCGCGCCCGCTCCAGGGCGCCGTCGAAGCCGCTCGTGTGGTCGAGGACGAAACGGTAGTCCAGGGAGCCGGTGCTGGCGAGGTGCACCAGCAGGCCGGAGAACAGGGCAGTGTCGGTGCCGGCCTTCAGGCCGAGGAAGAGGTCGGCCTCCGCGCCGGTCTGGGTGCGGCGGGGGTCGATCACCACCAGCTTGGTGCCGCGTTTCGCCCGCGCGTCGATCATGCGGCGGAACAGGATCGGGTGGCACCAGGCGGTGTTCGAGCCCACCAGGACGATGAGGTCGGCCTCCTCCAGGTCCTCGTAGCAGCCCGGCACGGTGTCCGAGCCGAAGGCGCGCCGGTGGGCGGCCACCGCGCTCGACATGCACAGGCGCGAGTTGGTGTCGACGTGCGGGGTGCCGAGGAAGCCCTTCGCGAGCTTGTTGGCGACGTAGTAGTCCTCGGTCAGCAACTGGCCCGAGAGGTAGAACGCGATCGCGTCCGGCCCGTGCTTTTCGGCGATCCGGCGCAGGGACCCCGCCACGGTGCCGAGCGCCGATTCCCAGCTCGCCCGGACGCCGTCCACCTGCGGGTGAAGCAGGCGGTTGTCGAGGGAGAGCGTCTCGCCCAGCGCCGAGCCCTTGGAGCAGAGCCGGCCGAAATTGGCCGGGTGCGCGGTGTCGCCGGCGATTCCCGCGCCGCCCTGCCCGTCCGGCGTGGCGACCACCCCGCAGCCGACGCCGCAATAGGGGCAGGTGGTCTTGACAGGGGCGGCCGGTGCCTGGACGTGCGCGGTCATGGCGGAATCCTCGGCGGAGAGCGGGGTCGTGGCGTGGAGCAAGGGTCGGGGGGCGCGGGGCGGGGCCTCGTCCACCCCCTCCGCGCCCGTCCTCCCGCGAGGGGGAGGGGCTGCGCCTCAGTACACGTCGGCCTGGTAGCGGCCGGTCTTCTTGAGGTGGGCGAGGTAGGCCACGGCCTCGTCGGGGTTCTTGCCCCCGAACTGGCCGGCGACGTCGATGATCGCCCGCTCCACGTCCTTGGCCATGCGCTTGGCATCGCCGCAGACGTAGAAATGCGCGCCGCCCTCGAGCCACGTCCACAGCTCCGCGCCGGTCTCGCGCATGCGGTCCTGGACGTAGGTCTTCTCGGCGCCGTCGCGGGACCAGGCCAGCGACAGCCGGGTGAGCACCTTGCGGTCCTTCAGGGCGTTGAGCTCGTCCTTGTAGAAGAAGTCGGAGGCTTGGCGCTGGTGGCCGTAGAACAGCCAGTTGCGCCCCGGCGCTGCCGTCGCGTCGCGCTCGCGCAGGAAGGCGCGGAACGGCGCGATGCCGGTGCCGGGCCCGACCATGATGACGTCCTTCGAGAGATCCTCCGGCAGGGCGAAGCCGTGCGCCTTCTGCAGGTAGACCTTGACCCGCATGCCCTCGGGGATGCGCTCGCCGAGATGGGTCGAGGCCACGCCGAGGCGCAGGCGCGAGCGGTGGCTGTAGCGCACCGCGTCGACGGTGAGCGAGACCCGGCCCGGATCGGCCTTCGGCGAGGACGAAATCGAGTAGAGCCGCGGCTGCAGCTCGTCCAGCGCCTCCAGGAACACCTCCGCGTCGGGGCGCGCGCCGGGGAACTTGTGGAGGGCGCCCAGCACGTCGAGATGGGCGGCGTCGCCGTCCGGGTCCTCGCCGGCGGCCAGCGCCTGCGCCTTCCGGCGGGCCTCGCCCGCGGTGAGCAGCGAGAGGAGCTGGTAAAGCCCGTCCGGCGCGCCGCCCAGGGCGTAGTCGGTCAACAGCCGGTCGCGCAGGGTCTTGGCCCCGATCCGGCGCTCGGGCCGGGCGCCGAGCTCGGCGATCACCGCATCGACCAGGGCCGGGGCGTTGGCGGGGAACAGACCGAGGGAATCGCCGACCACGTAGTCGATCGGGGTGCCGGTGAGGTCGATCTCGACGTGCCAGGTCTCCTTCTCGCCCCCCGGTGCGTTGAGGCGGGTGCGCGAGACGAAGGTCGCCTCCACGGGGTTCTCCCGGCAGTAGCCGAGGGGGCCGAGCGCGGGAGCGGCCTTGGGGGCGGCGTCCTCGGACGTCTTCGGCGCGGCGCCGCCGCCGGCCCCGAACTCCTCCTCGAGCTTCTTCAGCATCCGGAGCGTGTCCTTGCCGCCGGGCTGGCACAGGTTCAGGCGCTCCTCGTTCTTGAGGAAGATCGCGTTGGCGTAGTCGGCGCAGTTGTAGCCGCACTGGCCGCAATCCTGCTGCGCCATGGCGGCCATCAGCTTCTGCGGCTCGGGCCGTTCCTTCGCCATCGCCATCCGCTCGGGCAGCGGCAGCGAGGGATCGTGCCAGGGCGCGTCGTCGTTGTCCGCGAGTTGTTGCGCGCCGCCGGGCGCTTCGCCGGACGCGAGGGCCGTGGCGCCCTCCACCGCGGGGCCGAGCAGGGCGGCGAAGTAGCCCGAGAGCCAGGCGCGCTGGTCCGGGTCGAACGGGGCGGTCTCGGGGATGAGGACCAGGGGGGGCGTGACGTGCTCGCTCATGCGGCGGCCTTCAGGACGGGTTGCTCTTCGGCGATGTGGCGCAGCGACTCGGGGCCGGTGCGGGCGGTGAAGGCCTGGAAGCTCTCCTCCGGGCCGATGCGCCGGGCGAGGTAGCTGCGCAGCAGCGCCTCGATGCGGGCCGGGCAATCCTCGGCCCGCACGGCCTTCCAGATCTCGGTGCCGATCTTCGGGCTGTCGCCGAAGCCGCCGCCGACCACGATGTCGTAGCCCTCGACCGTATCGCCCTCCTCCGAGACCACGACCTTGGCGCCGATGAGCCCGATGTCGCCGATGTAGTGCTGGGCGCAGGAGTGGTGGCAGCCGGTGAGGTGGACGTTCACCGGAACGTCGAGCTCCGTCAGGTTCGCCTCGATGTGGTCGGCGATGACGAGGGCGTGGCCCTTGGTGTCGGAGGCGGCGAACTTGCAGCCGCGGTTGCCCGTGCAGGCGACGAGGCCGGCACGGATGCTCGACGCTTCGGTGGTGAGGCCGAGGGCCGCCACGCGGGCGCGGACCTCCGCCACCCTGGCGTCGGGCACGCCGGAAAACAGGAAATTCTGCCAGACGGTCATGCGGATGGCGCCGTCGCCGCACTCGGACGCGATCGCCGCCAGGGCGCGCATCTCGTCGGTGGTCATCTTGCCGACGGGCAGGATCACGCCGACCCAGTTCAGGCCGTCCTGGACCTGCCGGTGCACGCCCACATGGGCGAAGCGGTCCATGGGCCCGCGCGGGGCGATGTGGGCCGGGTCGACCCGGTCGAGCGTGGTCCCCAGCACCGCCTCGACGGCGGCGAGGTACTTGTCGAAGCCCCAGGCGTCGAGGACGTACTTCATCCGGCTCTTGTTGCGGTTGGTGCGGTCGCCGTTCTGGATGAAGACGCGCAGGATGGCGTCGGCGACCTTGTTGCAATCCTCCGGCCGCAGCACGACGCCGGTGTCGCGGGCGAGGTCCCGGTGGCCCGAGATGCCGCCCAGTACGAGGCGCATCCAGATGCCCGGCGCGACGCTCGCGCCCTCCCCCACCCGCACGGCCTGGAAGCCGATGTCGTTGGTCTCCTCCAGCACCGGCATCACGCCGCCGCCGTCGAAGGCGACGTTGAACTTGCGCGGCAGGCCGAACAGCGAGCGGTCGTTGAGGATGTGGTTGTGCCAGGACTTGGCGAGCGGCCGCGTGTCGAGGAGTTCCTGCGCATCGATGCCGGCCACCGGCGAGCCGGTGACGTTGCGGATATTGTCGGCGCCGGCGCCCCGGGCGGTCAGCCCGAGGTCGATCAGCCCGTCGAGGAAGGGCTGGCCGTGCTCGGGGGCGATCTCGCGGACCTGCAGGTTGGCCCGGGTGGTGACGTGACTGTACCCGCCGCCATGGGCGTCGGCCAGATCCGCGATGCCGGCGAACTGCCAGTGGTGCAGGATGCCGTTGGGGATGCGCAGCCGGCACATGTAGGAATTCTGGGCCGGGGCCACCCAGAACAGCCCGTGGTAGCGCCAGCGGAAATTGTCCTCGGGCTTCGGGGCCTTGCCCGTCTGAGCCTCGGCGATGAGGCGGTTGTGGCCGTCGAAGGGGTTCTCGGCGCGCTTCCACTTCTCCTGCTCGCAGAGCTTGCCGCCGGCCTTCACCGTGGCGTCCTGCGCCTTGATGTGAATCGCGTCGGGGCCGGTGGGCTCGGCCGGGGCGGCGGCGCCCGGCGCGAGCGCCAGGCCGCCGGTCATCCGGGCGGCACTGATGCCGGAGGCGAAGCCTTCGAGATAGCGCTTCTGCTCGGCGTTGAATGCATCGGCCATGGGTAGCCTCCTCACGCTGCGAGGGGTTGGGATGCGGGCGCGGGGCGCCCGAACAGGAGGTCGTCGCGGTGCTCGGCGATCGAGGCGCCGGTGCGGATCAGCTCCTTGCACCAGCCCTGCTCGGCGATGTCGCCGACGAAGACCGCGCCCAGCAGCCGGTCCTCGGCGACGACGAGCTTGCGGTAGAGGCCGAGGCCGGGATCCGACATCAGCACGGTCTCGGCCCCCTCCGGCGCCTCGATCTGGCCGGCGGAGAACACGGGCAGGCCCGAGACCTTGAGGCTGGTGGAGAGGGCGGTGCCGAGATAGGCCGCGTCCTCGCCCATGAGGTGGCGGCTCAGGGCCTCGGCCTGCTCGTAGGCGGGCTCCACGAGGCCATAGACCTGGCCCCGGTGCTCGGCGCACTCCCCCAGCGCGGAGATGCGGGCATCCGACGACTGCATCCGATCGTCCACCAGGATGCCGCGCGCGGTCGCGATCCCGGCATTCTGTGCCAGCGCCACGTTGGGCCGCACGCCCACCGACATCACCACGAGGTCGGCCGGCAGCACGGTGCCGTCGGACAGGATCAGGCGCTCGACCCGGCCCTCCCCCTCGACCGACGCGGTGTCGGCCTTGAGGAGCACCCTGACGCCGCGCGCCTCCATGGC
The DNA here is from genome assembly GCF_001422215.1 of Methylobacterium sp. Leaf89. Classification (NCBI taxonomy): domain Bacteria; kingdom Pseudomonadati; phylum Pseudomonadota; class Alphaproteobacteria; order Hyphomicrobiales; family Methylobacteriaceae; genus Methylobacterium; species Methylobacterium sp. Leaf89. The sequence goes on along the minus strand of NZ_LMML01000013.1, from coordinate 55,884 downwards.
CCGCTTCACCAGGCCGGCGGCGGCGTGGTCGAGCTGGCGCTCCATCAGCCGGTCCATGACGTGCAGGAGCGTGGTGTCGACGCCGAGCCGCGCAAGGCCGACGGCGGCTTCCAGGCCGAGGAGCCCGCCGCCGATCACGATGGCCCGGGCGTGCTCCACCGCCGCCCGGCGGATGGCGGCCACGTCCGCGAGGTCGCGGAAGGTCAGCACGCCGGGCAGGTCCATGCCGGGCTTGGCCAACCGGATCGGCAGGGAGCCCACCGCGAGCACGAGCCGGTCGAAGGGCAGGACGTGGGTCTCGCCGACGATCACGAGGCCGTTCTCGCGGTCGACCGCGGTCACCGGCGCGCCGGTGATCAGGCGGATGCCGTGATCGGCGTACCAGTCGAGGCCCCGAAAGGCGCAACCGGCCTCGTCGACCTCGCCGCCCAGCAGCGAGGAGAGCAGCACGCGGTTGTAGGCCGCCTGCGGCTCCGCCCCGACGACGGTGACGTCGTACAGGCCCGGCGCCCGCTCGGTCAGGCGCTCCAGGAAGCGCAACGACGCCATGCCGTTGCCGATCACCACCAGCCGTTCCCGCATCGCTCGCGATCCGTCCGTCAGGCCGCGATGGCGGGCTTGGCGTGGCGCGCGTAGAGGAATTCCAGCACCTCGGCGCGGGCGTGGGTGTAGGTCGCGTCCTCCACGAGATCGAGGCGGCGGCGCGGCCGCTCGAGGTCGACGGTCAGGATCTCGCCCACCGTGGCCGAGGGGCCGTTGGTCATCATCACGATGCGGTCGGAGAGGAGCACCGCCTCGTCGACGTCGTGGGTGATCATGATCACGGCGTTCTTCAGCCGGGCATGGATGTCCATCAGCGAGTCCTGGAGATGGGCGCGGGTGAGCGCGTCCAGGGCCCCGAAGGGCTCGTCGAGGAGCAGCACCTTCGGCTCCATGGCGAGGGCGCGGGCGATGCCGACGCGCTGCTTCATGCCGCCCGAGATCTCGCTCGGGCGCCGGTCGGCGGCGTGGGTCATGTTCACCAGCGCCAGGTTGTGGTCGATCCAGGCGTTGCGCTCGGCCTTCGACTTCTTGCCCTTGAAGACCTTGTCGACGGCGAGCGCCACGTTCTCGCGCACGGTGAGCCAGGGCAGGAGCGAGTGGTTCTGGAACACCACGGCCCGGTCCGGGCCGGGGCTGTTCACCTCCTTGCCTTCGAGGAGCACGCCGCCGGTGGAGGCCTTGAGCAGGCCGGCCACGATGTTGAGCACCGTCGACTTGCCGCAGCCCGAATGCCCGATCAGCGAGACGAACTCGCCCTTGTCGATCTTCACGCTGACGTCGCGCAGGACCTCGTTGGTGCGGCCCGCGCGGGTGAAGCTGATGCCGACGTTCTCGATGCTGAGATAGCTCATGGGAATCCCTCCTCAGGCCGTCGCGGTGCCGCGGGTGACCAGGGTGCCGACGAAGGCGACGAAGCGGTCGAGGATGAAGCCGATGATCCCGACATAGACGAGGGCAACGATGATCTCGGAGATGTGGGAGGAGTTCCACGCGTCCCAGATGAAGAAGCCGATGCCGACGCCGCCGATGAGCATCTCGGCCGCCACGATGGCGAGCCAGGACAGGCCGACGCCGATGCGCAGGCCGGTGAAGATGTAGGGGGCCGCCGAGGGCAGCATGATCTTGGCGAAGAACTCCAGCGGGTTCAGGCGCAGCACCGCCGCCACGTTGCGGTAGTCCTGCGGGATGTTCCGGATGCCCACCGCCGTGTTGATGATGATCGGCCAGATCGACGTGATGAAGATCACGAAGATCGCGGAGGGCTGTCCGTCCCGGAACGCGGCGAGCGACAGCGGGAGCCAGGCCAGCGGCGGGATCGTGCGCAGGACCTGGAAGATCGGGTCGAGGCCGCGCATGGCCCATTCCGACTGCCCGATCAGGGTGCCGGTGAGGATGCCCACGACGGTGGCCAGGGCGAAGCCGAGGGCGACGCGCTGGATGCTGGCGGAGATGTGCCAGAACAGACCCTTGTCGGTACCGCCGTTGTCGTAGAACGGGTGGGCGATGATGTCCCAGGCCTCGGTGACGACGCGCGACGGCGGCGGCAGGCCGGCGCCGGGGCGCGAGCACAGCATCTCCCAGATCACCAGGAACGCGATCAGCACCACGACCGGCGGGATCAGGTTCTTGGCGATGGTGTTCAGGGTGGCCATCGTGACGAGGGGCGCCCGCTTCGGCTTGGCCGGCGCGGCGGCGGCGCTGGCCGCGAGGGTGGTGGTGTTGGCCATCACGCGATCCTCTTGATGCCGAGGCTGGACAGGTAGGCGGCGGGATCGGCCGGATCGAAGACCTTGCCGTCGAAGAAGGTCTCCTTTCCGCGGGAGGTGGAGGCCGGGATCGCGGTGACGCCGAGGGCCTTGGCCGCCTCGCGCCAGAGGTCTTCGCGGTTCACCTTGGCGATCAGCGCCTTGGTGTCGGTCTGCGCGTCGAACTTGCCCCAGCGGATGTCCTCGGTGAGGAACCAGAGGTCGTGCGACTGGTAGGGATACGAGGCGTTGTCGTTCCAGAACTTCATCACGAAGGGGCTGTTCTCGACAACGCGGCCGTCGCCGTAATCGATCGTGCCCTTGATGCGGCCGGCGACGTCCGAGACCGGGACGTTCATCCACTGGCGTTTGGCCGCGATGGCGGCGACCTCGTCCTTGTTCTCGGGCCGGTCGCACCAGGCCTGCGCTTCCAGCACCGCCATCAGCAAAGCCTTGGTGGCGTTCGGGTACTTCTCCGTGAAGGAGGCCCGCATGGCGAAGGCCTTCTCGGGGTGGTCCTTCCAGAGCTCGCCGGTGGTGAGCGCGGTGTAGCCGAGGCCCTGCTGCACCAGCTGGGCGTTCCACGGCTCGCCGACGCAGAAGCAGTCCATCGTGCCGACCTTCATGTTCGCCACCATCTGGGGCGGCGGCACGACGATGGTCTCGATGTCCTTGTCCGGGTCGATGCCGCCGGCGGCCATCCAGTAGCGGATCCAGAGGTCGTGGGTGCCGCCCGGGAAGGTCATGGCCGCCTTGACCGACTTGCCGGAGGCCTTCTTCTTCTCGATCGCCGCCTTGAACACCTTCGCGTCCAGGGCGACCTTTTGGTCGAGGTATTCCTTGGCGACCGAGATGCACTGGCCGTTGGTGTTGAGCCGGGCCAGGATCTGCATCGGCACGGGCACGTTGTTCTGCGTCACCCGTCCGGCCGAGATCAGGTAGGGCATCGGCGTCAGGATGTGGGCGCCGTCGATGCCGTTGCCTTCGGAGCCGAGGACGAGGTTGTCGCGGGTGGTGCCCCAGCTCGCCTGCTTGAGCACCTCGACGTCGGGCATGCCGTGCTTGGCGAAGAAGCCCTTCTCCTTGGCCACGAAGAGCGGGCTCGCGTCAGTGAGCGCGATGAACCCGAGCTTGGCGCCCTTCACCTCGGGGCCGGCCCCCTGCGCGAAGGCGCCCCCCGGCAGGGCCGTGCGGGCGAGGGCCGCCAGGGACAGCGTCGCGGCGGCCCCCTTCAGGAGGTCACGGCGGTTGTTGCGGACACCGTCAGTCATCGAACCCGAAACCCTCGCAATCATGGACATCCGCCAAAGAAAAAGCCGCCGACCAAGCACATCCATCGAACGCACGATCGGCGTTCCGTGGGGGACTCGGGTCAGCGGCTCTGCCGACGGATAAGGCTCGTCATCGTTGGCGAGCCCCCGATGCTCTGCACGGGGCGTGCCAAGTCTGGTGCGGCCGCCGGACCATTGCGATGCCGGGCATCCCGGATGCGCTCCAACCGGTTCCGATCAAAGGTCTTTGTCAGAAACGTCTCAGCGGCCGCCTTCGGTTTCGGAGCCCGTGCGGATGCGAGAAACCAGGCCGGACCGCGAGATCGGCCGCCCGGTCTGCCTGCCTGCGCGCCACGCGCTGCGCTGCACAATCCGCGGGCACCCTGCCGATGCCCGCGGCAGCGGCCTCTCAGCCGGCGGCCGCGTACAGGTCGGGCCGGTAGATCGCCCGGGCACGGGCGGACAGGGCGGGGGTGGGCGTGATCTGACCGGCCTGTCCCATCTGGTCGAGGAGCCAGTCGGCCTGGTCGGGAACCGGCCGCTCGGCCGCGGCGCCGAACACGACAAAGCGCGACGCGGGCCGCTCGGTCCCGTCCGGATCGACCACCACGGTGCCGGCCAGGGCCCGGCGGACGAGGCCCGGATCGATGCCGAGATGGCTCGGATGGGCGAGCAGGCTCGCCAGCTCGCCCCGGTTCTCGGCCGCCGCGCACCAGCGCCCGGCCCGACGCACCGCGCGGACCAGGGCCGCACTCGTCTCCGCCGCATAGGCTGGCAGCGCCAGCACCTTTTCCGGGCAGTCCGGGGCCAGTTCGCAGCCGAGGGCGACGATGCGGCCGTATCCCTCGGCCACCGACACGCTGTTCCAGGGGCTGCCGGCGCAGAACCCGTCGATCTGCCCGGAGCGCAGGGCCTGGGCGATCCAGGGCGGCGGGATCACCACCAGCCGGGTCGCGGCGTCGAGGTCGAGCCCGCCGCGGGCCGCGAACATCCGGAGCTGGTAGGTGTGGCACGAGAAGGGGTGCACGGTGCCCAGCGTCAGGGGTCGACCCTGTGTGACCCGCACGCGTGCGACACGGGAAAACGCGCGTGCCATCGAGTCGAGATCGTCGGCCTCCGGCGCCATCTCTGCCCAGAGCGGGCGCGAGACCGTGACCGCGTTGCCGTTGAGGCTGAGCCCGAGGGGCACCACCAGGTCGGTCTCGGGCCCGCTGATGCCGAGGGCGCTGGCGAGGGCGAGGGGCGCCAGCATGTGCGCGCCGTCGAGGTGCCCGAGCGCCAGCTTGTCCCGGAGCGTCGCCCAGGAGGGCTCACTGACGAGGTCCACTGCCAGGCCTTCGGCGGCGGTGAAGCCCCCCTCCACGGCGGCGATCAGGGGCGCCGCGTCGATGAGCGGCACGTATCCGAGAGCGAGTCTCATCGGGGCAGGCCTCTCATCCCAGGAGATCCGCCGCGGTCACGATGGCGCGGGCGATGTCGGCGATTTTCCGCTTCTCGTTCATGGCCTTGCGCCGCATCGTCCGGTAGGCCTCCTCCTCCGAGAGGCCCTTGGCCGTCATCAGGATACCCTTGGCCCGCTCGATGAGCTTGCGGTCGGCGAGCTCGCCCCGCGCCTCCGACAATTCGCGTTGCAGCCGCGCGAAGGCGTTGAAGCGCAGGATCGCCACGTCGAGGATCGAGCGGATGCGCTGCGGCTGCAATCCGTCGACGACGTAGGCGGAAATGCCCGCATCCATCGCCGCCTGCATCATCGGCACGTCCGAGCGGTCGACGAACATCGCCACCGGCCGCTCCACGTGTCGGGACAGGCCCGACATCTGCTCCAGGATGTCCCGGCTCGGGCTCTCCAGGTGGATCACGACCACGTCCGGGTTCAGGGCCGCCACCCGGGCCGGCAGGTCGGCGGTGTCGGGCAGGACCACGACGCGGGTGAAGCCCGCCGCCATGAGGCCCTCCTCGAGGATCGCGGCGCGGGCACGGCTCGGGTCGATCACGGCGACGGTCAGGGTCGGCTCGGTCATCGGTGTCCGGGGACGCGAATCGGGGTTGGGGCGGTCCCGGCAGGTCGCATGCCGGTCGAGGGGATGACAAGGCACATGACGCTGTGGGCGCGGGCGTGGCGTTCGGAAGGCGGGGAACAGGGGGGTCATCACCGGAAAGGCAAGCCGCATGCCCGGCGAAACATTACCGTTTGGAGAGGAAACAGCCCAGGTTCCGCCGCAAACGGCCCGGCTAATGGCGCTGGCGATCGGACCGGTTGCTGAAACGCACAGCGAGGTGCCCCGGATGTCAGGCTGCACGCCCCCCGATCAGACGGCGTTCGAATCGGGTTCCGCGCGTGGCGTGACGCCGCCCCTCCTGCCGACGCTGGCCATGGCGGTGATCCTCGGGGCAGCCTCCTATCTCTGCCACGAGCCGGCCCCTGTGGCACCGGCCTCAGTTCCGGCGACAGCGGTGGCTGCCGCACCGGAGGCGACGGCGGTGGCGCCCTTCATCCCGGCCCCTCTTGCCTTCCAGTCCCAGTTCCCACTGGTCATCGTCGCCCAGGCCGAGCCCGCCGCCCAAGCCCACAGGACCGCGCCTCGGCCTGCCCGCCTCGCCGCTCCGCGCGGGTTCGAGCATCCGCGCCTTGCAGCCGCCAAGGTCGCGCCGACCACCGACAAGGCGCCGCAGGTTTCCGAGAGGGCACCGCAGGCCCCAGCGAGACCGCCGCAGGTTCGCGAGAAGGCCCTGCCCTTCGCGGCCGAGGCCGAGGTCTCGCATGCCGCCGCCGAGGGGGACGAGGGCGTGCTGCCCGGGATCGGCCTGCCTGACGCGACCTTGCCCGACCTCGCCCTGCCGTTCGCGCCGACGATCCGCGCGGTGACCCAGGCGAGCGCCGCTGCCGGTGCCTTCATGGGCGTCAAGACCGCCGCCGCCGGTACTTTCGTGAGCGACCAGGGCGCGGCCCTCGGCGCGGAGACCGCAACCCTCGGTGCCGCCGTCTCCGGTTGGATCGGGCGCCTCCGCTGAACGCTTTCGAAGCGGTGGCGGGCCAGCAAAAGCGCCCCTGACCCTGGACCCTGCCGCCTTCGAAGACTACGTGGACGCTCAGCGATGCTGCGCGGCCCCGTGACGGTCGACGTCGCGAGGACGAGGACCTGGATGGCCGGACGGATCGAGGATTACGCGCTCGTCGGCGATGGCCGTACCGCTGCGCTGATCGCCCGCGACGGCAGCGTCGACTGGCTCTGTTGGCCCCGCTTCGATTCCGCCGCCTGCTTCGCCGCCCTGCTCGGCACGGAGGATCACGGCTACTGGAAGCTCGGCCCTATGGATGCGGCCGCCACGACGCGCCAGTATCGCGAGGGCAGCCTCGTCCTGGAGACCCGGCACGAGACCGCCGCCGGCGTCGTGCGGGTGACCGACTACATGCCGGCCAACGATGGCGCGCATCTCGTCAGGATCGTCGAGGGGCTCGAGGGGACCGTGCCCATGCGGATGCGCCTTCGCGTCCGCTTCGATTACGGATTGGCGGTGCCCTGGGTCTCGCACAACGAACTCGGTGATCTCCGCGCGATCTCCGGACCGCACAAGGTGGTGCTGCGCACCCTAGTGCCGACGTTCGGCCAGGATCAGACCACCGTCTCGGAATTCACGGTGGAAGCCGGTCAGAGCGTGGCCTTCACCCTGAGCTACGGGGCATCCCACGAGGACGACCCGGCGCCGATCCAGCCGCGCAAGGTGCTGTTCGAGACCGATCGCTACTGGCGCGACTGGTCCAGCCGCGCTGCTTCCGGCACGCCCTGGGACGCGATCCTGAAGCGATCGCTGCTCACCCTGAAGGCGCTGATCTACCAGCCGACCGGCGGCATCGTGGCCGCGCCCACCACGTCCCTGCCGGAGGATCTTGGCGGCGTACGCAACTGGGACTACCGGTTCTGCTGGCTGCGCGATTCCACCTTCACGCTGATCGCCCTGATGGATGGCGGCTACCTCGACGAGGCCCGCGCCTGGCGCGACTGGCTGGTGCGCGCCGTGGCTGGGAACCCGGAGCAGGCGCACATCCTCTACGGCATCGCCGGGGAGCGCATGCTGCCCGAGATCGAGCTCGATTGGCTGCCCGGCTACGAGAACTCGAAGCCCGTGCGCATCGGCAACGCGGCGGTGGAGCAGTTCCAGCTCGACGTCTACGGCGAAATCTTCGACGCGCTCTATCAGGCGCACCAACGCGGCCTCCAGGGCGATGCCGACGGCTGGCGCGTCGGCGAAGCGCTGCTGCGCCATCTCGAGAAGGTCTGGTGTACGCCCGACGAGGGCATCTGGGAGGTGCGCGGCGGACGCCGGCACTTCGTTCACTCGAAGGTCATGGCCTGGGTCGCCTTCGATCGGGCCATCCGTTCCTTCGAGGAGGCCGAGACCCGCGAGCAGGATGAGATTCGGACCACCGGTTTGAGCCACCGGCCCAAGGAGGCTCGTGACGTGCCGGTGGCGCGCTGGCGCGAGATCCGCGAGCAGATTCATGCGGAGGTCTGCGCCAAGGGCTTCGACCCTGAGCTGAACAGCTTCGTGCAGTCCTACGGTTCGAAGCGACTCGACGCGAGCCTGCTGCTCATCGCCCATATGGGCTTCCTGCCCCAGGACGACCCGCGGGTGGTCGGCACCGTGGAGGCCATCGGGCACACCCTGATGCGCGACGGCTTCGTGCTGCGCTACGACACCGAGAACCAGACCACCGACGGTCTGCCCGGCGACGAGGGCGCGTTCCTGCCCTGCTCGTTCTGGTACGCCGACAACCTCATCGGTCTCGGGCGATGCGACGAGGCGCGTGCGCTGATCGAGAGGCTGATCGGCGTCTGCAACGATGTCGGATTGGTGGCGGAGGAGTATGATGTGAAGGCCCGGCGCCTCGTGGGCAACTTCCCGCAGGCTTTCAGCCACGTCACGCTGGTGAACACCATTCTCAACTACAGCCGGGCCAAGGGGCCGGCCAGGGAGCGGAGCAGCGGCTCTGCGGAAGCCGAATCTCCGGGTGCGACCACGCCTGCACCCCAACGGTGCGACGCCTGAGCGTTTCGGACGCTCCAGGCGAACAAGCCCACAGATGAAGGACGACGAGAGATGAGCGGAGCAGATACCAAGCCGAACGCGGCCCTGAGCGAGATCGACAAGCTCAGCATCGACACGCTCCGGACGCTCGCCATCGACGCGGTGCAGAAGGCCAATTCAGGCCACGCCGGCGCCCCTATGGCGCTGGCACCGGTGGCCTACACCCTATGGAACCGCTACCTGCGCTATGACCCGGCGCACCCGCACTGGCCCAATCGCGACCGCTTCGTGCTCTCGGCCGGTCACGCCTCGATGCTGCTCTACGGCCTGATCCATCTCGCCGGCGTGACCGAGAAGGACGGCGGCAACGCGCCCGCCCTGACCATCGACGACCTCAAGAATTTTCGCCAACTCGACAGCCGGACTCCCGGCCATCCCGAGTACCACTTCACCACCGGCGTCGAGACCACGACCGGTCCCCTCGGTCAGGGCGTGGCGAACTCCGTCGGCATGGCGATGGGCGGCCGCTTTCTGGGCGAGCGCCTGAATCGGCCCGACCTGCCGCTGTTCGACTACAACGTCTACGCCATCTGCTCGGACGGCGATCTGATGGAAGGCGTCGCCTCGGAGGCGGCCTCCATCGCCGGGCACCTTCGTTTGTCGAACCTGTGCTGGATCTACGACAACAACACCATCACGATCGAGGGCCACACCGAACTCGCCTTCTCCGAGGAGGTCGCGGCTCGCTTCCTTGCCTATGGCTGGCAGGTCCTGCGCGTGGCCGATGCCAACGATGTCCACGCGGTCTCGTCGGCTCTGGAGACCTTCCTCCAGTCCAGCGACCGCCCGACGTTGATCGTCGTCAACTCGATCATCGGCTACGGCGCGCCCAAGAAGCAGAACACCGCCAAGGCCCACTCGGACGCGCTCGGCGAGGACGAGGTCAAGGGGGCCAAGCGTGCCTATGGCTGGCCCGAGGACGCGCAGTTCCTGGTGCCCGACGGGGTCTACGACAACTTCCGCAATGGCATCGGCAAGCGCGGTGCCGAACTCTACGCCACCTGGGAGGGCTTCTTCCATGAGGCCAAGGCCGCGGACCCGGTGCATGCCGAGGAACTCGATGCCTATCTCGAGGGCCGGTTGCCGGCCGGCTGGGACAAGGACATTCCGGTCTTCGAAGCGGACGCCAAGGGCCTTGCCACCCGTGAGTCCTCCGGGAAGGTGCTGAACGCCATCGCGCAGCACGTGCCGTTCATGCTGGGCGGCTCGGCCGATCTCGCGCCGTCCAACAAGACCAATCTCACCTTCGAGGGAGCCGGCTCTCTGACACCCTTCGAACCGGGTGGCCGCAACATCCACTTCGGTGTGCGCGAGCACGCGATGGGCTCGATCGTGAACGGCCTCGGCCTCGTCGGTTTGCGCGCCTACGGCGCCACCTTCCTGGTCTTCGCCGACTACATGCGCCCGCCGATCCGTTTGGCGGCCTTGATGGAGGTGCCGGTCTTCCACGTCTTCACGCACGATTCGATCGGCGTCGGCGAGGATGGTCCCACCCACCAGCCGGTGGAGCAACTGCTGACGCTGCGGGCGATCCCGGGGCTCGTCACCCTCCGCCCGGCGGACGCCAACGAGGTCGCGGAATCCTATCGGGTGATCATGAGTCTGAAGGATCAGCCGGCGGTGCTGGCGCTGAGCCGCCAGCCGCTGCCGACCCTGGACCGGTCGACGTACGCCGCGGCGTCCGGCACCGCCAAGGGGGCCTATGTCCTCGCCGATTGCGAGGGAACGCCAGAGGTCATCCTCATCGGCACGGGCTCGGAGGTACAGCTCTGTGTCTCGGCCTACGAGGCGCTGACGGCAGAGGGCGTCAAGGCCCGCGTCGTCTCGATGCCGTCCTGGGACCTGTTCGAGCGTCAGGACGAGGGCTACCGCAACAGCGTGCTGATCCCCGAGGTACTGGCCCGCGTCGCCGTCGAGCAGGGCTCGGTGATCGGCTGGGACCGCTTTGCGGGCTCGGCGGGCACGATCATCGGCATGCACACCTTCGGCTCCTCGGCGCCGATTAAGGACCTGCAGACCAAGTTCGGCTTCACCCCCGAGAAGGTGCTCCAGGCCGCCCGCGATCAGATCGCTCGACACAGGAAGTAGGCGGCGCGAACGTTTTCCCCTCCCCTTCTGGGGGAGGGCCGAGGGCCGAGTCGGCGCCGCCAGCTTCCCCAGCCGGTCAGCGTGACCGGCCACCCTACCATCCTCTCCTCCCCTCGTTGGGGGGAGATGCACAGAACCGGTGATGGATGTCGGCGACGGGGCTCCCCGCCCGGCGCCCGGACGACGAGGAGTTTCCCATGAACCCGCTCAAGGCTCTCTTTCCCGAACAGGGGCAGGCCGTGTGGCTCGATTTCGTCGCCCGCGGCTTCGTTGCGCAAGGCAAGCTGAAGGCTTTGGTGGACGAGGACGGCCTGCGCGGCGTCACCTCGAACCCCTCGATCTTCGAGAAGGCCATCGGCGGATCGTCGGAATATGATGACGCCCTGAAATCCGTGATGGATCAAGGCGATGCGCGCGTCATCGACCTCTACGAAGGTTGCGCGGTGGCCGACATCCAGGCCGCCGCCGATGTGCTGCGCCCGGTCTACGACGAGAGCGACGGCGCCGACGGCTACGTCAGTCTTGAGGTGTCGCCTTACTTGGCTCTCGACACCGAGGAGACCTTGGCCGAGGCCCGCCGCCTCCACGCGATGGTGGCCCGCGACAACCTGATGGTGAAGGTGCCGGCGACCCGGGAGGGCATTCCGGCGATCCAGGCCTTGACCGCGGACGGCATCAGCATCAACGTCACCCTTCTGTTCTCGGTCGACACCTACGAGGCGGTGGCCCGCGCCTTCATCGCCGGCCTGCAGGCCTTCGCGGCCAAAGGCGGTGACGTGTCGAAGGTCGCGAGCGTTGCGAGCTTCTTCATCAGCCGGATCGATGTCGCGGTCGACAAGGCCTTGGACGAGGCCGGCGGCTTCGACGACCTCAAGGGCAAGGTCGCCATCGCCAATGCCAAGCTCGCCTACCAGCGCTACAAGGCTATCCACGCCGAGCCGCAATGGCAGGCCCTCGCGCAGAAGGGTGCCAAGGCGCAGCGCCTGCTCTGGGCCTCGACGGGCGTGAAGAACAAGGCTTATTCCGACGTTCTCTACGTCGAGGCGCTGATCGGCCCCGATACCGTCAACACCATGCCGCCGGCCACCATGGACGCGTTCCGCGATCACGGCACCGTCAAGGCCGCCATCGAGAGCGACGTCTCGGGCGCGCAGGCCGTGATGGCGCGCCTCGCCGAGGCCGGCATCCACATCGAGACGGTCGCCGACACCCTGGTCGACGAGGGCGTGCAACTCTTCATCGACGCCGCCGATAAGCTCCTCAGTGCGGTGGCGGCCAAGCGCATCGACTTCCTGGGGCCGAAGCTCGACGCGCAGACTCTCGTGTTGGGCGAGACGCTCGGCGCCGCCGCCAAGAAGGCGGTCGAGGAGTGGCGCGCGTCCGGCAAAATCCGCCGGCTCTGGGCGCACGACAAGACCGTTTGGAGCGGGACGGACGAAGACCGCTGGCTCGGCTGGTTGCGCATCGTCGAGGACGAGCTCGACCATGTCGCCGACTACGAGGCCTTTGCCGAGGACGTGCGGGCGGGCGGCTTCAGCGACGTCGTCGTTCTTGGAATGGGCGGCTCGAGCCTCGGCCCGGAAGTGCTCGCCGAGACTTACGGCAGCCGCGAGGGCTTCCCCCATCTGCGGATTCTCGACTCCACCGATCCGGATCAGGTCCGCGAGACGGAGGCCGCGATCAGCCTGCCGACCACGCTGTTCATCGTGGCGAGCAAGTCGGGCTCGACCCTCGAGCCCAACGTCTTCCGGGATTACTTCCTCGGCCGGATGAAGGAGACGGTGGGGGCCGACAAGGCCGGTGCCCATTTCGTCGCCGTCACCGACCCGGGTTCGGCCATGGAAAAGGCCGCGAAGACGGACAATTTCCGAAATATCTTCTACGGCGTGCCGCAGATCGGCGGGCGCTACTCGGTCCTGTCGGCGTTCGGCCTCGTCCCGGCGGCGGCTTCAGGTATCGACGTGAGGACCTTCCTCGACACCGCCCGAACCATGGTCCGCTCCTGTGGCCCAGCCGTGCCGCCTGCCCAGAACCCGGGCGTGCTCCTCGGCACCGCCATGGGGGCGGCTGCGCTGAGCGCTGGCCGTGACAAGGTCACGATCGTCGCGTCCCCCGGCATCGACACCTTCGGCGCCTGGGCCGAGCAACTCATCGCCGAATCCACCGGCAAGGCGGGCAAGGGCCTGATCCCCATCGACGGCGAGCCCGTCGACGTACCCGCCGTCTACGGCCGCGACCGCTTCTTCGTCTACCTGCGCCTCGACGGCCGCGCCGATCCTCACCAGGACGAGGCGGTGCGCAACCTCGAGCGAGAAGGCCACCCGGTGGCGCACATCACCCTGGCCAACGAGGAGCAGCTGCCACAGGAATTCTTCCGCTTCGAGATCGCCACGGCGGTCGCGGGCGCGATGCTCGGTATCAATCCCTTCGACCAGCCCGACGTCGAGGCGAGCAAGATCGAGACGAAGAAGCTGTTCGATGCGGCCGAGAAGAGCGGTGCCCTGCCGGGCGAGACGCCGATCTTCGCCGACGAGACGATGGCCCTCTACGCGGATGCGGGCAATGCCGGCGCCCTGCCCCGGGCCACCGAAGGGCTCGAGGCGGCCATCGCGGCCCATCTCGCCCGGGCGAAGGACGGCGACTACGTCGCGCTCCTGGCCTATGTGGCGCGCAATCCCGGCCACTACGCGATCCTGCAGGAGGCCCGGGTGGCGCTGCGCGACACGCGCCGCCTCGCCACCTGTCTCGAATTCGGGCCGCGCTTCCTGCACTCCACCGGTCAGGCCTACAAGGGCGGGCCCGATACCGGCGTGTTCCTGCAGATCACGGCCGATCCCTCGGCGGATCTCGCGATTCCCGGTCGCAGCCTCGGTTTCGGCACGGTGGTGGCGGCCCAGGCCCGGGGCGATTTCGCGGTCCTGGCCGAGCGCAGACGCCGGGCCCTGCGCGTCCATATCAAGGGCGGTCAAGTCGAGGCCGGCCTGAAGCGCATCGCCGCGGCGATTCGAGCGGCGCTCTAGCATCGGCTCCAGGGTACCCCCGCCGGGGACCTCGAGAACCGCCCGCTTCCAACAGGGAGCGGGCGGTTCTTTGCCGAGGGAGCTGATCCGAAACGGACGCGGCGGCTCGGGCAGAGACGCGGCCGCGACCTACGACGCGAAGCCGTTGTCCCGTCCCCAGATGATGGCCTCGCCGCGGCGATGAATGCCGAGCTTCCGATAGAGTGCGGCAGCGTGGTTGCGCACGGTGTTGGGGGTCAGCCCCAGGCGCTTGGCGATGGCGCCGTCGCCGAGGCCCTGACAGATCAGGCGGAGCACCTCGCCCTCGCGGCGGGTGAGGTCGGGTCTGACCGGCGCTGGCTCCGACGAACTCGGATGACGCAGGCTGCCGAGCTTGTCGATCAGACCGCGGCTGAACCACGAGGTGTCGGCCATCACGGTCTCGATCGCATCGAACAATTCACGCTCGGAGCGCTTGCGATCGCTGATGTCCTGCAGCACCGCGAGGAGACAGGGTTCGTCGCCGATGCTGACGCTCTCGGCCGAGACGAGGCAGTCGAGATCGATTCCATCCCGGCTGCGCAGGCAGGCCTCGAAGCCGAGAACGCTGCCTTGCGCGGCAAGGTCATGGCCGAAGCGCTCGCGCTGAGCGCCGTTGGCCCAAAGGCCGATCGCATCGAGTTCGTGCCCCACCACGGCGTCCTCCGCATGACCGAAGGTCCGCGTGAAGGCTTGGTTGATTCCGATCACGGCGAGGCCATCGGCCCGACACAGCAGAGTCGGAACGGGCGTGAGGCGGAACGCCGTTGCGAAGCGCTCCTCGCTGTGGCGCAGGGCTGTCTCGGCCTTCTTGCGCAATTCAAGATCGGCGAAGGTGAAGAGCATGCAGGGCTCGTCGCCCATGTCGATGGGCTGGCCTGCCACGATGACGAACCGGGTACCGCCGTCGGGCAAACGCAGGCAGGCCTCCATCTGCGGGATCGTCTCGCCCGCGTTGAGGCGTGCGATGGCCAAGTCCCGGCTGCGGGCCTCGTTGAGCACGTCGACCTCATAGACGCTGCGCCCGATGATGTCCGCGCTGCGATAGCCCGTCATTTCCAGGAAGCCGAGATTGACCTTTACGTGGCGGAGGTCTGACAGCCGGCAGATCACGGCCGGTGCCGGGTTCGCGTTGAATGTCTTCTCGAATCGTTCTTCGGCTGCGAATTGCGAGGTGACGTCGGCCAGGATCAGCACGAGGCAATCGGGCTTGCCCGCCGCATCTCTGATGATGAGGCTGCGGATGCGCTGCATCACATCGAATTCGGGCCGGTCCGTTCGTCGGACATTGACGATGACCTCATCGAAGGTCTCGCCGGCGAGAACGCGCTCGATCGGCGTGCGCGTGATGACGTGGTTGTTGCGGTAGCGCAGGACAAAGGTCTCGCGAAATGCCGAGACCGTTCCGCCCAGTTCGGCGAGGTCAGCCGCCCCATGCATCGCGAGGGCGGCCGCATTGGCCCAGGCAATGCGCTGATCGGGCTCGATGAGGATCACGCCCTCGGAGAGCCCGGCGATGATTTGGTGCAGCTGAGAACGGTCGACACCCGTCGTCAAAGGTTTTGGCATCCTGTGTACAGAAGCGGCGCCGACACCGGAGAGGACGCCCGGGTGCGTCGGCGCCCCTCACGCGAACGAATCCGTTCGCCCGAGGAACAAACGCAGGAGCGTCCGACTCGTTGCCGAAATGTTCCGGGCCGGGAAGCGTGGCCGCTGCTTTGCATGCAATATTCCTGCTGAATGGGTTAGGCGGGAGATCGCGATGTGCCAAGGTGACGATCCGAGTTGTAGCCACTTTCCCGAGCACCGGCGGCGCCTGCTGGGCGACCTCGAACCGGAGCGGCGGGCCTTCCTGAAAAGCGGCTTCGTCGCTTCGGGTGGCGCCGCCGCTCTGATGGCCGGTGGCCTCACGTTGCCCGGTGTCGCCCTTGCCCAGGCGAGCGCGCAGCGTGGCCCCAAGCGGACGGCGCATTACCACCTGCCGGCCACGGCCGAGACCGTGCATTGGGGCTATTTCAGCCGCAGCCTGAAACCGCAGATCGAGATCGATTCCGGCGATTACGTCACCATCGAAACCCTGACGCACCATGCCAACGACGACGCCGAGCGCATGGTCAACGGCGATCCCGGTGCAGAGAGCGTCTTTCTCTGGACAAAGGAGAAGAAGGGCGTCGCCCGGCGCGGGGCCGGCCCGGAGGACACCAAATTCGGACCCGGCGGCGGCCTCGGCGTGCATATCTGTACCGGCCCGGTGGCGATCCGTGGAGCCGAGCCCGGCGATGTCCTCGAGGTCCGCATCCTGGACGTGATGCCCCGCCCCTCGGCCAACCCGACCTTCAAGGGCCGCACCTTCGGGAGCAACGCCGCCGCGAACTGGGGTTACCACTACAAGGACATGATCACCGGTGATCGGCCCCGCGAGGTGGTGACGATCTACGAGGTCGATGCCACGGGCGCGCGCGATTGGGCACAGGCGGTCTACAGCTTTCGCTGGCCGGGCGTGACGGACCCGTCCGGTGTCGACCACCCGACCATCGACTATCCGGGCCTGCCGGTGGACCACACCCGCACGCAGCGCAATTTCGATGCGCTCAAGGGCTTCCGCGTGCCGATCCGACCGCATTTCGGGACGATGGGCTTGGCACCCAAGGAAGCCGAGATGGTGAACTCGATCCCGCCGAGCTACACCGGCGGCAACATCGACAACTGGCGCATCGGCAAGGGCGCGACCCTCTACTATCCTGTCGCCGTGCCGGGCGCCCTGTTCTCGGTGGGTGACCCCCATGCGAGCCAGGGCGATTCCGAACTCTGCGGCACCGCCATCGAGTGCTCGCTCACCGGCACCTTCCAGTTCATCCTGCACAAGAAGGCGGACCTTCCGGGCACGGCCCTTGAGACCCTCGATTTCCCGATGATCGAGACGGCCGACGATTGGGTGCTCTCGGGCTTCAGCTACCCGAACTATCTGGCCGATCTCGGGCCCGATGCGCAGACCGCGATCTTCGCCCAATCCTCCATCGACCTCGCCATGCGCGATGCCTTCCGCAAGATGCGCCGGTTCCTGATGCATGGACACGGACTGACCGAGGACGAAGCGATCTCCCTCATGTCCGTCGCGGTGGATTTCGGCATCACCCAGGTGGTGGACGGCAATTGGGGCGTCCACGCCATCGTGAAGAAATCGATCTTCCCGGTGCGGGTAACCTGATCCGCAGCCTTCGCGCCGGTCAGAGTCGACCGGCGCGCACGGACAGGGGCCAACGGATGTCCCGCTGCACGGTGGGGGCGCCCCAGGCCGCGGCCAGGGCATCCTGGAATGCCGTGATGAGCGCCCGGCCCAACGCCGTTTCCAATGCCCGGACCGCCGACCAGGTCTCCGTGTAGCCGATCAGCTCGGAGCGTCCCCAGGACAGCCTGATGGCAAGTTCTGGCATCGCAACGGCCGGGAAGGGGAACGGGAGCATGCGATAGCCGTCTTCGACGTGGCGGCGCTTGGGCGGCCAATAGGGGCCGAGGGTTCCGCCATAGAAGCGCTGCGTCACGGCATCGATCGCCGCATCATCGATGTGCAGCACCCAGTATGTGATGAGCGCCAGGATGCGCGACCCGTCGCATCTCGGTGTAGAAGGTCGGAAGTTCGAGCCAGTGGGCTGCCTGCGCGACCGGCACGAGGCCGCGCGCGCCGCCGGCTGACCGCTCCGCTCGGCGGGCGCCACGCTGTAGGCGACGCGGGCATGCGGCCTCGCAGGGGCAACCTGCGCGGCGCTCGCATCCGCGGCGATGACGTGTTCGAATCGATCGGCAAGCAGGACTGAGAGCTGCCCGGTGCCGCAGGTGCAATCGAGGGCCACGTACTGCCCCGGCGCGGCATCCGCGAGCGCATCGGCTAGGGCCCCCTGATTAGGTCCGTCGGTGCGCTGCATACTCGGCCGCATGGGCCGAAAAATGATCCTGGAAACACGTCATCGCTGTCAGGCCCTTCTGACTCAAGGGGCCGCCCCGAACCGACCGGGGCGGGTCCCGGTCGCGAGCGCCACGTTCCGAGCGAGAGGCTTGAGCCCGCGATCCGGGCGGTCCGGCGGCTCCCGGTCTTTGCTCGGGGATGTCTCGACCGCACAGACAGATTAACCGAGGCGGAGCCACGGCTCTCGCTGCCGCCTCCCAGCTCGTGCCCTCCGAACGAAGTTATACGGAGCCTGGGCTCAGAACCGGGGCCGGCCCCTCGGAGACGTCGCCCCGAGTTGCCGACTTCGATCGCGTGCGTCAGCAGCTCAGGCGCCGACCTTCCCGACGGCCGAAGACCCGATAATGTGCGGCGCCGGATTCCATCTGGCCGCGATTGACGGCCCGGCGGACATCGGGGTTGCAGCGCAGGTATTCGGCCTCGTCGAAGCCATAGTCCCGTCGGCCGGAGCCGCGGCCGCGGTCCCGGAAATCGCCATCGCGATCGCGATATCCGTCGTCCCTACCCCGATATCCGTCGTCGCGGCCGCGATAGCCGTCTTCGTATCCGCGGTAGGGCTGGGCCAGGACAGGGCTCACCGAGCCGAGGACCGTCAGCCCCAGAACCGCCGCTGCACAGAGTGACTTCATGTCCGTAATTCTCCTTGCCGGACGCGGAAAACGGTTCCGCTTGTGTTTTGGTTCAATCCGCTGCGACGATCCGGCCTTCGAGGCCGAACAGGCGACCGAGACCGCGCACCCGGTTGAGGATCCGATCACCGGGAAGGGAACCCAGGTCCGCGGGAAGGGTCAGCGTCACCCGGCCACTCTCGATGGTGACGGGAATCCGCCCGAGGGCTCCCGCCATGCCGGCCGAGAGCGGAAAGGCGAGGCGCAGCAGGGCGCCGAGCAGACGGGCGCGCTCGAACAGGCGGGGGCCCGCCAGGTTGCGCAGCATCGGGCTCGCCTTCTCGGGGGCGATTCCCTCGTGGCGGAAGTAGATGGCCAGTGCCAGATAGGCCCGGCCTGGATGGTCGATCCCGACGAAAGCCGCGTGGGTGATCACGTTGACGCTCTGCTCGCCGCGGTAATCCGGGTGCGCCCGCCAGCCGATATCGGACAGGAGGCAGGCTGCGTGGCGCAGGCGACGCTCGTCGGCAGTCTCCGGTTGATCGAGGCTGGCGATGAAGCGGTCGCTCCAGGTGATGAGGTCCTCCGCATGGCCCGGCGAGCGGGCACGCAAGGTGTTCAATTCGGCCGCCGCCGCCAGCAGCGGGTCGGCAAGGCGTGCGTCGCGGTCGAGCTGCTCGTAGAGCAGGCCCTCGCGCACGCCGCTGGCGGAGACGGCAAGCTCGCGCGGACGTCCGATCCGGATGATCTCTTCCAGCACCACGGCCCCGTAAGCGAGGAGGGGACGGCGCGCTTCGGAGACGCTCTCCACATCCTGCAGCAGGGCCGCGTCGGTGCGCTCCACCACTTCGAGGAAGTTCAGCTCGTCCGACGGCTCGACGCTGTAGCCGTGCATGACGTGCAGCGGGTATCCCCGGGCCGATTGGTGCAGCCGCGCGAGCGCGCGCCACGTCCCCCCGACGGCGTAGAAGCTGCGCCCGCGCAGGGTCTCCAGCTGGGGCGCCGCCTTCTTCAGGTTCTCGCGGACGATCTTGAGGGCCTTCTTGACCGAGCCGCCCGAGAGATCCTGGAGGGCAAGGCCGCCGAGCGGCATCGTCACGCCCATCCCCACCGTGGCCCCGCGCACATCCACCAGTTCCAGGGAGCCCCCGCCGAGGTCGCCCACGACCCCGTCGGGCGCGTGGAAGCCCGAGATGACGCCGAGCGCCGAGAGCTCGGCCTCGCGCCGGCCGGAGAGCAGTTCGATGCGCTGGCCGCAGGCGGCTTCCGCCGCGGCGAGAAATTCCTGGCCGTTCTCGGCGTCGCGCGCGGCGGCGGTGGCCAGCACGAAGGTGCGCGACACGCGCATGGTTTCGCACAGCACGCGGAAGCGCGCGAGCGCGACCAGTGCCCGGCGCACCGCCTCCTCGTTGAGGCGGCCCGTGGAGAGCACGTTGCGGCCGAGGCCGCACAGCACCTTCTCGTTATAGAGCGGAGTGGGCGCCCGGGTCAGGCCGTCATAGGCGACGAGCCGTACCGAGTTCGAGCCGATGTCGATGATCGCCACCGGCTCGATGTGGTCCCCGGCCCCGGACAAGGGGATGCCCTGGACGGGCGCGGGGCGGGCTGGGTCGAGGCCCATGCGGGCTCCTCTGGACGGTCCGTCAGCCACGCTGCGCGCGTCGGCTCAGGGCGCGCGGGCTCGACTTCTTCGACGACTTGCCGCGCCCGGAGAGGCTCGGATTCGTCATGAAATACTTGTGCGCATTGAACGGCTCCTCCCCTTCGGCAGGTTGGATCCGTTCGCTGGCACCAGACGCCAGTACACGCCAGCTTTGGCGGTTGTCGAGGAGATTGGCCAGCATGATCTGGTCCAGCACCTGCTGATGCACCGTTGGATTGGTGATCGGCAGGAGCGCCTCGACGCGGCGATCGAGATTCCGGCTCATCAGGTCGGCTGACGAGATGTAGACGACGGCCTTGGGGTGGGGCAGCCCGACACCGTTGCCGAAGCAGTAGATGCGTCCATGCTCCAGGAAGCGCCCGACGATCGATTTGACGCGGATCGTCTCCGACAGCCCCGGGATTCCCGGGCGCAGACAGCAGATGCCGCGCACCACGCAGTCGATCTGGACCCCCGCCTGTGAGGCGTCGTAGAGCGCATCGATGATCTGCTGGTCGACCAGCGAGTTGCATTTGATCCAGATCGCGGCCGGGCGTCCGGCCTTCGCGTGGGCCACCTCCGCCTCGATGTTCTCCAAGAGGCGCGGTTTCAGGGTCAACGGCGAGACCGACATCCGCTCCAGCTCGGCGGGCTCGGCGTAGCCGGTGATGAAGTTGAAGATCCGGCTGACGTCCCGCGCCACGGCGGGATCGGCGGTGAAGAAGGACAGGTCGGTGTAAATGCGCGCGGTGATCGGATGGTAGTTGCCGGTGCCGACGTGGCAGTAGGTGACGAGGCGGTCGCCCTCGCGCCGGACCACCATCGACAGCTTGGCATGGGTTTTGAGCTCAATGAAGCCGAACACGACCTGCGCGCCGGCCTTCTCCAGGTTGCGCGCCCACCGGATGTTGGCCTCCTCGTCAAAGCGGGCCTTCAGCTCGACCAGCGCCGTCACCGACTTGCCGAGCTCGGCGGCCTCCGCCAGGGCCGCGACGATCGGCGAGTTCGAGGAGGTGCGGTAGAGCGTCTGCTTGATCGCCACCACGTTGGGGTCGCGGGCGGCCTGGGCGAGGAACTGCACCACCGCGTCGAAGGATTCGTAGGGGTGGTGGACGATGAAGTCCTTCTGTCGGATCGCCGCGAAGACGTCGCCGCCGCTCTCGCGGATGCGCTCGGGGAAGCGGGGGTTGTAGGACTTGAACTTCAGGTCCGGCCGATCGATGCCGACGATCTGCGACAGCTCGTTGAGGGCGAGCATCCCCTCCACGAAGATCACCGCGTCGCTGCTGATCTCGAGCTCGTCGGCCACGAAGGCACGCAGGTCCTCGGGCATCCCGGCCTCGACCTCCAGCCGGATGACGACGCCGCGGCGGCGCTGCTTGAGGGCCGTCTCGAAATGCAGGACGAGATCCTCGGCCTCCTCCTCGATCTCGAGGTCCGAGTCGCGGATGACGCGGAACGCGCCCTGTCCGCGCAAGGCATAGCCGGGGAAGAGCCGCCCGGTGAACAGCACGATGACCTGCTCGATGGCGATGAAGCGGGCGGTTGCATCGTTCTCGGCATCCGGCAGGCGCACGAAGCGGTCGAGCACCGCTGGCAGACGGATCAACGCGCGTAGGGTCCGGCCGTCGCGGGGGCGCACCAGCATCAGTGCGATGGTGGAGCCGAGATTCGGGATGAACGGGAACGGGTGCGCCGGATCGATGGCGAGCGGCGTCAGGACCGGAAAGACGTGGTTGAGGAAGTAGTCCTCCAGCCACGCCTTGTGATCCTGGGTCAGGCCCGCGGGCTCCATGAGCTCGATGCCGACGCCGAGGAGTTCACCGCGCAGCTCGCGCCAGCGCGCCTGCTGGTCGAGGGCGAGGCGAGAGACCTCGGTTCCCACCCGCGCCAGCTGCTCGGCCGGGGTCAGGCCGTCCTGCGAGGGCAGGACGAGACCGGCACGAACCTGGTCGTGCAGGCCAGCGACCCGCACCATGAAGAATTCGTCGAGGTTGTTGGCCGAGATTGAGAGGAACCGGACCTGCTCCAGGAGGGGGTGGTTGGCGTTCGAGGCCTCCTCCAGCACCCGGCGATTGAACTGGAGCCAGGACAGTTCGCGGTTGACGAAGCGCTCGGGCGAGTGGCGCAGGGCGAGCCCTGCCTCCCGCACGGAATCACGCGCCTCCGCACCTGGGAAGCCCTCGGCGGGAGGGAGCGGCAGGTCTCCGGGAGGCGGCAGGTCGAGATCGGCATCGGGCAGGGCATTGGATACGGGCGCCTTGGCATCCGCGAGCGCGTCCCGGATCGTCTTCCCCAGCTGAGGTTTGGAGGCTACCGCTGCGGGCTGCCCGGTCCGCCGGGCGGCGGGCCGGGCAGCCCGCGTACGGCCCTCGGTGACACGCGGGGTTCCGGCATCCGATGCGGTCGTGTCCGAGTCCATGTCCGCCAAGAGTTCGTCTCCTACAGGTCTTCGAGGGTCGGCGTCGTAACATGGGCCGGGCCGGCGTTTGTGACGGTTGCATGACGATCTTCGGCCGTTGGTCGTGTAGCCAGGCCGCCGTCAGATCGGGGCATGATCCCCGGGATCCGTCTCGTCCTCGTCCTCCGGTTCTTCGGCCCCGAAGCCAAGGCGCTCCAGCACTGCCAGCGCCAGTGGCTTGGTGATGCGTCGACCCCGGCTGAGGGCATCCCGGTCCAGGGCGGTGACCACTTCTCGGGCGCGCCCGAGGGAGCGGTCGATCCGCAGGGCCAGAGCCTCCACGATGGCGAGATCCACCACCAGCTGCCGGTCGACGAACAGCTTGACGAGGACCGCGCGCAACAGGGCGTCGTCCGGGGGCAGGATGGTGGCGCCGGGAGCGAGGCGCAGGCGGGAACGCAGGTCCGCCGTCGTCAGGCCCAGCCCCTCCACCGAGGTGGCGGAAGTGACCAGCACCGGGCAGCCCCGTTCGCGCGCGAGGTTGAGGAGGTGGAACAGGGCCGCCTCGTCGCGGGGCGCGCTCCCGTCCGCTCCCACTCGGTCGATGTCCTCGATCACCAGGGCGCCGTTGGAGAGGAAGCGCGGCACCGTCGCAGCGGTGATCTCCGAAGCCTGGGCCGTCCAGGCGTGGGAGCGGGTCGCCCAGATCGAGGCGAGATGGCTCTTGCCGCTCCCCGGTGGTCCGGTGAGCAGGCACACCGTGTCGGGCCAGTTGGGCCAAGCCTCGACCAGCGTATAGGCGGCCTCGTTGGCCGGGCCCACGAGGAAGTCCTCGCGGCCGTAGCGCGGGTCGGCCGGCAGGTCGAAGGCCAGCTGCTTCGGGGGGACGGTGTCGCGGGTTGCCATTCAGGGTTCAGGCTTCGACAGGAGCGCGGGTGCGTCCGCGTAGTAGAGCGGACTCTGGAGGTAACGCTCCAGGACGAAGCGGACCAGCACGCCGATGGACGCCGCCACCGGAACGGCCAGCAACAGCCCGAGGAATCCGAACAGCGAGCCGAAGGCGAGGAGTGCGAACATCAGCCAGACCGGATGAAGACCCACCGATTCGCCCACGAGCTTGGGCGAGATGATGTTGCCTTCGAGGAACTGTCCCACCACGAACACCCCGATGGTCAGGCCGATATGCAGCCAGTCGGAACCTGGCCAGAACTGCGCCAGGGCGACCCCGACCGAGAGCAGGAAGCCGGTCAGCGTCCCCACGTAGGGGATAAAGGTGAGGAAGCCGGCGATCAGGCCGATGAGGACGCCGAAGTTCAATCCGACGAAGAAGAGGCCGACGGCGTAGAAGGTGCCGAGGATGAGGCAGACCAGGGTCTGCCCGCGGACGAACCCCGTCACCGCCCCGTCGATCTCGCGCCCGAGGCGCCGGACCACCGGGCGATGCCGGGGAGGCACCCAGCCGTCGAGGGTCGCGATCATCCGGTCCCAATCGACGAGGAGGTAGAATGCCACCACCGGCGTGACGACGAGGAGCGATGCGATGGAGATCAGCGCTTGGCTGCCCGACCACAAGGATTTCAGGAAGGTCAGGAACCAGGTGCTGCCCTGTCCCACCAAGGTGCCGACCTGCGACTGCAGATCGGTGAGCACGTCGGCGCCTCCCACCCGCTGCAGCAGAGGGCCGGCCCGTTCGGCGAGGATGCCCTGCAGCCGCGAGACCATACCGGGCAGAGTCGCCACGAGGGCGGATACCTGATTGGCGGCGAGCGGCACCACGAGAAGAAGGGCCACCACGAGCCCGACGACGAAGACCGCGAGGATGAGGAGCGAGGCCGAAAGCCGCCCGAGCCCGAGGCGCTCGAGTCGGTCCGCGATCGGGTCGAGGAGGTAGGCCAACGCGAGGCCCGCCACGAAGGGCAGCATGACGTCGGAGAGCAGATAGAGCAGGAGGGCGACGCCCACGAGGGCCATCAGCCCGATCATCGCCCTGCCGCGCATCGGCCGTTCCCCGTTCCAATCGTCGTGTGCGCGACGTCGCCGTTCGCGGATCAACAGTGGGAACGGGAGGGGACGCGGTCAAGGCTGCAGGGCGCATGCCGACGTTTCGCGTGCGCCGCTGTCGGAGCCTCGGCTGCGGACCTTGGTGCGAATCCCCGCGACCTGCGATGCGCTCGCTGCGAGGACGGACTCGCGAAGGCGCGCGGGAGCGGTTAGAGGTCGCGGAACACGGACCTTCGGAGAGCGGCGCGGATGACCGGCGAGCCCAGACACGGAATGACCTACGCGGACGCGGGCGTCGACATCGATGCCGGCAACGCCATGGTCGAGACGATCAAGCCGCTGGTGCGCGCCACGCGCCGGCCGGGGGCGGATGCCGAGATCGGCGGGTTCGGCGGCCTGTTCGATCTGAAGGCCGCAGGTTTCAAGGATCCGATCCTGGTGGCGGCCAATGACGGCGTCGGCACCAAGGTGAAGATTGCCATCGAGACGAACCGGCACGACACCATCGGCATCGATCTCGTGGCCATGTGCGTCAACGACATCATCGTACAGGGCGCCGAGCCGCTGTTCTTCCTCGACTATTTCGCTACCGCCAAGCTGGTGCCGGGGGTGGGCGCCGACATCGTGCGCGGCATCGCGGCCGGGTGCCGGCTCGCCGGCTGTGCGCTGATCGGTGGCGAGACTGCCGAGATGCCGGGCCTCTACGACGGCTCCGATTACGATCTGGCCGGCTTCAGCGTCGGGGCGGCCGAGCGCGGGACCCTGCTGCCGCGCGGCAACATCGTGCCCGGCGATGTCGTCCTGGGCCTGCCGTCCTCGGGCGTCCATTCCAACGGCTTTTCGCTGGTGCGCCGCATCGTCGAGAAGAGCGGCCTGTCCTACGACGATCCCGCGCCCTTCGAGCCTGCCCGGACCCTCGGCGAGGCCCTGCTGGAGCCAACCCAGATCTACGTCAAGCCGCTGCTGGCGGCCCTGCGCACCACCGATGGGATCAAGGCCCTCGCCCACATCACCGGCGGCGGTTTCCCTGACAACCTGCCCCGGGTGCTGCCCGACGGCGTCGGCATCAGCATCGACCTCGACGCGATCATCCCGCCCCCGGTCTTCGGCTGGCTGTCGGAGGTCGGCGGAGTCGCCGAATCCGAGATGCTGCGCACCTTCAACTGCGGCATCGGGATGGTCGTGGTGGTGGCACCCGAGAGCGTAAGCGCCGTGTCGAAGGCCCTCGACCTTGGTGGCGCCTCCCCGGTCCGCCTCGGCCGCATCACCCCGCGTGGGGCCGAGCCCGTGACCTTCGAAGGCCGGCTCGCCTTCTGATGGCGGCCGCGCAGACATCATCGGTCGGAGGCAAGACCCGCGTCGCGATCCTCATTTCGGGGCGCGGCTCGAACATGGCTTCGCTGATCGCGGCGGCCGAGGGGCCGGATTACCCCGCCGAGATCGTGCTGGTGGCATCCAACCGGCCCGAAGCGCCCGGCCTGACCTACGCCGCCGAGCGTGGCATCCCGACCCGTGCCCTCGATCACAGGGCCTATTCGAGCCGGGAGGCCTTCGACGCCGCGCTGAACGCCGAATTGGAGGCGGCCGGCATCGACCTCGTGTGTCTCGCCGGATTCATGCGGATCTTCACCGCCGGGTTCGTCGAGACCTGGGCCGGCCGGATGATCAACATCCATCCCTCCCTGCTGCCGTTGTTCAAGGGCGTGCGCACCCATGAACAGGCGCTCGCCGCCGGGGTGCGGCTGCATGGCTGCACCGTGCATTACGTCGTGCCCGAGCTCGATGCCGGCCCCATCATCGCGCAGGGGGCCGTGCCGGTCCGGCCCGGCGACGATTCCGACGCTCTTGCCGCTCGCATCCTGGTGCAGGAGCACCGGCTCTATCCACAAGCCTTGGCTCTCGTCGCGGGCGGAAAGGCCCGGCTCGATGGCGCGCGGGTGGTATTCTCGGAGGAGGTGCCGGAGGCGGAGGGGGCGCTGCTCAGCCTGTAGGCGGGCAGACGCCGCAGCCGCCTCACGCGTTCGGCAGATGCGTCGCCAGAGCTTCCAGCACCGCCATGCGAACGGCCACGCCCATCTCGACCTGCTCTCTGATGAGCGACTGCGCCCCGTCGGCGATTTCCGAAGAGATCTCGACGCCGCGGTTCATCGGGCCCGGATGCATCACCAGGGCGTCGGGTGCGGCCAGCCGCAGCTTGTCGGCATCGAGCCCGAAATAGCGGAAATATTCCTTCACGGAGGGCACGAAGGAGCCGTTCATGCGCTCGCGCTGCAGGCGCAGCATCATGACGATGTCGCAGCCCTCCAGGCCCTTGCGCATGTCGGTGAAGACCTCGACACCGAAGCGCTCGATGCCGGTGGGCAGCAGGGTCGAGGGTCCGATCACCCGGACCCGCGCACCGAGGGCCTGCAGCAGGATGAGGTTCGAGCGGGCCACGCGACTGTGCAGGACGTCGCCGCAGATCGCGACCCGCAAACCTTCGATCCGGCCCTTATTGCGCCGGATCGTCAGCGCGTCGAGGAGCGCCTGCGTCGGGTGCTCGTGGGCACCGTCGCCGGCATTGACCACCGCACAGTCGACCTTGCGGGCCAGGAGGTGCACGGCGCCGGCCGCGTGATGGCGCACCACGATGATATCGGGCCGCATGGCGTTGAGGGTGGCGGCAGTGTCGATGAGGGTCTCACCCTTCTTCACCGAGGACGAGGCCACCGACATGTTCATCACGTCGGCTCCAAGGCGCTTGCCGGCGAGCTCGAAGGAACTCTGCGTCCGCGTCGAGGGCTCGAAGAACAGATTGATCTGGGTGCGACCGCGCAGGGTGGTGCGCTTCTTCTCGACCTGACGCGAGAGGGCTACGGCGTCCTCCGCCCGGTCGAGGAGGATCTCGATGTCGGATCGGGTGAGCCCCTCGATCCCGAGCAGGTGCCGGTGGGGGAAGCTGGGAGGGGCGGCTGTCATGGTGAGTCCAGGGCTATAGGCCGCCCCGCAGGGGCCGGCAAGCGCGCGCGGAGCGCCCGCCGGGCTGGCGTCGTCAGACCCCGGGGGCCACCAGCGGCCGTAGGGATTCGGCCAGATCCGTCAGGCTCAGGCCGCCCTTCTGCAGGACCCGATCCGCACGCCCCGCGAGCCGCCTGCGGTCGTCGGCCGTGATGTCCTTGGCGGTGAGGACGACGACCGGGATATCGCGCCACTCAGCCTGCTCGCGCAGGGCTCTCAGAAAGCCGAAGCCGTCCATCTCCGGCATCATCAGGTCGAGGAGGATGAGGCAGGGCTTCTTGGCCGCCGTCGCCTCCAGGCCGGCCACGCCGTTCTCGGCCGAGGCGACGCGCCAGCCCTCGCGGGTCAGCATCGCGGAGAGGCGCTCGCGGGCATCCGGATCGTCATCGATGATCAGCACCGGGCCCTTGTGCTCGGAGGGCTTGAACCGCTCCATGGCCGACTTGAGCTGGCCCCACTCAATCGGCTTCTGCAGGTAGTCGGTGGCGCCCAGCGAGAAGGCGAGGTTCTGCTCGTCGAGCACCGTCACCATGATGATCGGGGTCGCGCCGAGTTCCGGGTCGGCCCGCAGGGTACGCAGCACCGACCAGCCATCCATGCGCGGCATCGTCACGTCGAGGAGGATCACCCGGGGCTTGAGCTCGCGGGCCCGCTCCACGCCCTCGCGCCCGTCACGGGCGGTGGCCACGGTGAAGCCGTCGCGTTCCAGGAAGCGCGCCAGGAGATCGCGCGTCGCGGCGTCGTCGTCGATGATCAGGACATGGCCGCCGGCGATCGGTCGTGCCTCGCCGGTCCGGTGCAGAGCGTCGTGGTCCTGATGAGCCGCCGCGATCGGGTTTGGAGGCACGTAGGTCGCCGGCACCGCCAGGGTGAAGGTCGTGCCGGCTCCCTCCTCGCTCTCCACCTCGATGCGGCCACCCAGCATCTCGGCGAAGGCGCGGGTGATGGCGAGGCCGAGGCCGGTGCCGCCGAACCGGCGGGTGGTCGAGGCGTCGGCTTGGGTGAAGCGCTGGAACAGCTTGGCCTGCTGCTCGGGGGTCATGCCGATACCGGTGTCCGTCACGCGGAAGACGAGCCAGTCGGCCCCCTCGCGCGCCGTGCGGGTGACCCCCAGGGTGATGCGCCCGGCCTCGGTGAACTTCGCCGCATTGCTCAGGAGGTTGATGAGGCACTGGCGCAGCTTGGTTTGGTCGGTCTGCGCCTCGCCGAGGTCGTCCGCGATCTCGAGGGCCAGGCTGTTGCCCTTCTTGTCGACCAGCGATTCCACGGTGGCGGCGACGTCGCGCACGGTCTCGGCTACCGGGAAGGCCTCGGCATAGATCTCCATGCGCTCGGCCTCGATCTTCGAAAGGTCGAGGACATCGTTGATGAGGCCCAGCAGGTGGCGGGCGTTCGCCTCGATCTTGCGCATGTCGGCGAGGAGTCCCTCCTCGCCGAGATCCTCGATCTCCTCCTGCAGCATCTCGGAATAGCCGATCACCGCCGAGAGCGGGGTCCGCAACTCGTGGCTCATGTTGGCCAGGAACTGGCTCTTGGCGCGGTTGGCCTCCTCGGCCGCCTCCTTGGCGGCCTCCAGGGCGAGTTCCGCTTCCTTGCGGGCGGTGACGTCGGAATGGGTGCCGACCCATTCGCGGATGCTGCCGTTCTCTTCCAGGATCGGGACGGCACGGGCCGACATGATCCGCCACACCCCGTCCTGGCGGCGGACACGGTGCTCGATCTCGTAGGGCGCGAGGGCTTCCAGGGCCTGCAGCCAAGCCGCGTTGGTGCGTTCGCGGTCGTCGGGATGAATCGAGCCCAGCCATCCGGCTCCGGCGGCCTCCTGGGGCGTCTGACCGGTGAAGCGGGTCCATTCGGAGGGCGTCACCTCGAATCCGCCATCCGGATTGGTCGTCCAGACGATGGCGGTGGTGGCTTCGGTGAGGGAGCGGAAGCGCTCCTCGCTGTGGCGCATGCGCTCCTCGGAGAGCTTGCGCAGGGTTTCGTCCGAGACCACGAGTCCGACGCCGTCGGCCTGGGCGCCGCCGGTACGTGCGGAGCCGGTCCGTCCGCGCAGGGGATAGAAGCTCATCTGGAAGTGACGCACCCCGCGTGGTGCGCTCGGGGTGGGCACCGCCACGTCGACGTTGGTGGTCACCAAGCCCTCGTCGCGGGCGGCTTTGAGCTTCGGGATGAGCTGCTCCTGCAGCGTCGGTACGTTCGCCCAGATCGGCGCACCAAGATCGGCGCCGAATCCGCGCTCATTCATGGTGGCGAGCGCCCGGTTCATGTTCTGAATCGTCAGGTCACGGTCGAGGAAGCCGAGGCCGACGGGTGCGTTGGCGAAGACGCCGTCGAGGAGGGCGGCGGTGCGCTGCTCGTCGCGACGGCGCACCAAGGCGAGGCGCCCGAGCAGCCCGACCGCACCCAGGGCCGAGGCGATCGACACCAGCAGCAGCACGAGTGAGAGCACCCGGTCCCGCTCCTCGCTGACGGCGAGGACAGCGGTAGCGTGGTTCTGGACACCCTTGGCGGCCCCCCGCACGCCGTCCATGGTGCGCTTGCCCTCCCCCAGGCGAGCCAGCGAGACGGCCGCGTCGTAGCCTCGGTTCCGGCGCAGGTCGATGACGTGGGCGGCGTAGTTCCGCTTCGCTTCCACGAAACGGCGCAGGTCGCGCATGTGTTCGGGCGCCTGGGCATCGGTCTGCTTCGTCAGGGTCTCGATGGTATCGAGCTGCCCGTCGATGGTGTTCTGGGCCGCCTGATAGGGCTCGAGGTAGGGTTCCTCACCAAACAGCACGTAGCCGCGCATGCCGGTCTCGAGCTCGACCATGTTCGACAGCAGGCGCTCGCTCTCGCTGAGGATCGCGTGCTGGCGCGCCGCTTCGGTGCGGCTGGCCTCACCGGCCAGATAGTTTCCGATGCCGGCCGCCACCGCGATGCCGATGAGCACCAGGGCGAGGGGGGAGCTCGGCAGGCCCGCGAGGATGCGGGGCTTGCGCCAACCACGATCGGGACGCTTCGGGTAGGCGCTGGTCATGCGATGCGGTTCACGGGGTTGACGCCCGGGCGGGCGGGAGGAAGGGCCGGCGTGGTCGCGGCGGCGATGGTGTTGTGCTCCAGCCCCACCACGACAGGATCGGAGGAACAGGATCACGGGTCCGACGCTCGCAAACGCGCCGGCGCCGTTTCCGTTCATCCCGGGGCTCACCGCGCCCGGTGCGATATCCGCTCAATCGGCACCTTCGTCCGGGATGGCGAGACGCGTGCCGCAGGCCTTGCAGTGAACCGCATCGCTGTCGTGGCGCTGCAGGCCGCAGGCCGAGCAGGGAAACCGTACCTTGGGGGGGCGGAACAGCACCTGGGCGAGACGCAGGAACAGCGTCACGCCGAAGATCATGACGACGACCGAGATCAGGCGTCCGGTCGGGCCCGGCAGGGTGATGTCGCCGTAGCCGGTGGTCGTCAGCGAGGTCACGGTAAAATAGAGCGCGTCGATGGCGTTGCCGATCGCCGGGTTGCTGCCGTGCTGCGTGGCGTAGACGATCCCGGTCATCACGAAGACGAAGACCGCGAGATTGGTGGCGGCCAGGATCGCGTCCTCGTTGGCGCGAAAGACGGTGCTGTCGGCGCGGAGGCGATCGAGGAGCTGGTAGGTGCGCAGGAGGCGCAGGGTCCGGAGGATGCGTAGGAAGCCGACCCCCTCCCCCACCACCGGCGCGAGGAACGATACCACCGCGGCGATGTCCGCCCAGGTGGAAAGGTGCAGGAATTCCTGCGCCCGGTTCCGGCTGATGGCGAGGCGCGCCAGGAAGTCGAGGAGGACGACGAGGCCGAGGACGACGTCGATTCCCTCGATCCAGGGCGCGCGCGGCAGGAACGAGGTCACCACGACGTAGGCGACGGTGGTCACGTCCAACACGAGGAGGCCGTAGCGGAAGCGATGCGCCCCGTCGGTATTTCCTTCGTAGAGTCCGGCGAGGCGCGCGGTGAGTGAGGTCATGGCGGCAGAACGGCCGATCGGGGTTGGTCGATCAGCGCCGCAGCCGATTGCCGAGAACGAAGCCGAACAGGCCCATCAGGATGATGCCGGCCGCGCCCTCGATGCCCACAAGCAGGTTGGTGACGCGGCCGACCGGCTTCACGCCGATCTCGGGGGGATTGGCGGTCATCATGTTCAGGGCGCTGTAGCTCACGAGATCCAGGGGATTGTAGGTCGCCCCCCCGTCGCCCCCCTCCGGGATCAGGCCACCGGTCAAGCCGTAGAGAACCGCGAAGACGAAGATCAGGATGACGAAGGCGCGGGCGATGCGCGACAGGCTCTCGCCGTAGTCGCAGAGCCACTCCACGAAGCGGTCGGCAACCCATTGATAGCCGTGGCGGGCGAGGTCCGGGCCCACGCGCTTCTCCCAGGCCGCCCGTGCCTGGGCGCCCGCGTGGAACCGGCCCATCCGGCGGCCCCGCTTGTAGGCCCAGCTCGCCGCATCCTGGCTGCCGATGCTCTTGAAGTTCTGTTCCAGGGCGAGGTAGCTCGCCTGCGCGGCGACGTAGTCCCGGGCGATCTCCTCGCCCACCGCGCCGCCGAGCTGGTCCACCCGCATCCGGGTGCCGTTGAGCCAGGCCCCGGCGAAGCGCGCATGGCGCAGGTCGCAGGTGGAAAGATTGAGCCGCACCAGGCTGGTCTCGGACAGGTCGGCCCCGGACAGGTCGGCCCCGTCGAGCTTCACCCCGGTGAGGTTGGCCCCTCGCAGGCGTGACCCGCTGAGCTGGGTCTTCTTCAAGCTGGCGCCCTCGAAATCCGCGTAGGTCAGGTTGACGCCCACGAGCTTGACCTCGTCCAGGCGTGCACCGCGGAAATGCGTGTAGTCGGCATCTGCACCGGTGAAGTCGGCCCCCCAGAGGTCTGCGCCGTCGAAATTGGCGCCGTCGAGGAGCGCCCGGCGGAGCTTGGCGAAGCGCATCGCAGCGCCCCCGAAATGCGCATCCTCCAGCATGGCGTCGTCGAAATTGGCTTCGCCGCCGGCAATGCCGGTGAAGCGGGCGCCGCTGAGATCGGCACCGGCGAAATTCGCCTCCTCCACCGTGGCGCCGGCGAAGCCCGCGGAGCGTCCGAGGGCCCCGGCGAGATTGGCCCCCGCGAGGTTGGCGCCGGTGAGATCCGTGTCCTCAAGGTGCGCGTCGCTGAGATCGGCACCGGCGAGGGCGAAGCCGGCCTGCTTCGGGTCCCACCAGGCGGGTGATTGCGGGGTGTCGCCGAGCCGGGCCGCCAGGGCTTCCCGCCCCAGGGGCAGGCCGCCGAGGTCGCGGGCTTCGCCACCGGAAAAGCCCATGAAGGCTGCGGATTCGAGGCGGGCGAGGAGCGCGTCGACCCGTGCGCGCGCTGCGGCAGTCTCCTCGCCGTCAGGCTCCATGACCGACCTCCCGGTGGGCCATGCGGGCACCATTCCGGCCCTGGGACGTTTCGCAACGCTCGGC
Organism: Methylobacterium sp. Leaf89; assembly: GCF_001422215.1. Classification (NCBI taxonomy): domain Bacteria; kingdom Pseudomonadati; phylum Pseudomonadota; class Alphaproteobacteria; order Hyphomicrobiales; family Methylobacteriaceae; genus Methylobacterium; species Methylobacterium sp. Leaf89. The sequence continues at coordinate 23,044 of NZ_LMML01000013.1, read as the reverse complement.
CACGGCGTGCCGGCGACGGCACGGGAGGTGAAGTGTGGCGGTGACATGGATGGCACTGGGCCTGAAGGCCTTCGGCGTGCTCCTCGTGGCAGCGACGCTGCTGCCGTTCGTTCCGAGCAATTCCGGCTTCATCCGCACCTTCGATTTTCCGCGACTGCAGATTGCGGCCCTGATCGTGCCGGTGATCCTGGGCCTGCTTCTCGTCGCCCGCGATGCCCCGGGGCTGATGCTCGCCGTGGGCCTCGTCGCAGCCCTAGCCTACCAAGTGGCTTGCATCTACCCGTTCACGCGTCTGTCCTCGCCGCAGGCCATGGCCGCGGAGGCCGGCGCCTGCCGCTCCGAGGCCGGCGTGTCGATCATGATCGCCAACGTGCTCGAGTCCAACCGCGCCTACGCACCGATCCTCGATCTCATCGCCGCCCAGGACCCCGACCTGCTGCTGCTGGTCGAGACCGACGCAGCCTGGGCGCAGGCGCTCGAACCCCTGCGGGCCCGGTATCCCCACGTGCTGGCCCAGCCGCAGGGCAACACCTACGGGCTGATGTTCTATTCGAAGCTCCCCCTCACCGACCCGCAGGTGCGCTTCCTCCTGGAGGACGACGTCCCCTCCGTCCGCGCCGGCGTGACCCTGCGTTCCGGCGAGACCTTCACGTTCTTCGGCGTGCATCCGCGCCCGCCCCACCCGGGCCAGAGCAGCGCCGCACGCGACGCNNNCCTGGTGGCCCGCGAGGTGAAGGCGGAGGGGCGTCCCGCCGTTGTGGCGGGGGATCTCAACGACGTCGCCTGGTCCAAGACCAACGACCTCTTCCAGCGGATCAGCGGGCTCCTCGATCCGCGCATCGGGCGCGGTCTCTATCCGACCTTCAACGCGAAGTGGCCGCTGCTGCGCTGGCCCCTCGATCATATCTTCTTCAGCGCCGACTTCCTGCTTGGCCGGATCGAGCGCCTGCCCCATATCCAGTCCGACCATTTCCCGATCCTCATCAGCCTGTGCCGCAGCGATCGAGCTCCGGACCTGCAGGAGGCACCGGAGGCTACGGTGGACGATCACGCGGACGCTCGAGAAGCCCTGGAGGCCGCGCCCTGATGTTCGGCGCCGCCTGTAGGCTCAATGCTGGGCGACACCCGCCGCCATGTTGATCGCCAGCGCCAGGACGCTTGTGTTGAAGACATAGGCATAGATCGTCTGCACCGTGGCGACCCGGCGCATCGCCTTGCTGGTGATGTCGGTGTCCGAGGTTTGGGACGTCGCCCCGATCGTCGCGGAAAAGTAGAAGAAGTCCCAGAAGTCTGGGTTCTCGTCGCCGTTGAAGTCGAGGCCGCCGCGGGACGTGTCGGCATCGGCGCCGTAGTAGAGGTGCGCGTAGTGCACCGTGAACACGACCTGCACGAAGAGCCAGGCACAGATCATCGTGGCGGCCGCGAGGGCCAGGTGAGTCAGGCGATAGGCTTCGCTGCCGTTTCCTCCGAGAACCAGCATGGCCACGGCGCCGAAGCTCGCCGCCGCCGCCAGGATCGCGAAGAGCGTGACCGTGAAGGCGCTGTCATCAAGGCGCGAGGCCTCGGCCCGCAGGGAATCCCGTGACTGGCGTGCAGCCTTGCCGACGATGAGCCCGCAATAGACGAGAACGCCGAGACACCAACCGATCAGAAGCCGGACAGACAGGTCGGCGAAGGGCAGGATCAGGGCGAGCACCAGGGTGAGCCCGACGCTGACGAGGAGGCGCGGCCGGAGCCAGAAGGCCTGGATGGGATTGAGCATGCGCCGCCTCGCAGGAGTGAGCTCCGTCCCTGCTCCTGCGCCCACGCGCGCCCTATCCGCAAGCCTTGTCGCAGCGTGGTCCACCGCCCCGAACGCGCCGGGCGATCCAGGGCCGCAACGGCAGAAAGAGGCGGTAGGCGAACTCGCCCAGACCGAGCACGCCCGGTAGGCGGGCGAGCCACGCGAGGAAGCGCCAGCGCGGCAGCACGGCCCAGAGTGCGACGAATCCGGCGGCCCCCGAGACCAGGGCACCATCGGGGCGCCGAACGTGGAAGCGCGCCTGGGCCGCACCCCGCGTGAGGCCGGGCCCGAGTTCCGCAGGGCCTTCGGCCCCGACATCGACCCAGGCGATGCGCTCGGCCCCCTCGGAGCGCCGGTACAGCCGGATTTCCGCGGCACAGAGAGGACAGGCGCCGTCGTAATAGACGGTCAGCGCGGGGCGCGCGGTCTGGGAGGTGGACATGGACGAGACATAGGGCACGGCCTGCAACGAAACACGGCCGCGAAGGACTTCGCGGCCGTGTCGGATTCACTCAGGCACCTTTGCAGGCGCGCTTGCGTGGCCTCAGCGGCGTGCGAGCGCCTTCAGGGCGTTGCGGCCAGCATAGAGCGCCTGCGAGCCGAGGCCCTCCTCGATGCGGATCAGCTGGTTGTACTTGGCCAACCGATCCGAGCGGGCGAGCGAGCCGGTCTTGATCTGTCCGCAATTCGTCGCGACCGCGAGGTCGGCAATGGTCGAGTCCTCGGTCTCGCCGGAGCGGTGGGACATCACGGCGGTGTAGCCGGCGCGCTGGGCCATGTCGACGGCCGCCAGCGTCTCGGTGAGCGACCCGATCTGGTTGACCTTCACCAGGATCGAGTTGCCGGTCTGCTCGGCGATGCCCCGCGAGAGGCGGGTGACGTTGGTCACGAACAGGTCGTCGCCCACGAGCTGGCAACGGTCGCCGACCCGGTCGGTGAGCAGCTTCCAGCCCTCCCAGTCGTCCTCGGACATGCCGTCCTCGATCGACAGGATCGGATAGGCATCCACGAGGCCGGCGAGGTAGGCGACCTGTGCTTCGATATCGCGGGTCTGCCCCTCGCCCTCATAGTGGTAGGCACCGTCCTTGAAGAATTCCGTCGCGGCGCAGTCCAGGGCCAGGACCATGTCGGTACCGGGCTTGAAGCCGGCGGCCTGGATCGACTGCATCACGAAGTCGAGGGCGGCCTCGGCCGAAGGCAGGTTCGGGGCAAAGCCGCCCTCGTCGCCCACGTTGGTGTTGTGGCCGGCCTTCTTCAGGGCGCCCTTCAGAGTGTGGAACACCTCGGCGCCCATGCGAACGGCCTCGGCGAGCGACGATGCGCCCACCGGCATGATCATGAATTCCTGGAAGTCGATCGGATTGTCGGCATGCGCGCCACCGTTGATGATGTTCATCATCGGTACGGGCAGCACCCGACCCTGCGTTCCGCCGATGTAGCGATAAAGCGGCAGTCCGGCCGTCTCGGCAGCAGCCTTGGCGACGGCCAGCGAGACGCCGAGGATCGCGTTGGCGCCGAGGCGGCTCTTGTTCGGGGTGCCGTCGAGCTCGATCATCGCCTCGTCGATGGCGATCTGGTCCTCGGCATCCATGCCGCCGATGGCGTCGAGGATGTCGGACTGCACGGCGTTGACCGCCTTGCGCACGCCCTTGCCGCCGTAGCGGCCCTTGTCGCCGTCGCGCAGCTCCATCGCCTCGTGCGCGCCGGTGGAGGCGCCTGACGGCACGGCTGCGCGGCCGAAGGAGCCGTCCTCGAGCAGCACGTCGACCTCGATGGTCGGGTTGCCTCGGCTGTCGAGGATTTCACGGGCGGCGATGTTGGTGATCGCGGTCATGCAGGCGCCTTCCGGACGTTTCGGCTTGTCGAGGCCTCAATCGCGTGAGGCCGGGCCCCTCCCGGACGCCGCCATTTGGCCGCATCGGGGATGGGGTGATCCCGCCGAGGCTTATCCGCCAACGCTTCGCGTCCGGCAAGCGCCCTCGGTAACCCGCTGCCTTCGGGCCGACAGAATCTGCCGCGTCCCGTCTGGACCGGATCGCGTCAGCGGTCTCCGGCGCCCGATAGAAGCAACTCGATCTGGGCCATCCCGTTCTCGCGCGCCTTGGCTTCGGTGGGATGATTGCGGTCGGATCGCTGGATCAGCTTCCCCTTCCGGCGAATCGCCCACTGGTATGGACTGCCCGGCGCCTTGGGCGGCTGGATCTCCAGGGTGTAGGGGTAGGTAGCCGTGTTTTCGTCGCTCATACGTTCCATATGGCACGCGGACCCCGCGCCTGCCACTCGTCGGTGACACATGACTGGCGAAATGATTGGATTTCGTCATAAGGCCTGACGCCTGCGACGTGGTCCGCTCCTCGCCTTCGGAAGATTTTGCCCATGACGCCACCGCCTTCAGGCGCCGAGAGCCTGCAACTTGGACAGATGACGCCCCCGCCGGGCAGCCCGGACGAGGCTCGACTCGACCGGGTGCCGAACCCACATCCGACCACCGACTATCTGGCCCGCTTCACCGTGCCGGAATTCACCTCCCTGTGCCCGGTCACCGGCCAGCCGGATTTCGCCATCCTGGTGATCGACTACGTACCGGATCAGTGGCTGGTCGAATCGAAGTCGCTGAAGCTCTATCTGACGGCCTTCCGCAATCACGGAGCCTTCCACGAGGATTGCACGGTGGGTATCGGCCTGCGCCTCACCGAGTTGCTGGCGCCCCGCTACCTGCGCATCGGCGGCTTCTGGTACCCACGCGGCGGTATTCCCATCGACGTGTTCTGGCAGACGGGCGAGCCGCCGAAGTCCGTCTGGCTTCCGGATCCCGGCGTGCCACCCTACCGGGCCCGCTGAGAGCCGTTCCCTTGAGAGCGGCCTCGGCTCAGGCCGCCATCGTCCGCGTCTCGATGCAAGGCCAGGCTGCCTGTGCGGCCAGACGCAGGCGCAAGGCGCTGCCGATCCGGCAGCGCGCAGCCTCGACGATCGGACCGTCGAACGCCACCGGACGGCAGCGACCGGACAGCGGACTGCCGGTCCCGTCGACGTCCCTCCAGCAGCCCTGCCTGGTGTCGCTGCCGAACCAGGCGCGCGCGCCGCTCTCGAAGTACGATTCGGCCGGCAGGCCTTCCGCCAGCAGGATGTCGTGCCGGTCGAACTCCACATGCCAGTAGGTCACCCGGTCCACAGCCTCTCGGCAGATCGCGATGCCATCGATGAGGTTCATGATCGGCACCAGCACGCCGCCCGCGTTCGCCGCATCGGCGCCGATCAGCACCGGGTGTCCCGGCGACAGGCGCAGGTCTCGGGCCGGGACGACCTGACCGCAGGCATCCGTGCCGAACGCTCCGGCCAGGATGCGTACGGGCCATTGCGTCGCAGGCACGGGATAGGCACCGGGCCGGACCTCCCGCCGACCGATCCAGCGGATTGGGCGGGATCCGCCCGTCGCGGTCACCGCCATATCGCCCACGCGTAGATCTTGGATAAAGACCTGGCCGGCGACGCCGTCCCGGACGACCGCGAGGCGCGTTCCGGTGGTGAAGCAGACGGGATCGGCGAACCTGATCCTTTCGATGTTCGTCAGGGTATCGACGGCGCCGGTGGTCTTGTCGGTGACGGTGGCGCTCGTTTCGCTCGTCCTGTCGATCCGGAAGTTCGCGCTCGAACCCGTGACCACGAAGGTGTCCGTGCCGCCGCCGCCGTCGATCACGTTGCTGTTTTCGTTGCCGACGATGATGTCGTTGCCGGCACCGGTGATGGCCGTATCGATCCGTGTGCCGAAGGAGATGCTGATGTTTTTGGTGACGGCACTGTTGGCACTGGCGGTGCTGAAGGTGCCGGGATTGAGGTTGATCCGAGCGTTCGTGCTGAAGCCGGAGACGTCGAGGGTGTTATTGGTGCCGCGATTGTACAAGTTGACGAACGGCGTGCTATTCTTGGTAAAATCGAAGTAATCTCGAGACGCGCCCTTAATGTTTGTGTTGAAACCGTAGGTTTGTCCGCCGGCGAAGGTGCTTGTCTTCGATTCGCCATAATAACGCTGACTGGCCAGAACATCGATCGACATCGGCGTCTGGGCCCATCCGCCCTGCCAGTCTGCGTTGACGGGAGCCTGTGATGCGAAAGGTGCGTTTGGATCGCCGGTTCCGACGTAGGACATCAAAGTCCAGAGATTCTGGTCGTATGGTCCCCGCTGCCCTTCGAAGGTGCCGCCGTTGTAGTATCCTCCGTGGCCCAAACCGAGGACGTGACCAATCTCGTGGGCGGTATCGCTCATGAACTTGGAGCGACCGAGTTCAAAGCTGCCCCATATGTTGTCCGGCGCCTCGAGGGCGATGCTCGCCTGACCGCCCTGAGCAAGGGGTGACGTCTGTGCAGGGATATCCTCACTGCCGATCGGCTTCTTACCGTTGTTTGGAATGAAAGTAGCAGCGCCGCCCTCTCCGAATGTCGTAAACAGGAGATTTGCGGCCTTGGCATCAGGTACATATTCGAACTTGATGTCCGCAATGTCCGACCAGAGCGACAGGGCGGCCGTATAGGCAGGCTGCGCAGCGACCGGTAGACCGGCGCTGAAGGAATAGGTAACCGTTCCGCCCGGTGTCCCGGCTTGGCTCGTGGTGGCGAGAGGAGCGCCTTTACTGTCGTTGTACCACTTGTTCATCCAGACATCGGTTGTGCTGAAGTCCTTGTAGTTCCATGTGTAATAGGTATCGTTTCCGATCCGTCCATCCTCGTCGAGGCCCGACAGGAAAGTGAACTCGTCGCGCTGTCCTGCATTCAGGTCCGTCAAGATGGCCATTCCACATTCCTCGCAACCGTGGGGATCGGACGCGAACCCCTGTGCGAAGCTTGTGGGACGAGGCGCAAAAATTGATATGGCCGCGAGCGCGCGAAGCGGAGCGGTTCGCAGTTCCAGGCGGGGTCCAAACGCAAGCAGGGGCGGCCAACTTTCGTTGGCCGCCCCTGCTTGCGTTTGCGTATCGGTCCTCGGTGTCAGACGATGAAGAGCTTAGTAGCCATAACCGTAAGCGGGAGCGCCGTAGCCATAGGCAGGACGCGCATAACCGTCGCGATAATAGGAATCCCGCGCAGCGCCCGCAGCGATTGCGCCCGCCGCGAGACCGGCAATGCCGAGACCGACGGCCGCGCCGGTTCCGATCCCACGACGACGACCGCCATACGCGTAGCCGCGACCATAGCCACGATGGCCGTAGGCATGGCCATGACCGTAGCCCCCATGACCGTAACCATGGCCACGCGGCCCGGCCTCGGCGGAGGTGGCAGCGGCGAGACCGCCGAGCGAAAGGGTAAGGGCAGAAATCAGAGCGAGCTTGCGCATGGTATCCTACAGCATTCGAGAACGAATTGGACATTCCAACGTCAGGATGTCCCGATCGTTCCCGTCCGCTTTCCCAGATGAACAAAGCGCAACGTGGTTCATCGCCCTTGGTGAATCGCTTCAGCCGTCCGGAGTTGTCGAGCCCGTGCCTGGACTTGCCGGATCTAGATTGACGGTTTTCCTCGATCTCAGGGGGCCTGGCCGACGCTCCGCGCCTTGGCGAGGCGATCGAAGGCCTGCAACTCGGCGAGCAGCGCCGGCATCGCCGTCAGGGGCACCATGTTCGGTCCATCCGAGGGGGCCTGGTCCGGATCGGGATGCGTCTCGATGAACAGGCCGGCGACGCCCACCGCTACGGCCGCGCGAGCGAGCACGGCGACGAACTCCCGCTGACCGCCCGATGTCGCGCCCTGACCACCCGGCTGCTGCACCGAGTGGGTGGCGTCGAACACCACTGGGGCGCCGTGGGTCACCTGCGCCATGATCGGCAGGCTGCGCATGTCGGAGACGAGGGTGTTGTAGCCGAACGAGGCGCCGCGCTCGGTCACCAGCACGTTGGGATTGCCTGCCCTGGTCACCTTCGCGGCCACGTGGGCCATGTCCCAGGGTGCGAGGAACTGACCTTTCTTCACATTCACCACTCGGCCGGTGGCGGCGGCCGCGAGAAGGAGGTCGGTCTGCCGGCAGAGGAAGGCCGGGATCTGGAGCACGTCGATCACCTCGGCCGCAGCCGCGCATTGCGCTGCCTCGTGCACGTCGGTCAGGACGGGCAGGCCGAAGCGCTCCTTGATCTCCGAGAAGATCGGCAGGGCCCCGGCGAGGCCGAGGCCGCGCGCGGTGGTGCCGGAGGTCCGGTTGGCCTTGTCGAACGAGGCCTTGAACACGAGGCCGATCCCGAGGCGGTCGGTCATCGCCTTCAGGGCATCGGCGATCTCGACCGCGTGATCGCGACTCTCGAGCTGGCACGGGCCGGCGATCAGCGCGAAGGGTAGGTGGTTCGCGAACGCGACCGAACCGGCCATCACGATGGGAGCGGTGGAAGACGCGGTCTCGGATGAAGCGATCTGAGGCATGGCGCCGGTCTAGCCCGCCTGCGCTGCCACGGGAAGGCCGGCATGGCGGCGAAGCACGCCCCGGGTGCTGGGGATCAGCACGCAGAGGGTCCGCGGCGACACGAACGGGTCGGTATCGGGCGCCGTCTCGCAGCGGAGCGCAGCGCGCCCTACAACGCCCTCCTGGGGGCGTCCCGTGACCAGGGCGCTCTGATGCAGGCTGAGGGCGAGGGTCTCGACAGCCTCGGGTTTCGCGCCGGTGAGCGCCCCGGCGGCGAGGCCGATCAGCGCGTAGTAGCGGCGAGCCGGCTCCCGTTCCAGGGCGGAGAAGACCATCCGGTGCGCCCGGCAATCGAGGCTCATCCGCTCGGCATCGGCTGCGCGGAATACGGCGCGTGTCCCCTCGCGACCGGCCAGGGAAGCCCCGGTGGCGCGGATCATCCGTGCGGCGAGGGCATCGCAGCCATCCGCCGCCGCCGGAGCCGCAGCGTACAGCATCGGGGAAAGCAGGATCGCGGCGAGCCGGAAGGAAAGCATCATCGGTCCGATCTAGCGCAGGAGACGGACCGCGCCCACCACTTACCGCCGCGAGGTGATCGAACCCGTGGTGTCGCCGTGGCAGGCCTCGTGAGCATGGGAGCGCAGGACCCGCGGCAGGGACACCGCATGTGCGCCCGCCTCGTCCTCGAAGGTGCCGGTGAGAGCATCTGCGCCGGCGACGCCCTGGAAGTGGAGCGGCCCGACCTCCGTCTCAACCGCGAAGCGGATCGCCTTGGTGGCGTCGTCGAGGGTGACGTCGGCGGCAGCGCGGGGGCCACGCTGCTCGGCCCTCTCGTAGGTCAGCCCGTTCCCGTTCGGTGAGCGTCGCAGGGTGATGCGCTGGCCGCTGCGCGTGCCGGTCTGCGGCAGGGTACAAAGGTCGGCATAGACGAAGGTGCCGGACGCCCAGGCGGTGCGCGCCTGGGCCGGGGCCGCCTCGGCCATGAGGATGCAGAAAGCCAGGCCGGGCAAAACATGAGCGCCGGCGCGTTGCAGCGTTCTCGGGGTCACCGTCCTCAGGGTCACCATCGCGTTGCCTCCCGGATAGGCGCCGCATCATCCGGCGCCGACGTTTCCGGATTGCGTCAGAGGGGTCAGGCCGCCGAGCGCGCGCGGGCCCGGTGCTCGGCCTCCAGGGATGCAAGAAGGATGCAGATGGCGATGCCCTCGGCTGCCTTCGTCACGTCGCCGAGGCTGGGAAAGGTCGGCGCAAGACGCAGGACGCTGTCCTGCGGGTCGCGGCCATAGGGCGAGGTCGCTCCGGCCGGTGTCAGGGCGATGCCCGCTTCCTTGGCGAGCCGAACCACCTCGGTGGCGGTGCCTTCACGGGCTTCGACGGTGATGAAGTAGCCGCCCTCGGGCCGGGTCCAGCGCGCGGCTCCGGTTCCGGCCAGGTGCCGCTCCAGGGCCTCCTGTACGGCCGCGAACTTCGGCGCGATGAGGGCCCGGTGGGCGTCCATGTGGGCCTGGAGTCCGGCGGCGTCGCGCAGGAAGCGCACGTGGCGGAGCTGGTTCAGCTTGTCGGGGCCGATGGTCTGCTTGGCGGCACGGGCGAGGAACCAGCGCGTGTTCTCGGGCGAGCCGGCAAAGACCGCGAGACCGGCGCCCGCCAGGGTGATCTTCGAGGTCGAAGCGTAGAGAAAGGGCCGGTCCGGATGGCCGGCCTCGGCGCAGGCGGTGAGAATATCGCGTACCGGGTGGCGATCGGTGGTGAGGTGGTGCACCGCGTAGGCGTTGTCCCAGAACAGGCGGAAATCGGGAGCGCCGGTCGTCATCGTGGCGAGGCGCCGGACGGTCTCGTCGGAGAAGATCTCGCCCGACGGGTTCGCGTATTTCGGCACGCACCACATGCCCTTCACGGCGGGGTCAGCGACCAGCTTCTCGACCACGTCCATGTCGGGCCCCTGCCCCGTCATCGGCACGGGGATCATGCGGATTCCAAACTCCTCGCAGAGGGCGAAGTGGCGGTCATAGCCCGGCACCGGGCAGAGGAAGACCGGCGTCTCGCCCTGCGACCACGGCCGCTCGGAGCCGGGCACGCCCTTCAGGAGCGCCCACACGATGGTGTCGTGCATCAGGGCCAGGCTGGAATTGCCGCCGACCACGATCTGATCGGCCGGCGCATCGATGAGGTGTGAGAACAGGGCCCGCAGCTCGGGCAGGCCCTGCTGACCGCCGTAATTGCGCGCATCCTCTTTCGTCGCGGTGGTGTAGTCGCCGTTGCCCGGCAGCGCGAGCATGCCGTTGGAGAGGTCGAGCTGCTCGGGCGCCGGCTTGCCGCGCGTCATATCGAGCTTGAGGCCCCGGGCCTTGAAGGCGTCGTAGGCGTTGCGAGCCTGCGCGTGCAGGTCCGCGAGGTCGGCCGTGCTGCGGTCGGCGATCGTCGTCATGGTTGGCTCAGGTCCGGGTGGGGCCGCGCGGGCGTTCAAAAAGCGCGCGCACCATGACGTCTCGCGTCGCCCGCGTCACCCCGCACGGGCGCGGGGCTCCCGGTCTCAGGGTTGCGTGGCATGCCAGGTGGCTCTGATCCGAGTCCATGCCTCCGATGTCGGCTCGGCGCGTCCAGTCCGTGCGCCTGGAAGAACCATGGCGAACGGCGGCCCGCAGGGTGGGCCGCCGTTCGGTCTCGTTCGATCCCCCTCGGAGGAGACTCCGGATCAGCCCGCCTTGCTCAGGGCCACCGCGACGAAGCGGGTGACGCCCTTGGCGCTCTTGACCCGCATCAGTACCGCCTTGCGGCCGCTCGACTCGGCGGAGCGGACGCGCTCGGCCACCTCCGAGGGCTGCGAGACGCTGGAGCCCGCGACATCCAGGATGATGTCACCCTGCTCGATGCCCTTGGCCGCAGCCGGACCGTCGGGATCGACCTCCATCACCGCCACGCCTTCGGAGCCGGCACCGACCTCGGAGGCCGGGGCGAGGCTGAGGCCCAGCCGCGGCTGTCCGTTCGCCGAGGAGCCGCGGTCGGTGCTCGCCACCTTGGTGTCGTTGGGCAGCACGCCGAGTTCCACCGTTGCGGTGTCGGTCTTGCCACCGCGCAGGTAGGTCAGCTCGACCTTGGCCCCCGGCTTGATGCCGGCGATCTTGCGGGACAACTCCTTGGCGTCGTTGATCGGGGCACCGTTGACCGATTCGATCACGTCGCCGGACTTCAGGCCCGCCTTCGCCGCCGGAGTCCCCGCCTCGGCATGATCCACGAGGGCGCCCTTGGCCTTGTCGAGACCGAGGCCGTCGGCGATGTCCTTCGTCACCGGCTGGACCTGTACGCCGAGGTAGCCGCGGGCCACCTTGCCGTCGGCCCGGAGCTGGTCGACCACCGCCTGCACGGTCTCGGCCGGGATGGCGAAGGCCAGGCCAACGCTGCCGCCGGAGGGCGACGCGATGGCGGTGTTCACGCCCACCACCTCACCGCCGACGTTGAAGGTCGGGCCGCCGGAATTACCCTTGTTGATCGGCGCGTCGATCTGCAGGAAGTCGTCGTAGGGGCCGGCGCCGATGTCACGGCCGCGGGCCGAGACGATGCCCGCCGTCACCGTGCCGCCGAGGCCGAACGGGTTGCCAATCGCCACCACCCAGTCGCCCACGCGGGGCGCCGACTTGCTGAGGGAGACGTAAGGGAAGGTGCCGCCCTCGGTGATCTTGAGGAGGGCGAGGTCGGTCTTGGGATCCTTGCCGATCACCTTCGCATCGAGGGTGCGGTTGTCGTCCAGGGTCACCTGCACCAACTTGGCCTTGTCGACCACGTGGTTGTTGGTGACGACGTAGCCGTCCGCCGAGATGATGAAGCCCGAGCCCATGGCGCCGCGTTGACCCTGGCGCTTGGGCATGCCGAAGCCCTGGCCCTGACCACCCTGACCCGGTCCGCCCTGGCCGAAGCGCTTGAAGAATTCGCGCAGCTGCGGCGGGACCTGCTGTCCCTGGCCGGGGCCGTCCTCGTCGTCGGAATCGGCACTGTCGTCGAGCTTCACCTTCACGGCGACGACGCCCGGTTTCACCTTGTCGACGACGCTGGCGAAGGAGCCCGGCGGATGATCGGGGGTCTCGATCGGGTTCTTGGAAAGGGATTGGGCGTAGGCCGGCGCGGCCGGCTGGGTCAGGCCGACACCGGCCGCGCCGGTCGCCACGAGGGCGGCCACGGCGACGGAGGCGAGGGCGTTGCGGCGCAGACGGTTGGGCTGAGCGGTCATAGGGGTCTCCGGATCGGGGGGCCGCCATCGGCAGGCCGTGATCCGGTTTGTAGAGGGCGCCGCCTGACCCGGGCGTGGCGTGAAGATTACGGTTTGGACAGGTTCGCGGACGGCGGCTGAGGGGCAAGTCCGGACCGCCAGTGCAGGTCGAGGAGGAGGCCCGCCGGGTGGGTATCGAGGACGGGAGTGATGGGTAGGCCTGCGGCGTGCAACAGGCGTGCCGCCCAGTGGTTGCAGACGTTCGCGTAGGAGAAGCGCCCTGCCCCATCGTAGAACAGGCTCGGCCCGTAGAGGCCCGGACCGCCCGCGGCCGGCTGTCCGTCGACGAGGCGGAAGCTTCCTTCCAGGCGAGCGAGAAGGCGCGCGAGGCCGGGCTTCGAAACCCGCAGCGGCACGAGGTCCGAATAGGGAAAGCTATCACGCACCGGCCGCTCGAGGCCGACCACCTGGACCACCCCGGCCCGTCCGCCCGGCGTGAACAGGGCTGCGAGCGCGAGGCCGAGATCGAACTGGGCCAGGGTCGGCGTCGTCCGGTAGAAGCGGGCCTCGCCCCAACCGAACTCGATCTGCGGATAGGCGCGGAACCGCGTTGCGATGCTGGCGAGGGCCGGCCCGCTCCCCGCTCCCGTCAGAGCGGCCCGCGGCAGCACGAGGCCGGAATGCCAGCCGTGCGACACCAGCGCGATGCCGATACTGTCCGCGTCCGCCGGCGGATAAAGGTCCGGGTCGCCCCGCTGCGCCGTCAGCAGCGCTGCGAGGACGACGAGTCCGACCAGGGTGACGATCAGGGCGGCGAGGCCCGCGACAATTCGAGCGAGTCCCCATCGACCCGTGCGCATGGCTGCGCGATCGGTCAGGGCGCCTGCCAGACCTGGCCGTGATAGTCGAACCGGTCAGGCTGGCTTGCGAGGGCGGCGAGGCCCGTCAGCGCGGGATCGTGCACGGCGATGACGCTCGTGGGGATCGCCTCCATCTGCGCCACGAAGGGGGGCTTGTACTCGAAGGCCGCGCGGAAGGCGCCGCGCCGGAGCACGTCGATGATGCGGGGCGCGATCCCGCCGCCGATATAGACGCCCCCGGTGGCCAGGAACGTGAGCGCGAGGTCGCCGCAGACGCGGCCCAGGAGTTTGGCGAACAGGTTGAGGGCGGCCGCCGCGTCCGGGTCGGCGCCGGTGAGCCCCGCCTCCGTGACCGCGGCCGGGTCGAGGCGCGGGCCGTCGGCGCCGGTGCGCAGCCGGTGCAGGCCTGCATGGAGCCGGGTCAGGCCGGGGCCGGAAAGGAGAGTTTCGACGGTGATGCGGCCCTCGACCCGCTCCAGATGCGGCCACAGGGCGAGCTCGGCCGGCGAGCTCGGCCCGAAATCCACGTGGCCGCTCTCGGTCGAGACGATGACGAGGCGCCCGCCCACCGGCAACAGGGCCGCTGCACCGAACCCGGTGCCGGGCCCGAGGACGAGGCGCGCCCCCTGGTCGCCGGCCCGGCCCTCCTCCCGGTTCGGACCGATGGGCGTCAGCTCGGAGGGGCTGATCCCGGCAGCACCTGCCGCCACGGGTACGTAGTCGTTGACCACCACCGAGCGCGACAGGCCGAAATCCTGCCCGATTCGCGCGCCCTCGATCACCCAATGGGCATTGGTGAGTTGCACCGCCGGCCCGTCGACCCGGGCCGCCACCGCCAGGATGGCGGAGCGTGGGGCGGTGCCGTTCCCCTTGGCCAGGGAGGCGCGGATGGCGGCACTGGGATCGGGGTGGCCGGCCGTCTCCTCGTGGGAGAGGAGGACCGGCTTCGCCCCCGCTTCGGGGACCAGGGCAAAGCGGGCGTTGGTGCCGCCGATATCGCCGACGAGGACGGGAAATTCGAACATGCGCGTCGCTTCCGTCTGGGCCCCGGGGAACGGGGATTAGGGATCGGTCGTGGGACGCCGCTCAGGCGGCCGGCAGGGCGTCTGGGTCGATCTGTGCTCCATCGGCCCAGGCGTAGAGCAGACGGCGCACATCCTCCGGATCGATGAGGCGGCGAGACGCGATCGTCTCGGCCCCGCCGATACGGACGCTGACGCCACCGGTCTCGTTGATCACGGCGAAGGCCTTCTCGTCGGTGAGGTCGTCTCCGAGAAAGATCGCCCGGCGGCCGGCATAGGGCGGGTTCTCGGCGAGCGCCCGGATGGCATGGCCCTTGGTGGCGGAGGCGGGCACGATCTCGCCTACCGCCTTGCCGAGCTGGAGCCGATAGGCGGATCCGAGGGCGGTGGCGGCGGCCTTCACGGCCTCCTCGGCCGCGGCGGCATCGCTCGGGGTGGCGAGGCGCCAATGCACCGCCACGGAGGCGCCCTTGTCTTCGATCAGGACGTGATCGAGGGCGGTGACCGCCGCATGCAGGGCCGGCACCTGGGCCCGCAGGTCAGGGTGATCCTCGGCGGAGCCGCCCGAGACGATGCCGTCGACCCGCCGTTCGACGCCGTGAAGGCCGGCGACATCGAAGCGGGCGGGGACCAGGAAATCGTCGATCACCCCGATGGGCCGGCCCGTGACGATGGCGAGGGCGCCCCCGAGCCGGGCGCGCAGACGCTCCAGGGCCGGAGCGAGGGCGGGATCGACCCGGACCTGGTCGGGCTTGGGCGCGATCTCCACCAGGGTGCCGTCGAAGTCGAGATAGAGGGCGAAGGCGGTCGGGTCGGTCACGCAGGTTGTCCCTTCGTCTGATCCGGGCCTGCGCTAGCATGCCCTGCGCCGGGGGAAAACGCGGGATGGGGAAATCGGGAGGCCGGAAAACAGGGCGGGCGCAACACCCTGCCCTATCTGTCCGACCTTCCGATCCCTGTGAGGCAAGGTCCCGATCGCATGTGGCCCACCCCGATCCCGCCCGGCCCGAACGAGGAGAGCGTCTGGGACTACCCGCGCCCGCCCCGCCTCGAGAGGGTTCCGGAGCGGCTGCGGGTCGTGCTCGACGGCCGGACCATCGCCGAGACCGGTGCCGGATACCGGGTGCTGGAGACCAGCCATCCGCCGACCTACTACTTTCCGCCCTGCGATGTGGTGGCCGGCGTGCTCGGGCCCGCTCGCCGGGCCGGCATCTGCGAGTGGAAGGGGCGCGCCGTCCTGTACGACGTCGCGGCGGGCGGCTTTCGCGTCGAGGGCGCGGCCTGGGCCTACCCCGCCCCCACGCCGGACTTCACCGCGATCGCGGGCTACATCGCCTTCTATGCCGGTCCGATGGAGGCCTGCTTCGTCGGCGACGCGCGTGTGACGCCGCAGCCCGGCGGCTTCTACGGCGGCTGGATCACGCCCGCCATCGTCGGCCCGTTCAAGGGCGGCCCCGGCACCATGGGGTGGTGAAGCGCGGGCTGGGCCGAAAGGCATCGCCGCCGATCCAGGCCCCGTCGGACTGCCTGCGCGACGCCCGGTATCCGTGCCCCCTCAAGACGTGCGGCGCAGGGTGATGCGGGTCAGCTCGGACGGGCGGCCGAGGCGCAGTGCGAAGCCGGCCCACAGGCCCGTCCCGTTGCTGACGTAGAGGGTCATGCCGCCGACCTGGTAGGCGCCGGAGACGAACCCGTTGTTGCCGCGCGCCACGAGCCGGTCCAGTCCGATGATCATGCCGCCGTGTGTATGGCCGGACAGTTGCAGCGCCACCCCGCGCGCGGCTGCCCGAGGGGCATTTGCCGGCTGGTGATCGAGGAGCACGATCGGCGCATCCGTGGGCGCACCCGCCAGGGCACCGTCGAGGTCGGGCCCCGGATGGCCGATGGCGGGCGCCGAGCGATCGGTGACTCCCGCCAGCACCAGCGCGTCGCCGCCGCGGGTCACGACCGCATGGGCGTTGGCGAGGATGTGCATCCCCATGCCGGCGAAGTGGCGCATCCAGGTCTCGACGTCGAAAAAGTATTCGTGGTTGCCGGGGATGGCCCAGACGCCGTCCCGCGCCGTCAGGTCGCGCAGCGGCTCCACGTCGGCCTGCCGGGCCGCGAACGAACCGTCGATGAAATCCCCCGTGACGAGGATCACGTCCGTGCCGAGCCCGTTGGCGCGCGAGACGACCGCCTGTGCCCAGGTCGCGGGGAACAGGCGGCTGATGTGCAGGTCGGTGAGATGGAGGATGGTGTATCCCTCGAAGCCCGGCGGCAGGTCCCTGACCGCGACCGTGACATCCTTCAGGGGCGGCACGCGCACGGCCTGCTGCACCGCGACCGCCGCCAGGACCGCGACCGCCAGGGCCGCCCCGATGCGCCAGGCGCTGGAAACCGCCCAACCGCCGCCGGGCAGGGCCAGGGATGCCAGGGCGACGGCGTCGAGCGCGAAGAGCAGCACCGCCAGCAGGATGATCGCACCGAACGCCCCGCTGAACAGCATAACGATGGGCCGCGGAAACTCGGGCGAGAAGACGGACCCGGAGGAGAGGCGGCTCCACAGGTGGTACTGCGAGGCGACCAGCAGGAGGGCGGCGAGACCGAGCTTGAGCGGAAGCGGCCAGGGCAGCGGCCAGACGCCCCGGGTGACGACGTACAGGCAGGGCAGGCTGAAGATCAGGTGGATCATGGCTGCTCCATGGACCGCGGCAGGGGCCCAGCGCAAAGTTTTCTGCTCGGCGTTGCGGAGCCCGAGGGACGCTTCGGGGTCGCCACCGACCCGCAAGGGAAGCGTTGGGAGGGAAGCGTTGGGAGGGGAGCGCCGGGCGGCCTTCGAGGCGGGACTGAGCGTCGGGTGATCGCGTCGGCGTTCCGGCGCAGGCCAGGGTTTGCGCCGTCCGGCCGCGCCGCTATGCCAGGGCCGGTCGGCAGGGCTGGTGGCCAGGGACGGAGCAGGTGTGATGCACGGTGAGATCGCAAGCGAGCCGCGGGCCCTCGGGCTCTGCCCGGACCGCCTGGAGCGGATCGACGGCTGGATGCGGCGCCTCGTCGACGACGGCAAGGTCGCGGGCCTGTCGGTGATGCTGGCCCGCGGTGACCGGACGGCCTTCTTCCGCGCCCATGGCCGGGCCGACATCGCGCGCGACGCGCCCTTCGCCCCCGACACCATCGCGCGCATCTACTCGATGACGAAACCGCTGACCTCGGTGGCGGTGATGATGCTTTATGAGGAGGGCCGCTTCCAACTCGACGACCCGATCACCCGCTTCCTGCCGGAATTTTCGGATCTGCGAGTTCTCACCGGCGGCAACCGGGCAAAGTTCGACAGTGAGCCGGCCCGGCGCCCGATCACGATCCGCGACCTTCTCACCCATACCTCCGGCCTGACCTACGGTTTCATGGAGGCGACCCTCGTCGATGCGCTCTATCGCCAGAACGGCGTCGATTTCGGCGAGGCCCAGGAGGCGAGCCTCGCCGAGGTGGTGGCCCGGCTCGCCCGGCAGCCCCTCCTCGCCCAGCCCGGCGCCGAGTGGAACTATTCGGTGGCCACCGACGTCCTCGGACACCTCGTGGCCGTCGTCTCCGGCGAGGATTTCGCCGACGTCCTGCGCCGACGCGTGATCGGTCCCCTCGGCATGGTCGATACGGACTTCTTCGTGCCCGCCGAGAAGCTGCCGCGTCTGGCCGCCAATTACAGCCTGTTCCGGGACCGGACGCTGAAGCTCTACGACGATGCGGTCGGCAGTCGCTTCGCCCGCCCGCCGGCGGTGGCCTCGGGCGGCGGCGGCCTCGTCTCGACCGCGTCCGACTACATGCGCTTCTGCCGCTTCCTCCTCGGGCGCGGCGAACTCGAGGGCACCCGGCTCCTCGGGCGCAAGACCGTCGACCTCATGCTGATGAATCACCTCGACGGGGACTTGGCGGCGATGGGCCAGCCGCGCTTCTCCGAGACCGCCTATACGGGGATCGGCTTCGGCCTCGGCTTCTCGGTGATGCTCGATCCGGCCCGCGCCCAGATCGTCGGCACGCCGGGCGAGGTGGCCTGGGGCGGACTTGCCAGCACCGCTTTCTGGGTCGACCCGGCCGAGGATCTCGCCGTGGTGCTGCTCACGCAGCTCATCCCCTCCTCGGCCTTGCCGCTGCGACGCGAGCTGCGCGTGCTGACCTACGCGGCCCTGGTGGATTGAAGGCCCCGGAAACGCGAAACGCCGCCGGCCCTTGGCGGGACGGCGGCGTTTCACGACCCCTCGCGCGTGCGGCGCGGGACTACTCGGTCGGTGCCGCCGCCGGAGCGGCACTCGGCTTGGCCGCCGGCTTGGGCGCAGGCGCCTTGGCCGTGCCGGTCGCGGCGGGCGCACCCGCTCCGGCGCTCGGCGCCGCCTTGGGGGCCCATTCCGCATCGGCGCGCGGGCCGCCCGGGCCGTTGGTCGGGCCGGTGAGCTGGCCCGGCACCACGTCGTTGACCCGGTTCCAGGTCTGCGAGCCGCAGAGGAAGCCGAGGAGGCAGCCGCGCACCGACAGCTCCGTCGGCTGGTCCGACCACATCGTCACGTCGTAGAACTTGCCCTCGTCGGCGTTGTAGATCTTGCCGCCGTAATGGCCGTCCGGCTGCGGCTTCAGGCCCATGATCAGCTGAAGGCCCAGGGAGGGACGGGATTGCTTCTTCGGATCGGGATTCTTGAAGTCGATGCGGGGCTGACCCTGGTCGTTCAGGGGCACCTTCAGCCAGACGACGTAGCCGCACAGGTTGGTGTTCTGCGGGCCGCACCTCTCGGTGCGGATGCGGGCGCGCCCATCCTCGGTGAGCCAGGTGCCGCTGGCATCGTTGGGGGCGGCAGCCAGTGCGAGGCCCGGCAGAACGGCGGCAACGAGCCCGGCCAGGGGCGCCAGCCGGCGCGCGGCGCCCGCCATGGTGGATCGATTCGTCATGCTTCCAACAACCCTCATGCGCTCGCCCCGTGGCGATCCGCCCTCGTCCGCAGGACGGCAAGCGCTTGTCACGTGATGCCTCGCCATCCGACGTGAAGGTGACGGGATCATGGCCGGCATGCACCGAATCCTGCAGATTCGTCGTGACGACGTGGCCTTATCTTCGTGGCCGAGCCCGGCCGAGGGCGAAGTCTTGATGTTCGCTGGATCGTGCCGGGGTGCCACGGCGAACCGGCCCTTCGGCCTCCGGCGCGGAGACGGACTGCCGGCGCCCGCGATCGCCGGCCGTGCCGCGAACGATCCGCCGGGGACCGCGTTTACGGCCGTGCTTCTCGGGGATGGCGGACGACGTGATGGCGGATGGATCGGTCGGGATGGGTCGGCGCCTCGAAGCGGCGGACATCCGTCTCGGCGTCTCTCTGGCGCGTGCCAAGGACACCCGCCGGGTGCGGGCCCTGGCGGCGGCCAGCGAGGCGGGCGGCTGGAAGTGGCTGCTGGCGCTCTCCAGCGGAACCCTCGCCCTCGGCGTGCTGCGGCGGGACCCGCGTCTGGCCGAGGCCGGCCGGCACATGCTCCTCGCCGGGATCCTGGCGGCGGCCACCAAGACCACCGTGAAGCGGGTCGTGCACCGGACCCGGCCCAACGTGCTGATGGATGAGGGCCTCTACGAGAAGGGCTGGTTCGGGCCGAATGTCGGGCCGTGGCAGTCGTTTCCGTCGGGACACTCGGCCCTGAGCGTCGCGGTGGCGACGGCGGCCGGCCGGGCCTATCCCGAGATCCGCGGCGTCGCGACGGCGGCGGCCCTCGGGGTCGTGGTCGTCCAGGTCCTGCGTGGCGCGCACTTTCCGGTGGACGTCGCCGCCGGGGCGCTGATCGGGCTTTCGGCCGAGGCGGTGGACCACCGGATCGCCCTCGGGCGGGATGGCGTCGCCGGTCTGGCGGCGCGCGGTATACCCGGATGATCGCGGCGAGGTCGCGCGGCATCGCGTGCCGGGAACGCCGCGACGCGACCTCCGGTTGACGCGGCATTCCATCGGAGATGCCGCGTGACCGACAATCCCCTGACGACCTATCCCGGCCCGCCCTTCGCGGGCCAGCCGCAGAGCTTTCCCGGCAAGACCGACCGGATGGTGCCCGAGCCGGATCACGGCGAGGCGAGCTACCGGGGCTCGGGCAAGCTGACGGGCCAGGCGGCGCTGATCACCGGCGGCGATTCCGGCATCGGCCGGGCGGTGGCCATCGCCTTCGCCCGCGAGGGCGCCGACGTGGCGATCGCCTACCTGCCGGAGGAGCAGGCGGATGCCGAGGCGGTGGCCGGCTGGATCGAGAAGGCGGGCCGGCGCGCCCTGCTGCTGCCGGGCGACCTCAAGGACCCGGCCCATGGCCGCGACCTCGTGGCGCGCACGGTCGCCGCCTTCGGCCGCCTCGACGTGCTGGTGAACAACGGCGCCTTCCAGCAGCCGAACCAGGGGCTCGACGCCATCGAGGACGCGGTCTTCGAGGACCATTTCCGCACCAACGTGTTCGGGCCGTTCTACGTGACCAAGGCCGCCCTGCCCCACCTCAAGCCCGGGGCCTCGGTGATCTTCACCTCCTCGGTGAATTCGAAGCACCCGATGCCCTCGCTGATGGCCTACAGCGCCACCAAGGGGGCGCTCAGCAACATGGTCCTGAGCCTGGCGCAGCTGCTGGCCGAGAAGGGCATCCGGGTGAACGGCGTGCTGCCGGGGCCGATCTGGACGCCGTTCATCCCCGCGGGGATGAGCGAGGACGCGGTCAAGTCCTTCGGCAGCCAGGTCCCGTTCGGGCGCCCGGGCCAGCCGGCGGAGCTCGCCTCCGCCTACGTGATGCTGGCCTCGGCCGAGAGCAGCTACACCTCCGGCGCCCTCGTCACTGTCGCCGGGGCGATGCCGGTCCTCTGAGGGACCCTGCCGACCCCGGCCTCGGCGCCGGGGTCGTTCCGAAGTGTTCGCCGAAGGGTTCGCCCAACGGTTCGCCGAACGGTTCGGCCGGTTCGCGCGTTCCTGTGGCCTCGGAGGGGGAGAAGCAGGATGCGCACCTGGAGGGCGATGGACCGGGCCCCGCATGACGGTCGCTGGATCATCGCGATCCACCGGTCCGACCCGGACCGGCGCGCGGTGATCCGCTGGGACCCGGCGGGCCTGGGCGATCCCCGGCCGTGGCACGTCGCCTCCTGCCAGCACAGCTACCCGGCGGAGGCCTTCACGGACTGGATGGACTTCCCCGAGTGTCCGCCCGCCGCCGCGGGCGTCGAACCCGGCACCGCAGGAGGTCACGATGGCGCGCGAAGCGATGGGTCCCCTCACCCTGGAGGTTGAGAGCTGCCCCGAGGACGCCACCCGGTACCGCTGGACCGTGCGGGAGGCGGACCAGGTGGTGCGGAGCGCCCTTTATTCCCTGCCCGACGCGGAGGCCGCCCTGCGCCAGGGTCGCGAGGCCATGGCCGAGGCGGCTGCCCTCTGCCGCGACACGCGGGGGCGCGCACCGGGTTGATCCGGCTCGACGAGGCCGTGTTCCCCGGGCGTCGGGTGCCCGGGCGCCGTGTGCCCCGTCAGGCGAGGTCCCGATGCTCGGCGAGGCCGTACTGGAGATAATGGGCGAGCGGGTCGATCCCCGCGGCGGCCACGTCCGGGTTGGCGGCGAGGTACGCCTTCGTGTCGAACAGGGCGGAGGGGTTGCGGCCCTCCCGCCAGCCGTAGGCCTCGTAATGGAGGAGCGGATTCAGCCCGGCCTCGGCCACGTCGGGATTGGCCACCAGATAGCCCGTCGTCGAGAAGTAGGCGTCCGGGTCGCGCCCTTCGACGGCCCCGTACCGCAGGTAATGCGCGAAGGCGAAGCTGTCCGGATCACCGCCGGCGGCCGCCGCCGCGCGGGCCACGTCCGGGTACTGCGCGAGATAGTAGGTGGCATCGAACGCGCCATCGAGGTGGTGGGCGGCGGGCCCCGCGGGCGGGACGGGCAGGGCCGTGCGGCCCTCGACTTGCCCGTATTCCAGGTAGTGCGCGAGGGGGTCGATCCCCGCCGCCGCGACATCCGGGTTGGCGGCCAGGTACGCCTCCGTATCGAACGCCGCCGAGGGATTGCGTCCCTCCTGCCAGCCGAACCGATCGTAATGGGTGAGCGGATCGACACCGGCCGCGGCCACGTCCGGATTGGCCGCCAGGTAGCCCGATGTCGAGAACTGAGGGTTGGGATCGCGTCCTTCGCGCCAGCCCCATTCGGCATAGTGCCGATCGGGATCGACGCGCGCCTGCCAGACATCGCGGTTCTGGGCGAGGTAGAACAGATCGTCCACGAGGGGGGATCCGTCGGCCTCGTCGATCGTGCCGTCGGTGAAGTGAAGGCGGCCGATGCCGGTCACGTCCTGGACCGTGCCATCCGGCCCCGTCAGCACCGCCGCCCCGTTCTGATAGGTCAGGGTCGCCTGCGTGAAGGCGAAGGCGAAGGTCGCCTCCGCAGCGGGGCCGTGCGCCGCGACGGCGGTGGTGAGGGTGGCCGAGGCGGTGGCGCCGTCGCTGTCGGCGATGGTGTAGGCGAAGGAATCGGCCCCTGGGCTCCGCCCGAGATACGCGTAGCGCCCGTCGGCGCCGATCGTCAGGGCCCCGTGGGGGCTCGCGAGGGTGACGGTGCCGCCGGCCGGCACGGCGGTGGTCGCGCCGTCCTCCGTGCGCATGGTCGTGACGTGCAGGGCCGCACCGCCGAGATCGACGTCGTTCGCGAGCACGTTCCCCGTCGCGAAGGTGTGGGCGTCGAGGGCGGCCGTATCCGCCGCCGCGATCGGGGTGCCAGCCACCATGAAGCTGAAGCCGACCGGATCGGCGGAATTGCCGGCCGCATCCGTCGCCGTGGCGGTCAGGG
>NZ_LMML01000012.1:280634-303894 GCF_001422215.1 Methylobacterium sp. Leaf89 | reverse complement strand
GTAGCTCGTCAGGCTCATAACCTGAAGGTCACAGGTTCAAATCCTGTCCCCGCAACCAAACTCTACAAAAAGCCCGCCCCGGTGAAATCCAGGGCGGGCTTTCGACGTTCATCGGCTTCGTGTTGCTAGCGCAACCAAGACGTGAAAAAGTAGATCAGCAGGATGATGGGGATCGGGATACCGATCAGCCAAAGCAATCCGCCCTTCAACATTGTCCGGTTCCCTTCCTCACGATCTGTTGTTCATCAACGGCGTCGAGAGGAAAGCGGTTCCGTCTATAGGGTTTCACGCTGACGCTTGCCGTTCCGCTCGTAGTAATACGGGATCGTCCGGTAGGGCGCGAAGCCGCCCTTGGCCTGCGCTTCGAGGTCGTCGATGACGACCCGAGTGATGCGGGGCAGATCGAGGGCGCGCGCCTCCGCGAAGCTCACCCAGGCGAGTTCCACAAGCTCCGAGTCGGGCGAGACGACGCCGGGGATCTCTTGCGCGATGGCGCTCCGGTCCGCCGCGAAGAAGCGCGTGTCGAACCGGCGCGGCCGGCCCGGAGGGGTGATCGCCCGGGCGACGAAGTGCAGGGCCTCGAGATCCGGTAGCACGGCGGCCTCGCGGAAGGCGGTCCAGGTTCCGGCGGGGGCGGTGTCGGGGGGGCCGTAGTCGCGCGTTCCGAGCAGGAGACCGGTCTCCTCGTAGGTCTCGCGGATCGCCGCGAGGGCGAGCCCGCGGCCGAGCCCCTCTCCGCCGCGCGCGACCTTCACCGCGAGGGCGTCGTGGCTGCGCGCCGGCAAAGCGCCGGCCACCGGCATATGCCGGTCGCCCGGTTCGATCCGGCCACCGGGAAACACGAACTTACCGGGCATGAAGGCGAGGCCGGCATGGCGGCGCCCCATCAGGATCCGCGGCGCGCGCTTGCTCCGGTCGAGGAGGATCAGGGTCGCGGCGTTGCGCGGTCGCAGGCCCGCCTTGCGGGCCTGCGCCTCAGGCGGGCCCGAATCCGGCGGCTCGGTCGACCGCACGCCCGTCGCCTGGTCCATGCGGCCTCTCCTCGCCCTGCGGCCCCGTCACCGTCCCCGGCACCGGTAGCGTGGCGAAGCCGTGCATGCCAAGCGCATATTGAAGCCCGACCACCGCGCCCTTCACCGGCTGCAGCAGCGCCAGCGACGCGAGCAGGGTCACGAGGGGCCAGAATGTCAGCTGAAACCAGAGGGGCACGTCGTAGTTCGTCTCGGTCTCGAGGAGGAAGTACCCGACGATGTGGCCGACGATGAAGATGACGATGTAGGGCGGCAGGTCGTCGGCCCGGTGATGCGCCAGTTCGAGGTCGCAGACATCGCAATGCGGCCGGACCTTGAGGAAGCGGCCGAAGATCCGGCCTTCGCCGCAATGTGGGCAGCGGCCGATGAAGCCACGCGCCAGCGATCGCACCAGCGGGGTGCGTTCGCCATGGACCGGTTCGATCGTGTCCGTCATCTCGGCTCCTCGCGTTGCGCCCAGCCTAGACCCTTCCCCTCAACGGCGCGAGCCGCGATGGCGCGACCCGGTGTTGCGGATGCCGGGCGGCCGGCCGGACGCGCCGGGCTTGCGGACCGAGCGGTTCGGCCCGGGGCGCGCATTGCGTTCCGGCCGAGCCCGTCCCTCCGAGAGCAGTTCGAAGCGCAGGGCCCCCGCCACCGCGGCCGCCTCCACCAGGCGGACCTCGACCCGGTCGCCCAGGCGATGGGTCTCGCCCGAGCGTTCGCCGACCAGGGCGTGCTTGGCCTCGTCGTGCCGGTAATAGTCGGCCCCGATGGTGGAGATCGGCACGAAGCCGTCGGCCCCGGTCTCGTCGAGCTTGATGAAGAGGCCGGACCGTGTGACGCCGGAGATCTGCCCGGTGAAGGTCGCGCCGACCCGGTCGGCGAGGTGATGGGCGATGAGACGGTCGATGGTTTCCCGCTCGGCCGCCATGGCCCGCCGCTCGGCGGCCGAGATCTGCTCGCCGATCTGGTCGAGGGCCGCCACGGACATCTCGGAGGACAGGCCGTCCGAGCCGAGGCGGCAGGCGGAGATCAGGGCCCGGTGGACGATCAGGTCGGCGTAGCGCCGGATCGGCGAGGTAAAGTGGGCGTAGCGCCGGAGGTTGAGGCCGAAATGGCCGAGGTTCTGCGCGGCGTAGACCGCCTGGGCCTGCGAACGCAGGACGACCTCGTTGATGAAGATGGCGTGCTCGGTCTCCGCCACGGTGGCGAGGATGCGGTTGAACAGGGCCGGGCGCAGGATGCCTTCCTTCGGCAGCTTGATGCCGATGGAGGCCAGGACCTCGCCGAGGGCCCGCATTTTCTCGAGGGCCGGCTCGTCGTGCACCCGGTAGATCAGGGGTTGGCGCGCCTGCTCGAGGGTTTCGGCGGCCGCGACGTTGGCCTGGATCATGAACTCCTCGATGAGGCGGTGCGCATCGAGGCGGGCCGGGACCACCACGCGGTCGACCGCCCCGTCCGCGTCAAGCAGCACCTTGCGCTCGGGCAGGTCGAGGGCCAGCGGTCCGCGGGCGTCGCGGGCCTCGCGCAGGGCGGCGTAGGCCTCCCAGAGGGGTCGCAGCACGGGCTCGAGGAGGGGGGCGGTGACGTCGTCGGCGAAGCCGTCGATGGCGGCCTGGGCCTGGGCGTAGCTGAGCTTGGCCCGCGAGCGCATCATCACCCGGTGAAAACTGTGCCGGCGCTTCGTGCCGTCGGCGGCGATCACCATGCGGACGGCCAGCGCCGGCCGGTCCTCGGCCTCCCGCAGGGAGCAGAGGTCGTTGGAGATGCGCTCGGGCAGCATCGGCACGACGCGGTCCGGGAAATAGACCGAGTTGCCGCGCACCAAAGCCTCGCGGTCGAGGGCCGAGCCCGGACGCACGTAGGCGGCGACGTCGGCGATCGCCACGGTGACGACGAACCCGCCCGCGTTGGCCGGGTCGGGATCCGACGTCGCCATCACGGCGTCGTCGTGGTCCTTGGCGTCCGGCGGGTCGATGGTGAGCAGCGGTTCGGTGCGCCAATCCTCGCGGCCCGCGAGCCCCACCGGTACCACGGCGTCGGCCTCCGCCAGGGTGGCGGCGGCGAAGACGTGCGGGATGTGGTGAAGGTGCAGCGCGATGAGGCTGACGGCCTTCTCCGAGCCCAGCGACCCGAGGCGCTCGCGCACCCGGCCCTGGGCCAAGCCGAAGCGGCTCTCGCGCTGAAGGGTGACGCTGACGAGGTCGCCGTCGCGGGCGTCCCCCTCTTCGCCGGCGGGAATCGAGACTTCCCGGCCCTGTGCCCGCTTCTCGACGGGGATGATCCGCCCGCCCTCGGGGCCGGCGCGGAAGACGCCGATGATGTCCGACTTGCTCTTGCCCAGCACCTTGATGACGCGGCCGGTGTAACGGCCTGGCTCGCCGGCGCTGGCCTCGACGCGCAGCAGCACCCGGTCGCCGATGCCCGGCGCCGGCTGGCCCGGGCGCTTGCCGCCGCGGGGCGTGGCGACGGTGATCTTCGGGGTGGCGCCGTTGCCGACGTCCCACTCGGCGGGGCTCGCCAGGAACTCGCCGTCGCGGTCCCGGGCGGTGATGTCGGCGAGCACCACCGGCGGCAGGCGGCCGGAGGGCGCGAGCCCGCCGCGCCCGCGGGCGATGGCGCCGTCCTCCTCGATCTCCTTCAGGATGCGTTTGAGGCCGATCCGGTCGGCGCCCTTGATGTTGAAGGCCGCCGCGATCTCGCGCTTGCCGACCGTCTCGGTGGAGGCGGCGATGAAGGCGAGGATCTGCTCCCGGGAGGGAAGGCCGGCGGCGCCGGGATTGGGATGGATGCGTTTTGCCAAGGGATCCGGCTCGCTGCGTGGGCGCGAAGCCATACGCGAAGAGGACGTGTCTCGCCGGGGGGCGGGAGCGCACCCCGACGTCTGCTCCGTAACATGGGCGCTGGACCCCGCCCCGGCAACGGCGCGGGCCCGGCCCTCAACATGGTTCAGCCGGTGGCAGCCGACTTGCGCAGGCGCTCGACCGCCGCATCGACGTCGAAGCCGGGCGCAACGAGTTCGGCCAGGGTGAACGGGCACAGGGCCGGGAAGCCGAATTCCACCTGTCCCTCGGCCTCGCGATATTCCGGGGCCTCGGCCTCGCGCACGCCCTGGGTCCAGAAGCCCTCGATGGTCAGGCCCTCGGTCCGGGCGGGGGCCGCGGCCAGCTTCGCCTGACCCTGCCGAGCGGCCTCGCGCCAGAGGGCGCTGGCCCGGTCGTCCGACATGAGGGCGGCCCGCACGAGGTTGGCGAGGAGCGTGCGAAGTTCCGTGGTGGTCTCGGACATGAAGGGCGCTCGGCGCGAGGGATCGGTCCCAACCCGAGGGCAAGCCTCGCGCCAGCCCGGATCACGATGACTCTCAGTAGGGCGTTCCCTTCGCCCGCTGCGCCCGCAGGGCCTCGGCGTACCAGACCAACTCGTCGAGGAAGCGCTTGGCGGCCTTCGGCAGCCACTCGTCCTGGGCCGCCCCGGCCTCGTCCAGGGCCTTGCCGACGCGGGGAATCGGTAGGAGCGAGGGGATGCTCGAGGCGCCGAGCTCGGCCAGCATCGCTCGGAGCTGCATCGCCGCGCGCACGCCGCCGTACTGGCCGGCCGAATAGCAGACGATGCCGGAGGGCCGCCAGGAATACTCCTCCAGGAAGTGGTCGAGGGTGTTCGAGAGGGCGGGCGGGATCGCATGGTTGTACTCGGCCGAGACGACCAGGAAGGCGTCCGCGCGCCGGTAGAGCGTCGCCAGGTCTTCGAGGACGGCCGGGGCCTCCCCCTTCGGGTATTCCTTGTACATCCGGTCGAGGAGGGGGAGCTTCAGCTCGGCCGGGTCCACCAGGGGCGCCTCGATGCCGCGGCGCTCCAGTTCACCGATGGCGAAGCGGGCAGCGCGCAGGCCCTGCCGGTCGGAGCGGACGGAGCCGAGAATGACGGGGACGACGAGGGACATGGGAGGACCTCCGGGGATGCCGTTCCTGGATACGCCGGGGTGCCGGCGCGCTCCAAGCCCACCGCCCGGCGGGCTCCGCCGTCAGAACCGCGTCGTCAGCCGCGTGAGCCAGTCGGGCGAGGCGTCGACGAGGCGCGTTTCCAGCGCCTTGTCGACGCCGAGCACGATCGCGAGTCCCGTCACCACGAGGATGAGGCCGAGGGCGATCTTGAGGCCCTTGCCGAGGCCCATCATCCGCTCGCGCCAGCCCACCAGGGTGGCGCGGGACAGGGTGCCGAGGATGCAGAGGGGCAGGGCGGCTCCAAGGCCGAACAGAACCATGGTGAGGGCGACGGCGCCGAGGTCGCGCCCCTGGAAGGCCAGGAGCGAGGCAGCCCCGAGGGTCGGTCCGACGCAGGGGCTCCAGACCGCGCCAAGGAGGAGGCCGACGCCGAACTGCCCCGAGAGGCCGGCGGTGGCGAGCCCGCCGAAGCGTGCCTCGGTCCAGTTGCTCAGCGGACCGGCGGCGACGGCGAGGCGAGTCTGCGCCGCCGGCAGCATCAGCACGAGGCCGAGCAGGATCATCAGGATGGCGGCGCCCGTCCGGAAGATCCCGGTGTCGAGCCCCAGGCCGAAGCCGATCGTGGCCACGAACAGGCCGATCGCCACGAAGGAGAGGGCAAGACCCCCGGCGAGTGCCAGGGGCCCGAACCGGTGCTCGGAGGCGGCGGCGCCGAGGACCAGCGGCAGCAGCGGCAGCACGCAGGGTGAGAGCACCGACAGCAGGCCGGCGAGGAAGGCCAGTCCCAGGCTCGCGCCCATCGGAGCGTCCTAAAGCGTCTTCTCGACGAGGCCCTCGATCCACTCGGGCTGAGTCTCGCCCACCGAGCGGCCGGTCTCGGTCTCGCCCTTGAAGGCGATCAGGGTGCTCTGCATGCGGGCGTTGAACTGTCGCAGCACGTCCTTGCGGGTGTCGAAGTCGACGTCGAAGATGACGAGGTCCTTGAACCGGGGCTGCTCGGCGAGCTTGGCCAGGATCGGCTTCTGGGTCTTGCAGATCGGGCACCAGGGCGCGCTGACCTCGATGAGGATCGGCTTGCCCGCCTTCTGCGCGGCCGCGAAGGCCTCGGGCGTAAAGGGCACCGTTTCGGCGGCGGCCGGCCCAGACAGGGCGAGGGGCGCGAGCGTGAGGAGGGCGAGGAGCGAGCGGCGGTAAAGCATGGAAGGGCTTGCCTCGGCTTGGATGTGAATCGGGCCTCAGGGCCCGGCGCCGTCCTGGGCGCGTCGCGTCCAGGTTTCGTCGGGGTGGATCGCCGCCGTGTCGTGGCGCTCCTGCCAGCCCTCGATTCCCTCGGGATACCAGTGGACGTTCCGGTAGCCGAGCCCGATCAGGCGCTTGCCGAGGTTCCAGCTGCCCCAGCAATCCGGGTGGCAGTAGGTGACGATCGCCCGGCCGCGGTCCCCCTGCGTCAGGGCCGCGATCCGGTCGGCCAGCGCGGTCTGTTCCGGAGGGGTGAGGGTCCCGGACCCGGCCCCCGGCAGCCAGGTACTGTCCGGGATGGCCCGGTGGATCGGCCGCCACAGGCGTCCAGCCGGCTGGTTCGGCG
This sequence comes from Methylobacterium sp. Leaf89, assembly GCF_001422215.1. Classification (NCBI taxonomy): domain Bacteria; kingdom Pseudomonadati; phylum Pseudomonadota; class Alphaproteobacteria; order Hyphomicrobiales; family Methylobacteriaceae; genus Methylobacterium; species Methylobacterium sp. Leaf89. Next base: position 297,355 of record NZ_LMML01000012.1, on the reverse strand, counting down.
GCGTTGGGCCGGCCTCGGACACGTCGATCAGCACGGCCGACCCGCCCGCGATCAGGGCGTCGAGTTGAGGCCCGTCCAAGACCGTGGCGCCCGCCAGGGTCTTGGGGGTGTAGCCCTGGAGCGCGCCTTCCCACAGGCCGGCGGGCTCGGGCACGTCGACCGGCGAGTCCGCCGGGGACGCGGCGGTCAGAACCGTGGCGGGCAGGCAAGCCACCAGGAAGGCGGCCGCGGCCCCGCGGAGGCGCTCAGTTGCTGGCGACCGGTGCATCGAAGCTGCGCTCCCAGCGTCCGCCCTGGTTGTCCTGCGTCACCACCGTGACCGGACCCTTGCCCTCCGGCAGCATGGCGAAATTGATCACCGGGTTGGCCGAGATCGAGATGTCGCCCTCCATGACGAAGACGTTCTTGCCGCCGTAAGTGACGCTGATCCGGTTGATGTAGCGCGCGGGCGTGTACTCGCGGCTGACCTGATTCATCTGCAGGCCGGTGAAGTTCGGATGGCGGATCATCAGGGTCGCGGCGATGGGCTTGCCCGGGGCCGCATCGGCGAATTTCAGGCGCATGTCGCCCATGCCCTTCATCGCCTCCTCGTCGGTCATCCCCATGGGCGCCGAGCAGCCGCCGGAGGCCTTCACGAACTGGGTGGTCTGCACGAGCGCGCCGTCCTTGGTCTCCGCGACCGCGTGGACGTTGGTGTAGGTGTTGACCCGGACGCGCAGCTTCAGCTCCTCCGGATCGGCGGCGGGGCCGAAGGTGAAGTGCGCGGCCAGCGGCGCCGGATTGTCGTCGATGACGAGGTAGAGGCCCTTGATCCGGTCCTTGTCGGCGATCGTCAGGGTCAGGGGCACCAGGGAGGCATCGTTGGCTCGGTCCGGCAGGTCCATCCGCACCAGCGGCTTGGCGGTCTCCAACGGGCGGTTTCCGAAGATCGATTGCTGCAGGTCTTTCCAGCGCGCGTCGCGCTCGGCCGCATCGTCGCCCGCGGCGGCCCAGGCGGTCACGGGCGCGGCCAGGGCCGCGAGGAACAGGCCGGCGCTCAGGGCGGCGGCGCGGTGGGACATCCGCATGGCGTTTCACTCCTCGCACGATCGTGCAGGCCGTCTCGCGATTGCGGAGGCCTTTGCAGCCTGCTTACGCCAAGGCGCGGGGAAAGTCCGATTTCGGGTGGTGGTGCGCGGAAATATCGTGCGCAAGATTGCGTGACGAGGCGTCGGGCACGTCAGGGCGTTCGATTCGTCGAGGCATCCGTCTTCGTCGCTGAATCGATGTCGCCGTGTCGCTTGCCCTTACCAGAGCGAGAATTCCGTGCCGAAATCCGTGGTCTTGAGCCGATCGCAGGTCTGCGGGTCCGCCCGGCAATCCGCGTCGGGCTTCAACGCAAGGGTCCCGTTCGGGGCGGTCTCGAAGGTCAGGAGCACCGGGGGCTCGTCGCCCTTGGTGTAGGCGAGGCTGACCTCGAAGCGGACGAAGTCGAAGCGGTCGCGGTCGGCATAGACGATGAGGTCGCGCGAGACCGACTCGCCGGGATTCAGATCGGAGGGCTCGCCCCCCGCCGCGGTGGCGCCGGCGAACAGCCGGCCCTCGCGCAGGATCGCCTCGCCGGAACCCGCGAAGTCGTAGGCGCGCGCCGTCCGTGTGCGATCCGCCGACGCCTGCCCGTCCTCGGGCTTGCCGCTGGAGGACGCATCGAAGCGAACCCGTACCCCCGTGACGTTGTAGACGAGGCCGAGTACGCGCACGCCGGTCTGGCCGACGTTCTTGCGCGTCACCGTGGAGCGGATGGCGACGTGCCGGTCGCGCTCGCCGGCCCGCACGAGGCTCGTGGTCACCGAGACGGCGGGCGGCTCAAGGGCCGGCTTGATCCGGGCCTCGTAGATGAAGGTGTAGACCGCCCATGCGCCGGCCGCGAGGATCGCGAGGGTCTGCACCAGGGCGTTGGTACGCTCCAGGCGGTCGCTCCGCCGGGATCGCTGAATCTGGTCGTCCGTCTGCATCCCGGTCCCGGCCCTCACGTCGGGGCGGCAAGCCCGCTGGCAGGGTCATGGTTCCGCCTTCGGGGCCTGCCGCGACCCACAGTCGGGATTCCGCAGGTCGTCGGAAACGCGCAACGCCGGAGCCCCGCGCGAAGCCCCGGCGTTGCGCCGTCATCCGGTGAGCCGGGCGCGCGGCCCGGCTCGGTCGCTCTCAGAGCGAGTAGTACATCGTGAACTCGACCGGGTGCGGGGTCATCTCGTAGCGCATGACCTCCGTCATCTTCAGCTCGATGAAGGAGTCGATCTGGTCGTCGGTGAAGACGTTGCCGGCCTTGAGGAAGGCGCGGTCGCGGTCGAGGTTCTGCAGGGCCTCACGGAGCGAGCCGCAGACGGTGGGGATCTTCTTCAACTCGCGCGGGGGCAGGTCGTAGAGATCCTTGTCCATGGCCGCGCCCGGATCGATCTTGTTGATGATGCCGTCGAGGCCGGCCATCAGCAGGGCCGAGAAGGCGAGGTAGGGGTTCGCCATCGGGTCGGGGAAGCGGACCTCGACGCGCTTGGCCTTCGGGTTCGTCGTCCACGGGATGCGGCAGGAGGCCGAGCGGTTGCGCGCCGAGTAGGCGAGCAGCACGGGGGCTTCGTAGCCGGGTACCAGGCGCTTGTAGGAGTTGGTCGACGGGTTGGTGAAGGCGTTCAGCGCCTTGGCGTGCTTGATGATGCCGCCGATGTACCAGAGGCACTCCTGCGAGAGGTCGGCGTACTTGTCGCCGGCGAAGAGCGGCTTGCCGTCCTTCCAGATCGACTGGTGCACGTGCATGCCCGAGCCGTTGTCGCCGTAGACGGGCTTCGGCATGAACGTCGCGGTCTTGCCGTAGCTCTGGGCGACCTGATGGATGCAGTACTTGTAGATCTGCATGTGGTCGGCGAGGAGCGTCAGGGTGTCGAACTTCATGCCCAGTTCGTGCTGGGCGGACGCCACCTCGTGGTGGTGCTTCTCGACCTTCACGCCCATGGACTGCATGGCGGCCAGCATCTCGCCGCGCATGTCCTGCGCCGAATCCTGCGGCGGCACCGGGAAGTAGCCGCCCTTGGTGGCGACGCGGTGGCCGAGGTTGCCGCCCTCGTAGTCGGTGAAGCCGTTGGTCGGCAGCTCGGTCGAATCGAGCTGGAAGCCGGTGTGGTACGGGTCGGAGCCGAACTTCACGTCGTCGAACACGAAGAACTCGGCCTCGGGGCCGACATAGATGGTGTCGCCGATGCCGGTGGACTTCAGGAAGGCCTCGGCCAGCTTGGCGGTGCCGCGCGGGTCGCGGCTGTAGGGCGCGCCGGTGGAGGGCTCGAGCACGTCGCAGACGATCGACATGGTCGAGGCCGAGAAGAACGGATCCATGCAGGCGGTGGCCGGGTCCGGCATCAGCAGCATGTCGGATTCGTTGATGGCCTTCCAGCCGGCGATCGACGAGCCGTCGAACATCGTGCCTTCGGAGAACATCTCGTCGTCGATCAGCAAGACGTCGAACGTGACGTGCTGCCACTTACCGCGCGGATCGGTGAACCGAAGGTCGACGTACTTGACGTCGTTGTCCTTGATTTCCTTCAGGACGTCGGCTGCTGTCTTGGCCATCCTTGGGGGTCTCCTTCATGTCTCGGCCCGTTGCGGCCGTGGTTTTGCCGCAGCGTGCGCCGGCGCGCCGCAGAGCGGAAGGGTCTTAGCCGTCGAGCGTCGCGGGCGTGGAGCGTCTTGGGCGTCGAGCGTTTAGCGCAGGTGGAGCGTCCGGGCCAGCGCAATTTCTCGGCGCTCGGCACCGGGCCGCCGCGAGAACAGACGCAAAAACAGAAACTTAGATCCGCCTTTCGGCCGTCTTGGCAGGTCGGAGAGCCCTGATGGGATCGGATGTCCGTGACGCCGCGCGCGTCTGTCCGCATGGCGGGGGAGAATCGGAGCGCGCCGAGCGGTGCGGCGGGACCTCCGGGGCGCCTCTCCGGGAACGAGGCCGGATCCAGGCCGAGGGGGTGTCCGCGCGAGGCCTTCCCGTCGATCGTCCACGGGGCGGAGTCTTTCGCCGGGCGTCCGGGTCGGGGCCCGAGGCCTCAGATCGCGTCGGTCCCGGTCTCGCCGGTGCGGATGCGGATGGCTTCCTCGATGGTCGAAACGAAGATCTTGCCGTCGCCGATGCGCCCGGTCTGGGCCGACTTGCGGATCGCCTCGACGGCGCCCTCCACGAGGGCATCCGACAGGACGATCTCGAGCTTCACCTTGGGAAGGAAGTCGACCACGTACTCGGCCCCGCGATAGAGTTCGGTGTGGCCCTTCTGGCGTCCGAAACCCTTCGCCTCGATCACGGTGATGCCCTGGAGGCCGACCTCCTGCAGAGCTTCCTTCACCTCGTCCAGTTTGAAAGGCTTGATGATCGCTTCGATCTTCTTCATGCCGGGCGGGCCTGACCTCGATGCTTCTTGATCCATCGTTGGTATCATCGCCGTCCCGCCTTCGCCACGCCGATTTGTTCGGTGAGGGCGGAAAACTGCACAACAAACATGCAGGTGCCGCAAATCGTTTGAGCGGATGGCGGGCCTGAGGCCGTTTCATGAGCCCCAGACGAGCAACCGGCAGACATCCCGGCACGCATTCCAGAAGGAATCCCCCATGACCACCCTGCATCTGCTCAACGTCGAGGCGATGCGCCGGGTCGATGCGGCCGCGATCGCGGCCGGAACCCCCGGCCTCGCCCTGATGGAGCGGGCCGGGGCCGCCGTGGCGGAGCGGGCCCGCGTGCTGGCCGGGGCGGGTGCGCGCATCCTCGTCCTGTGCGGACCCGGCAACAACGGCGGCGACGGCTACGTGGCGGCCCGCCGCCTCGTCGAGGCCGGCCATCCGGTCGACCTGGCCGGGCTGGTGCCGCCCGCGGCGTTGTCCGGCGATGCGGCCGAGGCGGCGAAGGCCTGGATTGGACCGGTGCTCGCGCTTTCGGCGGTCGGCGATCTCTCGGCCTACGGCCTCGTCGTCGACGCCCTGTTCGGCGCAGGTCTCGCACGCGATCTCGAGGGGGACGTCGCCGCCCTGGTGAACCGGCTCGGGCAGGCCGTTTGCCCCGTCCTCGCCGTCGACGTGCCCAGCGGGATCGACGGCGACACCGGCGCCGTGCGCGGCGTCGCGGTGCTGGCGACCGAGACCGTCACCTTCGTGGCCCTGAAGCCCGGACACCTGCTCCAGCCCGGACGGAGCCATTGCGGCACCCTGCGGGTGGCCGAGATCGGGACCGGCGCGGACGCGCTGGAGGCGGGCCTGGCCGGAGCCGCGCCGTCCTGGCGCAACGGCCCGGGCCTCTGGGACGCGGCCTTCCCGCGGCTGAGCGCCGCGAGCCACAAGTACACGCGCGGGCACGCCCTCGTCCTCTCCGGCCCCGCCTATCGCACGGGGGCGGCCCGGATGGCGGCCCGCGCCGCGCTGCGCGTGGGCGCCGGCCTCGTCACCCTGGTCTCGCCGAGCGCGGCCCTGGCGGAGAACGCCGCCCACTGCACCGCCGTCATGCTGCGCGCCTGCGACAGCGCCGACGACCTCGACGACCTCCTCGTGGACGAGCGCCTCAACGTGGTCCTGGCCGGCCCGGGCCTCGGAATCGGCGCGGCCACCCGCGATCTCGTGGCGGTGGCGGCCGCGGCGGGGCGCACCCTCGTCCTCGACGCCGACGCCCTGACGAGCTTCACGGGGCAGGCCGCCCTCCTGGGGGCCCACCTCTCCGATGGCGGGTCCGCCGCGGTGCTGACGCCGCACGAGGGCGAGTTCGCCCGCTTGTTCGAGGGTACGGACGCGGTCGATCCGGAGGCGGACAAGCTGACGCGCGCCCGCCGCGCCGCTGCCCTGGCCGGCGCCGTCGTGGTCCTCAAGGGCGCCGACACGGTCGTCGCCGCCCCCGATGGCCGGGCCGCCATCAACGATCACGGCACGCCCTATCTCGGCACCGCCGGCGCCGGCGACGTCCTGGCCGGCCTCGTCGCCGGGCTCCTGGCCCAGGGGATGGACCCGTTCGAGGCGGCGGCCGCGGCGGTCTGGCTCCACGGCGATGCGGGTCTGCGCCACGGGCCGGGCCTGATCGCCGAGGACCTGCCGGAGAGGATGCCCGAGGTTCTCCGCGCGCTGCTCGGGGCCTAGGTGACCTCGAACAGGGTCCACAGCCCGGTGTCGAACCGCTCCAGCACCGTGGCGCTGATGAGCCAGCGCCCCGGATTGTCCGCCTTGAAGGCGATCCGCGCCGTGCGGCCTTCGAGAAGCTGGAAGGTGTCGAGCCAGTAGGGCTCCCAGCCGTCGTCGAGGGGGTGGAGCAGCCGGAAGACGTGGCCGTGCAGGTGCAGCGACTGCGGGAAGGCGGTCTCGTTCCGGATCGCCAGCACCACCACCTGGCCGCGCTTGACCGAGAAGAGCGGCGCCATCCCGGCCGTGCCGGGGGCGCCGTTCACCGACCAGACCCGGGACGGGTCGCCGGTATAGACCGGCTCGGCGGCGGGCTTGTCCTTGTCGAGGCGGGCGCCCCCCGTGAGGGTGATGTCCCGCCGGACCGCGTTCTGCAGCTTCACCTCGGCCGGCAGCAGGGGATTGTCGCCGATCTTGGCGATCGGCGGTCGCGGCGGTGCGGCGGCTTCCGCCGTGGTCGAGAGGGTCGCGAGCGCGATGCCGTTGCCGATCAGCGCCGTGATCGCGCCCTTGGCGCCGGCCTCGGTGGGCATGTCGAGCATGAGGTCGTAGCGGGTGCCGGGCGGGAAGGGCAGGGTGGCGCGCAGGGGCTCGAAGGTGTCGGTGGGCTGGCCGTCGACCGCCAGCACGTAGACCTTCACGCCGTCGAAGCGGATGCGGGTGCCGCGGGCGTTGCAGACGTTGCCGAGGCGCAGGCGCAGGCGGCTGCCCGGACGGGCCGTGATCGGGGCCGGCACCGGCACGCCGTTCAGGGTGACGAGGCTGCCGAGGCGCCCCGAGCTCGCCGCGAAGAGCGGCTGGCCGAAGGGCAGCAGGGTCGTCGCGTCGTCGAGCCGCCAGTCCTGCATCAGCAGGGTCAGGTCCTGGTCCACGGCCGGGGGCGTGGCCTCCTCGACCACCAGGGCGCCGGCGAGGCCCCGGCCCGAGGGCTCGCTCGAGCCGCCGACCACCAGCGGACGAATCAGGAAGGTGCCGGCATCCGGCGGCACGAACGCGTAGGTGAAGTCGGCGCCCGGGGCGATCGGCGCCTGGGTGACGCCGCCGACGCCGTCCATGGGATTCTGGTTGCGCACCCCGTGCCAGTGCAGGCTGAGCGGCTTGTCCGTCCTGTTCTCGACCTTAAGCCGCGCCGTCTCGCCGAGCCGGATCCGCACCACGGGCGGCGCGGCCTGGCCGTCGAACGACCAGACCGGCGTCGCGGCGGCCGGCTCGGGTTTCAGGCGCAGGGTGCCGGGGGCCGCCGTCAGGGTGCGGGCGGGGCCCGCAGCGGCCGGGGCGGGCATTGAAGCGGCCGGGGCGGACGGCGCCTTCGTCCCCTGCGCACGGGCGCCGCGGGGCAACAGGGCCAGGGCCGCGACGCCGCCCAGCAGGGCGCGGCGCGAGGCCGAGACGGGATCGTTCGGGACGAGCGATCGGGTGTTCGGCATGAAACCTCGGCATCGGGGGAGGGCAGGGCGCGGCGCGCGTCCAGGCGGTGATCGCGGTCCGGGCAGCGCTTGTAGAATGCGGATTCGGCGGACGCCAAATCGCCCCCCGGCGGCGGTCGCCGATGCCGGGAGCGATCGGCGGCAGGCCCCGATTTTTTTGCTGCGGCCCGTGGCGCGCGTGCTATAGGACCCCGCTCTGGCGGCGGAAAGCGCGCCGGGCGTTGGCGCTTGCGGGCGTGGCGGAACTGGTAGACGCGCTGGATTTAGGTTCCAGTGTCGCAAGACGTGGGGGTTCGAGCCCCTCCGCCCGCACCAGTCCATCGCCATCGGGAACGGATTGGCTCAGTGCGATGGCCGGCCGGCCCGCTGCACGAAGCCGGCCCCCGGCGGCGCATCGTTCCGGCGCCGACCTCGTGGGGCCCGCAGGAGCGGGCCGCGAGGGACCAACCGAATTTGCGCGATCACACGGACGACAGCGGAAAGACGACCATGCAGGTGACCGAGACACTCTCCCAGGGACTGAAGCGCGAGTTTCAGGTCCTGCTCGCCGCGAACGAGCTCGAGGAGCGCCTGACCAGCGAGCTGTCGACCCTCAAGGACAAGGCCCAGATCAAGGGCTTCCGTCCCGGCAAGGTGCCGGTCGCGCATCTGCGCAAGCTCTACGGCCGCTCGGTCATGGCCGACGTGCTGCAGAACGCCGTCAACGAGGCGAACCAGAAGATCGTCACGGAGAACAACCTCAAGCTCGCCCTCGAGCCCAAGATCGAGTTCCCCGGCGAGCAGTCGATCGTCGAGCGCGCCCTCGACGCCAAGGACGACGTCTCGTTCAACGTCGCCCTCGAGGTGCTGCCCACCTTCGAGCTCGTCGACCTGTCCGACGTCAGCCTGACGAAGCAGGTGGCCAAGCCCTCCGACGCGGAGGTCGACGAGGCCATCACCCGCATGGCCTCCTCCAACCGCGCCTTCGCCCCCCGCGAGGAGGGTGCCGCCGCCGAGACCGGCGACCGCGTCACCATCGACTTCGTCGGCCGCATCGACGGCACCGAGTTTGAGGGCGGCACGGGCGAGGGCATCGACCTGGAGCTCGGCTCCGGCTCGTTCATCCCCGGCTTCGAGGAGCAGCTCGTCGGCGCCAAGGTCGGTGACAAGCGCGTCGTGAAGTCGACCTTCCCGGAGGCCTACGGCGCCGCCCACCTCGCCGGCAAGGATGCCGAGTTCGACGTGACCGTCACGGCGATCCAGGCCCCGGGCGAGACCAAGATCGACGACGAGCTCGCCAAGACCTTCGGCATGGAGTCCCTCGAGAAGCTCAAGGAGGCGGTCTCCACCGCCATCGGCAGCGACTTCGAGGCGCAGTCCCGCCGCAAGCTCAAGAAGGACCTGCTCGACGCCCTCGACACGAAGTACGCCTTCGAGCTGCCCCCGAGCCTCGTCCACCAGGAATTCGCCGCCGTCTGGGCCCAGGTCGAGCAGGACCTGAAGTCCCGCGAGAAGACCTTCGAGGACGAGGGCACCACCGAGGAGAAGGCGACCGCCGAGTACCGCAAAATCGCCGAGCGTCGCGTCCGCCTCGGCTTGGTGCTTGCACAGGTCGGTGAGACGGCCGATATCAAGGTCTCGGACGACGAGGTGAACCAGGCGCTGATCGCCCGGGTGCGGCAGTATCCCGGACAGGAGCAGCAGGTCTGGGACTTCTACCGCAAGAACGCCCAGGCGCTCGCCGAGCTCCGTGCGCCGATCTTCGAGGAGAAGGTCGTCGACCACGTGCTCGCGCAGGTGACGCTCACCGAGGAGCCGGTCTCGAAGGAGGCGCTGTTCGCCGACGAGGACGACGCCGAGGCGGGTGCCGAGGGCCAGTCCGAGACGAAGAGCGCGACCGACGCGTCCGCCTCGACCGGAACTGACGAGGGCCTGCCCGCCGTCGCCAAGGCCGATTGAGCCCGGCTGCTCCCACGAGGGCGGCGGGCTCGAGAGTAAGGCGATGTTCACCATCGCCGTAGTTCGCTGAAACGTCCGGTGCGCGCCCGATTCGCGGCGCGGCCGGACCCCTTGTAGCTGGGGCACGTGATGATGAGAGATCCGGTCGACTATTATAACAGCGCGCTCGTGCCCATGGTGGTCGAGCAGTCGAGCCGCGGTGAGCGTGCCTTCGACATCTACTCGCGCCTGCTTCGCGAGCGCATCATCTTCCTGACCGGCCCGGTCGAGGATTACGGCGCATCGCTGATCGTCGCGCAGCTGCTGTTCCTCGAGGCCGAGAACCCCAAGAAGGAAATCTCCTTCTACATCAACTCGCCGGGCGGCGTCGTGACCTCCGGCCTGTCGATCTACGACACCATGCAGTTCATCCGCTGCCCCGTGACCACGCTCTGCGTCGGCCAGGCCGCGTCGATGGGCTCGCTGCTGCTCACCGCCGGCGAGCCAGGCCACCGCTTCGCCCTGCCGAACGCCCGGATCATGGTCCACCAGCCCTCCGGCGGCTTCCAGGGCCAGGCCACCGACATCCTGATCCATGCCCGCGAGATCGAGGCCCTCAAGAAGCGCCTCAACGAGATCTACGTGAAGCACACCGGCCGCGACTACGACACCATCGTTCAGGCACTGGAGCGCGACAACTTCATGACGGCCGACGCCGCCAAGGAGTTCGGGCTCATCGACGAGGTGATCCAGAAGCGGCCGGAGCCCGTCGCCGCGTAAGCCCGACCGGGACCGCCGGGCCGTCCGACCCGGCGCGTCGTTTCGAGGCGGGGCGCTTTTTGGGCGCCTGCCTTGATCCCGTCGCGGTCGCGTGCTTGCATCGCCAGTCTGATCGAAGTCGGCAGATGCGCGCAGGTGACTGTTTCTTTAGGCGGACGCCATTAAATTCGAAGGATGCGTGTGCGCCCCGGACCGGCGCCATGCCCGCGAACGGAGACCGATATGAGCAAGACTGGCGGCAACGACTCGAAGAGCACGCTGTACTGCTCGTTTTGCGGCAAGAGCCAGCACGAGGTCCGCAAGCTGATCGCGGGCCCGACGGTGTTCATCTGCGACGAGTGTGTCGAACTGTGCATGGACATCATCCGTGAGGAGTCGAAATCCTCCCTGGTGAAGTCGCGCGATGGGGTGCCGACCCCGAAGGAAATCCGCCGCGTCCTCGATGACTACGTCATCGGTCAGGATTTCGCGAAGAAGGTCCTCTCGGTCGCGGTCCACAACCACTACAAGCGCCTCGCCCACGCCTCGAAGCACAACGACGTCGAGCTGGCGAAGTCGAACATCATGCTGATCGGGCCGACCGGCTCGGGCAAGACGCTGCTGGCCCAGACCCTGGCCCGCATCCTCGACGTGCCGTTCACCATGGCGGACGCCACGACCCTGACGGAGGCCGGCTACGTCGGCGAGGACGTCGAGAACATCATCCTGAAGCTGCTCCAGGCCTCCGACTACAACGTCGAGCGGGCGCAGCGCGGCATCGTCTACATCGACGAGATCGACAAGATCTCGCGCAAGTCGGACAACCCGTCGATCACCCGCGACGTCTCGGGCGAGGGCGTGCAGCAGGCGCTGCTGAAGATCATGGAAGGCACCGTCGCCTCCGTGCCTCCGCAGGGCGGCCGCAAGCACCCGCAGCAGGAATTCCTGCAGGTCGACACCACCAACATCCTGTTCATCTGCGGCGGCGCCTTCGCGGGCCTCGAGCGGATCATCTCGGCCCGCGGCAAGGGGACCTCGATCGGCTTCGGCGCGACCGTGCAGGCCCCGGACGACCGCCGCACCGGCGAGATCTTCCGCAACGTGGAGCCCGAGGACCTGCTGAAGTTCGGCCTCATCCCCGAGTTCGTCGGCCGCCTGCCCGTGCTGGCGACCCTGGAGGACCTCGACGAGACCGCTTTGAAGCGCATCCTGCAGGAGCCGAAGAACGCCCTGGTCAAGCAGTACCAGCGCCTGTTCGAGATGGAGAATGTCGACCTGACCTTCCAGGAGGAGGCCCTCTCCATGGTCGCCCGCAAGGCGATCGAGCGGAAGACCGGCGCCCGCGGCCTGCGCTCCATCCTGGAGACCATCCTCCTGGAGACGATGTACGACCTGCCGGGCCTCGAGTCCGTCGAGCAGGTCGTGATCGGCCCCGAGGTGGTCGAGGGCAAGGCTCGGCCGCTCTACATCCACGGCGACCGCAACAAGGAAGCCCCGGCCAGCGTCAGCGCCTGAGGCCCCGCGCGGGTCTCGTCAGGTCTGGGTCGAGCCTCGGGGCGGATGCTTGAAACCATCCGCCCCGATTTCCATCTGAAGCCTCAGCGCGACGGCCGTACGCTCACCCCCTGAGGTGCGGTGTCCCGCCACCAGCCGCACCCTCCAAGACCGTTTTCCAGACTGTCTCCCAAGACCGTCCCTTAAGACACTTCCGACCCCCTCGCGGCCCGGTCGGCCCCTGGCAGGATGCTTGCTCCCTGGGAGGAGTGACTGCCCGGCGTCCATCATGAGGAAGTCCGATATGACTCAATCGAAATCGCGCCAGCCGGTCGTTCCGGGCTCGACGGGCTCCTATGCCGTCCTCCCCTTGCGCGACATCGTCGTGTTCCCCCACATCATCGTGCCGCTCTTCGTCGGACGCGAGAAGTCGATCCGCGCCCTCGAGGAGGCGGTCCGCACCGACCGGCACATCCTGCTGGCGACGCAGATCAACGCCAGCGAGGACGATCCCTCGACGGACGCCATCTACAAGATCGGCACGCTCGCCAGCGTGCTGCAGCTCCTGAAGCTGCCCGACGGCACGGTGAAGGTGCTGGTCGAGGGCGCCGGCCGCGCCAAGATCGCCCGCTTCACCAAGTCCGACACCTACTACGAGGCCGAGGCCGAGACCCTCACCGACGAGCTCGGCGACAGCGTCGAGGCGGAGGCCCTGGCGCGCTCGGTCATCGCCGAGTTCGAGAACTACGTGAAGCTCAACAAGAAGATCTCGCCCGAGGTCGTCTCCGCGGTGACCCAGATCGACGAGCCTTCGAAGCTCGCCGACACCGTGGGCTCGCACCTCGCCGTAAAGATCGCCGACAAGCAGGCGATCCTGGAGATTCCCACGGTGGCGCAGCGCCTTGAGCGCGTGCTGTCGCTGATGGAGAGCGAGATCTCCGTGCTCCAGGTGGAGAAGCGCATCCGGACCCGCGTCAAGCGGCAGATGGAGAAGACCCAGCGCGAGTACTACCTGAACGAGCAGATGAAGGCGATCCAGAAGGAGCTGGGCGACTCCGAGGACGGTAAGGACGAGCTGGCCGAGCTCGAGGAGAAGATCGAGAAGACCAAGTTCACCAAGGAAGCCCGCGACAAGGCGGTGGCGGAGCTCAAGAAGCTGCGCCAGATGTCGCCGATGTCGGCCGAGGCGACCGTGGTGCGCAACTACCTCGACTGGATGCTCGGCATCCCGTGGGGCAAGCGCTCGAAGATCAAGAAGGATCTCCTCGGCGCCCAGGTCATGCTCGACGAGGACCATTTCGGCCTCGACAAGGTGAAGGAGCGGATCGTCGAGTACCTCGCCGTGCAGCAGCGGGCGAACAAGCTCACGGGTCCGATCCTGTGCCTCGTCGGTCCTCCCGGCGTCGGCAAGACCTCGCTGGGTAAGTCCATCGCCAAGGCGACGGGCCGTGAGTTCGTGCGCATGTCGCTGGGCGGCGTGCGCGACGAGGCCGAGATCCGCGGTCACCGCCGGACCTATATCGGGTCGATGCCCGGCAAGATCGTCCAGTCGATGCGCAAGGCGAAGACCTCCAACCCGCTCATCCTGCTCGACGAGATCGACAAGATGGGCATGGACTTCCGGGGCGACCCGTCGGCCGCCCTGCTGGAGGTCCTCGACCCGGAGCAGAACGCCACGTTCAACGACCACTATCTGGAGGTGGATTACGACCTCTCGAACGTGATGTTCGTCACCACCGCCAACACGCTGAACATCCCGGCGCCCCTGATGGACCGCATGGAGGTGATCCGCATCGCCGGCTACACCGAGGAAGAGAAGCTCGAGATCGCGCGCAAGCATCTGATCCCGGGCGCCGTGAAGAAGCACGGTCTCGATGCCAAGGAGTGGCAGGTCGACGATTCCGGCCTGTTGATGCTCATCCGCCGCTATACGCGGGAGGCGGGCGTCCGCAACCTGGAGCGTGAGATCTCCAATCTGATCCGTAAGGCGGTGAAGGAGATCCTCATCACCAAGGTGAAGGCTGTCGCCGTCACCGAGGAGAACCTGCCGGTCTTCCTCGGCCCGCCGAAGTTCCGCTACGGCGAAATCGACGAGGAGGATCAGGTCGGCGTGGTCACGGGTCTGGCCTGGACCGAGGTCGGCGGCGAATTGCTGACGATCGAGGGCGTCATGATGCCCGGCAAGGGCAAGATGACGGTGACGGGCAACCTGCGCGACGTGATGAAGGAGTCGATCTCCGCCGCGGCGAGCTACGTCCGCTCGCGGGCCGTCGACTTCGGCATCGAGCCGCCGCTGTTCGACCGTCGGGACATCCACGTCCACGTTCCCGAGGGGGCGACCCCGAAGGACGGTCCGTCCGCCGGCATCGGCATGGCCACCGCGATCATCTCGACGCTGACGGGCATCCCGGTGCGCCGCGACGTGGCGATGACGGGCGAGGTCACCCTGCGGGGCCGCGTGCTCCCCATCGGCGGCCTGAAGGAGAAGCTGCTCGCGGCGCTCCGCGGCGGCATCAAGACGGTCCTCATCCCCGAGGAGAACGCCAAGGACATCGCCGAGGTGCCCGACAGCGTGAAGAACGGGATGGAGATCATCCCGGTCTCGCGGATGGACCAGGTGCTCCAGCACGCCCTGGTCCGGGTCCCCGAGGCGATCGAATGGGAAGAGCCGGCCCCGAAGGTCCGCCCGGTCATCGCCGACGACGACTCCGCGACGGTCATCGCCCACTGAGGTCGATGCAACTCTGACCCGAAACGAGGCCCCGGCAGGCATGCCGGGGCCTTTTTCATGCCCGGACCCAAAGGCCCGCCGGGGGAGGGGGTTGCGCGCCCGCCCGCGCGTCCGCTACGAAGCCGTCGCGCCGCGCGACGAAGGCCGGCGCTCCGGGCGGTTAGCTCAGTTGGTAGAGCGTCTCCTTTACACGGAGAGGGTCGGGGGTTCGAGTCCCTCACCGCCCACCAGTCGCAACGCGGCGATCGCGACCCTGCCCCAACGCTGAGGTGTCCCGTGGCGGACGATGCCGAGATCCACGCGAGGCCGGCCCGGGGATTCCCGCCGCCCTGGATCGTGGTCGAGCGGGACGGAAGCTTCTGCGTCGAGGACGGAGAGGGCTTGGCCGTGGCCTGGACCTACTTTTCGGAGGAGGCCGGTGCCCATGCGGCCACGGGCGCGATGACCCGGGAGGAGGCGCAGCGCATCGCCAAAGCGATCGCCATGGTGCCGGAGATGCGGACCATCATTCGCTCCCTGCAGGATGGTCTCGCCGAGGCGGATGCCGACGATGGGCGGGGCTGAGAGGGCGCGATCGGCCGGAACCCTGCGATGACCGGGGTCGGCATCGATGGGGTCGAGGCCATCGGGTATTCCGGCACGGCTCTCACCATCACGGCCTCGGCGATGACCACCATGATCCCGCTGCGGATCATCGCCCTCGTCCCCAGCGTGGCCGTCATCACCTAGGGCCTGCTGATCGGGAGCTGACCGGTGGTCCTCACCGAGGCGATCCAGACCTCTTCAACGCCTGTCGGCTCTGGCAGATGGTGCGCCTCGTGCCCCAGAGGGAGGCGGCGGCCGAGGGCGACCTCTCCCTCGACTGGCGCCGGCCCTTCGGCCGCGCGGTCCGCATCCGGGCGGGGCGGACCGTCTTCCGCCAGGGCGATGACGCGGGCGAAATGTTCGACGTGGAGAGCGGTCGCTTCCGGAATACGGGATCGCGGTGCGGGCCGGCGGGGTCGTCGGCGAGCTCGGATTGCTCTCGCCGAGCAACACCCGGACCGCCTCGCTGGTCTGCATCGAGGCGGGGCAGGCCCTGCGGATCTCCTATTCGGAGGTCAAGCAGCTCTATGACCAGAACCCGGAATTTCGCTTCTCCTTCCTGAAGCTCACCAGCGAGCGCCTGATCCAGGGCGCGGAGGCGCGCGCCCAGCTCCACGAGGCGGCGGAACCCGCGACGCGGACCGGGGCGCTCTGAAGGGGGCACCGCGCCACCGGCCGCGAAGGCCCGTGCGCAACGTCTCAGCCGCCGGCCATCACCAGGGCCCAGTAGCGCTTGTAACGGGTGCCCGGCGCGTCGACGCGGGCGATGCCGATGCGCCGGAGTTGCGGGATCAGCATGTTCTTGTTGTGCTCGCTCGAGGCCTTCCAGCGGGCCAGCACCTCGTCGAAGGTGGCCGAGCCGGCGCTGAGGTTCTCCGAGGCGTAACTCCGGCCGAAGCCGGCCTGGGCCATGCGGGAATCGAAGGTGCCGCCGATCTCGTGGCTGAGGCGGCCGGCCTTCGCGTTGGAGGCCGCCTGGTACGAGGCGGCCCGGATCAGGCTCGAATCGATCACCACCGGGCCGAGGCCGTGCTGCGCCCGGTAGCGCGAGATCGCGGCGGCGGCCGCCTGCTCGTCCAGGATGACGAGGCTGGTGGGTTGGTCGGGGGCCAGGAGGGTGGGGGTGCCGCAGCCGGCCAGCGCCAGCAGGACGGCGAGGCCGAGGGCGCCCGCGCCGAGGCGGAGCGGCGGGCGCGGAGGGGCGAAACGGGGAAAGCGCATCGGTGCGGACGGATCTCGGGAATGGGCCTGTCGGCCCTTCGCCTCCGCATTCCATGCGGCGAAAACGCGGCGGTCCGCACGGGTTCGCGCGCCGGAGGGGCGCCTGTGTCTCCCTGGTCACGGGGCAAAGTCAGATCCGCGTGCCGCGATCGCGGGGCGGCGCGCCGCAGCGCCAGGCGGTGATGCGGAATTCGGGATGGCTGCCGATCCACTGCGCCAGCTGCGGCTGCGCCACGTGTAGGCAGGCCGGGGCGTCTTCCACGTCGAGGGCGAGCCTGCGCGACTCGCAGGTATCGGGCGCGCGGGCGAGGCAGACGGTGAAGTAGAGGAAGAAGACACCCGACATCCGTCGCCCCCCGAAGAATCCTCGGGAAGGGTAGGGCGCGGCGGGGAGAAGACGAGATGGTGCGTGCGGAACGCGA
>NZ_LMML01000012.1:280490-280579 GCF_001422215.1 Methylobacterium sp. Leaf89 | reverse complement strand
GGACTCGAACCCGCGACCTCCGGCGTGACAGGCCGGCACTCTAACCGACTGAGCTACGCCCGCATCCAATATTCGGGGAAGAAGTGACG
>NZ_LMML01000012.1:185510-280441 GCF_001422215.1 Methylobacterium sp. Leaf89 | reverse complement strand
GGACTCGAACCCGCGACCTCCGGCGTGACAGGCCGGCACTCTAACCGACTGAGCTACGCCCGCTTGACGTCCCGCCCCGTTTCCGGCGGTGTCGGGGGTGTAGGTTCAGCGCCCGGGGCTGTCAAGCAATCCCCGAGCGCATTCGGCCGGGAATTTCCGGTCCCGCCTCGGTCGCGCGATGGAGCCCCGAGAGGCGGCATTGAAACCGCGTCGCTTTTCTGTCATAGCCCGCTCGCGTTGAACCGCCCGGCCGATCGGGCTGCCGTGGCGGTTCGTGCTGCTCCATCAGAAGCATCAACCGAGCGCATTTCTTCGATCCAGCCGGATCGGAGCCGCTGCGCGTTCAGGAGAGCCAAATGCCCAAGCTGAAAACCAAGTCGGGCGCGAAGAAGCGCTTCAAGATCACCGGAACCGGCAAGGTCATGTATGCCCAGGCCGGCAAGCGCCACGGGATGATCAAGCGGACGACGAAGCAGATCCGCAACCTGCGCGGCACCACCACCCTGTTCGAGGGCGATGCTGCCAACGTGAAGAAGTACTTCCTGCCCAACAGCCGGTAAGCCTTCACGACGCCGACACTGCTTTTTTCGTAATCCAGGAGAACTCCCATGGCCCGCGTCAAGCGCGGCGTGACCAGTCACGCGAAGCACAAGAAAGTCCTCAAGGCCGCCCGTGGTTATTACGGCCGCCGCAAGAACACGATCCGGATCGCCAAGCAGGCGGTCGAGAAGGGCATGCAGTATGCCTACCGCGATCGGAAGAACAAGAAGCGCACGTTCCGCGCCCTCTGGATCCAGCGCCTCAACGCCGCGGTCCGTGAGCATGGCTTGACCTATTCGCGCTTCATCAACGGCCTGTCGAAGTCCGGCATCGAGGTGGACCGCAAGGCCCTCTCGGAGCTCGCCATCCACGAGCCCGCCTCCTTCGCCGCCGTGGTCGAGCTGGCCAAGGCCGCCCTCCCGGCAGCCAAGGCCGCTTGAGTTAAGGCCGCCTGAGGCGAGCCCGGCTCGCCCAAGCCGGGCGCTCTTCTTCACGAAAGGCGCGGCGCCCCCGGGGAGCCGCGCCTTTCGTCTTTGTGCCCGACGATCCGGGGTTTTCGGCCCCCTGCCGCTTGCGTTGCGGCCGGGGACCGGGAAAACCCTCGCCCCGATGCCGATCGAGCCCGCCCGGTCCCGCGAGGGGCGGCGCCGCAGCCGGTGAGTGGAACCGATGACCGATCTCGACACCCTCGAAGGCGACCTGCTCTGTCAGGTCGCGGACGCCGCCGACGAGGCCGCCCTCGACGCCGTGCGCGTCGCGGCGCTCGGCAAGAAGGGGTCGGTCTCCGAACTCCTGAAGACCCTCGGGGCGATGACCCCCGACGAGCGCAAGGCGCGCGGCCCCCTCATCAACGGCCTGCGCGACCGGGTGCAGGGCGCGCTCACGGCCCGGCGGGACGCCCTGGCGGAAGCGGCCCTCGCCGCCCGCCTCGCGGCCGAGCGCATCGACGTGACCCTGCCGGTGCGCGAGGCGCCGGAGGTGCGCGGCCGCGTCCACCCGATCAGCCAGGTCATGGACGAGATCACGGCGATCTTCGCCGACATGGGCTTCTCGGTGGCGGAAGGGCCCGACATCGAGACCGACGACTACAACTTCACCGCCCTCAACTTCCCGCCCGGCCACCCGGCGCGAGAGATGCACGACACCTTCTTCCTGGCCCCCGACCGCAACGGCCAGCGCAAGGTCCTGCGCACCCACACCTCGCCGGTGCAGATCCGGACCATGCGGTCGCAGCAGCCGCCGATCCGGGTGATCTGCCCGGGCCGGACCTATCGGCACGATTCCGACCAGACCCACACGCCGATGTTCCATCAGGTCGAGGGGCTGGTGATCGATAAGGCGGCCAACATCGCCAACCTGAAATGGGTGCTGGAGGAGTTCTGCCGCACCTTCTTCGAGGTCGAGGCGGTGAAGATGCGCTTCCGCCCGTCGTTCTTCCCCTTCACCGAGCCCTCCGCGGAGGTGGACATCCAGTGCTCGCGCAAGGGCGGCGAGATCCGTTTCGGCGAGGGCACGGACTGGCTCGAGATCCTCGGCTGCGGCATGGTCCACCCCAACGTGCTGCGCAATTGCGGCCTCGATCCCGACAGCGTCCAGGGCTTCGCCTTCGGCGTCGGCATCGACCGGATCGCGATGCTGAAGTACGGGATGCCGGACCTGCGCCCCTTCTTCGAGGCGGACGTGCGCTGGCTCGACCATTACGGCTTCCGGCCCCTCGACATCCCGAGCCTGGTGGCCGGGCTGACGGGCTAATCCCCAGCTTTCGCGCGCCGGCCCCGGCCGGACGAGACCTTTTCTTTCCTGTTCGGCGCCGGCATCCCGCCCACCTGGGAGCCTCGGACGCCAGGGGATTCAAGCGATGAAACTCACCCTCTCCTGGCTCAAGGATCACCTCGACACCGAGGCGTCCCTCGACACCGTGGCCGAGACCCTGACGCGGATCGGGCTCGAGGTCGAAGGCATCGAGGACAAGGCCGCCAGCCTGAAGCCTTTCGTGATCGCCCGCGTGCTCACCGCCGAGCCGCACCCGAACGCGGACCGCCTGCGCGTCTGCACGGTGGACGCCGGCACCGGACAGCCCGTGCAGGTGGTGTGCGGCGCGCCCAACGCCCGCGCCGGGATGAAGACGGTGTTCGCCCCCCCGGGCACCTACGTGCCCGGCCTCGACAAGACCCTGGCGGTGGGCACCATCCGGGGCGTCGAGAGCCTCGGCATGCTGTGCTCGGGCGCCGAGCTCGGCCTCGGCGACGAGGCCAGCGGCATCCTCGACCTGCCCGCGGATGCGCCCACGGGCCAGCCCTACGCCCTTTACGCCAAGCTCGACGACCCGGTGGTGGAGATCAACCTCACCCCGAACCGGCCCGACTGCACCGCCATCCACGGCATCGCCCGCGACCTCGCGGCGACCGGCCTCGGCGATCTCAAGCGCCCGCCCCAGCCGCCGGTGCGCGGGGAGGGCGCCTGCCCGGTGCCCGTCACCCTCGATTTCGCGGCGCCCGACGCGGGCCTCTGCCCCTACTTCACCCTGCGCCTCGTGCGCGGCGTCAAGAACGGCCCCTCGCCGGACTGGATGCAGGCGCGCCTGCGAGCGCTCGGCCTGCGCCCGATCAACGCGCTCGTGGACATCACCAACTACCTGACCTTCGACCGCGGCCGGCCCCTCCACGTCTTCGACGCCGCAAAGGTGGCGGGCGGCCTCGTGGTCCGCCGCGCCCGCGACGGCGAGACCCTGAAGGCCCTCGACGGCAAGACCTACGCGCTGACCGGCGACACCGTCGTCATCGCCGACGACAAGGGCGTCGAGTCCATCGGCGGCATCATCGGCGGCGAGGCCTCCGGCTGCGACGACGGGACCACCGACGTGCTCATCGAATCGGCCCTGTGGGACCCGGTGAACATCGCCCAGTCCGGCCGCCGCCTCGGAATCATCACCGACGCCCGCTACCGCTTCGAGCGCGGCGTCGATCCGGCCTTCACCCTGCCGGGCCTCGACCTCGCCACCCGCCTCGTCCTGGAGATCTGCGGCGGCAGCCCGAGCCAGCCCGTGATCATGGGCGAGCCGCCCCAGACCGAGCGCGTCATCGACTTCCCCTGGACCGAGACCCGGCGTCTCGCCGGGATCGAGCTCTCCCGAGCCGAGATGAAGGTCACGCTGGAGGCCCTCGGCTTCCACGTCGCCGGCTCGGGCGACCGGGTGAAGGTGCTCACCCCCTCCTGGCGGCCGGACGTCGAGGGCAAGGCCGATCTCGTCGAGGAGATCATCCGCATCGCCGGCCTCGACCGCATCGAGCCCAAGCCCCTGCCGCGCATCGAGGCGGCGGTGGGCAAGCCGGTGCTGACCGTGTTGCAGAAGCGCACGCGCCTCGCCAAGCGGGCGCTGGCCAGCCGCGGCCTCGTCGAGGCCGTGACCTGGTCGTTCATTCCGCACGACGACGCGGTCCTGTTCGGCGGCGGGGGCGCCGACCTCGCCCTGGCCAACCCGATCGCGGCCGATCTCTCCGACATGCGCCCGAGCCTCGTGCCCGGCCTGCTGCGCGCCGCCCAGCGCAACGCCGACCGCGGCAGCCCGGACGTCGCCCTGTTCGAGGTCGGCCAGTGCTTCGCCACCGATCAGCCGGAGGGGCAGACCATCCGGGCCGCTGCCATCCGCCGCGGCACCGCCACCCAGGCGGGCGCGGGCCGGCACTGGGACGGACGCACCGACGGCGTCGATGCCTTCGACGCCAAGGCCGACGCCCTGGCCCTGCTCGCCGCCTTCGGCATTCCCACCGGCGGCCTGCAGGTCGTGGCCGGCGGCCCGGACTGGCTGCATCCCGGCCGTTCCGGCACCCTGCAGTTCGGCCCCAAGAACCCGGTCGGGTTCTTCGGCGAGGTCCATCCCCGCGTGATGAAGGCCCTCGACCTCAAGGGCCAGCTCGTCGCCTTCGAGATCACCCTCGACGCGGTGCCCCTGCCGAAATACCGTCCCACCAAGGTCAAGCCGGTGCTGGCCCTGTCGGACTTCCAGCCGATCTCCCGCGACTTCGCCTTCGTGGTCGGCCGCGACGTGGCGGCCGGGGACGTGGTCAAGGCCGCGCAGGCCGCCGAGCGCAAGCTCATCGCCGGCATCGACGTGTTCGACCTCTACGAGGGCGTCGGCATTCCGGAGGGCGCGAAGTCGGTGGCGATCGCGGTCCGCCTTCAGCCGGTGGACCGAACCCTCACCGATGCGGAGATCGAGGCCGTCAGCGCCCGGATCGTCGCCGAGGTCGCGCGCAAGACCGGGGCGACCCTTCGCTCCTGACAGGAGAGACCACCCATGCTCGATGCGGACCTCGTCGCCGCCCTCTCGGCCGCTAAGTACCTCCCGGCGCCCGAGATGCGCGCGGCCCTGGCGGAGCCGGATCGCATCGCCGACGCGGTGCTCGCGGTCCTCGATCGGGCCGCCCGGGAGCCGGACCTGGAGGAGGCCGAGGCCGACCTCCTGTTCTGGGGCCTGCACGTCCTCGCCGCGGCCCGGGACAGCCGGGTCTACCGGCCGCTGATCCGGCTGCTGGCCCTGGACGGCGAGACCCTCGACATCCTCCTCGGCGATGCGGTGACGACGACCCTGACCCGGATCCTCGTCAGCGTCTTCGACGGGGACGCGGCTCCCCTCGGCGCCCTGCTGGTCGACAGCACCGTCGACGACGCCGTACGGAACGAGGCCTTCGCCGCCCTGGCCTACCTGACTCAGACCGGCCGCATCCCGCCCCAGGAGACCCACGACCTCCTGGTTCGCTTCGACGACAAGCGGGCCGCCGTCGAGGGCGACCTCGCCTGGGCCGGCTGGGAGGAGGCGATCGCCCTCCTGGGCTTGCGCGACCTGGGGGGACGCGTCCTCGCCGCCCGCCGGGACGGGCGGCTCACCGAGTCGAACAGCGACCCGACCTGGTTCCCCAGGGCCCTGCGCGAGGCGGAGGCGGAGGGCGACGACCTCGGCCGCTTCGATCCCCTGCGCTTCGGCCCCCTCGAAGACCCCCTGGCGGACCTCGCCTGGACGGCGGAGGGCTTCCGCCAGCCGGTGCGCAATCCCCTGAAGCACGTCGGCCGCAACGACCCGTGCCCCTGCGGCAGCGGCAAGAAGTTCAAGAAATGCTGCCTCGACAAGGCCGTCGCCTGACGGGGGCTCGCGGAGCGGATGGCGCCGCGACCACGCGGGCGCGCCGCCGCGGTCCGGTCCGGTGCAAGAACGGAACCCGGAAATCCACCTTGGTTAATCCCGGGCCCGCGCAATGCTCGCATGGTCAGGCCCCTTTTTAATCCCTGCCGAACCGAACAAAATACCAGCATAGCCCGGTGCGATTCCGGCGTTTCAGCCTGGGCCGGCCCTTGTGCGGGGCAGCGTGACCGAACATATTTCGCCCTGAGGCGTCGCTTGGCGCCAAGAGGTCCTGTGCGTGAGCCTCATTCCGAAATCACACGCTGAGAGAGCTTCCAAGGGAAACTCCCATGGCATTCGATAACAGCCCCTTCCGGTATGGCGCCCAGCCGACCGGGTACGCCGGCAGCCAGGTCGAGATCGACCAGGGCCTGCGGACCTTCATGCTCGGCGTCTACAACAACATGGTCATCGGCCTCGGGATCTCCGGTCTCGTGGCGCTCGGCCTCAACATGGCCGCCGTCGCGCAGACGGCGACCGGCCGCGTCGCCCTGACGCCGTTCGGCCAGCTGCTCTACACCAGCCCGCTGAAGTGGGTCGTCATGCTGGCGCCGCTCGCCTTCATCTTCATCTTCTCGATGCGGATGGAACGGATGTCCGCGGCCTCGGCGCGCCTGACCTTCTTCGCCTTCGCGGCGGTGATGGGCGCCTCGATGTCCTCGCTCCTGCTCGTCTTCACGGGCGCGAGCGTGGTGCGGGTGTTCTTCATCACGGCGGCGACCTTCGGCGGTCTCAGCCTCTATGGCTACAGCACCAAGCGCAGCCTGTCGGGCATGGGCTCGTTCCTGATCATGGGCCTGATCGGCCTCATCATCGCCTCGCTGGTGAACATCTTCCTCGCCTCTTCGGCGCTTCAGTTCGCGATCTCGGTGATCGGCGTGCTGATCTTCGCGGGCCTCACCGCCTACGACACGCAGAAGCTCAAGGAGATGTTCCTCTACAGCGGCGCCGATGCCGAGGGTGCGGCCAAGTTGTCGGTGAACGGTGCCCTGACCCTGTACCTGGACTTCATCAACATGTTCCAGATGCTGCTCTCGCTGCTCGGCGACCGTCGCTGAGCGAACCCGGTCTCTCGGAGGCGTGACGAAAAGGCCCCGGCGGGACACCGCCGGGGCCTTTTTCATGGGCTAAGTGCCGGGGCCCGGTCGCCATGCGGGCGCGATCACACCGCCCGCAGCGGTGGCTCCAGGACGGCCAGGACGCGGGCGAGGTCGGTGCCGCGCTTCATCACGAGGCCAGAGGCCGCCACCACAGCGTAGGCGCCCTGGCGCCGGGCGAGCTTGGGGTCCTTTTCGACCCGGTAGAGGGGCATCTCGGAGCTGCGCCGGTAGATCGAGAACACCGCCTTGTCGCGCCGGAAATCGAGGGCGTAGTCGCGCCACTCGCCCTGCGACACCATCCGTCCGTAGAGGTTGAAGAGAACGCGCAGTTCGGCGCGGTCGAAGGCGATCTGGGGCTGCACCGGCGCGGTCGGGAAGGGGATGACCCGGGCGGCGGCCTCGGGCGATCGCGAATCGGCACCGGTTCTCTCGCTCATCGTCACTCCTGTCCCGGATTGATCCCTCATGATGGTGCTGGGCTCTCCTCGCGGCAAGGGCGGTTGCTCCCGCTCGGCACGGACACACATCACCACGATTTCGCCGCCATGAGGCCCAGCGTCGGCCTTGATGGAGAGTGACACCTGTGGCCGAAACTTCGTCGATCCCGTTCCGGCGCGGCGTCCGATCTCCACGGCTCCCCAGCTCTTCGGACGGCGCCCGATTCGGCGGGACTGGCACTCCAGAGGTTTCGAGACCCAAGGACTTCAGGCCGCCTCTTCGGAGCGCGGCCCTTTTTTTGGCCCGCGCCCGCGGAACGGATGCCGGCGCGGGCCCGTCCCTCGGTGATCTACCCGACAGAACCCGCGATCCTGCGAGGCACTTCTCCACAAAGTAGCCGAGGCGAGGACAGCGAGGCACCCGAGTGGCGCGCTATTATTTCGACATTCACGACGGCCGCGCGTTCGTCCCGGATCCGATCGGCCAGGATTGCGTCGACGCCGACCATGTCCGCCGCGAAGCGATGCGTGCCTTGCCGGAGATCGCGCGGGACGCGATCCCCCGGCGCGGGGCCGATGCCCAGGCCTTCAAGGTCGTCGTTCGCAACACGGACAGCGCGGCGGTCTACACCGCGACCCTGACCTTCTCGGGCTCGTGGGTGAGCCCGGGGGAGCGGCCGGACGAGCCTACGCCGTGAGGGCCGGATGCCGGCCGGCGGCGGCTTCGTCGCCCTGGCGCCGGTGCCGAGGAGGCGGCCGGAGCGTCGGATCCCGGCAGGTTTCGTGCGGCAGGTCTCGTGTGGCAGGTCTCGTGTGGCAGGTCTCGTGTGGAAGGTCTCGCCCGACAGATCTTGCGTGACAGAACTTGTGCGAAAACTCTGCCGCGCGGAGAAACTCCGTCTATGAAGGGGTGAATTTACCGCCGGGGACGGGTCGTGGTCAGCTTCGATGCCGAGTTTCGCCAGACGCTCGCGACCCTGTTCGCCTGGCGCCGCGACGTGCGCCGGTTCCGGACCGATCCGGTGGACGAGGCGCTGCTGCGCGGCTGCCTCGATCTCGCCTGCTTCAGTCCGTCCGTCGGCAACAGCCAGCCCTG
This sequence comes from Methylobacterium sp. Leaf89, assembly GCF_001422215.1. Taxonomy (NCBI): domain Bacteria; kingdom Pseudomonadati; phylum Pseudomonadota; class Alphaproteobacteria; order Hyphomicrobiales; family Methylobacteriaceae; genus Methylobacterium; species Methylobacterium sp. Leaf89. The sequence goes on along the minus strand of NZ_LMML01000012.1, from coordinate 272,089 downwards.
GCGCTTCGTGCGGGTCGCGGAGCCGGCGCGCCGGGCCCGGGTGCTCGCCAGCTTCGAGCGCTGCAACGCCGCCGCCGCCGAGGCCTACGCGGCCGAGCAGCGGGAGGCCTATGTCCGCCTGAAGCTCGCCGGCCTGCGCGAGGCCCCGGTCCATCTCGCGGTGTTCTGCGACGAGGCCACCGCCACCGGGCACGGCCTTGGGCGCGCGACCATGCCGGAGATGCTGCGCTACTCCGTGGTTACCGCCGTCCAGACCTTCTGGCTCGCCGCCCGGGCCCATGGCCTCGGCGTGGGCTGGGTCTCCATCCTCGAGCCCGGCACGGTCTGCGAGATCCTGGAGGTGCCCTGCACCTGGAGCCTCGTCGCCTATCTCTGCGTCGGCTTTCCCGTGGAGGAACACGAGGACCCGGAACTCGTACGCCATGGCTGGCAGCAGCGCCTGGGCACCGGAATGCCCCTGATCGAGCGCTGACCCTCCGGGACCTGACAGAGTCAAGGAAGTCCGAAGGCGAAGCGCGAGCTTTGTTGGGATTTCGCGGGCCGTGCTTTACCGCGCTGCCGGAATCCTGCGTATTGTCCGCGCTCCTCTGCTTCGTTTTACCGGAACGAGAACCTGCCTGCGCGCTTGATGCTCGGGCAAAGGGTCACGCTTTCGGAGAGACAGGTCATGGTTCGGCACGGCACGGTTCACCCTCGCGCAGGGGCTGCGGCGGTCCTTGGCGCTGCCCTCGGGGCGTCTCTCCTGGGGGCACCCGCCCAGGCCCGGGAGGTCGTGGCCTTCCACGACGGCGTGATGCCGGGCTCGATCATCGTGCGCACCACCGAGCGCCGGCTCTACCTCGTCAACGGCGACGGCACCGCGATCCGCTACCCCGTCGCGGTCGGCAAGCCCGGCAAGCAGTGGAGCGGCGCCACCCAGATCGACGGCAAGTACGTGGAGCCGGCTTGGTCGCCGCCGCGGGAGGTCAAGCGCGACAACCCCCGTCTGCCCGCCGTCATCGCCGGCGGCTCGCCCTCCAACCCGATGGGCGTCGCGGCGATGACCCTGGCCGGCGGCGAGTACGCCATTCACGGCACCAATCGGCCGAACTCGATCGGCACCTACGCGTCCTACGGCTGCATCCGGATGTACAACCAGGACATCGCCGACCTCTACGAACGCGTCTCGGTGGGCACGCAGGTCTACGTCACCCGCTAGCGTTCATCGGGAATCCGGGGAAACCGGTTCTCCCGAAAAGACAAACGGCAAGACAGGGCTCTCGGACCGGATACCCGCGCGACCTCGACACGACCGCGCGGGTCTTCCATGGGGTTGTTAGCGCGCCGGCGGCGCCGTCGCTTCGACGGCCGTGAAGGCCTCGAGGATATGGTAGGTGTGCTCGGCGCCCTCCGGCACCAGCCAGGAATCGCCGGGCTCGAGGAGCACCGTCTCGCCCTCGACGATCAGCTCCGCCCGGCCGGCGATCACGTAGCCGACCGTCTCGTAGGGGCGCTTGGCCATGGGCTTGTCGGCGCTGGGCGCTTCGTCGCGCCACATCCGCATCGCGACCACCTGCCCGCGGGCCAGGGCGACCTCGCCGTGCGGACCCGCGCCCGCAGTCTTGCTCGAAACCTTGATCGCCATCGTCGTGCTCCTTGGCGTGTGTCCGTGGCCGGAACAACGGGAGGGGATCGCCGCCGTTCCGGCGACGAAACGCCCTCGGAGTTTGTCAGGGATCAGTGGAAACCGGTGATCCCGGAACGACGAACGACGAGAAGGACCTCGCGGGTCCGTCAGGTTCGGGATGAACCCGACAGAGTCTAGAAATCGACGGCGATGCCCTTGATCTCCCAGTCGTCGTAGCGCACCGGCTCCAGGCCGCCCCGGCCCTGTCGCTCCCGCTTCGCCGCGATCGCGGCGGCATGGGCATCGATCGCCGCCCGCCGCTCCGCCGCCTCCGCCAGCGCCCGCGCCGCCTCCGGCGTCAGAGCCCGGCCCTTGACCGGAGCCTCATCCGCAGCGTTTTCCGTCGGTTCCGGGCTGGTCATGGCTTGCATCTCGGTGTCACGGGTGGAAGGGCATCGCAGGGAGGCCCGCCGTGCGCGGGCTCATGCTTCAGGAAGTGGCACTCATGGCGACACGCCGCAACACGGATGCGCCGACGGCGCCGATCGATCGCGGCGTCGCCGGGCTGGCCGCCCGTCAGGTCGCGCACAGCGCGGTGGCCGACCTCATCGGCAAGACCCGCGGCTTCGCCCTCGAGGATGCCCTGGCGCAGGCCAGCCGGAACGCAGGCCTCGACGCCGCCGATGCGGGCCTCGCCCGCGCCATCGCCACCGCGACCTTCCGGCGCCTCGGCTTCCTCCGCCGGGTGCTCGCCGCCCGCATGTCGCAGGGGCTACCCGAGGACCAGCCACGCCTCGTGGCGCTCCTGGCCACCGGCGCCGTCCAGATCCTCGATCTGAACGTCCCCGACCACGCCGCTGTCGACCTCGGCGTGCGCCTCGCCAAGGCCGATCCGCAGCTCCAGCACCTGTCCGGCCTCGTGAATGCAGTCCTGCGCCGGATCGTGCGCGAGCGGTCCGAGATCGTGGCCGATCCCGGCGATCCCCTGGCCGACAACACCCCGGACTGGCTCGCCCGACGCTGGCGCGCCGCCTACGGCGAGGAGACGGCCCGCGCTATCGCGGCGGCGCATCTCCAGGGCGCGGCCCTCGACATCACGGTGCGGGGTTCGGCGGCCGAATGGGCAGAACGCCTCGGCGGCGTGGCCCTGCCGACCGGCAGCGTGCGCCTGCACGACATCCACGCCGCCGTCGCGGACCTGCCGGGCTATGCCGAGGGCCAGTGGTGGGTGCAGGACGCCGCCGCGGCCCTGCCGGCCCGGCTCCTCGCCGTCCGCCCCGGCGAGCGGGTCGCCGATCTCTGTGCCGCCCCCGGCGGCAAGACCGCACAGCTCGCCGCTGCGGGGGCGTCCGTGCTCGCCGTGGACCGGTCGAGCCCTCGTTTGGAGCGCCTGTCGCAGAATTTCGCCCGGCTCGGATTGGAGGCGGAGATCCGGGTCGGCGATGCCCTGGCACTGACTGACGACGGGGCCTTCGATGCCGTTCTCCTGGATGCGCCCTGCTCGGCCACCGGTACCCTGCGGCGGCACCCCGACGTGGCCTGGACCAAGACCGAGAGCGACATCAGTCGCCTGATCGGCCTGCAGAAACGCCTGTTCGACAAGGCCGCCGCCCTGGTGCGCCCCGGCGGACGCCTCGTCTACTGCACCTGCTCCCTGGAGCGGGAGGAGGGGGAGTATCAGGTCGCGACCTTCCTGACCCGCAACCCGGATTTCGAGCGGGTCCCCGTCGAGGCCTCCGAACTCGGTGGCCTGTCGGAGCCGATCGATGCCGCCGGCGACCTGCGGACCCTACCCGCCCACCTCCACGGCACCACACCGGATCGAAGCGGCGGTCTCGACGGCTTCTTCGCAAGCCGGCTGCGCCGAAAGACCTGAGCGATGGGCTCGCTCCGGCTCGGCGGCGCCCGTCACGGAGCGGCACCGGTCCTGTTCCTGCTGGGATTGCTCGCCGTCGGGGCCATGCCCGCCCGGGCGCAGGTGGATCTCCGCATCCTGCCGCCGAAGCCGGCCTACGTGCGCAATCCCACCTGTGCGCCGGTGGCGACCAGCATCCCCTTCGCGGAGCACGAAGGGACGCGCGACGTCGGATTGTCGCCATCGCCGCGTGAGATGCCGCTGAATCAGGGCGAGAGCGCGATCTGCTTCGCCTACGCCACCGCCGACATGATTTCGCATCGGCTGGGGCGCCAGATCGCCCCCCTCGATGTCGCCACGAAATACTACTTCGCCGATCCCGAGCGCCTGACGGCCATCCCGGCCCTGCGCCGGCACCTGAAGGCACACCCGAACTGGCGCGCCGACATCGCCTGGAGCCGCAACGCCGCCGAAATGTCGCCGGCCGGCAACCCGAAGCTGCTGCCCTACTTCGACAAGATCGAGGGCGGCGAGGAGGATACGGCCGCGCTCCTCTACAACATCGGCGGCCTCTGCGAGGATCGCGATCTGCCCTCCAACGACGGCTATCGCTACGCCGCGTCGACCCTGCGTCGCCTGCGCTATCGCAGCCGCCTGGCGCCCCGGCCGATGAGCTTCCGCAGCCTCGCCGGCACGGTCCCCCATCTTCGCCACCCTCAGACCGATACCTTCAATGCGGGCTGGATCGCGCATGTGGACGCACGCTGCCGACGGGTCGGCCTGCCCGTGCCTCTGCTTCCGGTGTCCTATCGGCTGGCAGCCAATCAGGCCGAGTTCGTGGAGATGCGGGATTCGGGGACGCCCCCGAGCCCGCGGGCGATCAGCCGGATCCTGGCGATGATCGATTACGCCCTGGACCACGGTCGCGTGCCCACCATCGGCTACAGCTGGTACCTGCTGGAGGATCGCGATCCCAAGGACCCGGATCTCCACGCGGATCACGCCAGTCCGGTCATCGGGCGGCGAACCGTCGGCGGTCGCTGCCAATATCGGGTGCAGGACAACACCGGCGAATACTGCGCCCGTATGCGACCCGGCATGCGCGAGGCCTGCGAGAACGGCCGCGTCTGGGTCAACGAGGAGGCCCTGCGCCGGACCCTCTACAGCGTTACGTACCTGCGCTGAGCCGCGACGCAAGTCCGTCACCGGCAAGGAAACCAACGACAGGCTGAGCCGTTACTTCGTTAACCACGAGGGAGCCGATCATGTCGTCACGCTGGATGACCCTGCAGGACATCGCCGATTCGCGCAGCATCAGTCTCGACCAGGCGCGTGTCTGGGTGGATGCCGTGCATTGCCCGCGGGTCTTCCGCGCCGACGCCACGCTCTATCTCGTCTAGGTCCAGCCGAGACGTCAGAGGCGCCGGTCGAGCCTCAGGATGCGGCAGAGCTCCCCGGCCCTGGCAGCCGGGGCATGGGGCGCGCGGATCAGCAGCGCTTCGGCCGCTCCCAGGACGAAGAGCATCGAGGAATCCTGGCGGTTCTCGGGGTAGACCACCGGGAGGCGGTCTGGCGCCCTCTCGATCCGCGACCGGAGATAATCCTGGCGCAGGTCGTTCTCGGACAGGTCGGTGCCCAGGATGGCCGGTTCGGACAGATCCGCGGAGGCCCGCGGGTCTCCGAGGAGGGCGCGGATCGCCGGAACCACGAACAGCAATCCGCAGACCACCGAGGCCACGGGGTTGCCCGGAAGGCCGAGAACGGCCATCCGGCCGAGGCGCCCGTGCATCAGGGGTTTTCCGGGCCGGAGCGCGACCCGCCAGAACCCGAGTTCCAGGCCGCGGGTCCGCAGGGCCGATTGCACGAGGTCGTGGTCGCCGACCGAGGCCCCGCCGAGGGTAATCAGGAGGTCCGCGTCGGCCGCCACCGCGCGCAGGATCGCGTCGTCCAGGGCCGCGAGGGTGTCGCCGGCGATTCCGAGATCGATGGCCTCCGCGCCCGCCTCCCGAACCAGGGCCGCGACGGCCAGCCCGTTCGAGGCGACGATCTGGTCCCATCGCGCCGGTTGCCCGGGGGCCACCAACTCGTCCCCCGTGGCGAGGATGGCCACCCGTGGGCGCCGCCGGACGCAGAGTTGGCCGTGGCCTCCGGCGGCCGCGAGGGCGATGCGGCGCGGATCCAGCGCGTCTCCGGCGGCGAGCAGGCGATCGTCCACGCGGAAATCGAGGCCGCTCGGGCGGATGAAGCGGCCCGCGGGCACGGAGTCCCGCCCGGTCACGCCGTCGGATGTCGCCTCTGCGTTCTCCTGGATCAGGATCGCGTCGGCCCCCTCCGGCACCGGCGCACCGGTGAAGATCCGCACGGCCTCACCGGGTCCCACCACACCGGCGAAACCGTGCCCGGCGGCACTGGTCCCGATGAGCCGCAGGGTGGCGGGCGCGTCCGCGAGGTCGGCGCTGCGGACCGCGTAACCGTCCATGGCCGAGGCGGGGAAGGGCGGTTGCGTCCGGGTGGCCCGCACCTCCGCCGCCAGCGTACGCCCGGCGGCCTGCCCGATCGCGACGGTCTCCGTCTCGACCGGACCCGGAATGCCTTCGAGAACCCGCGACAGCGCCTCGGCGACCGGGATCATGCCCGCGGACCCCGTCCGTTTCGGAGGCCTGCCGCTCAAGCGCGATCCTCGGCGCGGTAGGCCCCGGAGCGACCGCCATCCTTGGCGAGCAGCCGGATGCCCTCGATCCGCATGCCGCGATCGGCCGCCTTCACCATGTCGTAGATGGTCAGACAGGCCACCGAGACCGCGGTCAGCGCCTCCATCTCGACGCCGGTCGGCCCCAGCACCTTCACCTCCGCCGTCACCCGAAGGCCCGGAAGGCCGTCGTCGGGCTCGCAATCGACGCGCACCTTCGAGAGCAGGAGGGGATGGCAGAGGGGGATGAGCTCGTGGGTGCGCTTCGCGGCCATGATGCCGGCGAGCCGCGCCGTGCCGATGACGTCGCCCTTCTTGGCGTCGCCCTCGCGGATCAGCCGCAGGGTTTCGGGCAGCATGACCACGAGCCCGGTCGCGCGGGCGGTGCGGGTGGTCGCGTCCTTCTCGGACACGTCGACCATGTTGGCCGCGCCGGACGCGTCGAGGTGGGTGAGTTCGGCCATCGTCGCGTCCTCAGGCCTGGGCGTCGCCGAACAGCAGGCGCCGGGTGGCCGCCGTCACGTCGGCCTCGCGCATCAGGCTCTCGCCGACCAGGATGGTGTCGAGGCCGGCCGCCGCGAGCCGGACCACGTCGGCATGGCCCGCGATGCCGCTCTCGGCCACGGCGATCCGGTCGGCCGGCACGCCAGCGGCGAGGCGGATCGCGGTCTCGAACGAGACCTCGAAGGTCTTCAGGTTGCGGTTGTTGATGCCCACCAGCCGGGTGCCGAGGGGCAGGGCCCGCGCCAACTCCTCGGTGTCGTGGACCTCGACCAGCACGTCCATGCCGAGGTCGTGCGCGGTCTCCACCAGGACGGCGGCCTCGTCGTCCTCGAGGCAGGCCATGATGACCAGGATGCAGTCGGCGCCCCAGGCCCGCGCCTCGAACACCTGGTAGGGCTCGAACAGGAAGTCCTTGCGCAGGACCGGAAGGGCGCAGGCGGCGCGCGCCTCGGTGAGGTATTCGGGCCTCCCCTGGAACGAGGGCGTGTCGGTGAGCACCGAGAGGCAGGTGGCGCCGCCGGCCTCGTAGGCGGCGGCGAGGACGGCGGGGTCGAAGTCCGCGCGGATCAGGCCCTTGGAGGGCGAGGCCTTCTTCACCTCGGCGATCAGGGCCGGGCGCTTCTGCGCGATATGCGCCGCGATGGCCTCGGCGAAGCCCCGCGGCGGCGTGACGTCGGCGATGCGCTTCTCGAGCTTGGTCTGCGGCACCCGTAGCTTCGCCTCGGCGATCTCACGCCGCTTGTAGGTCTCGATGCGGGCCAGCACGTCCTTGCGCTCGGTGGACGCGGTCTCGGGGACGGACCCGGATTTGGGCTCGGACATGACGGGCTTTCAGGCGTTCGAGCGACGGTTCGAGAGACGGACCAGCGTCCGGAGTGTGGCACGCGCGGCGCCGCTGTCGAGGGCCTGACCGGCCCGGACGACACCCTCCGCCAGGGTGCCGGCGGCCTCCGCCACCACCAGGGCGGCCCCCGCGTTGAGGACGGCGATGTCGCGATAGGCGTTGCGCGCCCCATCCAGCACCCCGGCCAGGGCGGCGGCGTTGTGCTCCGGGTCGCCACCCCGCAGGGCTTCCAGCCCATGGAGCGGCAGGCCGACCTCGCGCGGATCGATGGTGAAGCGCGAGATCCGGCCGTCCGTCAGCGCCACCACGGCGGTGGGGCCGGTCACGGTGATCTCGTCGAGGCCGTCGCTGCCGTGCACGGTCCAGACCCGGTCGCTGCCGAGTTCCGCCAGGACGCCGGTCAGCGGCTCGGCCCAGGCCGGCGACGAGACGCCGAAGAGCTGGCGCCGCACGCCGGCCGGGTTCGCCAGCGGGCCCAGCATGTTGAAGATCGTCCGCATCGGCAGTTCGGCCCGCACCGGGGCCACGTGGCGCATGGCGGCGTGGTGGGTCTGGGCGAACATGAAGCACAGGCCCGCCTCGGCGAGGCACAGGCTCAGTTCGTCCGGCGCGAGGCCGATGCGCACGCCGAGGGCCGTGAGCACGTCGGCGGCGCCGGAGCGCGAGGTGGCGGCCCGGTTGCCGTGCTTGGCCACCGGCACGCCGCAGGCGGCGGTGATGATCGCCGCCAGGGTCGAAACGTTGTAGCTGCCCGAATGGTCGCCGCCGGTGCCGACCACGTCGACGGCGCCCGCGACGCCGGGCACCGGCAGCATCCGTGCCCGCATGGCCTCGACGGCACCGACGATCTCGTCCGGGGCCTCGCCGCGGACCTTCAGCGCCGTCAGGAAGGCGCTGGCCTGAACCGGCGTGACCTCGCCCGAGAGCAGATCGTCGAAGGCCTGCCGCGCCTCGGCACGGTCCAGGCCCGCGCCGGTGGCGACCTTGGCGAGGAGGGGCTTGAAGGATTCCATGTGGCTCGGGCGTGACGGTCCGGCACGGAGAACCGGATTGATTCCAGACAGGCGACGTAACCCGTCAATGCACGCCGTCGCGGCCCTTGTCACGCGCCGCATTCCACGTGGCCGCGATGTCCAGGAAATTCCGCAGGATCTGCGATCCGTGATGCGACAGGATGCTTTCGGGGTGGAACTGCACGCCGTGGACGGGCCGATGGGCATGCTGAAGGCCCATGATCAGGCCGTCGGCCTCGGCCGTGACGGTGAGATCGGTCGGGCAGCCGCCCCGCTCCACCACCAGGGAATGGTAGCGGGTAGCGTCGAACGGCCCGTTCAGCCCCCGGAAGATGCCCGAGGCCCGATGCTGGATGCTGGAGACCTTGCCGTGCATCGGCGTCGGCGCCCGGACCACGTCGCCGCCGAAGGCCTGCCCGATGGCCTGGAGCCCGAGGCAGACGCCGAAGATCGGGATCTCGGTCGAGAGGTCCTTGACCACGTCGAGGCAGATGCCGGCCTCGTTCGGCGAACAGGGGCCCGGCGACAGCACCACGGCGTCGGGCCGGCGCGCGCGGATCTCCTGCGTGGTGATGGCGTCGTTGCGCACCACGTCGATCGAACCGCAGAGGGGGCCGATCAGGTGGACGAGATTCCAGGTGAAGGAATCGTAATTGTCGATGACGAGGACGTCGGACATCGGAGCTTCGCGCGCTGGATTTTCAAGAGCATGTGGCCGAACCGATACGAACGGTCAATGTCACTTTGAGCTCACGTATGACCTCGGTGGGGACCGCGTCCAGACTGGTTTGAAATCGATTTCAGGCGAATTTTACAGGCAATCGAGTCACGTTGTGGTTGCGACTGCAAAAATATTATGTTTTCTGGTTGTTTATAACTACAAGCGCTTCCTAATTGTTGCAGAAGCCTGAGGAGGATACTCGATCCATGTCTTTTGATTTGGTCGGTTTGGGCACAATTTTGAAAGTAATTTACTCGCACAAGAAAGATCGAGATCGATTTATCAGGGAAGATGTTTCTAAACAAATCAAAAAAGAACAGGGTCTTAAGACGTCTAGTGGTGGAGACTTTTATGTTCCGTTTTGGGCGGACGCAAAAGGGCATGTTTCTGGAGCTTTAGATCTCGACGTTGCCACGAGAGGGCGTGTCGCAGTTAATCGGAAACATAAAGGTCGACTTTATCCAATACTTGCAAAATCATTTCTACTTTGGTGGAATGAGAAGCGGCGACTGAGAAACGTACCAATTAGGGTTATAGATGAGCGCCTCACAGCAAAATACGTGGTGGAAGATAATGGAACAATAAAAATCGAGAACACCCTCTCTCTCATCGTAGGCGACGAAGGACGTCGATTGATCTACCCCTACTTCTGTGAGAATCCCTCGCTAAGCGAAGAAGCGGCAAGGATCGCACTTTGCCTGATGTCAGCATCCATTAATTCATACGAACCTAGTGAAATGCGCGTCTTAGATGTGATCGCTGGAAAATCTTTCTCGATCCTGGACTTGCCCCTGGAAGGAAATGAGAAAGATCTTTTCCATACACAATATGGGGCGTTGATGGCTGATTGGAAGAAAGAAAAAGCAAAACAGGAAGAGTAGGTGGGCCTCAATCCCTATTGTCCCCGCCGGGCCCGGCTCGCGAACACCACCGCATCCTCGGCCGCGCGGAACAGGGCCTTGGCCTTGTTGACGCATTCCTGCTGTTCGGAGGCCGGATCGGAATCGTAGACGATGCCGGCACCGGCCTGGACGTGCATGCGGCCGTCCTTCACCAGGGCGGTGCGCAGCACGATGCAGGTGTCCATCTCGCCGCGCGCGCCGAAATAGCCGATGCAGCCGCCGTAGGGGCCGCGCTTCTCGCGCTCGAGTTCGTCGATGATCTCCATGGCCCGCACCTTCGGGGCACCGGAGACGGTTCCGGCCGGAAAGCCGGCGGCGAGGGCCGCGAGGGCATCGTGCTTGGGGTCGAGGTCGCCCTCGACGTTCGAGACGATGTGCATGACCTGGCTGTAGAACTCGAGGAAGAACGAACCCGTGACCGTGACGCTGCCGATGCGCGCGACGCGACCGACATCGTTGCGGCCGAGGTCGAGCAGCATGAGGTGCTCGGAGCGCTCCTTGGGATCGGCCAGCAGTTCCTCGGCCAGCGCCTTGTCCTCGGCCGGCGTCGCGCCGCGCCGGCGCGTCCCGGCGATCGGCCGGATGGTGACGCGCCCGTCACGGACCCGCACCAGGATCTCGGGCGACGAGCAGACGAGCTGGAAATCCTCGAAGTCGAGGTAGCACAGGAACGGGGCGGGGTTGGTCCGGCGCAGCGAGCGGTAGAGGGCCAGGGCCGGCAGCGTGAAGGGCGCCTCGAAGCGCTGCGAGAGCACGACCTGGAAGACGTCGCCGGCGACGATGTACTCCTTGGCCCGGGCGACCATTCCCAGGTACGCTTCGGGTGTCGTGTTCGAGACCGGCTCGGGATGCGCGATCGCGTGCGGGTCGATACGGGCCTCGACGGGGAGGGGGCCTTCGAGGATCTCGGCCACCCGCTCCAGCCGACCCAACGTCGCCTCGTAGGCGGCGCGTGCGCCGATTCCGGCGGTCGGGCGCACCGGGCCGACCACGGTGATCAGGTCGCGCACCGAGTCGAAGACCACCATCACGCGCGGTCGCACGAGGATCGCGTCCGGTACGCCGAGGGGATCGGGGTTCGGGTCTCCGAGGGCTTCCATGGCCCGGACCATGTCGTAGCCGAGGTAGCCGAACAGGCCCGCCGCCATCGGCGGCAGCACATCCGTGTCGCCCTCCGCGCCGATCGCGCTCTCGGCGATCAGGGTCCGCAGGCTCGCCAGGGGCGCAGCCGCCTCGGGCGTGAACACCGACAGGTCGGGACCGCGCGCGATCTCCGCCCGGCCGTCGCGGCAGCGCCAGGCTAGGTCGGGGTCGAGCCCGATCATCGAGTAGCGTCCGCGCACGACGCCCCCCTCGACGGATTCGAGCAGGAAGGCGGTGCCGGGGTGCTCGGCCCGCAGCTTCAGGAAGGCGGCGACGGGCGTCTCGAGATCCGCCACCAGAGTGAGGTTGAGGAGGGCGGGACGGCCCGCCTCGTAGGCGTCGACGAAGGCCGTGAAGGCGGGGTCCTCGGACATCGTCGGCTCAGTACTCGCCGCCGCCGATCGCCCGGCGGAAGGCCGCCTGGTTGATGGTCACGCCCACCGAGGTCTGCACGTCGCCGATGTACTGACCCAGGACATCGTCGGCGATGGTGGGCTGGAAACGCTTGCCAATCGCCTCGTCCTCCGGCGAGCCGGGAACGAAGGCCGGCATCGTCGCGGCCGTGACCTTGAACAGGGCACGGCTCTCGCCGGCCTCTGCGGAAGCCGACTTGTCGACGGCCGTCGCGAAGACGCGGTTGACAACCTCGGCCGTCAGATCGCCCTGGGCCTGGTTGCGGGCCAGGTCGGTCAGGCTCTGGACGGTCAGGCCCGCTTCCGCGGCGACGGCCTCGACGGTCTCGCCCTGGTCGAGGCGCGCCGACAGCGCCTTGGCCTTCGCCAGCAGCCGGCTCTGGACTTCGGCGGCGCGCCAGCGGGCGACGACCTCGTCGCGCACCTCATCCAGCGGCTTGTCGTGGGCGCGGTCGACCCCGGTCACGTCGTACCAGATGTATCCCCCGGTCTTGGTGCGCAGGGGCTCGTTGTCGCCACCCATCTCGGCCCGGAACAGGGCGGTCAGGGTGGTGTCGCGATCCGGGATGCCCTCGACGGTCCTGCCGGCGGGATCGAGGCCCTGCGCGGTGACGGCCGGAATGGTCTGGAGCGGCAGGTCGCGCTCCTTGGCGATGTCGGCCAGGGGCTTCGAATTGGCGCGCTGGTCCTCGATCGCGTCGTGGGCCGCGTCGATGCCGCTGTTGGCGCGCTCCAGGGCGATGGTCTTGGCGATGTCCGCGGAGACCTCGGCCAGCGGTTTCACCGTTCCCGGCTCGATGGCGGTGACGCGCAGGAGGACGGTGCCGAAGCGGCCCTTCACCGGTGCGCTGACCGTGTTCAGAGGCAGGGCGAAGGCGGCGTCCGCCACGGCGGGATCGAACAGCTCCGCCTTGGAGAGCGTCCCGAGGGAGAGGTTCTTGGCATCGGCGCCGGTCTCGGCGGCGGCCGCCTCGAACGGCTTGTCGCCGGCTTCGATCGCCGTCCGGGCCGCCTCGGCGGCAGCCTGATCGGGATACACGATCTGCTGGATCGTGCGACGCTCCGGCGTCCCGTACCGCGCCTTCTCGGAATCGTAGCGCTTGGCGATGTCCTCGGCGGTCACGGCCTCGGGCTTGGCCATCGCCTGCGGGTCGAGGACCAGCAGGGTGACGGCGCGGGCTTCCGGCGCGCGGAAGGCGAACTTGTTGTCCTCGTAATACGCCTTGACCGCATCCTCGGAGGGCGCCGGGATCTCACCGGCCACGGAGGGCGGCAGCATCATCAGAGCGACCGAACGGCGCTCGGTGGTGTAGCGGTGCACCGCCTCGCGCAGGGCCTCGGGGACATGCAGGTCGGCCGCGACCGCCTCGGCGAGCTGCAGGCGGGCGGCAACCGAGCGCTGCTCGCGCACGAAGGTGGCCTCGTTGATGCCGGCGCGCTGAAGCGTCTGGTAGAAGAGGGCGGGATCGAACTTGCCGTCGGCGCCCTGGAAGCTCTTCTCCTCCTGGATCGCGCGCAGCACGGCCGCATCGGGGATGCTCAGGCCGAGGGCGGCGGTCTGCTGGTCGAGGGAGGCTTCGCTGACGAGCTGCGCGAGCACCTGGCGGTCGATGCCGAGGGCCCGGGCCTGATCGGGCGTCAGGGTGCGGCGGGTCTGGCTCTGATAGCGCTGGAGCTGATTCTGATAGGCGCTGCGCACCGTTTCGGCGGAGATCTGCGCCCGGCCCACGGTGGCCACGCTGGAGGACGAGCCCGCGCGGAAGAATTCCTCGACGCCGAAGATCGCCACGCCGGCGATCAGGAAGGTGAAGACCACCGTGAGGATGATCTTGCCGAGCCAGTGCTGGCTGGCCTTGCGCATGTTCTGCAGCATCGAACGTCCGGGCACCCGTCGCGTGGGCGCCGGAAGCGCCCGTCATTTCTGGGAAGGTCGCCCGCGATAGACCATCCGTGCTGTCACCGCAAAGGGCGTTCGCGGTTTGCGCCCATCCTGAGGCTCTGTTAGGGCCGGCGCGACCGCGAAGCGAAGCCTTAGCAGCGAGGGACGGGATGACGAAGTCGGGGCGACGGCCGCTGGTTGCCGGCAACTGGAAGATGAACGGCCTGCGCAGCTCGGTCGCCGTCGTGGAAGCCGTCCGCAACGGCCTGACCGCCGCCCTGCTCGACACCGTCGACGTGCTCATCTGCCCGCCCTCCACGCTGATCGCCTCCTGCGTGGCGGCCGCCTACGGCTCGCCGATCGCCATCGGCGGCCAGAATCTCCACGCCAAGCCGAACGGCGCCTTCACCGGCAGCATCTCGGCGGAGATGCTGGCCGATCTCGGAGCCTCCTACGTCATCGTCGGCCATTCCGAGCGCCGGGCCTACCACCACGAGACCGACGATGGCGTGCACGCCAAGGCGCTGGCCGCCCGCCGCGCGGGCCTCTGCGGCATCATCTGCGTCGGCGAGACGAAGGAGGAGCGCGAGGAGGGCCGGACCCTCGACATCGTGCGCGCGCAGCTCGCGATCGGCGTGCCGAAGGGAGCCACCGCCAAGGACACGGTCATCGCCTACGAGCCGGTCTGGGCGATCGGCACCGGCCTGACGCCGACCCCGGCCGACATCGCCGAGGTCCATGCCTCGCTGCGCGAGATGCTCGGCCAACTCATCGGCGCCGAGGCCCAGGCGGTGCGCATCCTCTATGGCGGCTCGGTCAAGCCGAGCAACGCCCGCGAGCTGATGGCGGTGGACAACGTCGACGGCGCGCTGGTCGGCGGCGCCAGCCTGGTCGCCGACGACTTCCTCGGCATCGCCCGCGCCTACCTGCGCTAGGGATCGAGCCGAAAAATCCCATTTCGTTCGGATTCGGTCCCGGGGTTTCAGCGGGAGTGGCCCATGGTTCGTCGGCGGACATGATCCGGCAATCGGACGCGGATCGGGCTTGGGCCGTCGAGGAGGCCTGCCGCAACGCCCGGCCGTCGCCGCTGGAGATCGGCCTCGGCGGCTGGATCCTGCGGGCCTCGGGCGGTCCGACCCGTCGGACGAACTCCCTCAATCCCCTGCGCGGCTGGCGCGACGATCCCGCCCGCATCGTCGCGGAGGCCGAGAGCCTCTACCGGAACCTCGGCCGGCCGCTGATCGTCCGGGTCCCGGATCTCGTCCCCGAGATGGATATCCTGCTCGACGGTCTCGGCTATCGGTCCGAGGGCGAGGCCTGCACGCTCTTCGCCGAGCTTCCGCCGGACGACCGCGACGGGGCGGAGGGCGTCGCCCTCGACAATGCCCCGGACGCGGCGTGGCTGGCGGCGCGGGCCGCCTGCGAGGGCGTGGTGTCCGAGGTCGCCCTGCGGACCTACCACGACTCGATCGCGTGTCTGATCCTGCCCCGGATGTTCGCGCGGCGGATCGAGGCGGACCGGACGGTGGCCGTCGCCTACGGCGTCCTGCATCGCGGAATCCTCGTGTTCGAATCCGTCGCGACGCACCCGTCCCATCGCCGGGCGGGCCATGCGCGCAGCCTGATCCTGGCCCTGATGGCCTGGGCCCGGCGGGAGGGGGCGACCGGGGCCTGCCTGCAGGTGGTCGCCGAGAATGCGCCGGCGCGCGCCCTCTATGCCGGGCTCGGCTTCTCGCGCAGCCTCTACGGCTATCGCTACCGCCGCCGGGACTAGGGCTGCCTCCGCGATAACTCCGGGGTTCGAAGGATTGCCGCGCCGGCCGACGCGGTGCCGAAGCCTCGGTCCGGTTGGCGCGCGGGGCCATCTGGTGTATGGCCCCGCGGATATGTCGGCGGCGCCAGGACTCACCGGCCCGTAACGCATTCGTGCCCGGGTCTCTCCTCGGAACCGGCGCGCGGATGATGAAGCTTCCGGAAACCCGATGCAGACCGTTCTGATCTCGATCCATCTCATCGTCGTCCTCGGCCTCATCGCCGTGGTCCTTCTCCAGCGCTCCGAGGGCGGTCTCGGCCTCGGCGGCGGCGGGAGCGGCGGCGTGGCGGGTTTCATGACGGGGCGCGGACAGGCCAACGCCTTGACCCGCGCGACGGCCATCCTCGCCGCCCTGTTCTTCACCACCAGCATGGCGCTCGCGATCCTGTCGCACCGGAGTGCGGCCCCGCGCTCGATCCTGGAAGGAACCGGGACCAGCCAGCCCGCGACCCAGCCGAATGCCGGCAACCTGCTCGACACCCTGCGGGGTCAGAGCGGCACCCAGCCCGGGACTCCGGCGAGTGGGACTTCGGCGCCCGGCACCCCGGCGCAGGTGCCCGAGACCGCGCCGGCCCAGCCGGCCGTGCCGCAGGCCCCGCAGTCGCGCTGACCGGCCGGTCGATGGCCCGACGGAGGGGGCCTTCGACCGAGACGTGACCGCGGCGAGGTCGCCGGGCCCGGTCGGGTCGAGGTGAACCGCGGGGTTATCCAGACACCCGGCGTCCAAGTGCTCGGACAAGTGCTCGGACGCCGCTCCTCGTTGCAACGCCGATCGAACGACGTCCTCGCCGCGCATGCGCAGGTATCGCGGGGGATAGGCGTTTTTGTTGTTTGGCGAATCGTTCTCCCTTGTTTATGGACCGAGGCCCATGACGCGGTACGTATTCATCACCGGCGGCGTGGTTTCCTCGCTGGGCAAGGGTCTCGCATCGGCGGCGCTCGCGGCCCTGCTGCAGGCCCGGGGCTACAAGGTCCGCCTGCGCAAGCTCGACCCTTACTTGAACGTCGATCCGGGCACGATGAGCCCGACGCAGCACGGCGAGGTGTTCGTCACCGACGACGGCGCCGAGACCGACCTCGACCTCGGGCATTACGAGCGCTTCACCGGCCTCGCCGCGACCCGGGCCGACAACATCACCACCGGGCGTATCTACCTCGACATCATCACCAAGGAGCGGCGCGGCGATTACCTCGGCGCGACGATCCAGGTGATCCCGCACGTGACCAACGCGATCAAGGACTTCGTTCTCGAAGGCAACGAGGCCTTCGACTTCGTGCTGGTCGAGATCGGCGGCACCGTCGGCGACATCGAGGGCCTGCCGTTCTTCGAGGCGATCCGGCAGCTCGGGCAGGAGCTGCCCCGCGGCGCCACTGCCTTCGTGCACCTGACCCTGCTGCCCTACATTCCCTCCGCCGGGGAGCTGAAGACCAAGCCGACCCAGCACTCGGTCAAGGAGCTGCGCTCCATCGGCATCCAGCCCGACATGCTGCTCTGCCGCTGCGACCGGCCGATCCCGACGGACGAGCGGCGCAAGCTCGGCCTGTTCTGCAACGTCCGCGAGACCGCCGTGATCGAGGCCCGCGACGTCGCCTCGATCTACGACGTGCCGCTCTCCTACCGCGAGGCCGGTCTCGACCGGGAGGTGCTGGCGCATTTCGGCCTGCCCTCGCAGGACGAGCCGGACCTGTCGCGTTGGCGCACGATCTCGGAGCGGGTGAAGAACCCCGAGGGCGAGGTCTCCATCGCCATCGTGGGCAAGTACACGGGCCTTAAGGACGCCTACAAGTCACTCACCGAGGCGCTGACCCACGGTGGCATCGCGCATCGGGTCAAGGTCAACCTCGAGTGGATCGAAGCCGAGGTGTTCGAGCGCGAGGATCCCGCACCGTTCCTCGAGGGCATCCACGGCATCCTCGTCCCGGGCGGCTTCGGCCAGCGCGGCGCGGAGGGCAAGATCCGCGCGGCGCGTTACGCCCGCGAGCGCAAGATCCCGTATTTCGGCATCTGCTTCGGCATGCAGATGGCGGTCATCGAAGCGGCCCGGGCGCTCGCCGGCGTCGCGGAGGCCAACTCGACCGAGTTCGGAGAGACCCGCGAGCCGGTGGTCGGGCTCCTGACCGAATGGCTGAAGGGCAATGAGCTCGAGCGCCGCGCCGCGGCCGGCGACCTCGGGGGCACCATGCGCCTCGGCGCCTATCAGGCGAGCCTGCGGCCGGATTCGAAGATCGCCGAGATCTACGGCACCACCGACATCTCCGAGCGCCACCGCCACCGCTACGAGGTCAACATGGCCTATCGCGAGTGCCTGGAGGCGAAGGGCCTGCGCTTCTCGGGCCTCTCGCCGGACGGACTCCTGCCGGAGACCGTCGAGCATGTCGGGCATCCCTGGTTCATCGGCGTGCAGTTCCATCCGGAACTGAAGTCCCGCCCGTTCGAGCCGCATCCGCTCTTCAAGAGCTTCATCGGCGCCGCCATCGTCCAGAGCCGTCTGGTCTAGCCAGGTATCGGAACGGCCGCGCACCGACCGTCTTCGCCGGCCTGCGGCCTGACGCGTCGTTCCCGGCTTGCGGGAGCGACGGTCGGGCCGACGGACGGCTGTTCCGACCGGGCTCAGACCCATGCCTCCCGGGCATCGCCCGGGCGGGTACGGCGGCGCCCGGCTCCTGGGGAACGTCGCCCCCGTTGCTCCATTGACTGTTCACACGGGGTCGCTGCCCCACAGGGAGTCATGGAATGCCGCCGATCTTCACCGCCGATTTCGAAACCCGCCGCGATGCCGAGATGAGCGTGGAACACCTCGTTCAGGAGCACGGCATCGACCGGAACGCGATCACGGTTGTGGCGGCAGGCGATCGCAACAGCGCCGGTACGGAACAGGCGGGGGGCGATCTGGAGGACGGCCGGAGCAAGGGCGAGACCGAGGGGGAGCCCGCGCTGACGGGGGCGATCCAGGTTCGGGTCGACGCCGAGGCCGCGCAGAAAGGCGTCATCGACGAGTCGTTCTCGACCTTCGGGGGGCGGACCGTTCAGCGCTGACGCGCGCGGCTCACGCCGCCAGCGCGATGACATCCGTGTCGGGCCGCGCCGTCTCGCGCGGTCCGAACAGGTGCTGATGCAGGGCGTTCGGGCAGTGGACGCGTCCCGAGGCGTCGGTGATCCGCACCTCGGTCATCCCCGCGATCATCAGCGACCAGCCCTGCTCCACGGCGCCCAGGACGGAGCTGTGGCGGAAACTGAAGCACCGCTCCAGGACGCGCGCGCTGACGGTGAAGCTCACGGGATGAGATCCTTGGCTGGTCGCTCGGCACCCGGCTTCGGGCATCCGGCGAGATCGGGAGATGGGAGCCGTGCGGCGCTTGTGGCTGCGCCGACGGGTTGCGTGTGCACCGCAATAATGGCTTCCGGTTGACAAACGCTGAGCGAAAACGTGCGGCGCGCGAATTCGATCAACCCTGCGCGGGATCGTGACCGGCAACGGCACGGACGGCGTTCAGGACGGCCTCGGGATGCTGGTGGTGCAGCATGTGACCGGTCCCCGCCAGGAGGGTGAACGCGGCCCCCGGGATGAGCCGCGAGGCCCAAGAGCCGTGTCGCGGCGTGCTGACGACGAGATCCGAATCGCCGCCGAGAATCCGGACGGGTACCCGGCAGGCCGGATACGCCAGCGCGTTTCGAATCAGGCCGGCCATCAGGCCGGCCGCGTCCTCGCCTTCAACCACCAGCTGGTCTGCGGTGCCGGCCAGCCCGAACGGATTGGCGGCGGCATAGCCCGGCGGCATCGTGGCCGGCAAAAACATCGCGTTCCACAGGAGCGGCAGCAGCGCAGGGTCCATCGTGCGCCCAAGGAGGTCGGACGCGAAACGCCCACCCGGCACCGCCCGAGGGCCGAACAGCAGGTGTTCCAGGCGCGGCTCGGGAAAGCAGATCGGCGCCAGGGCGACGACACCGGCGATCTCGTCGGGAAACCGAAGGCCGTACGCCAGCGCCAGCGCGCCACCGAAGGAATGCCCGACGATGATCGGCCGCTCCAGGCCGAGCGCCCGAACGCCCTCCCGGATCAGGGCGGCCTGCCGCCAGAGTTCGGCGTCGGCCGCGCCCCGGCGCCGGCTGAAACCATGGCCCGGACGGTCGACGGCGATGACCCGGAACCGCTCGGCGAGGTGAGGCACCAGGCCGAGCCACATATCTTCCAGGGACATCAGCGTCCCGTGGATGAGCACGACGGGCGATCCGGTCCCGGCTTCGGCGTAGGCGAGCGTACGCCCCTCGTGCAGGTCGATGGTCGATCGTGGCACGAGGCGCTCGGACACCGCGGGTGAGATCCTCCCGACCGGGCTGGCGATGGGTGCGATTTCCATCAGGACGAACGCCGGTTCCGCCCGGCGGGGGATGCGGACGCGGCGAGCCCCCGTCCGCTCGAGGCGCCCGTCATCACCCCGCGCCGATCGTTCGGCGCATGTCCGTGTGGCATGGTGGTCCTTCCCCCGACGGTTCCGGCAGATCGCCCGCCGCGTCCTCGAACGGTGACGCGCGGGAGGGCCGCCGGTTCTGTTCCGAGCCCGCACCTGCGCGGTTTTCACGCGCGGATTCGCGCGCCGGAAGAGGCGCGGCGCGCGGTCATGCGGCTGGCTTTGGCGCAGCGTCGGACTACCTTGCAGCCTGTGACCGAGATCCTGTTCTATCACCTCCAGAACCAGCCCCTCGAAAAGGTGCTCCCGAACCTGCTGGAGCGCTCTCTGGAGCGCCAGTGGCGGGCGGCCATCCAGGCGGCCAGCGAGGAGCGGCTCCAGGCCCTGGACGACCAGCTCTGGACCTACAGCGACGACAGCTTCCTGCCGCATGGGACCGATCGCGATGTCGACGCGGCCAGCCAGCCCGTCGTGCTGACCCTGAAGGATGCGAACCCGAACGCCGCGTCGATCCGCTTCCTGGTGGAGGGCGCCGACCTGCCGCCCGATGCCGCCGACTATGCACGCATCTGCGTGCTGTTCGACGGCACCGACCAGGAGGCCCTCCTGCGCGCCCGTGCGCAGTGGAAGGAGGCGAAGGCCGCCGGACACACGATCGCCTATTGGCAGCAGGACGACGACGGCCGTTGGCAGAAGAAGGCCTGACGTCGCTGCCGCATTCCGACCATCGCCGAGAGGATTCGCCATGAGACGTCTCGCCTTCGGCCTCGCGGCCCTGCTGATCGCGACCCCTCCGCTGCAGGCGCAGCCCGCCCCGCAGCCCGCCCCGCAGGCGGAGCGTCCGGCCGAGGCGCGAAAAGCGTCCGAGCCGCGCGTCACCCAGGGCGGCAAGCTCCCCGCGGACGCCGTCACCGAGCACAGCGTCACCCTGCCGGATGGGCGCACGCTCGCCTTCACCGCCCGCGCCGGCAGCCTGCCGCTGGTGGACGAGGCCGGCAAGCTCCAGGCGGAGATCGCGTTCATCGCCTACACGCTGGCCGGCCAGGGTGGTGGGAAGACGCGCGATCCGGCGCGCCCCGTGACCTTCGCGGTGAATGGCGGGCCTGGCGCCGCCTCCGCCTACCTCAACATCGGTGCGATCGGACCCTGGCGCCTGCCGGTGGAGGGCGCCAGCATCAGCCCGTCGGCGCCGATCGGCCTCGTGCCGAACGACGGAACCTGGCTCGACTTCACCGACCTCGTGTTCCTCGACCCCGTCGGCACCGGCTACAGCCGCGCGGCCGACGGAGATGCCAAGCGCTACTGGAGCATCGACGCCGATGCGTCCGTGCTGGCCTCGGCCATCGCCCGCTGGCTCCGCACCAACGACCGCATGGGGGCGCCGAAATTCTACGTCGGCGAGAGCTATGGCGGCTTCCGCGGGCCATTGATCGCGGCGAAGCTCCAGGAGGAGATCGGCATCGGCCTGTCGGGCATGGTTCTGCTCTCGCCGGTGCTCGATTTCGCCTGGCTGCAGGCACCGCGCACGACCCCCTGGGGCCACGTGATCAAGCTGCCGTCCTTCGCCGCCGCCGCCATCGAGCGGGCGGGCGGCATCCCGACGCGCGAGACCATGGCCGACGCAGAGGCCTACGCCACCGGACCCTACCTCGCCGATCTCCTGAAGGGGCCGTCCGACAGCGCCGCCGTGGCACGGCTGGGCGACCGGGTCGGCGCCCTGACCGGGCTCGACCCGAGCTTCGTGCGGCGCCAGGCCGGGCGTCTCTCCGGCCAGAGCGTCCAGCGCGAGATCGGCCGCGACACCGGCCGGGTCGCCAGCGCCTACGATACGGGCGTGACCGGATGGGACCCGGACCCGAATGCCGCCCATTCGGGCTTCGAGGACCCCCTGCTCACCGCGCTCCAGGCGCCGCTGACCAGCGCGATGATCGCGCTCTACACCGACACCCTGAACTACCGGGTGCCGGATCTGCGCTACGAACTCCTCAACGGGGCGGTGAACCGGGGCTGGACCTGGGGCGGCGGTCGCTCGGCGCCCGAATCCCTCGGCGCCCTGCGCGGCGTGCTGTCCCTCGACGGCAACATGCGGGTGCTGGTCGCCCACGGGTATACCGACCTGGTCACGCCGTATTTCGCGTCGAAGCTCCTGATCGACCAGATGCCGGCCTATGGCGGCGGGCGTCTCGATCTCGCCGTGTACCCGGGCGGGCACATGTTCTATTCCCGACCGGATTCGCGCGCCGCGTTCCATCGGGACGCGGCGGCTCTCTACGCGGCCGCGCTCAGCGCGCGGAGCTCCGCGCAGCGCTGAGGACCCCGTCGTGCCTGCTTCCACCCACCCGCGCCTGCTGATCCTGGCCGTGCTCGCGGCCTGCGGCCTGTCCGCCTGCACCAGCACCGAGACACGGCGCACGGAGACTCCGGCACCCGAGCCGCTCCCCGTCGCCGTGCCGAAGCCCGCACCGGCCCCGACCTTCCAGGGACCCGTCCTGACGGGGGACGGCACCTGCACGGCGCCCGCGCCGGCGGGCGCCGCCGCGATCGAGATCGGCATCGGCGAGTGCGACCTCGTCCGCCTGAAGGGCAAGCCCCCCACCGACGTGCTGGTGGGGGAAGGGCGCGCCGGCCGCGAGGTGCAGGTGCTCTACAACGAGCCCGGCGCGAAGGAGCTGTACTTCTTCGTCAACAACCGGCTCGACCGCATCGTCAAGTGAGCGACCGGCTCAGCGCTCCGTGAGCTTCATCTCGATGCGCCGGTTGCGGGCATAGGCCTCCTCGGTGGTCCCGGCCTCGAGGGGCTGGAACTCGCCGAAGGCGGCGGCCAAGAGGTGCTGGGGCGGGATGCCCTTCGCGACCATGGCCTGCACGACCGCGATGGCGCGGGCCGCCGACAGGGCCCAGTTCGAGGGAAACTGGGCGCTGGCGATGGGCCGCGCATCGGTGTGGCCGTCGATGCGCAGCACCCAGGGAATGTCGGCCGGGATCTGCTTGGCGAGGTCGAGGATCGCGCCGGCGATGCGGTCGAGTTCGGGGCCGGCCTCCGGCTTCAGGCTGGCGGAGCCCGCCGGGAACAGCACCTCGGATTGCAGGACGAAGCGGTCGCCGACGATGCGGATGTCCGGGCGGTTGCCGAGGATCTGGCGCAGGCGGCCGAAGAAGTCCGAGCGATAGCGCGCGAGTTCCTGCACCTTCTGGGCCAGGGCCACGTTGAGGCGGCTGCCGAGGTCGGCGATGCGGGCCTGGCTCTCGCGGTCGCGGTTCTCGGAGGCCGCGAGCGCATCCTCGAGGGCGGCGAGCTGGCGCCGCATCGCCGCGATCTGCTCGTTCAGGAGGTCGATCTGCGCGGCGGCGCGGGCGGTGTTGGCGCGCTCGGCCGCCAGTTGCTTGTCGACCTCGCCCTGCCGCCCGGCCGAGCCCTGCGACGCTTCGGCCTGCGCCCTGAGGCGATCGCGGTCGGCCTGCGCCCCGAGGAGGGTGTTGCGCAGGGACGAGGCCTGCTCCTCCTGCGTCTTCCGGGTCGAGCGCTCCAGGGCCAGCAGGTCCGTCAGGTCGGCGATCTGGCGATTGAGCCGGGTCAGCACCGAGTCCCGGCCGCTGATCTCCTGGGAGAGGAAGAACTGGCCGACCACGAAGATCGTGAGCAGGAACACGACCGCCAGCAGCAGCGTCGCCAGGGCGTCGACGTAGCCCGGCCAGACGTTGAGGCTCCGGTCGCGGCGACCGCGCGTGGAGGCCATGTCAGCTCCGCTCGCGGCCCAGGCGCTCCAGCACCTGCTTCAGCTCGCGCTCGCGGGTCGCCTGGGCCTCGACCCAGTCGCGGATCATCTGCTGCTCGGCCCGCATGTGCTGCACGAGCCCCTGGATGCCTTCCGCGAGATTCGTCATGGCCTGGGTGGCGACGCGCCCGTTGGCGCCCTCCGCCACCACGGCGGTCAGGCGGTCCACCGCCTCCTTCAGTTCGCGGGCGCTGGCGGGATCCTGTACCGGAAGTGGCGCGGGTTGCGCCTTCGTCGGGGCCGCGACCTCGACACGACCCTGCGGTATTTCGCCGGAGAGGAGCCAGTCCTCCAATTCGTTGTGGAAGCGCGCATGCGCCTGCCCGGCCTGCAGGTCGAGGAAGCCGATGATCAGCGAACTCGCGAGGCCGAACAGGGAGGCCGAGAAGGCGAGGCCGATGCCGGAGAGCGGAACCGCGAGGCCGTTCTTCAACTCGTCGAACATCGCCGCGGCCTCGCCGCCGCCCCGCATGGTCTTGATCACCGACCCGACCGCGCTCAGCGTGTCGATCAGGCCCCAGAACGTTCCGAGAAGGCCGAGCAGGATCAGGAGGCCCGAGACGTAGCGCAGAATTTCCCGGCCCTCGTCGAGGCGCGCAGCCGCCGTGTCGAGGAAGGCGCGGCTGGTCGACAGGGTGATCCCGTCGGGCCGGGCGGCGATGGCGGGGGCCAGGGGCGCCATCAGGGGCGGCGGCCGGCTCGGGCTCTCCCCCGCCGCCACGGCGTTCACGTAGCTCACCTCCCGATAGAGCCGCACCACCTGACCGAAGGCCAGCAGAACCGCGATGAGCAGGACCCCGAGGATGAGCCCGTTGAGGCCGGGATTGGCAAGGAAGGCCGGCGTGATCTGGCGGAACAGGACGAAGGCGAGGAAGCCGACCAGGATCAGGAAGACCAGCATCCGGACGAGGTAGATGCCCGGCTTGGCGATCGTCGCGGGTGCGGGGGGGGTCGCCATCGGCTCGGGCACACTCTCAACGCGGAACTGTCGGCCCGCGGGGAGCGAGCGGGGCGAACGCGCCGGCACATTGCAGGGTGGTTCGGCGCCGATCAAGTCGCGCGTGGTCTGGTTCCGTGGATGGGCGCTCCGTTGCGCCGGCTAATCCCACGCCCGCGGCCAGGTCTCCTCCAGATGGGGTCCGAGGCGCACCGCGGCCACGCTCTTGGCGAGGCCCGTCGCATCGTCGGTCTCCACCCCGATGCCGCAAAGCGTCCCCTCGCCCTGGGCCGCCTCCAGGCGGGTACCGGGCGTCTTCTGCAGGAACCGGCGCAGAGGCTCGTCCTTCTGCATGCCGAGGATCGAATCGTAGTCGCCGCACATGCCGGCATCCGAGAGATAGGCGGTGCCGCCGGGCAGGATCCTGTGATCCGAGGTCGGGGTGTGGGTGTGGGTGCCCACGACTAGGCTGGCCCGGCCGTCGAGGAAATGACCGAAGGCCTGTTTCTCGCTCGTGGCCTCGGCATGCACGTCGACGATGACGGCATCCGCCACGGCGCCCAAGGGACAGACGGAGAGCTCCCGCTCGGCCGAGGCGAAGGGATCGTCAAGGGCATCCATGTAGAGCCGGCCCATAACGTTCAGGATGAGCACGCGGGCGCCCTTGCGGGTCTCGACCACGGTTGCCCCGCGGCCCGGCGTGCCCGGCGGATAGTTGGCCGGACGGACCAAACGGGTTTGCCGCTGGATGAAGACGAGGGCCTCGCGCTGGTCGAAGGAATGGTTGCCGAGCGTCACCGCGTCGGCCCCCGCCTGGAGGAGCTCGTCGCAGATCGCTTCCGTCAGGCCGAATCCGCCGGCGGCGTTCTCGCCGTTGATAACCACGCAGTCGAGGCGCCAGCGCTCACGAAGGGCCGGCAGGCGGTCCGAGATGACGGTCCGGCCGGGGCGGCCCACCACGTCGCCAAGGAAGAGAATGCGCATCGCGGGACGTCAGGTCCGTATCAGCGGGACCGGCCCCGCTTCGGTGACGAGATGATCGAGGGGCTGGTCGTGCGGTTCCGCCGGTACGGTCTCCACGGCCTGGACCGAGAAGGCGATCCCGATGGTGAGCACGGGACCGTTCCGCGAAAGGCGCTCGATGGCTTGGTCGTAGTAGCCGCGTCCATAGCCGATGCGATGACCACGCCGGTCATAGGCCGCCAGCGGCACGAGGAGCGCGGTGGGATCGAGGGGCGGCAGATCGTCGTGCGGCTCGCTAAGCCCGAAGCGACCGGCGACGAGAGCCTCACCCTCGCGCCATTCCCGGAATACCAATCCGTTGGGCATAACCTTCGGCAGGGCGATGCGCTGGCCACGCGCGAACAGGAGGCGGGCGAGGGGGCGTGGATCGACTTCACTGCGGATGGGCCAGAAGGCCCCGACGATCTCGACCTTGGCGAGCGCCTCGATGGTCATGACCGTCTCGGCAATCCGCAGCGAACCGGTGCGGCGATCCTCCTCTCGGAGAGCGTCGCGGCGGGCCAGAGCCTCGTTGCGCAGGGCCGCCTTGCGGGCGGGAACGGATGTTTCGGAGGGAGAAAGATCTGAGTGCGGAGCCACGTGAGCCGTTGGAGTGTCGATCCCGGGAAACCTACAATGTAGGTGGGCGCCGTGTTGGCCAAGTCCAGGGACAAGGCCAGGGACAGCTCCCTGGGGAGTCGATAAGGCCCCGGGGAAAAGTTCTCCTGACGGACCCGGCAGCCCCGCCATTCCCGTGTAGCGTCGGCCTGCGGCCCGCGCCAGGGGGGGCGCTGGTTCGACTCGCAGAATTCATGGGCGAGATCGGCGCTGAGACGAGTCGCCGCCCAACATTCCGGCGCTCGAGATCGTTAGCCGGCCGAAATGACGTGCGCCAGGCGCTCGACCCGCTCGGCACAGCGCACGAGCTCCTCGGCAAGCCGCTCTTCCTCGGCCGCCCGGACCGCTTCGGCCGATTCCACTGTCTCCCTGAGAGCGGCGGCTTCCTGCTCCAGCGCGGCGAGACGTCCCTGTACCTCCTGCAATTCATCTGCCTGCATCAAGGCTGCCATCACGTGGAGGCGCATGTCGCCGATCTCGCCGAAGGTCCGGCGCATTTCGCTGATCCGTCCATCGAGCCCTTCCGCGAGGGCGGTCAGGTGCGCCTCCTCGCCGTCGGCACACGCCATCCGGTAATTCTTGCTGTCGATGGTGACGTTGATCTGGGGCATCGGGCGTCGGGTCACTGGAGCGTTGCGATTTCAAACTTAGCGGAGGGCGCGGGCCGGTGTTAGCACGCCCTCGACGGCGTCGATCGCTCGTCCGAGGCGATGGTCGACATCGGCCGAAGTCGCCTCGACCTCCGCAAGGCGCGCGCTGGCCGCATCGAGTTCGGCGGCGAGCCTCGCCCGGTCCTCGCCCATGATCGCGAGCTCGGTTTCCAGGTCGCTGGGGTCGCGCTCGGCCTCGAAACGTTGCGCGACCGCGCCCTCCAGCCGTGAGAGCACGGCTTCAAGACGCTGCAGCGCCAGATCGATGGTCTGGCTCACGGAGGAATGCCCTTCTCTTCTACCTGCTGCTGTCGGACGAAGTCGTTCGCGCCATGCCCGGACACCTGTACGGTATCCACCGGGAAACGGTTTTCCACCCCCTGCGCCGCGCCATGTAACCTTTGCCTCGATTTGTCACCATGTTAGAGACCGGCCGCTCGCAGACCGGCTATACGGCAGCACGCGACGCACTCAGGCGAGAGGGCAGGGACCTGTCAGCCACCCTGGGTTCGTCTTGCCGCGCGCTACCTCGGTCTTCGGCTGCGATCGCGCGCCCGAGCCTGCGCGGCAGTTCATCTGTCGTTCAATCGGGACTCGCACAGAGCGGGCGACGGATCGAGGCCTGCCGTTCGGGTGAGCCGCGACGATCAAATGGCTGGAGGGTGCTGCGTGGCCGGCGCCCGATTATGGGAAGGACTCACTCCGTGTCGGTGAAGGTTGCCATCAACGGGTTCGGACGCATCGGCCGCAACGTTCTGCGCGCTATCCATGAGGCCGGCCGCCAGGACATCGAGGTGGTGGCGATCAACGATCTCGGCCCCGTCGAGACCAATGCCCACCTGCTTCGCTTCGATTCGATTCACGGCCGGTTCACCGCCAAGGTCGAGGTCGACGGCGACTTCATCGTCGTCGACGGCAAGCGCATCAAGGTCACGGCCGTGCGCAACCCGGCCGAGCTGCCACACCGCGAGCTGGGCGTCGATATCGCCCTCGAGTGCACGGGCATCTTCACTTCAAAGGACAAGGCAAAGGCGCACCTCGATGCCGGAGCCAAGCGCGTTATCGTCTCGGCGCCCGCCGACGGCGCCGACCTGACCGTGGTCTACGGCGTCAACCACGACAAGCTGACCGCCGACCATCTCGTCATCTCGAATGCGTCCTGCACCACCAACTGTCTTGTCCCGGTGGCCAAGGTGCTCAATGATCTCGTCGGGATCGAGCGCGGCTTCATGACGACGATCCACTCCTATACGAACGACCAGCCGTCGCTGGATCAGATGCACAAGGACCTCTATCGGGCCCGGGCCGCGGCGCTCTCGATGATCCCGACCTCGACCGGCGCCGCGAAGGCTGTCGGCCTCGTGCTGCCGGAACTTAAGGGCAAGCTCGACGGCACCTCGATCCGCGTGCCGACCCCGAACGTCTCGGCCGTCGACCTCGTGTTCACCGCAAAGCGCCAGACCACGGTCGAAGAGATCAACACCGCGATCCGAGCCGCTGCGGACGGCCCGCTGATGGGCGTGCTGGCCTACACCGACCAGCCGAACGTCTCGATCGACTTCAATCACGATCCTCACTCGTCGACCTTCCACCTCGATCAGACCAAGGTCATGGACGGCACCTTCGTGCGCATCCTGTCCTGGTACGACAACGAATGGGGCTTCTCGAACCGGATGGCCGACACGGCCGTGGCCATGGGCAAGCTTCTCTGAGCCGCATCGCCGTATCCTGACGGATCGAACGTTCCCGAGGACGAAGCGAGACCAGCATGGTGTGCTTGACATGACAGAGACCTCCCCCTCCGAACGCGGCTTCATTCCAGGCACCTCAGCGCTCCCGCCCCCGGCGTCCGCGCCGGCGGCAACCCCGGCCGCTCCGACCACCGCACCCTCCGTGGTGGTCGGGAAGGCGGAGCCCTTGCCGTCGTTCGGCAGTACTCCGGGGAGCGATCAGCTCGCCCGGATCGAGGACAAGTGCTCACGGATCGAGGACAAGTACGCCCGCTCCGAGGCGTTGCTGTCGCGCGTGGAAGAGAAGGTCGAGGGCGCCGCCGGCCGCATGAACGAGGCGGCCCGCCAGAGCGATCTCTCCGCCCTGCGAAGCGAGGTCCGCGCCATCGCGGACCGCACACGCGGCCTGCCCGGCTCCGGCGCACTCGTGCTCACCGCCATCATCACCGCCGTTCTCACGGTCGCGCTGACCCTCGCGGCTCAGCGCTTCCACCTGGATGCGATGCTGCCCCCGCGCTGATCGCCCCGTCCCGCCTATCTAATGTCAAGGCCCCGATGACCGCTTTTCGCACCCTCGACGATGCCGGCCCGCTCCACGGCAAGCGCGTGCTCCTGCGCGTGGACCTGAACGTGCCGATGGAGGGTGGGCGTGTCACCGACGCCACCCGCATCGAGCGGATCGTGCCGACCATCAACGAGATCGCCGGCAAGGGCGGTCGCGTCGTGCTGCTGGCCCATTTCGGACGCCCGAAGGGCAAGCCCGTCGCCACAGAATCGCTGAAGCCCGTAGTCGAAACCTTGAGCCGAAAGCTCGGCCGTCCCGTCGCCTTCGCGGAGGATTGCGTGGGCTCGGCGGCGGCGGACGCTGTCGCGCGCCTGCAGGACGGGGACGTCGCCCTCCTCGAAAACACCCGCTTCCATGCCGGAGAGGAACAGAACGACCGGGCCTTCGCCGAGCAGATCGCTACCAATGGCGACCTCTACGTCAACGAGGCCTTCTCGGCCGCGCATCGCGCACACGCCTCCACTGAGGGCTTGGCCCACCTGCTGCCGGCCTATGCGGGTCGCCTGATGCAGGCGGAGCTCGACGCTCTGACCAAGGGGCTCGAAGCCCCGACCCGCCCGGTCATCGCCCTCGTCGGCGGTGCCAAGGTCTCCTCCAAGATCGACCTTCTCCAGAACCTCGTGGCGAAAGTCGACATGCTCGTTATCGGCGGCGGTATGGCCAACACCTTCTTGCACGCGCAGGGTAAGGCAGTCGGCAAGTCGCTTTGCGAGAAGGACCTCGCCGACACCGCCCTGCGCATCGTCGAGGCGGCCAAGGCGGCCAAGTGCCGGATCATCCTGCCGGTCGACGCGGTCTCGGCCTCCGAGTTCAAGGCCAACGCTGCGCACGAGACGATCCCGGTCGACGCCGTGCCGGAGACCGGCATGATCCTCGATGCCGGTCCCGCCTCAGTGGCTGAGATCAACGCGGCCATCGACGAGGCTGCCACCCTGGTCTGGAACGGCCCGCTGGGGGCCTTCGAGCTGACCCCGTTCGATGCCGCCACCGTAGCGACCGCCCGGCACGCGGCCGAGCGGACCCAGGCCGGCAAACTCGTCTCGGTGGCCGGCGGCGGCGACACGGTCGCGGCGCTCAACCATGCGGGCGTGGGCGAGACCTTCTCCTACGTTTCTACCGCGGGCGGCGCCTTCCTCGAGTGGCTCGAGGGCAAGGAACTGCCCGGCGTCGAGGCCCTGCGGGCCAAGGGCTGATCGCATCCGCGACGCGGTCTTTTGCGGGATGTCAGTCTCCGTCACGCAACGCGGCGTCCCCGGAATGCTGTCCTGCGAGAGTTGCAACGGATCCGCAAAGGTCCGAAATGACGAACGAATTCGGAAGGCTCGCGTTTTCTGGCGCGACGATTGGCGGATCGCCTCGGCGGCGATCGTATCTGAGGAGAAACCCATGGCCCGCATCACCCTGAGGCAACTCCTGGACCATGCCGCCGAGCATGAATACGGCGTGCCGGCGTTTAATCTCAACAACATGGAGCAGGGCCTCGCCATCATGGCGGCGGCGGATGCGACCGACTCCCCGGTAATCCTGCAGGCGAGCAAGGGCGCGCGCGCCTATGCCAACGACATCGTGTTGGCCAAGCTTATCGACGGCCTCGTGGAGATCTATCCCCATATCCCCGTCTGCATGCACCTCGACCACGGCAGTGACGAGGCCACCTGCGCCACGGCGATCCAGTACGGCTTCACCTCGGTCATGATGGACGGGTCGCTGAAGGCCGACGGCAAGACCCCGGCCGACTACAACTACAATGTCGAGATCACTCGCAACGTCACCAAGATGGCCCACTGGGCCGGCGTCTCGGTCGAGGGCGAGCTCGGCGTGCTCGGCTCCCTGGAAAGCGGCCAGGGCGAGGCCGAGGACGGCCACGGCGCCGAGGGCGTGCTCAGCCACGACCAACTCCTCACCGATCCCGACGAGGCCGTGAAGTTCGTGGAGGCCACCAAAGTCGACGCGCTCGCGGTCGCCATGGGCACCTCGCACGGCGCCTACAAGTTTACCCGCAAGCCCGACGGCGACGTCCTGGCGATGAACGTCATCGAGGAGATCCACCGCCGCCTGCCCACGACCCACCTCGTGATGCATGGATCCTCATCGGTGCCGCAGGACCTTCAGGACATCATCAACCAGTATGGCGGCGAGATGAAGCCGACCTGGGGCGTGCCGGTCGAGGAGATCCAGCGCGGCATCAAGCATGGCGTTCGCAAGATCAACATCGACACGGACAACCGGATGGCGATGACGGGCCAGATTCGGAAGATTCTGGCCGAGAACAAGGCAGAGTTCGATCCGCGTAAGTACTTGAAGCCTGCCATGGAGGCGATGACCAAACTGTGCAGGCAGCGCTTCGAGGAGTTCGGTACCGCCGGCCAGGGTTCCAAGATTCGCCCGGTTTCCGTGGCCACCATGGCCAAGCGTTATGCCAACGGCTCCCTCGATCCGAAGATCGGCGCATTGAGCTGAGGCGCCGGAAGGACCCTGTATGTCGGAACCCCGCACCCGCCTCGCCCTGCTCAGCCCCCACCGGGTCGAGGCCGGTGATGCCGACGCGCTCGGCGCGGCGATCACGGCCGCCTGTGCGGCCGGCGACGTCGCGGCCGTCATCCTGAGACTGGCCCCGGTCGACGAGCGCAGCCTGGTCAATCTGGTCAAGCGCCTGGCCCCGGCCGCGCACGAGGCCGGCGCGGCCGTGGTCGTCGCCTGCGCGCATTTCGACGGCGACCTCGTCAGCGTCTCCGCCCGCGGCGGTGCCGATGGTGTTCATCTCGACAAGGCTCGGGATGGCGACCTGCGCGACCTGCGCGAGCGCTTGGCCGACGGACGAATCCTGGGGGCCGGCGGTCACGAGCAGAAGCACGCCGCGATGGAGGCCGGCGAGGCCGGCGTCGACTACGTCATGTTCGGTGGCCTCTACCCGGATGGGATGTCTCCCGACTCCGAGACGGTCCTAGATCGCGCCGGTTGGTGGACCGAGATCTTTGAGACGCCCTGCATCGCCGTTGCAGACGCTGTCGACCAGATCGGTCCACTTCTGGCGACCGGCGTGGAGTTCCTCGGCCTGGAGAGTGGCCTCTGGATCGGCGAGCACGCCGACGTAGCCGGAATCCAAGCGCGGGTTGCCGCCGCCGGGGAGACGGCCGCGTGAGGGTGGCGTTCAGCCTGTTGGCTCTGATGCTCGGCCTGTCCGAGGTCCGGGCCGCGTCGTCTCTGTCGCCGGAAGCGGCCAAGCCTGCGACACGCGAGGTCTTTTCCGCCCCGCTAAAGGAATTGCCGACTCCCTATTCGCCCAATGCCATGCGGGCGGTCCCCTTCACGGCGAAGCCCAGCGACAAGGCAGCCGATACAGCCTTTGGCGCCTACCAGCGCGGGCAATACACCACCGCGTTTCGTGAGGCGACGAAGCGGATCGCGGCTGACCCGAAGGATGCGGCGGCGATGACGCTGCTGGGTGAGCTTTACAATCAGGGCCTCGGCATCAAGCAGGATCCGGTCAAGGCGGCTGAGTGGTACCGACTCGCGGCGGCCCAGGGCGACGTGCACGCAATGGCGTCGCTGGGCCTGATGTCGATCGACGGGCGGGGCGGCGCCAAGGACATGAAGGCCGGCCGACAATGGCTCGAGAAGGCCGCCGGGAACGGTGACACGACGGCAGCCTACAATCTCGCCTTGATTCTCCTCGGGACGGGCTCCGAGCCGGATCAGGCCCGGGCCGCCACCCTGTTCCGCAAGGCGGCGGACGGGGAGATCGGCGCGGCCCAGCACGATCTCGGCGTCCTCTACCTACAGGGGCGCGGTGTGCAGAAGGATCCGACCCAGGCCGCCGAATGGTTTCGGCGTGCGGCGGATAACGGTGATCTGGCCGGCGAGGTCGAATTCGCCATCCTTCTCTTCAACGGGACGGGCCTCCCGAAGGACGAGACCCGTGCGGCGCGCTACTTCCAGCATGCCGCTGCCCGCGGCAATGCCATCGCGCAGAACCGGATCGCGCGGCTGTTCGTGGTCGGGCGCGGCGTTCAGAAGAATCTGGTCGAGGCGGCAGCCTGGAATCTCGCGGCATCCGCACAGGGTTTGTCCGACGGCTGGCTCGACGAGAACCTAAAGGGCCTGGAGCCAGCCGAGCGACAACGCGCTGAAGCGCTGGCCGCGGATCGCGCGAAGGTCAATTAGCTGCGTCCCGTGGGGCAGACCCGCTTTCGATAGGGGTGAGCCGGCGCGCAAACGTGCTATGGCCGCGCCGAATGTTAAGTGAATCGACGTTCTTTGAATCGGCCTGGACCTGAAGATCGATGATCAGCTCACCTCTCATGACCGTCATGGTCGACGCCGTGCGCAAGGCGGCCCGCGGTCTCAAGCGCGACTACGGCGAGATCGAAAATTTACAGGTCTCTCGCAAAGGCCCCGGAAACTTCGTCTCAGCCGCCGACCGCAAGGCCGAGGAAGTCTTGAAGGATGCCCTGATGAAGGCACGTCCGGGCTACGGGCTCATCTTGGAAGAATCCGGCAACGTTGAGGGCGCAGACAAGAGCCACACTTGGCACGTCGACCCCCTCGACGGGACTACGAACTTTCTTCATGGCATCCCGCACTTCGCGATTTCCGTCGGGCTGGAGCGTGAGGGACAGATCGTGGCCGGCGTGATCTACGATCCGGCCAAGGATGAGCTGTTCGTGGCCGAGCGCGGCAAGGGTGCCTATCTCAACAACCGTCGCCTGCGCGTCTCCGGGCGCACCGACATGGCCGATGCCCTGGTCGCCTACGGATCACCCTATCTCGGCCGCGGCGATCATCCGAAGCTCCTGCGGGAAGTCGCCGCCGTGATGGCCGTGACCGGGGGCGCCCGCCGCTTTGGCTCCGCCGCCCTGGATCTCGCCTACGTCGCCTGCGGCCGCTCGGACCTGTACTGGGAGCGCGATCTGCAAACCTGGGATATCGCCGCGGGGATCATTCTGGTGCGCGAGGCCGGTGGCTTCGTCACCAGCGCCGATGGGGGTGCCGAGCCCCTGGCAGCCCGCTCGGTCGCCTGCGGCAATGAGATTCTGCACGGTGAGCTCGTGAAGCTCCTGCGCCGCGCCAACGCCTAGGGGCGCCCTCGCGCGCTTCCTCGCCTCCACTCTCCTCGACAAGGGCTCCCCATGGAAACCCGCCGCCACATCGCGTTGAAGGACTCGATCCGGTCCATCCCGGATTACCCGAAGCCCGGCATCGTGTTTCGCGACATCACCACGCTTCTCAGCGACCCGCGCGCGTTCCGCCGGGCGGTTGACGCGCTGGTACATCCGTACGCGGGGGGACGCATCGATCAGGTGGCAGGCATTGAGGCGCGTGGATTCATCCTAGGAGGCGCGGTGGCACACCAGCTCTCGTCCGGCTTCGTTCCAATCCGCAAGAAGGGCAAGCTTCCGCACACGACGGTATCGATCGCCTACGCCCTAGAGTACGGCACGGACGAGATGGAAATCCACGTTGATGCCATCAAGCCGGGCGACCGGGTGCTTCTGGTGGATGACCTGATCGCCACCGGGGGGACGGCCTGTGCCGCGGTGAACCTGCTGCGTCGGATCGGCGCCGAAGTGGTGGCAGCTTGCTTCGTCATCGATCTGCCGGAAATCGGCGGCGCGCAGAAGCTGCGCGACCTCGATGTACCGGTCCGGACCTTGATGGAATTCGACGGCCACTGACCTTCGCCCCTTCGGGGACACGCGCGGGGCAGGTGGGTGAGGGTACGGGACCTATCCTGACCCCTCACCCACCTCGACCCAGCGTCAGCCGTTGGCGGGCAGCCTCTCTCCGGAGAAGAAAAAGGCGCGCGGAGGCTACGCCGCTGCCAAGCTCGTGAACAGGCCGCGCCCGTCACTCCCGCCGACGAGATCCTCTACGAAATTCTCCGGGTGCGGCATCAGGCCGAGCACGTTGAGTTTCTCGGAGTAGATGCCCGCGATGGAATTCAGCGAGCCGTTGCGATTGGCGTCCACGGTGAGGTTGCCAGCCGCGTCCGAGTAGCGGAACGCCACCCGGCCATCACCTTCGAGACGCGCAATGGTATCCGGGTCTGCGAAGTAATTGCCCTCGCCGTGAGCCACGCAGACGTCGATGACCTGATTCTCGGCATAGGCCGAGGTGAAACGGGTGTCGGCACGCTCCACCCGGAGCAGCTGGCGATGGCAGATAAAGCGCCGGTCCACGTTCCGCATCAGGACGCCCGGCAGAAGGCCGGACTCGCACAGGATCTGGAAGCCGTTGCAGATGCCGAGCACCAAGCCGCCCCGCGCGGCGTGCGCACGGACGGCATCCATCGCGGCTGCGCGGCCGGCGATGGCGCCGCAGCGTAGGTAATCGCCGTACGAAAATCCCCCCGGCAGCACGGCCAGATCGGTGCCGGCCGGTAGCGCGGTATCCGCGTGCCAAACCTTCACGACCTCCGCACCCGATTGGGTCAAGGCTCGGGCCACGTCCGCATCGCGGTTGGAGCCTGGAAAAACGATGATGGCAGCGCGCATCAGGCGATCTCGATGGCGTAGTTCTCGACGACCGTGTTCGCAAGCAGCTTCTCGCAGGCGCTCTTCAGCGTCGCCTCTGCAGCCGCGCGGTCCTCTCCCACGATCTCGACGTCGAAAACCTTCCCCTGGCGGACGCTGTCGATACCGGACAGGCCGAACGACGTCAGGGCTGCCTCAATCGCCTTGCCCTGCGGGTCCAGCACGCCGGTCTTCAGGGTGACGATGATGCGTGCTTTCATGGGTTCGAACTCGTCTGGTGTCGGGGCACCCTGCCGATAATCGGGAAATGCCAGGCAAGCAACGCGAAACGGCCCAAGAGCGGCCGCGCATAAACGTCGAAGCTGTGTGTTCCGATCAGCGTGTGGTGGGATCTGGCCCCCGCAGAGGCTCAATGCTCGTCGCGCGCCGCCAGAGTTGCAGCATCACCCAAGCTGCGAAGAGGCTGAACAGCGCCATCAGCACATGCCCCACCGTGTCGCCGAGGTCGAAGAGGCCGGCGAGAGCCCAGCCCGCCGCGATGGCGACGGCGAACACCTCTGTGCCGACGAGAACCATCATGCTCAGGATGGTGATGAGATTGCGCGTGTTCACTGAAGCGTCGCCCCGTTACCGGCTTCACGCGCGGGAGACCCGGCGCAAACATGATCGAGGGCGACGTAGCGCGAACCGGACGGGTCGCGCAATGTCGCCCTCGTTTCGACCCCGACCTTCAGCGTGGGGCGCGCTTGGCCAGGATACGCTGAAGCGTCCGGCGGTGCATGTTCAGGCGACGCGCCGTCTCGGAAACGTTTCGTCCGCACAGTTCGTAGACACGCTGGATGTGCTCCCAGCGCACCCGGTCCGCTGACATCGGGTTCTCCGGCGGGTCAGCCCGCTCGCCCGGCTGCGCCATCAGCGTCCCATGGATCTCGTCGGCGTCGGCTGGTTTGGCTAGATAGTCGAACGCACCGAGTTTCACGGCCGTGACCGCCGTCGCGATATTGCCGTAGCCGGTGAGAATAACCCCCCGTGCGTCCGGGCGGCGCTCCTTCAGGCGAGCGATCACGTCGAGCCCATTGCCGTCGCCGAGTCGCATGTCGATGACCGCGAAGGCCGGCGGACGGACGTCGACCATCGAGACGCCTTCGGCGACGCTTTCGGCAACTTGCACCTCGTAGCCGCGCATCTCCATGGCACGGGCCAGCCGGGTCGAGAACGGCTTATCGTCATCGACGATCAGCAGAGTGCGATCCTGGAAAGCGGCCAGGGGGTCATTGTCGGCGAGCTGAGCGATCTCAGCACTCGGCGCCGTGGTTCCAGTCTGCGTCAGCATCCGACGCTCCTCCGTAGTTCACGAACCATCTTCAATAGGGTTCTGCTGTGATCCTCATATAGGTGTCGCACCCGTTTCCGTCAGGGGTTGCCCACTACTCAATTGCGCATGATCGACCGTCGAGGCGCCTCGCTCAAAGATGTGACGCGCCCAGCTGACACGAACCACGGCGCCGGTCGCCTCATGTTGCGAGACGTTCGACAACGTCAGCTGCGCGCCGGAACGTTCGATCAGGGTCTTGGCGATGAAAAGTCCGAGGCCTAGACCGGCGCCGGTGCTGTCCGGGCTGCGGGAGCGATCCGGGCTCCGAGTCGTCACGTAGGGCTCGCCGGCCCGGAGCAGGACCTCGCTCGAGAAACCGGGTCCGTCGTCCCGGATCTCCAGCCAAACCCGCTCGAGGGTCCAGCGCGCCTCGATGATGACCCGCTCGGTGGCAAAGTCGACTGCGTTATCCACGATGTTGGCCAAGCCGAACATCACGCCCGGATTGCGCCGGCAAACCGGCTCCGGACCCTCTCCCTGGTTGGAGACGTCGAGGATGATGCCCATGGCACGCTGCGGCTCGACGAGCTCCTCCACGAGGTGGCTGAGACTGACCGTCTGCAGGAAGCCGGCCTCGTCGCTGTCGAGCGACGTCAGCTTCGAGAGGATACCACGGCAGCGATCGACCTGGTCGCGCAGGAGCGCAAGGTCCTCCCGCACCGAAGGGCTGGCGGTCGTCGCCAATTGACGGGTCAACTCCTTGGTGACCACCATGATGGTGCCGAGCGGCGTACCGAGTTCGTGAGCGGCTGCGGCCGCGAGCCCGTCGAGCTGTGACAGGTGCTGTTCGCGGGCCAGCACCAGTTCCGTGGCGGCCAAGGCCTGCGCCAGTTGGCGCGTCTCCTCCGCGACCTTCCAGGCATAGACGCCCGTGAAGGCGGTTCCGAGCAGGATCGCGGTCCAAATGCCCGAGATGTACAGGAAAGGCAGTTCCAACCGCCCGTCGGCAAACCAGGGCAGGGGGCGGTGCACGAGGGCGAGCAGGGTCGCGAGGCCGATCGCCAAGAGACCGAGCGCCAGGGTCCGTTCGGGCGGCAGGGCGGTTGCCGAGATCAGCACAGGCGCGAGGAACAGCAGCGAGAACGGGTTCTGCAGTCCGCCGGTCAGAAACAGCAGGGCGGCGAGCTGGATGATGTCGAAGGCGAGCAGCAGGGCCGCGGAATCGTCGCTCAAGCGGTAGCTCGCGGGAAAGCGGATGCGAAGCGCGAGGTTCAGCCAGGACGATGTGGCGATGACGAGGAAGCACCAGCCGAAGGGCAACGGCAGGCCCAATCCGAATTGCGCCCCGACCACCGCCGCACTTTGCCCGGTGATCGCGAGCCATCGCAGGCGCACGAAGGTGTCGAGACGCAGATGCCGTGCGTCGCGGACGAAGCCGTTGGTGCTCATGTCGATCATGTCAGGGGAACGATAGGGCCCGGCTGTCTCGCGTCTATCCCTCCGGGTTCGGACATGCGCTCTTGTCGACATCGCTTTTGCGCTAAACCGAGGGGAGCGAATCCGCAGAGGTCGATGTGGAGCGCCGAGCCGACGGCGCATTTCTCAGGCAGCTCGGGGAAGCGACGCCCGTGAAATGGGGAATGGTCCGTGAACTTGTCCTACCTCTGGTACGAGGCCGCCCGACTGATGACGACGCCGGCGCGACTTGTCGTCGACGTCGCCAGGCACGGCCTGCAGAACCCCGCCAATCCGCTCGCCTACTCGCCCTATGCCCGCTCGTTGGCGGCCGCCTGCGAGATGTTCGAGCGGGTCACGCGGCGCTACGGCAAGCCGTCCTTCGGCTTCACCAGCGTCACCGTCGACGGAACGAGCGTCCCGGTCAGCGAGCGAAGGGTGTGGGAGCGTCCCTTCTGCCGGGTGATCACCTTCGATCGAAGCTTCTTACGCGGCCCCACGGCGCCACAGCCGAAGCTTCTGATCGTCGCGCCGATGTCGGGCCACTACGCCACGCTCCTGCGCGGCACCGTGGAGGCCATGCTACCCGACCATCAGGTCTTCGTCACCGATTGGGCCGATGCGCGCATGGTGCCGATCGGAGCCGGGCGGTTCGATCTGGATTCCTACATCGACTACCTCATCGACATGTTTCGCGACCTCGGACCGGAGCTTCACGTCATGGCCGTGTGTCAGCCGGCCGTGCCGGTCCTGGCGGCGGTCGCCGTGATGGAGGCGCAGGGCTACGCACCGGTGACGCGCTCGATCACGCTGATGGGTGGTCCCATCGACACGCGGCGTTCACCGACCGCCGTGAACTGTGTGGCTCAGGAGCGCGGGACAGCCTGGTTCGAGCGCAACTGCATCACCACCGTGCCCGCCGGCTATCCCGGCGTCTGGCGCAGCGTCTATCCGGGCTTCTTCCAGCTCTCCGGATTCATGGCGATGAATCTCGACCGTCACGTTAACGCCCACGCCGAGATGTTCGACCACCTCGTGACGGGGGATGGCGATTCGGCTGAGAAGCACCGCGAGTTCTACGACGAGTATCTCGCCGTGATGGATCTGACGGCCGAGTTCTACCTGCAGACGGTGAAGACGGTCTTCGTCGATCACGCCCTTCCGAGGGGATCGATGATCCATCGTGGCGCCCGCGTCGACCTCGGCGCGATCCGTAGCTGTGCCATTCTCGCCATTGAGGGCGAGAACGACGACATCTCCGGCGTCGGCCAGACCCAAGCTGCCCTGGACCTCACGCCGAACCTTCCTCCGCAGCGAAAAGCCTATCATCTTCAGCAAGCTGTCGGACATTACGGGGTGTTCAACGGGTCGCGCTACCGCACCATCATCGCGCCCCGTATCGCCGCCTTCATTCGCCAGATGGGGGATTCCGAGGGGGGAGGAGTGGCAATCAGCCATCGGCCGGAACCCGACCTGTCGGGGGCGCCTGCCTGAGGATGGGGGCGCTCGGGTCGATGGCGAAGGGGCGCGACAGCGGCTAAGCTGGCGAGATGCGATTGGCGTTGCTGCGCGGGGCGGACCCGGATCACCTCGACATCCTGCACGAGGGCGAGACCCTCCGCGTCCTGCTGCGTCGCCGGCCGACAGCACGTCGTCTGACCCTGCGCGTCTCGAGTGCTACCGGCGAAGTGGTCATGACGCTTCCGACGCGCACCTCGGTCGGTGTCGCCCGAACCTTTGCCATCAGCCACGGGGGATGGATCGCGGCTCGGCTGGCGCGCATGCCCGAGCGGGTGCTGTTCGCGGCGGACGCTGTTCTGCCGATCCGAGGCGTGCCGCACAGGGTCCTGCATCGCGACCGTCGAAGCGGGCTCACCCGGCTCGAGACGCTTGCCGAGGAGCCCGTCCTCTCGGTTGCCTGCGACGCGCCGCACATCGCGCGAAGAGTCACCGATTTCCTGCAGCGGGAAGCCCGGCGTGATCTGACCGAGGCGGTGGCGCGCTACACCGAGAAGCTGGGGCAGGGGCCGACGCGCATCACCTTACGCGACACGCGAAGCCGCTGGGGCTCCTGCACGGTGCGTGGCGAGCTGAACTTCTCCTGGCGGCTGATCTTTGCGCCACCGATGGTGCTCGATTATCTGGTGGCGCACGAGATGGGGCATCTCCGCGAGATGAACCACTCGGCACGATTCTGGACCCTGGTGGGGTCGCTCTGCCCGCATGTGGACGAAGCCGAGCGCTGGCTGAAGCGCAACGGCGCCACCCTGCACCGCTACGGCTGAGGTCGGCTCAACCGCGGACGCGGAGTGCTCGGCCGCGTACGACTTGCTCGGCCGGCCAGGTCGGGCGGGGATCGACATCGCCCGGGTTCAGGGTGCGCGGCGCGACGCTGTCGCAGACTTCCCGCTGGCGCAGGATCACCGGCTGGCCGAACTCGTCCCGACGGCGGATGATGCCGCCGTCGCGGCAGAAGCCCGCGATCTCGGCCGAGCTTCCGCCGCGCCGGCCGCCGGGCGTGCGTGCCACCGGGCGATGCTCGATCACGAGGGGACCATCCCGGTTGAGGGAGCGCTCGACATAGGTCGTCTCGCCCACGGGGAGCGGCTCCGCGAGGGCCGGACCGGCGAGGGCGAGGGTGGCGAGGAGGAGGGGGGCGCGCAGTCGCATGGATCTGTCCGTTGTCGGGCAAGCGTGGCTGTCAGCACTAGAGGCTGTACGCGCGGCGCGATAGTCGGTTCCCGCAGGCCGGCCTTCGCTTGACATTCGATGGCCCAGCATGGTCGGAACACCCGTGTTTTCCGTTAACGGTTCGCGGGGCGGCGGGCCATGCGAAAGGGTCGACGCGTGGGGTTTCGAGGAATGGTGCAGCTTGCACGCGGCCTGGTCGCCCGGGGCGTCGCGGTGGGCCTGCTCGGTGCAGGGATCCTGCTCGCCGGCTTCGGGCCCGAGGGCGCAGCCGCCCAGGGGATGGTTCGCAACACGTTCGGCGATTGGCAACTACGGTGCGAGACCCCGGCGGGCGCCAAGGCCGAGCAATGCGCCCTGGTGCAATACCTGGCCGCCGAGGACCGGCCGAACCTCACGCTGGTCGTCATCGTCCTGAAGACGGCCGACAACCGTGGCTATCTCCTGCGGGTGGTCGCGCCGCTCGGTGTCCTGCTGCCGTCCGGCCTCGGCCTGAAGATCGACAAGACCGATGTGGGCCGCGCCGGCTTCGTGCGGTGTCTGACGACGGGCTGTGTCGCCGAGGTCGTGATGGATGACGGCTTGATCAAGCAGTTCAGCGGGGGGGCGCAGGCCACCTTCATCGTGTTCCAGACGCCGGAGGAGGGCGTCGGCATTCCTTTGTCGATGAAGGGATTCGCCCAGGGCTTCGATAGCCTCAAGTGATGGGCTTCGCGGCGTGCGGGTGAGACGGTTGGTGCGAAGAGAGCGGGATCTCGGCATGAATCTCAGCAGGGCGAAGGGCCGGCAGCGTTTGGGGCTCCTCCTGGCAGCGACCCTTGCGGCGAGCGGCGTCGGGGTCGGCCCCACCTCCGCGGAGGAGGGCAACGTCTTCATGAACATGCTGAAATTCGGCGGGACCACGGTGCCGCCGTCCCAGCCGGACGACGCCGATCCGCCCTATTGCCCGACGGTGGCGGTGCCGGAAGGCGGCGCAGCGATCCAGAGCTATGCGGGCCGGGCCGGAGACGGCACCAGCCTCCGGCACCAGGTCACGATCGGTCGCCTGGCCCGGGAATGCGCCAAGCTTCAGGACGGCTCCGTGTCGGTGAAGATCGGCGTCGAGGGGCAGGTTCTGCTCGGGCCCGTTGGTAAGCCGGGTCGCTTCGAAGCTCCGGTCTCGATCAGCATCAAGGCCGGCGACAAGGTCGTGCTGTCCCGGGTCCGCCGGGTGCCGGTCACGGTGCCCGCG
This sequence comes from Methylobacterium sp. Leaf89, assembly GCF_001422215.1. Taxonomy (NCBI): domain Bacteria; kingdom Pseudomonadati; phylum Pseudomonadota; class Alphaproteobacteria; order Hyphomicrobiales; family Methylobacteriaceae; genus Methylobacterium; species Methylobacterium sp. Leaf89. The sequence goes on along the minus strand of NZ_LMML01000012.1, from coordinate 229,857 downwards.
GGGGCGGCGCAGGGACTGTTCTCCTTCGTCGAGGACAATCTCGTCGTCCCGGCGGCGATGGCCCGCGACTACGACATCGAGGTTCGTCTCGGGGCTGCGCCGCAGAAGATGGCGCCGCGGAAAAAGAAGATGCCCGCGGTCTCCGCCACGTCGGAGGATCGCGTGGCGGCGCCCGCCACGGATGCGGCCGAGTGAGCGGTGGGACTGCGCAGGTGATGTCCTGACCGCATCCGGACGCCCCGTCGCCTTCTCGCTCGACGCCACGGATGATCCCCTCTTCGGTCACCGGCTTCGCCTCGCCGAGAATGGGCGCGGTCGCTGGATCGTGTTGATGTATCGAGCAAATCCGGTCGTGCGTCCGCTACGGCCGCTCCTGCGCCTGACCCGCGACGACGGGCGGCGCGAACTTTTCGTCCTGCCCGGGGCGGGGCAGGGGGCGGCCTGCTGGCTCGGCTTCCTGCCGGCGGATGCCGCGGCGATCGACCTCGCCATCGACGAACGCAGCGGCTTCGTGTTGGAACGGGTCGGCCTGCGTTCGGAGGCGAGCGTGTTCGCCGAATGCCTGCGCGTACGTCCGCTCCGAGCGATTTCCGCGTTTTATCAGAGGCTTAGGCGCAACGAGCGCCGCACCCGCGACATCCTCCGGGGGAGCTGCGGGGTGACGCCGGTCGCGAATTTCGCGGATTGGGCGCGCCGGCGGACCCGCGCCGATGCGGCTCCGGTGCCGGAAGGGCGGGCGGTTCGGCTGGTGATGCCGGCCGGGCCGGCGGACGCGGAGCGGGTCGCCGCCACGATCGCGAGCCTGAAGGCCCAGCGTTACGCGGTCTGGCGCCTCGTCGTGGGCTGGTCGGAGGCGGGGGTCGCCATCCTCACGGACGATGCGCGGATCGCGCAACGCGTCTGGCCGGCCTCGGCCTGCCTCGGTGATTTGCTGAATGGTGACAGCGCTTTGGCGCTGCTTGCCCCGGGCGACACCCTCGATCCGGACGCCCTGGCGATCCTGGTCCGCGCCCTGGCGGAGCCGGACCGTCCGCAGATGGTCTATGCGGATGCACAGGGCGAGGGCCCGGACCCGACGCCGGCACTCAAGCCGGACTGGAGCCCGGACCTGGCGCTGACCACGGCCTATCCCGGCACCCCGACCCTCTATGCCGGGGGCCTGCTCGAACGCCTCAAGGCCGTCCCGCTCGGCGCGCCGGACGCGTTCGCGGTTCGCCTCGGGCTCGCCGCGGTATACCACGCGGGTCGCGACGAGGTCGCGCATGTCCCGCGCGTTCTCGCGCGCGTGGCGCCTCCGCCGCCGGATTCAGCCGAGCGTCACGCGGCGATTCTCCAGACGCACCTCACCGAGACCCGCCGTCCGGCGCGGGTCGAGGCACATCCGACGGGGTTCGACCTGCTCTGGGCGTTGCCGGAGCCGCCGCCGCTCGCCAGCGTCGTCATCCCGTCCCGGGATCGCCTGGACCTGATCCGGGTCGCCGCCGACGGGGTGCTCAACGGGACGGACTACCCGGCGATCGAGCTCGTCATCGTCGACAACGGCTCCACCGATCCGGCGGTGCTCGCCCATTACGAGACGTTGCGGCGGGATCCGCGGGTCCGCCTCCTGTCCTGTCCGGGGCCCTTCAATTTCTCCGCGATGATCAATGCCGGCGTGGCCGCGTCGCGGGGCGACGTGGTGGTCCTCCTCAACAACGACGTCGCGGTGCTGCGCGAGGACTGGCTCAGCGCCCTGGTGCGCCAAGCTTGCCGGCCGGAGATCGGCGCGGTGGGGGCGAAGCTCCTCTATGCGGACGGGACCCTGCAGCATGCCGGCGTGGTGGTGGGGCTCGGGGGCCGGGCCGGGCACATCCTGCGCCGGCGGCCGGCCGACACCCCCGGCATGCTCGGCCGGATGCGGGTCGCCCACGAGGTCTCGGCCGTCACCGCGGCCTGCCTCGCGGTCGGGCGGGCCAAGTTCGACGCGGTGGGCGGCCTCGACGCGGACAATTTCGCCGTCGACTTCAACGACGTCGATTTCTGCCTGCGTCTCGCGGCGGCCGGCTACCGGACGCTCTGGACGCCGCGGGCCGTGATGGCCCACCTCGAATCGACCAGCCGCGGACCGGCGGTCGGAGCGGCGCGGAAGCGCTTCGAGGCGGAGGCCGACCGCTTCGTGGCGCGCTGGCGCGACACCATCCGGCACGATCCCTACTACCATCCGGACCTGTCGCTGACGACGTTCGGGGAAGATCTAGAATAGGGAAGATCTTGACGAGGCAGGACCGTGAATAGGAGGCCCGACCCGGCGCTCGCCTTCGCGGGCGTGGCCCGGAGCCCGGTCTGGCGGCGCTGGGCGCTGGCCGCTGGGCACCTGCTCCGCCACCGGGGGGAGGGGATGGCGATCCTGCGGGCGCGGCTGGCGGGCAAGCGTGTCCGCGCCGGCCAGGCCGCGGCCGCCCTGTTCGGCCTCGACCATGCGGGACTCCTCTGCAGCCCGGCGGCGCAAGGCCGGCTCCTGCGGGCAACCACGACCACGACCGCGGGCGCGGCGCGTCCGCGCGAGACCGTCGCGGTCCTGTCCGTCGCGGATCTGGGGAGCGACCCGCCCTCCGGCGCCGACCTCCTCGTCCTCGCGGCGCCGGGTCATGCCCTGCTGCCGGGCGCCACCGCCCTTCTCGCCGCGGCGTTCGCGCGGTCCCCGGCGCACCAGCTCGCCTACGGCGATGCGCTGCTGGGGCCCGAGACCGGGCCGGCGATGCCGCTGCTGCGTCCCGCCTTCGACTCCGACTACGCCCGGGCGGTGCCGTATCTCGGGCCCGTGCTGGCGGTCCGGGCCTCGGCCCTCGCCGCCATCACCGAGACGGAGGGGCCGGTCACGGATGCCCTCGACCTCACCGAGCGGGTGGCGGAGCGGTTCGGGCGCGGGGCGATCGGGCACCTGCCGCGCCTCCTCTCGCGCGGCGAGGCGGCGGCGGACGGGGCGCAGGACCCGGCGGCGCGCGCCGCCACCCTGCGCCGGGCCCTGGACCGCCGGGGCGACCACGCCGTCGCGATCCGGGTGGAGGCGGACGGCGTGCTCACCCTGGCGCACCCCCTGCCGGCGGCGCGTCCGCGCGTCAGCCTCATCGTGCCGACCCGGGACCGGGTCGATCTCCTGCGGACCTGCATCGCCAGCCTCGTCGCCTGCACCGACTGGCCGGAGCGGGAGATCCTGATCTGCGACAACGACAGTCGCGCCCCCGAGACCCTGGCGTATTTCCGGGAGCTGGAGGCGGCCGGCCTCGCTCGAATCGTGCCCTGTCCCGGCCCCTTCGATTTCGCCGGCATGAACAACCGGGCCGCCGCGCAGGCGCGGGGGACGGTCCTGGCCTTCGTCAACAACGACGTCGCCGCCCTGCATCCGGACTGGCTGGAGCGGCTGGTGCGCGAGGCCCTGCGGCCGGATGTGGGGGCGGTGGGCGCCAAGCTCCTCGATGGGCAGGGTCGCATCCAGCACGGAGGGGTGCTGCTCGGGCCGGGCGGGCTGGTCACCCACGCGCACCGGTTCTTTCCCGGCGACGCGCCGGGCTACCTCGGCGGGCTGCGGGCGACCCGCGCGGTGGCGGCGGTCACGGCCGCCTGCCTCGTGGTGGAGGCGCGCAAGTTCGCGGCGGTCGGGGGCTTCGATGCGGGCGCCTTCGCGGTCGACTTCAACGACGTCGACCTGTGCCTGCGCCTCGGGGCGGCGGGCTATCGCACCCTGTTCGTCCCGGGGGCGGTGCTGCGCCACGACGAGGCCGCGAGCCGGCGCTGGACGGTCGCGGCCCGGGCGCGCCACGGGCGCGAAGTCGCGGCCTTCCAGGACCGATGGGGGCCGCTGCTGGCGCAGGACCCCCATTACCATCCGGGGTTCGACCCCGATCTCGGCACCTACGCGCGGTTGCGCCCGGACTGGCCGGAGGCGGGCGCGGTGGATCTGCGGTGAGCGTCGTGCCGGCTTCGGGTCCGGAAACCCACACGCAGCACCCCGTCATCCTGGGGCCGCGCAGCCGAGTTCAGGATCCGGACACGCAGGAAGTGCCGGATATGACGCTGCGTCGGCGGTTCTGGATTGCACGCCGCTGGCGCGCCCCTCCGGGGCCGGGCTCGCCTGCGGCGGCGCGGAATGACGGCGCGGTGCCATCCGCCAACGACCGCTGGTTCAGGAGTCGCCGTTCGAGAAACCCAGCCGGCCCGCGCGATCGAAACCCGCGGGGCCGGTCGGCGCGTCTTACTGGACGAGGCGGGGGCCGCCCGTCTGGACCTTCTCGTTCTCGGACATGATGCCGAGGCGCTTGGCCACTTCGGTATAGGCCTCGATCAGGCCGCCGAGGTCCTTGCGGAAGCGGTCCTTGTCGAGCTTGTCCGACGACTTGATGTCCCACAGGCGGCAGGAATCCGGGGAGATCTCGTCGGCGACGACGATGCGCATCATGTCGCCTTCCCAGAGGCGGCCGGTCTCGATCTTGAAGTCGACGAGGCGGATGCCGACGCCGAGGAAGAGGCCGGACAGGAAGTCGTTGACCCGGATGGCCAGCGCCATGATGTCGTCGATCTCCTGGGGGGTCGCCCAGCCGAAGGCCGTGATGTGCTCTTCCGACACCATCGGGTCGTTGAGCGCGTCGTTCTTGTAGTAGAACTCGATGATCGAGCGCGGCAGCTGCGTGCCTTCCTCGAGGCCGAGGCGGGTGGCGAGCGAGCCGGCGGCGACGTTGCGCACCACCACTTCGAGCGGGATGATCTCGACTTCGCGGATCAGCTGCTCGCGCATGTTCAGGCGGCGGATGAAGTGCGTGGGCACGCCGATGTCGTTGAGGTGCTGGAAGACGAACTCGGAGATCCGGTTGTTCAGTACGCCCTTACCGTCGATGACATCATGCTTCTGCGCGTTGAAGGCGGTGGCATCATCCTTGAAGTGCTGGATGAGCGTTCCCGGCTCCGGACCCTCGTAGAGGACCTTCGCCTTGCCCTCGTAGATGCGACGGCGGCGGTTCATAGGCGTGTACCGTGGTTTGAGGAAGTCCATGGGCCGTGACTCCTTGCGAGCGAACGATGCGGAATCCGCGGCGTGGCGGCCTGTGAGTGGGGCCGGGCCGAGAGACACGTCGTACGTCGAAAGCCTCCGCGACCGTGGCGCAAACTACCCGAAGGCGGCTGGCAGCACAACGCGCTGGCCGGATGGGACCCATGCCGTTCAGGGAGAGGCCGGGTGATAACGGGGAGTCCGTGCCGGAGGCAAGGGCGCGGCGGCCGAGGCCGGCCGGAGGAAGCGCCGCCGGGAGGGGGCGCGCCTCCGGGTCAGGGCGCCGGCGTCTTGGCCGGAAAACGGCAGAGGTCGGCGATGGGGCAGCGATAGCATTCGGGCTTGCGTGCCTTGCAGATGTAGCGGCCGAACAGGATCAGCCAGTGATGGGCGTTCAACCGATAGGGGGCGGGCACAAGGGCTTCGAGCCCGGCCTGGACCTTGTCGGTGGTGGGGGCGACCACCAGCGGGATCCGGTTGGAGACCCGGAAGATGTGGGTGTCGACCGCGATGGCCTCCTCGCCGAAGGCGACGTTGCGCACCACGCTCGCGGTCTTGGTGCCGACGCCCGGCAGCACCTCCAGGGCCTCGCGGGTGCGGGGCACTTCGCCGCCATGCTCCTCCACCAGGATGCGCGACAGGGCGATCACGTTCTTCGCCTTGGTGTTGAACAGGCCGATGGTGCGGATGAAGTCGCGCACCCGCTCTTCCCCGAGGGCCAGCATCGCGGCCGGCGTGTCGGCGACGGCGAAGAGCGGCGCTGTGGCGAGGTTGACGCTGCGGTCGGTGGCCTGGGCCGAGAGCACCACCGCCACCAGAAGGGTGAAGGGGTTCTGGAATTCCAGCTCGGCGCGCGGCTCCGGATTGGCCGCGCTGAGTCGCGCGAAGATCTCCGACACCGCCTCCGCGCCGACGGGATCGGGCGTGGCGGGCGCCTCTGCGACGATCGGCGCGGCGAGGCGCGCGGAGATCGGCGATTTCCGGGGTCGGGTCGGCTGTCGGCTGGGCATCCCTGCGTTATATTCCCCGCATGGCGAGCGGCAATGACCACGTCCCTCCGATCGGCCGGCATCCGGACGGCCTCGATCCCGACAGCATGGATCGGCCTGTCTTCCAGGCCACCATCCGGCCGCACCAATCCCTGAGCCCCGACGGCTTCCGCAACGTGATGATCGGGTGCTGCGCCGTCTCCCTCGTGACCTCGATCGCCTGCGTCCGGGCCGGGTTCTGGCCCGTGGCCGGTTTCTTCGGCCTCGACATGATCGCCCTCTACGTGGCGCTGAAGGCGAGCTTCCGGCGCGGGCGCTCCTTCGAGGAGGTGGCGATCACCCCGATCGAGGTGATGCTCGCCCGGGTGACCCATCGGGGCGAGCGCCGGGAATGGCGCTTCAACCCCCTCTGGACCAAGCTCACCCGGGTCGAGGACGACGAGTACGGCATGCAGACCCTGACCCTCGAATCGCGCCGGGAATTCGTGGTGGTCGCCCGCGACGCCTCGCCGCCGGAGCGCGAGGTGATCGCCGAGGGCCTGACCCGCGCGCTGGCGCAGGTGAAGAAGGGCTATTGAGGTGAGTCGGCGCGGGCGCGGATGGCTGGCCGTGCTGATCGGCGCGGGGCTGGCCAGCGCCGGTTTTTCGCGGGACGGCGCGGCGGCGCCGGCACAGGTCACCGTCCGCTTCGTGGCGCCGGAGCGCTACACCGACGCCGACGACCGCTACGGCTCGGGGCCCGGCCTGCGCGGCACCCTCGCGGAGATCCGCCGCATCATCGAGGCCTCGGCCCTGCGGGTGATGGGACCGGACGAGACGCTGGTGGTGGACGTCCTCGACATCGACCGGGCCGGCTTCGTGCGCCCGGACCTGAACATCCCCTCGGGCCTGCGGATCGTCAGCGACGTGACCCCGCCGGCGATCCGCCTGCGCTACGACCTGCGGCGGGGCGGCCGCCGGATCGCCGGGGGAGAGGAGCGCCTGACCGACATCAACTTCCTGTTCGGCGCCCGCGCCGCCGCGGCCTTCGGGAGCTTCGGCTACGAGGAGGCCCTGCTGCGCGACTGGGCCCGCACCCGGCTCTCCGGACGCGCCGGCGGTCCGGGGCCGCGGCCCGAATAGGCGCGCCGCCCCGTGGCGGCGGGGGCCGCCACATGACCAAAACGTCATGTTTCCGCCAGCGTCGCGCAACCCGCCGCTTCCCATGCTCCGGGCCATCGACCCGGCGAGGAGGGATGCGGCATGAGCGTTGCCGGACAAGGCGGTTTCGCGCGGACGGGCGAGCCCCTATCACTCCGTCCCATGCGTCTGCTCATCATCGAGGACGACCGCGAGGCGGTCGCGTACCTGCTCAAGGCGTTTCGCGAGGCCGGCCATGTGCCGGACCAGGCGTCCGACGGCCTCGACGGCTACGCCCTGGCCCAGGAGGGCGACTACGACGTGCTCATCGTCGACCGCATGCTGCCCAAGCTCGACGGCCTGTCGCTGATCCGCTCGCTCCGCGAGCAGGGCGTGACCACGCCGGTCCTGATCCTCTCGGCCCTCGGCCAGGTGGACGACCGGGTGAAGGGCCTGCGCGCGGGGGGCGACGACTACCTGCCCAAGCCCTACGCCTTCTCCGAGCTGCTCGCCCGGGCCGAGGTGCTGGCCCGCCGCCGGGCCGGGCCGGGCACGGCCGCGGAGGCCACCGCCTACCGGGTCGGCGACCTCGAGCTCGACCGCCTGTCCCACCGCGTCACCCGGGCGGGCCACGAGATCGCGCTGCAGCCGCGCGAATTCCGCCTGCTCGAGTACCTGATGCGCCATGCCGGCCAGGTCGTGACCCGGACGATGCTGCTGGAGCATGTCTGGGACTACCATTTCGACCCGCAGACCAACGTCATCGACGTCCACGTCTCGCGCCTGCGCGCCAAGGTCGACAAGGATTTCGAGCACCCGATCATCCACACCGTGCGCGGCACCGGCTACGTGCTGCGCGTCGACGAGGCGCGCGGCCCCGGCCCGGCGTCGTGACGAATCTCGACGACGCCCCGGCCGGGCGCCTCGGCAACCTGTTCCGGACGACGGCCTTCAAGCTGTCCTTCGCCTATCTGGTGGTGTTCGCCACCTTCGCGCTGCTGGCGCTCGGCTACGTCGCCTGGAACGCCAGCCGGGCCCTGGACGACCAGATGGTCTCCACCATCGAGGCCGAGATCAACGGCCTGTCCGAGCAGTACAAGGTCGGGGGCCTGCGGCGCCTGATCTCCGCCGTGGAGCGGCGCGCCGGCGAGCCCGGGGCCTCCCTCTACCTCGTCACCAACGCGGCGGGCGAGCGCCTCGTCGGCAACATCGACGCCCTGCCCACCGGGCTCATCGTCGATCCCGGCCAGACCGAGGCCAACTACGCCCGCATCGGGGGCGCGCGCGACGTCGAGCACCGGGCGATCATGCAGATCTTCGTCCTGCCCGGCGGCTTCCGGCTCCTCGTCGGCCGCGACGTGGCCGAGCGCGACCGGCTGCGGGCGGTGATCGGGCGGACCTTCGGCTCGTCCGTGGGGCTGGTGGTGGTGCTGGGCGTGATCGGCGCCTGGTTCATCGCCAGCCGGGTCCTGAAGCGCGTCGACGCCATGACCGAGACCACCCGCCGGATCATGGCGGGCGACCTCGACGGGCGCCTCGCGGTGGCGGGGACCGGCGACGAGCTCGACCGGCTGGCGCGCAACCTCAACGCCATGCTGGAGCGCATCGGCGAGCTGATGCGCGGCCTGCGCGACGTCTCCGACAACATCGCCCACGACCTCAAGACGCCCCTGACCCGCCTGCGCAACCGGGCCGAGGAGGCCCTGCGCACGGCCGAGACGCCGGACGCCCTCCGGGCCGCGATGGAGGGGGTGATCGAGGAGAGCGACGGGCTGATCCGGATCTTCAACGCGCTCCTGATGATCGCCCGGCTGGAGGGCGTGAACGCCCGCGAGGACTTCCAGACCTTCGACGTCGCCGCCGTGGTCCAGGCCGTGGCCGAGCTCTACGAGCCCCTGGCCTCCGAGCAGGGCCTGGCGCTGCACGTCGAGACGGAGGGCGCGCCCCTGACCCTGCGCGGCAGCCGCGAGCTGATCGGGCAGGCGCTGGCCAACCTCATCGACAACGCGGTGAAGTATGGCGGGGCCAGCGGCGAGATCCGCCTCAGCGCCGCGCGGATCGGCGACACCCTGCGCCTCGGCGTCGCCGATTCCGGACCGGGCATCCCCAGCGAGGCCCGCGGCCGGGTGCTGGACCGCTTCGTCCGGCTGGAGGAGGCGCGCTCCCGGCCGGGCTTCGGCCTGGGCCTGAGCCTCGTCAACGCGGTGGTGCGCCTGCACCAGGGCACGCTGGCGCTGGAAGACCATGCCCCCGGGCTCGCCGTCGTGATAACCCTGCCGGCCGGAGATCCGACGGGAGGGTAGGGCATGAACCAGGCCGCCGACGCGCAGAGCCGCCGCCTTCGGGCGCGCTTGTCCGCCGCCCCGGTCCTGTCCGATCCCGACGGGGCGGCGGCGCGCCTCGCCGAGGTGGCGCCCGCCTGGCCGGCGGGCTTCCTCGACGCGCCCCTGCGCGCCCTGCTCCTCGGCCTCGCCGACCATTCCCCGTTTCTCTGGCAGCTGGTCGCCCGGGCGCCCGAGCGCCTCGCGGCCCTCGTCGAGGCCGAGCCGGAGGCGGCCCTGGCGGCCCTCGTCGCCCGGCAGCGGGATGCGGGCCGCGGGCCCGACCTCGACGCCGTCGCCCGCGCCCTGCGGCAGAACCGGGCGGAGCACGCGCTCCTCGTCGCTCTGGCCGATCTCGGCGGGCTCTGGCCCCTGGCCACGGTGACCCAGGCCCTCTCGGACTTCGCCGACGCCTCGGTGCGGGCGGCCGCCGACGCCATGCTGCTCCAGGCCGCGGCGGCCGGGCGCTTCCTGCCCCGCGATCCGAGCGCACCCCAGGCCGGCTCCGGGCTCATCGTCCTGGCGCTCGGCAAGCACGGGGCGGGCGAGCTGAACTATTCGAGCGACATCGACCTCGTGGTCTTCTTCGACCCCGAGACCGCCCCCCTGAAGGCCGACCTGCCGCCGACGCCCTTCTTCAGCAAGCTGGCGCAGGGCATGGCCAAGCTGCTGCAGGAGCGCACCGCCGACGGCTACGTCCACCGGGTCGATTACCGCCTGCGCCCGGACCCGGGCTCGACCCCGGCGGCCCTCTCGCTCAACGCCGCCTACGTCTATTACGAGAACCTCGGCCAGAACTGGGAGCGGGCGGCCTACATCAAGGCGCGGGCGATCGCGGGCGACATCCCGGCCGGGGAGGCCTTCCTGGCGAACCTGCGCCCCTTCGTCTGGCGGAAGTACTTCGACTTCGCCTCCATCGCCGACGTGCACGCGATGAAGCGCCAGATCCACGCCGTGCGCGGCCACGACACGATCGCGGTGGCGGGCCACGACATCAAGCTGGGGCGCGGCGGCATCCGGGAGATCGAGTTCTTCGTCCAGACCCAGCAGCTCGTCTTCGGCGGGCGCCGGCCCGAGCTGCGCGGGCGCGGCACCGTCGCCATGCTCGACGGCCTGACCCGCGACGGCTGGATCGACGCCACCGCCCGCGACGACCTCACGGCGGCCTACGGCTTCCTGCGCACCATCGAGCACCGCCTGCAGATGCTGCGGGACGAGCAGACCCAGCGCCTGCCGAGCGAGGCCGACGAGCTCGAGCGCTTCGCGCGGTTCGCGGGCTTTGCCACGCGGGACGCCTTCGAGGCCGCCCTGTTCCACCAGGCCCGCCGGGTGCAGGGCCACTACGCCCTGCTGTTCGAGGCCGAGCCCGATCTTTCCTCCGATGTCGGCGACCTCGTCTTCAGCGGCACCGGCGACGACCCGGCGACCCTCGCGACCCTGGAGAAGCTCGGCTTCCGCGAGCCCGAGCGGGCGGTGGAGACCGTGCGTGGCTGGCATTTCGGCCGGCGGCCGGCGGTGCGGACGCCCCGCGCCCGCGAGGTGCTGACCGAGCTGGTGCCGGTGCTGATGCAGGCGCTCGGCGGCACCGCCCACCCGGACGCCGCCCTCGACACCCTCGACCGGGCCTTCGCCCGGATGCCGGCGGCCCTCGAACTCCTCACCATCCTGCGCTCGAACGAGCGCCTGCGCCTCCTCTTCGCCGACCTCCTCGGTACGGCGCCGCGCCTCGCCGAGACCGTCGCCTTCAGCCCGCACGTCCTCGACGCGGTGATCGACCGGGATTTCGCCGATGCCAGCGCGGATGCCGAGGCCCTGGCGCAGCAGGTTCGCGCCCGCCTCGGTCAGGCGAGCGACCACGAGGACTTCCTCGACCGGATCCGCGACGCCGCCCGCCAGCTCCGCTTCCTCACGGGTGCCCGGCTCCTCTCCGGCATCCTCTCGCCCGAGGAGGCCGGCCGCGCCTTCGCGGGCATCGCCGATGCGGTGATCGCCGTGACGGTGGAGCGCGTCTCCGCGACCTTCTTCTCCGAGCACGGGGCGGTGCCGAAGGGACGCCTCGCGGTGCTCGGCCTCGGGCGCCTCGGCGCGCGACAGCTCACCGCGGATTCCGACCTCGACCTCGTGCTGGTCTACGACTTCGACCCCGACGACCGCACCAGCGCCGGCCCGAAGCCCCTCGACGCGGCGGTGGCCTATAACCGTCTCGCCCAGCGCATCGTCGCCGCCCTCACGGTGCCGACCCGGCGCGGCCATCTCTACGAGGTCGACCTGCGCCTTCGGCCCGGCGGCGGCCAGGGCCCGGTGGCGGTGCAGTGGCGCAGCTTCCGCAGCTACCATGCCGAGGAGGCGGAGCTCTGGGAGCACATGGCCCTGACCCGCGCCCGGGTGATCGCCGGCGATGCGGGTCTCGGCGCCGAGCTCGACGGCGAGATCCGCGCCGTCGTCGCCCGACCGCGGGACCCCGCCGACGTGCGGCGCGCGGTGCGTGAGATGCGCGCCCTCGTGGAGCGGGAGAAGGGCCATCGCGGCCCCCTCGACCTCAAGCTCGCCCCCGGCGGTCTGCTCGACCTCGACTTCCTGGCCCAGGCCCTGGTGCTCGGGCTAGCCCACCGGCGGCCGGACCTCGTCGGTCTCGGGGCCTGCGCGGTGTTCGCGAAGGCCGCCGACCACGGCGACCTCCCCCGCCCCGCGGCGGAGCGCCTGATCGAAGCCTACCGCCAGTTCGACGACGTGCTGCACTGGCAGCGCCTGATGGTGGAGGGCGACCCGGCCGAGGCCTCGCCCGTGGCCCTCTCGCGCCTCGCGGTGGCGATGGGTTCACCGGATTCGAACCGGCTGGTCGCCGGGCTCGACGAAGCGCGCATGGAGATCCGCGCGCTGTTCGAGCGCCTGATGGCGGGGTGAGGACGAGGGGGCGGGCCGATGCCCTCCGTCCCGGCAGCGCGATCACCGACGGCAGCGCACCGTCATTCCGGGGCGCCACAGGCGAGCCCGGAATCCAGAGCCGCAGACGAGGGAAAGTCCTGCACCACCTGTGTCTCTGGATCCCGGACTCCGCTGCGCGGCTCCGGGATGACGTGGTGCTGCGCGTGGGTTGCCGACGAGCGGATCGGTCCCTTCAATCCCCCTGCCTGCCAGAGGCCCCCGCCCCGAAAAGACCTCAGACCGTCTCCGGTACCGCCTCGGGCGGGCGCGGGGTGGCGCCGGCGGCGTCGCGAAGGGAGGCGACGGTTTCCTGGGCGGCGGCGTCGACGAGGTTGCGGCGGTTCTCCGCGGTCGGGATCGGCAGCCGCACCATCACGATGGTGCCGAGGCCCTCCTGGGAGCGGATGCGCAGGGCGCCACCGTGCAGTTCGGCCATCGAGCGCGCGATGGCGAGGCCGAGCCCCGAGCCCTTGTGGCTGCGGGTGAGGTTGGTCTCGACCTGCTGGAACGGCGCGCCGAGGCGGCGCAGGGCCGATTTCGGGATGCCGATGCCGGTATCCTCCACGTAGATGTGGACGTTGGAACCGGCCGGCCGCGCCTTGATGATGATGCGGCCGTCGCCGGGCGGCGTGAACTTCACCGCGTTCTGCACGAGGTTGGTGAGGATCTGGTGCAGGGCGCGCTCGTCGGCCAGCACGGTCAGGTCCTCGACCACGTCCACGTTGATCGTCAGGGATTTGGCCCGGGCCGCCTCGCCCACGAGCTTCAGGGTGCCCTCGATCGCCCCGGCCACCGCGATCTCCCGCGGGGCGAGCTTCACCGTCTGGGCCTCGATGCGCGACATGTTGAGGATGTCGTCGATCACCGAGAGCAGGTAGTCGCCGCTGGTGCGGATGTCCCGGCAGTAATCGGTGTAGCGGGGCGAGCCGAGGGTGCCGTAGACCTCGCTCTCCATCAGCTCGGCGAAGCCCATGATGGCGTTGAGCGGCGTGCGCAGCTCGTGGCTCATGTTGGCGAGGAATTCGGACTTGGCCTGGTTGGCGCCCTCGGCCTGCGCCTTCTGGTCGAGGTAGCGCTCGGCGAGGTCGGCGAGCTGCTGGGTCTGGAGCTCCAGGGTCCGGCGGGAGCGCTTGAGGTCGCGCACGGTCTCGATCAGTTCGCGCTCGGACTGGACCAGCTGCTCCTGGTGGCGCTTGAGGCTGGTGATGTCGGTGCCCACCGAGACGTAGCCGCCGTCCTTGGTGCGGCGTTCGCTGATCTGGAGCCAGCGCCCGTCGGTGAGCTCGGCCTCGAAGGTGCGGGCGGTGGCGCCGCTCGGCTCCAGGTCCCGCAGCTCGCGCCGGACCGGCGGCAGCACGCCCCGGCCCATGATCTCGGCGTAGCGCCGGCCCGGAATCGCGTCCTCGGGGCTGAGGGCGTGGAGGTGGCGGAACTTCGAATTGCAGAGGACGAGGCGGTTGCCGGTGTCCCAGAGGACGAAGGCCTCGGAGATGGCCTCCACCGCGTCGCGCAGGCGCATGTCGGCGGTGGCGTTCAGTTCGGCGAGATTGCGCTGCTCGGTGACGTCGAGGGCGATGCCCACGAGGTGGCGGCCGCCGTCGATGGTGTCCGGCACGATCTCGGCCCGCATCCGCATCCAGACCCAGTTGCCGGTGGCGCCGCGCACCCGGAACTCGTGGTCGACGGTGGACTGGCTGGCCGCGAGGTGGCGCGCCAGGCTGTAGAGGTCGCCGTCGTCGGGGTGCACCAGGGCATTCACATCGCCGAAGGACAGGAACTCGCGCTCGCGGTGATAGCCGAGGAGCGCGTACATCGAATCGGACCAGTAGATCCGTCCGCGCGGGATGTCCCAGTCCCAGAGGCCGCAGCGGCCGCGGCCGAGGGCGGTGTCCAGGCGCTGCTTGATCTCCTCGCAGACCCGGTCGACGGCGTAGGCCCGGCGGGTCTGCAGGGCGTAGGCGATGCCGGTGCCGATGATGACCAGGGCGGCGGCCCCGAGGAGGATCGCCTGGTTGCGCATCCGGGTGGTCCAGGCGGCGGTGATGGCGGTGAGCGGCTGGAGCACCGCCACCTGGCCCCGCCCGCCGGGCAGGTTGCGCAGGGCCGCGATCACCACGGAGCCGTCCGCCAGGGTCACGGTCATCACGCCCGCGCTCTCGCCCAGGGTGGAGAGCGCCTGCATCTCCCCGAGATGCTGGGTCAGGGTGCGGCGGGGGCCGGGCAGGGGCGGATTGGCCGCCACGATGACGTCGTTGGGGGAGATCAGCAGGATCTGACGGCCGGCATGGAGCAGGCCCGGCGGCAACAGGGCGCCGAGGTTGCGGTGGGCCGCCTCGCCCTTGGCCTCGCCGTCGATGTCGATTCCGGCGAAGGCCGCCGCGGCGAGGCGGGTCACCGCCTCCACGTCCGTGGTCGCCGCCCGGATCACCTCCTCGCGCTGGGCCTGCAGCAGCATGGCCGCCACCGCCCCGAGGCAGATCAGGAACGTGGCGAAGAGGGCCGGCAGGGCGAAGCGCAGCCAGGTCTCGGCACGCACGAAACGGACATGGGCGGCGTGTTGCGGCCGGTGGATGCCAAGAATCGTATCCGCACGCGCGGAGAGGGAAGCGGAATCCGCCTCCAGCATGGACTAACTCCGCCGTTGGGATTGTAGCACCGGGAAGGCGGGCCGCCCCGCTTTCCGAATCGTATACGATTCAACATTTCCGGTGGGGTTTTGTCCACGCGTTTTTTCCGGCCACGCTTGACTCCCGTTGCGAATCCGAGGTGCGGAATCGACCCCGGGGCGGGCCGAAAAAACGATTCTCTTCAGGCACTTGCTAGCCGGCGAGGGTCCGCTCCAGGATGTCCCCGACGTCCCGTGACAGACCGGCAACAGCGCGAATTTTCAGCAATGTGGTCTCGGCGCGGCCGCGGCGCTCCGGCTCCATCATCCGCCACGATCCGAAGGCCGTCAGGAGGCGCGCGGCCACCTGCGGGTTGGTCTTGTCGAGGGCCAGAACCGCCTCCGCCACAAGGGCATAGCCCGCGCCATCGGGCCTGTTGAACTGGGTCGGATTGCCCATGCTGAAGCTGCCGATGAGGGACCGGACCCGGTTCGGATTGCCCATCGAGAAGGCCGGGTGAGTCTGCAGGCGGCGAATGCGGTCGGGGGTTTCGGCCTCCGGGATCCCGGCCTGGATCGCCAGCCACTTGTCGAGGACCAGGGGTTCGGCGCGGTAGGCCTCTGCGAATCGGTCGAGCAGCGCTTCGCGCTCGGGACCCGGAACCTGGGACAGGACCGAGAGGGCGGCGAGCCGGTCCGTCATCGTCGTCGCCGCGTCCATCTGGTGTGCGGCGAGCAGGCTCGCCGCAGCCGGATCGGCCGCCGCCACGAGGTCGAGGGCCGCATTGCGGAGGGCGCGCCGGCCGGCGGCCGCGGCCTCGGGGCTGAACGGCGTGCCGGGCGCGTCCGCCAGCGCGTCGCGCAAGGCGAGGAGCTGCGGCTTCAGGCGCGTCCCCAGCGCCCGGCGCAGGGCGTGCCGGGCCCGGTGGATCGCGTCCGGGTCGATCTCCGTGGCGATCTCGTTGGCGACGTCGGCCTCGCTCGGCAGGGCGAGGACCAGGGCGGCGAAGGCCGGGTCGATGAGGGCCTCGTCCGCCAGGAACCCGGCGAGGGCCGCACCGAACCCGTCCGCCCCGGCCTCCGGCAGGGTGCCCGACCGCGTCCCCTGCACGAGGAGGCGCATGGCCACGCTCTGGGCCGCCTGCCAGCGGTTGAAGGGGTCGGTGTCGTGGCGCAGCAGCGTCAGCGCGTCGGCATCCGGCATCTCGATCTCGACCCGCACCGGGGCGGAAAAGCCGCGGAACAGCGAGGGCACGGGGCGCACGGGGACATCGGCGAAGGTGAGGCCGTCGCTGGCCCGGTCGAGCACGAACACCCCGTCCGCGACCCGGTCGCTCGTCGCATCGAGCGGGCCGTCCGGGCCGATCAGGCCGAGGCGGATCGGGATCACCAGGGGCGGGGCCTCGGCGCTGCCGGGCAGGCTCTGGCGGAAGGCGAGGCGGTAGGTCCGCGCCTCGGCGTCGTAGGCGCCCTGCACGGCGACCCGCGGCGTGCCGGGCCGCTCGTACCAGCGGGCGAAGGCGGCGAGGTCGCGGCCGGAGGTGGCGGCGAAGGCGGCGAGGAAATCCTCCACCGTGGCGGCGGTGCCGTCGTTGTCGGCGAAGTAGCGGTCCATCCCGGCCCGGAAGCCCTGCGCGCCGAGAAGCGTGCGCAGCATCCGCACGATCTCGGCGCCCTTCTCGTAGACGGTGGCCGTGTAGAAGTTGTTGATCTCGGTGTAGTGCCGCGGCCGCACCGGGTGGGCCAGCGGCCCGGCATCCTCGGGGAACTGGCGCGCCCGCAAGGTGCGGACCTCGCCGATGCGATGCACCGCGCGGGAGCGCATGTCCGAGGAGAATTCCTGATCGCGATAAACCGTCAGGCCCTCCTTGAGGCAGAGCTGGAACCAGTCCCGGCAGGTGATGCGGTTGCCGGTCCAGTTGTGGAAGTACTCGTGAGCGATGATCGCCTCGATGGCGGCGTAGTCCGCGTCGGTGGCCGTCTCGGGGGAGGCCAGGACGTAGCGGTCGTTGAAGATGTTGAGGCCCTTGTTCTCCATCGCGCCCATGTTGAAGTCCGAGACCGCGACGACGTTGAAGACGTCGAGGTCGTAGGCGCGGCCGAAGGCGGTCTCGTCCCAGGCCATCGCGCGGGCCACCGCGTCGAGGGCGTAGTCGGCCCGCTCCGCCTTTCCGGGCTCGACATAGACGGCGAGCTCCACCACGCGGCCCTCGCTGGTGGTGAAGGGGCGCCGCACGGCGTCGAGGCGGCCTCCCACCAGGGCGAAGAGGTAGGCGGGCTTCGGGTGGGGATCGTGCCAGGTCGCGAAGTGGCGCCCGGGGCCGGCCGCGCCGGACTCCACGCGGTTGCCGTTGCCCAGCAGCACCGGCGCCGCGTCGCGATCGGCCTCGATCCGCGTGGTGTAGACCGCCATCACGTCGGGCCGGTCGAGGAAGTAGGTGATCCGCCGGAAGCCGTCGGCCTCGCACTGGGTGCAGTAGACCCCGTTCGAGCGGTAGAGCCCCATCAGCTTGGTGTTGGCGCTCGGGTCGATCCGGGTCTCGATGCCGAGGGTGAAGGGGCCCGCCGGCGGCCGGTGCACGGTCAGGCCGGCCGGCGAGACGCTGTAGGCCTCGGGCGCGAGGTCGGCGCCGTCGAGGGTGAGGCGCTCCAGCGCCAGGTCCTCGCCGTCGAGGACGAGGGGGGCGCCCGGGCGCCCGGCCGGGTTGGGGGCCAGGGTCAGCCGGGCCCGGACCCGGGTGGCGGTGGGATGGAGCGCGACGTCGAGGTCCACCGTGTCGATCCGGTAGTCGCTGGGGCGGTAATCCTCCAGGCGGATCGGGATCGGGGCTTCGGTGCGCATGCGGACTCCTCTGGCTGAGCCCCCACTGTGCGGGGTGCGCCGCGGCGGCGCAACGCGCGCCGGCTCCGGCGCGTTGACGCGCATCCCGCGTTGACGCGTGCGTGCGCCGGACCACATAGGCGCCAGTCCCTCGGAGAGCTCCAACCCATGCGATTCCTGCACACCATGGTCCGCGTCGCGGACCTCGACCGCGCCCTCGACTTCTACGTGAACACCTTCGGGCTGCAGGAGGTGCGGCGCGTCGACAACGAGAAGGGCCGCTTCACCCTCGTGTTCCTCGCCGCCCCCGACGATGCCGGCACGGCCAAAGAGACCCAGGCGCCCGTGATCGAGCTGACCCACAACTGGGACCCGGAGACCTATTCGGGCGGGCGCAACTTCGGCCACCTCGCCTACGAGGTCGACGACATCTACGCGTTCTGCGCCAAGCTGCAGGCGGCCGGGGTCACGATCAACCGCCCGCCCCGCGACGGCAACATGGCCTTCGTGAAGTCCCCCGACGGCATCTCGATCGAGCTGCTGCAGAAGGGCCCGGCCAAGCCGCCGCAGGAGCCCTGGTCCTCCATGGAGAACACCGGCTCCTGGTAGCGTCCACCCGGGACGGACGACCCCGCGCGGGGCCGTTCGTCCCGGTCCAGATCCCCAGTGTCGGTCCCCGCTCTCAGGCGCCGGTCTCGGGCACGGGCGTGATGCCGAGCTGGCTCAGCTTGGCCGCCACGATTTCGATCGGCCGGCGCAGCTTCAGGCTCATGACGGAGACCGGGATGCCCTCGCGGGCCATCTCGGTGAGTTGCTGGACGGATTCGAGCGTCCAGGCCGTGTCGTTCGTCGCCATCGCGTCCTCCTGATCCATTGCGGTCCGGGATCCCGTCGGACCCGGGACTGCGGTTGGTCCGTGGCGGCGCCGGACCCGCCGGCGCGCCAGCCCTGGACACCTGGCGCGAGGCGCGGGCTCCGCAAGCGGCGAGGCCAAAATCCGGGCATGCCGCTCCGGGCGGCAGCGTGCGCGTTCCCCGCCCGGGGACGCCCGGGGCCTTGACCCCCGGGCCGTGCCCGGCGCACACCCGCGCCGGATCAGTCGGCCGGGCGGCCGCTCCGGCCCGCAAGGTCCGGGGAGGAAAGTCCGGGCTCCATGGAGAGACGGTGCCGGATAACGTCCGGCGGGGGCGACCCCAGGGACAGTGCCACAGAGAGCAGACCGCCACGGACCGGCGCGAGCCGATCCGCGGTAAGGGTGAAAGGGTGCGGTAAGAGCGCACCGCGGACGCGGCAACGCGGACGGCACGGCAAACCCCACCGGGAGCAAGACCGAATAGGGGCGACACGGCGGGCCTTACGGTCCGTCAGGCCCTCTCTCCAGGCCCGTCGCCCGGGTTGGTTGCTCGAGGCGATCGGCAACGATCGTCCCAGAGGAATGGCCGCCACGTCCGGGGACCGCGAGGGTCCCGGGCCCTACAGAACCCGGCTTATAGGCCGGCTGATCCGCCTGAAGGTTCATCGCGGGCGGCGTCCGCCCGGGACGTCTTGCCTGGCCCGGCCGGCGGACCGTTTGAGGCGCCGGACTGCCCGCGCGCGATGAGAAACGGCCGTCGGTGCCCCATCCCCGGTGGTTGCGACGGCGCGCACCGGCAGACCGCTTTGCGCGGGAAAACTTACGCTCGGTTAACCTTGCTGAGGTCTGATCGTCCCGAGCCGCTCCCCCTCGGCCAGGTTCGTTGACGGCGCTCAGAGGCCCATGGTACCCCGATTCATCCCGTCAACGGCGATTTTCGGATCGACGGACGCACCCTGTCCCAGGCAGGCCGGTGTCCGCATGCGCGGTCGCGTCACGCGTCGACCCGGAGACGCCCCGTCTCTCCGAGCCGCGCCTGCGCGCTCCAGCCCCGTGGAAGGGACGCATGCGCCGCATCAGTCCGGTCGAGTCCTCGCTTCGTCCCTCCGCCCATGCGGCGTCCGTCCCCCGGCGCGCGCGACCGCCGCGCGCCGGGGCGCCCCGATGACGCGCGCTCCCCGCGAGGCGCGGGTGAACCGGGTGCCCAACGGGGCGCCGCACGTCCCCGTCCTCCTGGCGGAGGTCCTCGATTCCCTCGACCTGCCGGGCCGGGCGTTGGCCGTCGACGGCACCTTCGGGGCCGGCGGCTACACCCGCGCGATGCTCTCGGCCGATCCGTCCGTTCACGTTCTGGCGATCGATCGCGACCCCGGCGCCATCGCGGGCGGGGCACCCCTGGTGGCCGAGGCCGGCGGGCGCCTGACCCTGGTGCCGGGCCGCTTCGGCGGGCTCGACGCCTGCGTTCAGGGCGCCGGCCATGCCGCCGCCGACGCGGTCGTCCTCGATATCGGCGTCTCGTCGATGCAGATCGACCAGCCCGAGCGCGGCTTCTCCTTCCGCAACGACGGCCCCCTCGACATGCGCATGGAGCGCGCCGGGCCGAGTGCCGCCGACCTCGTCAACGAGTCCGAGGAAGCCGATCTCGCCGACATCATCTTCCACTACGGCGAGGAGCGCCGCTCCCGCGCCGTCGCCCGGGCGATCATCGAGGCGCGCCGCAGGGGCCGCATCGAGACCACCGCGGCCCTGGCCGACATCGTCGCCAGCGTGGTCTGGGCGGATCCCGCCAGCGGCATCCACCCGGCGACCCGGACCTTCCAGGGCCTGCGCATCGCGGTCAACGACGAGCTCGGCGAGCTCGTGCAGGCGCTCCACGCCGCCGAGCGCATCCTGCGGCCCGGCGGCCGCCTCGCGGTGGTGACCTTCCATTCGCTGGAGGACCGGATCGTGAAGCAGTTCTTCTCGGCCCGCAGCGGCCGGGCGGCCCAGGCCTCCCGCCACCTGCCGAGCCTGGAAGCGCCGGCCCCCCGCAGCTTCGCGGCCGTGACCAAGGGTCCGGTGCTGCCGACCGAGGCCGAGACCGCCGCCAATCCCCGTGCCCGCTCGGCCAAGCTGCGCGCGGTGGAACGCACGGACGCCCCCGTGCCCGCCCCCCTGGCCGCCATCGAGACCCTGGCCGCGCTGCCCGCGCGGACCGGTCGGAGCGGAGGAGCACGCCGGTGATCCGTTTGCTCAACCTGATCGCGGTGCTCGGCCTGATCGGCTCGGCGATCTACGCCTACTCGATCAAGTACGACACGCTCTACCAGGCCGGGCAGGTCTCGAAGGCCCAGACCCAGCTCAAGAAGGAGCGCCAGGCCATCGCGGTGCTGCGCGCCGAGTGGCAGCTCCTGACCCGGCCCGACCGGCTCCAGGCGGCGGTGGACCGCTACCTCGCCCTCGAGCCCATCGGCACCGCCCATCTCGGCCGCCTCGCCGACCTGCCGGCGCGGCCCGACCGCGGCGACGAGATCGGCCGGCTGCTGGCCGCCACCGCGACGCCGAAGGAGAAGCCGGTGGCGGGCCGCGGCGGCGACGAGCCGCGCACCACCGGCAGCATCACGCCGCGCACCACCACGACCAGAACCCCGACCACGACTTCGAGGTAGTGCCCGTGTCCGAAGTCCCGCCGCCCGGCCGAGACCCGATTCCCGCCCGAGACGCCGATTCCGCCGCCGCGTCGACCCCCGCGCCGGCCGAGCCCACTGCCGTCGCGGCGCCGGACGCGATGCCCGTCGAGCGGACGCGGCTGGAGCCGGCCGCCGAGGGCCTCGCGCCACCGCCCGTGTCGCGGCGCGCCTGGGTCATCCGCAACGCGCGGGCGATGTTCCACCTCGCCATCGAGCGCTCCTACACCCGCGTCGGCCTCGTGGGCCTCGCCTTCACGCTGGTGTTCGGCACCATCGCCGGCCGTCTGATCCTCGGGGCGGCCTTCCCGGAGGCCGACAACGGCGACCGCCGGATCGCGGCCGCCGCCACCACGGCGATCCGGCCCGACATCGTCGACCGCAACGGCGAGATCCTCGCCACCGACATCCGCACGGTCTCGATCTTCGCCGAGCCGCGCAACATCTACGACAAGGACGAGGCGGTCGAACTCCTCACCGCCGTGCTGCCGCAGATCAACGCCACCGAACTGCGCGCCAAGCTCTCCACCAAGAAGGGCTTCGTCTGGGTCAAGCGCGAGATCACGCCGAAGCAGCAGGCCGAGGTCCACCGCCTCGGCATCCCGGGCATCGGCTTCCTGCCCGACCACAAGCGCGTCTACCCGAACGGCGTGGCCGCGGCCCACATCCTCGGCGTGACCAACCTCGACAACATCGGCATCGCGGGCATCGAGAAGTACATCGACAACCAGGGCAACAAGGCCCTCAACGATTTCGGCCTCGTGGCCAAGCAGACCGACCTCGCGCCGATCCAGCTCTCCATCGACCTGCGCGCGCAGTTCGCCGTGCGGGACGAGCTCGCCTGGGGCCTGGAGCACTTCAAGGCCAAGGCCGCCGCCGGCATGATCCTCGACGTCCAGACCGGCGAGGTCATCGCGCTCGCCTCCCTGCCGGACTTCGACCCGAACGACCCGGCCGATGCGCTCAACCCCGACCGCATCAACCGCATGAACGTCGGCGTCTACGAGATGGGCTCGACCTTCAAGGCGATGACCCTGGCGATGGCGCTCGATTCCGGCAAGTACAACGTCAACTCGACCTTCGACACCCGCGGCGGCGTGCTGAACTGGGGCCGCCAGAAGATCCACGAATATCACGGCACCAACCGGGTCATCACCATGCCGGAGGTGTTCACGCACTCGTCCAACATCGGCTCGGCCAAGATGGCCCTCGGCATCGGCGTGCCCGGCCACAAGGCCTTCCTGAAGAAGATGGGCCTGACCGACCGCATGCGGACGGAGCTGCCCGAGAGCGCCGAACCCCTGGTGCCGCCGCGCTGGACCGAGATCAACACCATCACCATCGCGTTCGGCCACGGCCTCGCGGTGGCGCCGATCCAGGCGACCGCGGCGGTGGCGGCCATCGCCAATGGCGGCTTCCTGATGACCCCGACCTTCCTCAAGACCACGCCCGAGGCGGCGATGGCCAAGGCCACCCGGGTGCTCAAGCCCGAGACCAGCGAGGCCATGCGCTTCATCATGCGCCTCAACGCCGTCGAGGGCTCGGCCAAGAAGGCCGCGATCCCGTACTACTTCGTGGGCGGCAAGACCGGAACCGCCGAGAAGGTGATCCACGGCCGCTACGTGAAGAACCGCCTGTTCACGACCTTCATGGCCGCCGCCCCCATGAACAACCCGAAATACCTCTTCGTCACCATCATGGACGAGCCGCAGGGCCTGCCTGAATCCGGCGGCTACGCCACGGCTGCCTGGAATTCCGGCGTCGTCACCGGCCGGACGATCGAGCGGGTCGCGCCCATCCTGGGCCTGCCGCCGCAATTCGATCCGCCGGCGAAGCCCTTCCCCCTCATGGTGAAGCTCGGCGCCTACCACGCCACGCAGGTGGACGGGCGATGAGCGGGCCGACCCTCGGCGGGCTCTTTCCCGAGGCGGAGGCCGGCCTCGCCGGCTTGCCGGTCGCGGGGCTCACGGCGGACTCCCGCAAGGTCGCGCCGGGCTTCGTCTTCGTCGCCGTGCCCGGCACCGTCGCGGATGGCCGCCGCTTCGCCGCGGACGCCGCGACCGCCGGCGCCGTGGCGGTGGTGAGCGAGGGCGCGCGGCCGAAGGGGCTCGACGGGCGCGTGCCCTACGTCGCCGTGGCGGACGTGCGCCGCAGCCTCGCCCGCGCGGCCCGGGCCTTCTCGGGCCGGCAGCCGGCCCAGGTGGTGGCGGTGACGGGGACGAGCGGGAAGAGCTCCGTCACGGATTTCGTGCGCCAGATCCTCGCCCGCCTCGGCGCCGAGGCCGCGAGCCTCGGCACGGTGGGCATCGTCACCAACCGGGGCGCCACCTACGGCTCCCTGACCACCCCCGACCCCGTAACCCTGCACGCCACCCTGGCGCGGCTGGCCGAAGACGGCATCGCCTACCTCGCCATGGAGGCTTCCTCCCACGGGATCGAGCAGCGCCGCCTCGACGGGGTCGAGCTCGCCGCGGTGGGCTACACCAATCTCGGGCGCGACCACCTCGACTACCACGCCACCATGGACGATTACCTGGCGGCCAAGCTGCGGCTGTTCACGACCCTGGCGCAGCCCGGCATCCCGGCGGTGATCAACCTCGACGGCGCCTATGCCGACGTCGTGGTGGCGGCCGCCGCCGCCCGCGGCCTCGACGTCCACACCACGGGGTCGAAGGGCGACACGGTGCGGCTGGTCTCCGCGCGCACCGAGGGCTTCCACCAGCACCTCGCCCTGCAGGCGCCCGGTCCCTCGGGCCGGCTGCAGGACTACGCCGTGCGCCTGCCGCTGGTCGGCGGCTTCCAGGTGGAGAACGCGCTCCTCGCCGCCGGCCTCGTCCTGGCGACCCCCGCCGGCCGGGCCGACCCCGCCGGCGTCGTCGCCGCCCTCGACCACCTCACCGGCGTCCCGGGCCGGATGGAGCGGATCGGCGAAGCGAATGGCGGCCTGTGCCTCGTGGACTACGCCCACAAGCCGGAGGCCCTCGAGGGCGTGCTGACCGCCCTTCGCCCCTTCGCGACGGGGCGCCTGCGCCTCGTCTTCGGCTGCGGCGGCGACCGCGACACCGGCAAGCGCCCGATCATGGGCGCCATCGCGGCGGACAAGGCGGACGTCGTCATCGTCACCGACGACAATCCGCGCAGCGAGGACCCGGCGGCGATCCGCGCCGCGATCCTGGCCGCCGCCCCGGGCGCCGTCGAGATCGGCGACCGGGCCGAGGCGATCCGTACCGCCGTGCGGGCCCTGGAGCCCGGCGACGTCCTCGTGGTGGCCGGCAAGGGCCATGAAACCGGCCAGATCGTGGGGTCACAGGTTCTGCCCTTCTCGGACCACGACGTCCTCCGGGCTGCGATCGCGGAACGCTCAGCATGACCCAAACGACCCCGCCCGGCACGGCCCCGCTCTGGAGCGGCGAGGCCCTGGAGGCCGCCACCGGCGGCACCCTCCTGGGCGCGCGCAGGCCGATCACCGGCGCCTCGATCGACACCCGCACGCTGGAGCCGGGCGACCTGTTCTTCGCCATCCGGGGCGAGGCCCGCGACGGGCACGACTTCGTCCCGGCCGCCCTGGGGCGCGGGGCCGGCGCGGCCGTGGTCGCCGCCGACCGGGCGCAGGCCTTCGCCGAGGCCGGGCCGGTGCTGGCGGTGGCGGGGGCGGGCGACGACCCGGTCCTCGACGCCATGCGGGCGCTCGGCGCCGCGGCCCGGGCCCGAACCGACGCGGGCATCGTCGCGGTGACGGGGTCGGTCGGCAAGACCGGGACCAAGGAGGCCCTGCGCCACGTCCTGTCCGCGCAGGGGGCGACCCACGCCTCCATCGCCTCCTACAACAACCACTGGGGCGTCCCCCTGACCCTGGCGCGGATGCCGGCCCAGACGCAGTTCGGCGTGTTCGAGATCGGCATGAACCACGGGGGCGAGATCGTGCCGCTCACCGCGATGGTGCAGCCCGACATCGCCCTGATCACGACGGTCGAGCCCGTCCATATCGAGCACTTCGCCTCCGTGTCGGCCATCGCCGACGCCAAGGGCGAGATCTTCTCGGGCCTGAAGGCCGGCGGCACCGCGATCCTCAACCGCGACAACCCCCACTATGCCCGCCTCCTCGCCCATGCCCTGGCCTCGCGGGCGGGCCGGGTCGTCAGCTTCGGCGAGCACCCGGAGGCGGATGTCCGCGCGCAGCGCATCGTCCTGCGCCCCGACCTCTCGGTGGTGGATGCGGTGGTGATGGGCATCCCGGTGACCTACCAGCTCGGCACGCCGGGCCGGCACACGGCCATGAATTCTCTCGGCGTGATGGCGGTGGTGCATGCGCTCGGGGCGGACCTCGCCCGCGCGGCCCTGTCGCTGGCGGCCCTGCGCCCGCCCGTCGGCCGCGGCGAGCGCACCGCCCTGGCGATCGGGGCGGGCGAGGCCTTCCTGGTCGACGAGAGCTACAACGCCAACCCGGCCTCCATCCGCGCCGCCCTGGCGACGCTCGCCGGCATCGAGACCGGCCCGCGCGGGCGCCGCATCGCGGTGCTGGGCGACATGCTCGAACTCGGGCCCGAGGGCGAGGCCCATCACCGCGACCTCGCCGGACCGGTGGAGACGGCGAAGGTCGACCTCGTCTTCACGGCCGGCCCGCTGATGCGAAACCTGTTCGAGGCCCTGCCGGTGAGCCGGCGCGGCGCCTGCGCGGCGACCTCGGCCGACCTCCTCGAGCCCGTGCTCTCCGCGCTCCGTCCCGGAGACGCCGTGATGGTGAAGGGCTCGAACAGCATCCGCATGGGCCGGATTGTGGAAGCGCTCAAAGCCCGTTACGCGAACGCCCAAGCCGAACCGCCGCACGCCGTCGCGCGCTGAGGCGACCGTCATCACGGCCGGGGAGGGGGCGCGGCGCGCCCCCGGTCTCCGGCCGATTCCGAATCGAACCACGGCCGGGTGCTGGATGCTGTATCTCCTGTCGGACTTGAGCGGCACCGTCTCCGCCCTCAACGTCTTCCGCTACATCACCTTCCGCACCGGCGGCGCGCTGTTCACGGCAGGCCTGTTCGTGTTCTGGTTCGGGCCGCTGATCATCTCCTCGCTGCGCCTGCGCCAGGGCAAGGGCCAGCCGATCCGTGAGGACGGCCCCCAGTCGCACCTGCTGACGAAGCGGGGCACCCCGACCATGGGCGGCCTGATGATCCTGGCCGGCTGCGTGGTGGCGATCCTGCTCTGGGCCAACCCGCGCAACCACTACGTCTGGGTCACCCTGGCGGTGACGCTGGGCTTCGGCGCGATCGGCTTCTACGACGACTACCTCAAGGTGACGAAGCAGTCGCACAAGGGCTTCTCGGGCAAGTTCCGCCTGCTGCTGGAAGCCTGCATCGCCATCGCGGCCTGCGTGCTGATCGCGGTCTACTCGCCTCCGACCCTGCAGAACCAGCTCGCCTTCCCGATCTTCAAGGACGCGCTCCTGAACCTCGGCTGGTTCTACGTGCTGTTCGCCGCCTTCGTGATCGTCGGGGCCGGCAATTCGGTGAACATGACCGACGGCCTCGACGGCCTCGCCATCGTGCCGGTGATGATCGCCTGCGGCACCTTCGGCGTCATCGCCTACCTCGTCGGCAACGTCTTCACGGCGGGCTACCTCCAGGTGAACTACGTCCGCGACACCGGCGAGCTCGCGGTGGTCTGCGGCGCGGTGATCGGGGCGGGGCTGGGCTTCCTCTGGTTCAACGCGCCCCCCGCCCAGGTCTTCATGGGCGATACCGGGTCCCTGGCGCTGGGCGGTCTCCTCGGCACCATCGCGGTGGCGACCAAGCACGAGATCGTCCTGGCCATCGTGGGCGGCCTGTTCGTGCTGGAGATGATGTCGGTCATCATCCAGGTCGCGTCGTTCAAGCTGACGGGCAAGCGGGTCTTCCGCATGGCGCCGATCCACCACCATTTCGAGCAGAAGGGCTGGAAGGAGCCGCAGGTCGTGATCCGCTTCTGGATCATCGCCGTGATCCTGGCCTTGGCCGGCCTCGCCACCCTGAAGCTGCGCTGATCCGCATGACGCCCGTCACCACCTTCGCCGGCCAGAAGGTCGCCCTGTTCGGCCTCGGCGGCTCCGGCCTCGCCACCGTCCGGGCGCTGATCGCCGGGGGCGCCGACGTGCTGGCCTGGGACGATTCCCCGGAGAGCACGGGCCGCGCCCGCGACCAGGGCATCACCGTCTTCGACCTGAACGAGGCGGACTGGAGCGGCTTCTCGGCCCTCATCCTCGCCCCCGGCGTGCCCCTGACCCACCCGGCGCCGCACTGGACGGTGGAGAAGGCCGGCGCGGCCGGCATCCCGGTGATCGGCGACATCGAGCTGTTCTGCCAGGAGCGCCGGGCGCGCGCACCGGGCGCGCCCTTCGTCGCCATCACGGGCACCAACGGCAAGTCGACCACCACGGCGCTGATCGCCCACATCCTCGCCTCCGCCGGGCGCGACGTGCAGATGGGCGGCAACATCGGCACCGCGATCCTGTCGCTGGCGCCGCCGGCGCCGGACCGCATCCACGTGATCGAACTGTCGTCGTTCCAGATCGACCTGACGCCGAGCCTCGACCCGAGCCTCGGCATCCTCCTCAACATCACGCCGGACCACCTCGACCGCCACGGCACGCTGGACGCCTACGCCGCCATCAAGGCGCGGCTGGTGGCGGGCGCGGAATGCGCCATCGTCGGCGTCGACGACGACCTCAGCCGCGCCATCGCCGACGACCGCGTCGGTCCCCTCGTGCGCATCCACGTGGGAACGCCCGAGGCAGGCTTCGACGGCCTGTCCGCCCGCGACGGGACGGTGTTCGACGCCGATGGCACGCCCCTCGCCGATCTCGGCGGGATCGGGTCGCTGCGCGGGGCGCACAACTGGCAGAACGCGGCGGTGGCCGCGGCCTGCGTCCGCGCCCTCGGGATCGATGACGCCGAACTCGTCGCCGGCCTGCGCAGCTTCCCCGGCCTGCCGCACCGGATGGAAGCCGTCGGCCGGCGCGGACGCGTGCTCTTCGTCAACGACTCGAAGGCCACCAACGCCGATTCCACCGAGAAGGCGCTCACCGCCTTCCGCGACGTTCACTGGATCCTCGGCGGCAAGGCCAAGGAGGGCGGCATCGCCCCCCTGGCGCCCCTCTTCGATCGCGTCGCCCACGCCTACCTGATCGGCGCAGCGAGCGACGCCTTCGCCGCCACCCTGGAGGGCCGGGTGCCCTATTCGGCCTGCGGCACCCTCGCGGTCGCCACCGCCCGGGCGGCCGAGGCCGCCGCCGCGTCGGAGGCGGCCGAGCCCGTGGTGCTGCTCTCGCCGGCCTGCGCCTCCTACGACCAGTTCCGGAGTTTCGAGGATCGTGGGGATCAGTTCCGGAATCTGGTGCGCGCGCTGCCCTGAGGCCGGCCGGGCGCGGAATCGCGATCCAAATTCTCAATCATTCTGGCGTCCCATCCTGCGGGTGTAGCGCGGTCCCGCCCTGTCGGCGGCGCGGGGATGGGTTGAGTGCATGGCGTCCACGATGGCACCCGGCGCGTCGCGCTGGCAGGCGGGAGCCTGGGCCCACATCCCCGTCCTGCAGGTGCTCCGACGCCTGGCGACGCTGCTCCTCGTCGCCTTCATCTTCTTCGCCTGCTTCGCCTTCTCGGACACCTCGCCCTACGACGTGGTGGCGATTCCCACCATCGTGCTCTGGCTCTGCCTCGGCCTGCGCCTGCACCTGGGCATGGTGCCGCTGCTCGGGCTGCTGATCCTCTATGTCGGCGCGATCACGGTGGCGCTGATGCCCTATGTCGACCAGCCCCTGTCGGTCACCTGGACGATCCAGCTCGCCTACCTCGCCATCACGGGCGTGTTCTTCGCGATGCTGTTCTCCGACGACACGCAGGCGCGGATGGAGCTGGCGCTCAAGACCTTCGTGGCGAGCTGCCTGTTGTCCAGCGCCTTCGGCATCGTCGGCTACTTCGGATACATCCCGACCGAGGACCTGTTCTACAAGTACGGCCGCGCCTCGGGCACCTTCCAGGATCCGAATGTCTTCGGTTCGTTCCTCACCCTGGGCGCCCTCTACCTGATGCACGGCCTCCTCCTCGGTACCAGCCGGCGCCCGGTCCTCTCGTCGGCGATCCTCATGGTGATCGTGGCGGGCATCTTCCTGTCGTTCTCGCGCGGTTCCTGGGCGGGCTCGCTCATCGCCGTCGCCGTGATGGTCGGCAGCGTCTACACCACCACCCCCTCGGCGCGCCTGCGCCGCCGCATCGTCACCCTGACGGTGCTGGCCCTCGTTGCCACCACGGTCGCCATCGTCGGCCTGCTCTCGATCGGCGACACCGCGGAGATGTTCTCCCAGCGCGCCGCGGTCACGCAGGACTACGACACCGGCGAGACCGGGCGCTTCGGCAACCAGCTGCGCGGCCTCAACATGCTGGTGGACGAGCCGCTCGGCATGGGTCCCCTGCGCTGGCGGCTGATCTTCGCCCTGGAGCCGCACAACACCTATATCGGCAGCTTCGCCAATGGCGGCTGGCTCGCCGGCGTCGCCTTCGTCGGCCTCGTGCTGACGACGAGCGTGGTCGGCTTCCGGCTGATGCGCCACGACACGCCCTATCGCCGCCACGCCCAGATCGTCTGGCCGGCCCTGCTGATGTTCTTCCTGCAGGCTCTCCAGATCGACATCGAGAAGTGGCGCCACGTCTACATGATGCTGGGCATGATCTGGGGCCTGGAAGCCGCCCGCCTGCGCTGGCGCGCGGGCGGGGCGCGGGGCTGACGCGGCTGGGCGCGGGCGGGGGGCTCAGCCCCCCGCGGGCTCCGATGCCTCGGGCTCCTCCGGTTCCGGATCGGCCGTCCAGGCCGTGGCGAAGGCCGCGAGGTGGCGGGCATCCGCGAAGGCCAGGACGGTGACCGCCCGGTCGGCCGGCATCGCGCCGGGATAGGGCGCCAGCAGCACCTTCTCCTCGGAGAACCGGGCGCCCGGCGCGTGCTCGGCGAGCCAGGCTTCGGCCTCCGGGGAGAGCCGGCTCGGATCGGCCGGGTCGCGCGCCCGCGCGTCGCCGCGCAGCACGAGGACGTAGGAGCCGAGCGCCGGATTGCGCTGCTGGACCGCTTTCACGATGTCGAGAAACATGCCGATCGGGTTCCGGTTGTGCTCAGTGCAGCTTCACGCGCGACTCGGTGCGCCGGGTCAGCGCCCGGGCGACCGCGTCCAGGGTCGTCTTCACGGTGCCGTGCAGGGCCTGCTCGTGCATCTTGTACAGCGAGCGGTACATCATCCGCGCGAACAGCCCGGCGATGAACATGTTCTTGCCCTTGATGAACCCCATCAGGCTGCCGACCGTCGAGTATTCGCCCAGCGAGACCAGCGAGCCGAAGTCGCGGTACCTGAAGGCTTTCAGCGGCTTGCCGGCCATCTTGTCGGGGATGATCTTGATGAGGTGCGAGGCCTGCTGGTGGGCCGCCTGCGCCCGGGGCGGGATCGGGGTATCCGAGCCCTTCTCCACGAGATAGGCGCAGTCGCCCATCGCGAAGATGTCCGGGTCGCGGGTGGTCTGCAGGGTCGGGGTCACCACGAGCTGGTTGTTGCGCGTGGTCTCGAGGCCGCCGATCTCGTGCAGGAACGGCGGCGCCTTCACGCCGGCGGCCCAGACCACCAGTTCGGAGGGGATGAAGCCGCCATCGGCGAGCTGGACCCCGTCGGGCCGGACCTCGGTGACGCGGGCGCCGGTGCGGACCTCGACGCCGATCTTGGCGAGGAGCTCCATGACGTCGCGGGACATCCGCTCCGGCACCGCCGGCAGGATGCGGCTCGCGGCCTCCACCAGGGTGATCTTCAGGTCCTTGGCCGGGTCGATGCGGTCGAGGCCGGTGGCCGCCACGTGGCGGGTGGTGCGGTGGAGTTCGGCGGCGAGCTCGGTGCCGGTGGCGCCGGCCCCGATCACGGTGACGTGGAGCTGGCCCGGCCGCACCGGACCCGGCTGGGTGTGGGCCCGCAGCATCCCGTTCACCAGGCGCTGGTGGAAGCGCACCGCCTGGCTCTGGGTGTCGAGGGCGATGGCGTTCTCCTGCACGCCGGGCGTGCCGAAATCGTTGGTGGTCGAGCCCACCGCCATCACCAGCGTGTCGTAGGGGATCTCGCGGATCGGCGTGACCTCGCGGCCCTCGGTGTCGTGGCTGGCCGCGAGGTGAATCACCCGCTTGGACCGGTCGAGGCCGGTCATCTCGCCGATCCGGTAGCGGAAATGATGCCGGTGGGCATGGTGGAGGTAATCGACCGCGTGGTGGCCGACATCGAGGCTGCCGGCGGCGACCTCGTGCAGCAGCGGCTTCCAGATGTGGGTCCGCGCCCGGTCGACCAGGGTGACGTGCGCCTTGTGCGTGCGACCGAGCTTGTCGCCCAGCTTCGTGGCGAGCTGCAGGCCCGCCGCGCCGCCGCCGACGACCACGATGCGATGCAGATTGTCCTCGGTTTCGCCCGGTACCATGTCGCTCAGGTCCTCGTGTGCCGCGATTGTACGGATGCGTGCCCCCACGGCGAGCGACGCATCGTCATCCAGGGGTTCAGCTTAGAAGGATTGCCGGTGGACCGCCATTCCCGTCACGCCGGCGCGCCCGGCTGGCGCAGGGGATGGGCCCGGGCGAAGGCGTCCTGGGCGAGGCAATCCTCGGCGATCCGGCGGACCGTCGGGAAGGGGCCCGTGTCGACGCCGAAGATGCCGGTGCCGACCCAGAGGCTGACGAGGCAGAGATCGGCGTGGCTCACCGCGTCGCCCTGCGCGTAGCGCCCGGTCCCGGGCTCCTGGGTGAGGCGCGTCTCCAGGGTCTTCAGGCCGGTCGCCATCCAGTGGCGCACGAAGTCGAGCATGCGCTCGCGCGGCAGGTCGTAGCGTTCCATCAGGAAGTTGCGCACCCGCGGCACGTAGAGCGGATGGGTGTCGCAGGCGACCACCTGGGCCAGGGAACGGGCGCGGGCCCGCGCGCGGGGCTCGCCCGGCAGCAGCGGGGTGGCCGGATGGATGTCTTCGAGATAGTCGAGGATGGCGAGCGACTGGATCAGCGACGGCCCGTCGCCGTCGAAGAGCGCCGGCACCGCCCCCTGCGGATTGATCGCCAGGAAGTCCGGCTTGAACTGCTCGCCGGCATCGAGGTCCAGGAAGACCTCCTCGTAGGCGATGCCCTTGAGGTTGAGGGCGACCCGGACCCGGAACGCCGCGGCCGAGCGCCAATTACCGTACATCTTCATGCGCGCAACGTTTCCTCTTGGCGGAATCTTATCCGTCTCTTATCGCCCCGGACCACACCCGACATCGCGTCCGCCCGCAAGCCCGTTCTGCCGGCGAATGGCCATCGCGGGCACGATTTGGCAGCGCCGTGATCCTCGCGCATAGGAGAAGGCGAGGTGTCCATCCTCGGCCGATGAGTGACGCGATGCAGATCGAAACGCCCTACCTGATGTTCCTCGGCGACGTGCCCGATCGCTTGGCCGCCAAGACCGCCTACGGCATCAAGGACTGGCGTCCCGAATGGTGCGTCGGCCAGCTGCGCCTGCCCGGCTGCGCCGCCGACCTCGGGATCCCGGACCTCACCCTGGTCGAGGCCGTGGCGAAGGGCTGCCGCACGATGGTGATCGGCGTGGCCAATGCGGGCGGCGTCCTCCCCGAGCACTGGGTCGCCGAGGTGGTGGCGGCCCTGGAGGCCGGGCTCGACATCGCCAGCGGGCTGCATGCCCGTCTCGGGGCGGTGCCGGCCATCGCCGAGGCCGCCGAGCGCCACGGGCGGCAGCTGCACGACGTGCGCCACACCTCCGAGACCTTCGCCACCGGCAAGGGCAC
Organism: Methylobacterium sp. Leaf89; assembly: GCF_001422215.1. Lineage (NCBI taxonomy): Bacteria > Pseudomonadati > Pseudomonadota > Alphaproteobacteria > Hyphomicrobiales > Methylobacteriaceae > Methylobacterium > Methylobacterium sp. Leaf89. The sequence continues at coordinate 196,728 of NZ_LMML01000012.1, read as the reverse complement.
CAAGCGGCCCGGCCGACGCCTGCTCAGCGTCGGCACCGACTGCTCGGTGGGCAAGAAGTACACCGTGCTCGCCCTGGAGCGCGGCATGCGCGAGCGCGGCCTCGACGCGGATTTCCGCGCCACCGGCCAGACCGGCGTCTTCATCTCGGGGCGCGGCGTCGCCATCGATGCGGTGGTGGCCGACTTCATCTCCGGCGCCGTCGAGTGGATCGCCCCCGCCGCCGCGCCGGACCACTGGGACCTGCTCGAAGGGCAGGGCTCGCTTTTCCACCCCTCCTTCGCCGGCGTGAGCCTCGGGCTGCTGCACGGGGCGCAGGCCGATGCCTTCGTGGTCTGCCACGAGCCGACCCGCACGACGATGCGCGGCGTCGAGCACGCGCTTCCGACGATCCGGCAGGTCATCGATCTCACCGTCCAGCTCGGCCGTCTGACCAACCCGGACATCCGTCCGGTGGGCATCGCCGTCAACACGCAGGACCTGGCGGAGGGGGCGGCCCGCACGCTGCTCGCCGACCTCGCCCGGGACCACGACCTGCCGGCCACCGACCCGGTCCGCTTCGGCGTCGAGGCCATCGTCGACCGGATCGTGTCCGAGTTTCCCCCCGCCGCCACGGGGGCGAGCGCGTGACCCGGCACCTCGACGTCGCGGTCGAGTCGTTCCCGATCGCCGGGGCCTTCACCATCGCGCGGGGCAGCCGCACCGAGGCGGTGGTCGTGGTCGCCACCGTCTCCGACGGGGAGGGCCGGGCCGGCCGCGGCGAGTGCGTGCCCTATGCCCGCTACGGCGAGACCGTAGAGAGCGTCGTCGCGCTGATCCGGGACCACGCCGAGGCGATCGCCATGGGGGCGACCCGGGCGGACCTGCAGGTCGGCATGAAGCCGGGGGCCGCCCGCAACGCCCTCGATTGCGCCCTGTTCGACCTGGAGGCCAAGCAGCTCGGGCGCCCCGCCTTCGCGATCGCCGGCCTGTCGGCACCGCAGGTCGCCACCACCGCCTACACCCTGAGCCTCGGGGACCCGGAGAGCATGGAGGCGGCGGCCCGCCAGGCCGCGCACCGGCCCCTGCTCAAGGTGAAGCTCGGCGGCGTCGGCGACCCGGAGCGCATCGCCGCCGTGCGGCGCGGCGCACCGGATGCGCGCCTCATCGTCGATGCCAACGAGGCGTGGCGCCCCGAGACGATCGAGGCCAACCTCGCGGCCTGCGTCGCGGCGGGCGTCGGCCTGATCGAGCAGCCGCTGCCCGCCGGCGAGGACGCGCTCCTCGCCGAGATCGCCCGGCCGATCCCGATCTGCGCCGACGAGAGCCTGCACGACCGGGCCGGCCTCGACGCCCTCAGCCAGCGCTACGATGCCATCAACATCAAGCTCGACAAGGCCGGCGGCCTCACCGAGGCGGTGATGCTGGCCCACGAGGCGCGGGCGCGGGGCTTCTCGCTGATGATCGGCTGCATGGTCGGCACCTCCCTGGCCATGGCGCCCGCCATGCTGCTCGCCCACCACGCGGACTACGTCGACCTCGACGGTCCGCTGCTCCTGGCCCGGGACCGGGAACCGGGCCTGCGCTTCGAGGGCAGCCTGATCCATCCGCCCGAACCAGACCTGTGGGGGTGAAGGCGGCGCGTCTCCCCGCGAACGGCCCGCGCACTCGGCGGGCCGATCACCCCTTCACGACGGCGCGCAGGAGATAGACCAGCGCCGTGAAGGTCACGAGGCTGGCGGCGTAGAAGGCGACGAACCAGAGGAGCCGGCGGCCCTTGGCCCCGGAGGATCGTCCGCTCAATGCCCGTAGCCCCCGGATGCGATGTCCTCCGCCACCTTCCCGCGGAAGACCCAGTAGGCGTAGCCGGTATAGGCCAGGGTCAGCGGCATCACCACGGCGTAGCCGACGAGGGCGAATTGCAGGGCGCTGACCGCGTTGGCCGCCTGCCAGATCGTGTAGTGCGGCGGCACGATGTAGGGGAACAGGCTGATGGCAAGGCCGAGGAAGCCGAGCAGGAACAGCGCGATGGTGAGGAGGAACGGCGCCACGTGGCGGCCGTCGCGGATGCCCTGGAAGATGCCCCAGGCCACCAGGGCCGTCACCACCGGAACGGGCGCCACGTAGAGGATGTTCGGCCAGGAGATCCAGCGCCACTGGATGTCGAGGCCGAGGAACGGCACCCAGGCGCTCACCACCGCCATCGACACGATGGTGGCGGCCAGGAACTGCAGGCTCTTGCGCCGGGCCCAGATCTCGAGCTCGCCCGAGGTCTTCATCACGCACCAGGTCGCGCCGAGGAGGCCATAGCCGCAGACGAGGCCGATGCCGGTGAGCACGCTGAAGGGGGTGAGCCAGTCCAAGGTGCCGCCGGCGAAGCCGCGGCCCTCGACCTTGAAGCCCTGGACGAAGGCACCGAGCACCATGCCCTGCGCGAAGGTCGCCAGCAGCGAACCGTAGTGGAAGGCGTTGTCCCAGATGAACTGCGAGCGGTCCGCCTTGAAGCGGAATTCGAAGGCGACGCCGCGGAAGATCAGGGCGATCAGCATCAGGATGATCGGAATGTAGAGCGCCGGCAGGAGGATGGCGTAGGCGACGCTGAACACCGCGAACAGGCCCCCGCCGCCGAGCACCAGCCAGGTCTCGTTGCCGTCCCAGATCGGGGCGACCGAGAGCATCATCCGGTCGCGCCAATTGCCCTTCCGCGCCGCCGTGAACAGGATGCCGACCCCGAGGTCGAAGCCGTCGATGACGACGTACATCGCCACCGCGAGCGCCAGCAGGCCCGCCCAGACCACGGGCAGCCAGAAGGCGGCGCCCTCGTATTCCATCCCGTAGCCGAACATCCGCTGGATCCCTCGCCGCGTCGCGAACCATCTACCCCCTTACGGGGGCCCGCGTTCCCCGCGTTGGGCCAGCGTAGCGCGATCCGCGTGGGTTTGCGCGCCCCGCCACGGGACTTTTCTGTCGCTGTCCGAGAGGGTGTCGCGGGAGACGGGCGAGGCCGTGAAGGCCCGCCGCCCGATCTCCGCGGCGCCCTCGCGCAGGGCGGCGTCGCGCAGGGGCGCGGGCAGCGCGTCCCAGGCCGCCGCCGCCGCATCGGCCACCGCCGGTGGCGCGGGCGCGCGCTCGCCCTGGCGCTGAAGCGCCAGCCAGGACAGGACGCCGATCACGAGACCGGCACGGATGAGGAAGGACATGGGTCTCGTCCCGAACGCGCCCCGGCCGGGGCGCGAACACCGTCGGACGTGATCGGTAAAGACCCCCTGACGCGCCGCCCGCAAAGCGCCGGAATGGTGAACACAAGCTTATCCCGATGTCCTCGAGGCTTTTTCGTGTCGTGGCCCGAAAAGGTCTTTCGGAGGGACCGGTCATGGTTACGTCCCGGAAAGCATGCGGAGACAATCGGACTGTCTAGCGCAAGACTCGCTTAAGTCGGCTCTGCGAAGTTGCCCTCAGTCGAGTTTTCGTCGAGCCAAGGGGCGTCGGGGATGGCCGTCGGGCCCTGTCCGCGCTGTGCGTGTCGGTATTGCGTATCTACGGTGCCCTGGCTTCCCTCATCGATGTCCGCCTCGCGGGGCTCGTCCATGAGTCGGTGAAAGAGGATGGCGGCGTGCGCTTCCGGCACGAGCGCTTCCTGGTCTCCCGCCTTGCCACCGGCCTGATGATGATGCTGGGCCTGCCGCCCTACCTCGTGCTGCGCGGCGTGCCCACCGGCGTCGAGGCCCTGGCCATCGCCAGCCTGATGCTGCCGGTCTTCGCCGCCGTCCTCCTGTCCCGCACCGGCATCCTCTGGCTCGCCCACGCCATCTCCTCGGCGGGCCTGACCGGCGTGGTGGTCTGCCTCGCCATGATGACGGGGGGCGCCAATTCCGCCGCCGCGATCTGGCTGGTGGCGATCCCCCTCGAAGCCGTGGTCTCTGGCTCGCGGCGCGCCACCCTGGCCGCCGCCATCATCGCGGCCCTGGGAGCCCTCGCGGTGGCCCTGCTGCCGCCCCTCGCCGAGGGCACCCCGCTGCCCGAGTGGTCGCGCGCCCTGGCGATGCCGGTCTTCGCCATCACGGCGATCGGGCACATCGCGGCCCAGGCCCTCGAACATTTCCGCCACGAGGGCCGCTGGCTCGCCCGCCTGCGCGACAACGAGCGCCGCGACCGCATGCTGCTCTCGGCCATCGACGACCTCGTGACCTGGCACGACCCCAACGGCCGCGTCCTTGAGGCCAGCGCCTCGGCCACCCGCTTCCTCGGGGCCGAACCGGCCTCCCTGCACGGCCACGGCCTGCTGGAGCGCGTCCATGTGGGCGACCGCCCCCTGCTGCTGCAGGCGCTGAGCGACGTCGCCGCCCATGGCCGCCCGGCCCGGGTCCAGTTCCGCCTGCACCTCGACAGCGCCGCGGCCCGCGCCGAGACCGCGCCGCAGGTGATCTTCGCCGAGATGCGCATTCACCGGATCGACGCCCAGACGGCGGAGACGGGCTCGCCCGGCCGCCCGCGATCCAGCGTCGTCGCGGTGACCCGCGACGTCACCGAGCACCGCCGCCATGCCGAGGAGCTGGAGCAGGCCCGCGCCGAAGCCGAGCGGGCGGACGAGGTCAAGAGCCGCTTCCTGGCCAATGTCAGCCACGAGCTGCGCACGCCGCTCAACGCCATCATCGGCTTCTCCGAGGTGCTCTCGGGGGAGGGCGGGATGGCGACCGATCCGGAGCGCACCCGGGAATATGCCGGCATTATCCGGAATTCCGGCCAGCACCTGCTGGAAGTCGTCAACACGCTCCTCGACATGTCGCGGATCCAGAGCGGCCATTTCGACTACGCCCCGGAGCCCTTCGACCTCTCGGCCCTGATCCAGACCTGCTGCAACCTGATGCAGCTCAAGTTCGACCAGGCCGGCATCGCCCTGGTGCGCGACGCGAGCGTCGCTCCGGTGGAGATCACCGCCGACCTGCGCGCCTGCCGCCAGATGGTCATCAACCTCCTGTCGAACGCGGTGAAGTTCACCCCGCGGGGCGGGCGGGTGGAAGTCGGCCTGCGCGGTTCGGCCAAGCACCTCGACCTCATCGTCGCCGATACCGGCATCGGCATCAGCGAGGCCGACCTGCCCCGCGTCGGCAGCCCGTTCTACCAGTGCGCCGGCGGCTACGAGCGCACCCACGAGGGCACCGGCCTCGGCCTCTCGGTGGTGCAGGGCCTCGTCGGCCTGCACGGGGGGGCCATCACCATCGAGAGCACCCGGAGCGAGGGCACCACGATCATCGTCACCCTGCCCCGCGCCTGCCGGGTCGGCACCGGCGCCGTCCCGGCGGCCCCGATCCGCACCCGCCTGCGCCCGTCGGTCTCGGGCGGCAGCCTCGTCGGTGCCGTGAACGACGGTCCCGTGCCGATGCGCCGGCCCATGGGCCTGTTCGAATCGAGCCCCGAGACGGTGCGCGAGAGCTACGTTCCCCTGCGGCGCGCCGGATGAGTGCGCCGCGATCCTACCGGCACCGGATCGTCCGGACCCCGCTTCGCGCGGGGCCCGGACACCGTTGCGATCAGCCCTGAGGAGATCGAATGCGCGAGCCGCAAGCACGCCGCGACCAGCGAGAGATCGTCGTTCCGTCCCGTGGCCGCGAGGCCCGGCCCGCTGCCCGGCGACGGCCGGCCCCCGGCCGCTTCGCCGGGCTCGGCGGCTTGGCGGGGTTCGGGGCGCTGGCGGGAGGTGCGGGCCGCGCGGTCCTGCGCCATCCCGGCGAGGCCCTCGGGGTTGCCGTCGTCCTCGGCGCCGTGTCGATGATCTGCCTGAACGCGCTCGGCTACCAGATGGGCCGCCATCCCGCGCCGATCTTCCCCAAGCTCCCGGCCAAGCCGGCCCTCGCCCGGGCGGCCGAGGCCCCGAAGCCCGCGGCCCCCGTGGTCGCGAAGACGGAGGCGGGCAAATCCGACCCGTCCGGCAAGCCCGAGGTGTCCAGCAAGCCCGAGTCCTCGAAGGCGGAGCCGTCCCGGGCCGAGGCGGCGCGCGCGCCGCGGGACGGCATCGGCGAGATCATCCGGGCCGGCGAGCCGGCGGGGGCGGAGACCACCGCCTCGGTGGCGACCCTCGGGGGCCTCTCCATCGCCCAGGCCCAGCGCGCCCTGGTCAAGCTCGGCTACGGGCCGCTGAAGGCCGACGGCCTGATGGGCGCCAGCACCCGGGCGGCGATCGAGAAATTCGAGCGGGACCGCAAGCTTCCGGTGAAGGGCGAGCCCTCACCGCGGACCTTCCGCGAACTCGCCACCTGGGCGGGCGCCGCCCGGGGCTGATCCGGCGGGGCGGCGTGCTATAGACCGGCACATGGCACGCCTGCGCTCGGATTTCTGGGTTTCCGCCCATCTTCGCCGCCTCGACATCGAGGGCATCGCCGCGGTGCAGCGCCGCCGCGGCTCCCCCGAGGCGGGGGCGATCTTCGTGAAGGTGGATCGCCTCGACGGCCGGGCCGATCTCTACGGCCCGGCCCCGCAATCCCTCGTGGACACCGAGTCCCACGGCGACCGCCGCTTCGTGGCCCTGCTCAGCGAGGCCCCGCCCGCCGACGTAGAGGTGCGCCTCGGCAAAGAGCTGCGCTTCGACGACGATCTCTGGATCGTCGAGATCGACGATCGCGCCGGACGCCACCGCCTCGATCTCGCCGAATAGGCGGCGTCCCGCGCGGGCTTCGCGGGGCCGGATCAGGTCGCCTGGCGCTGCCGGCTGGGCAGGGGCGTGCGCAGGGGCGGGCGCTCGCTGGCCGTGGCCTGCGCCCGGGGGCGCTGGGCGTCCGGGGCATGGTAGGGCTGGTGACCCGCCTGCGAGGCCCGCTCCGGCGGGGTCCAGGCCAGGATCGCGGCCAGGAGGTCGCGCGCGGCGACCCGCGGGAGGGTCCGGAACAGCTTGACCAGGCTGAACACGCGGTCGACCGACTGCGCCACGGTCTCGTTCAGGGTGAGGTAGATGTAGACCGCCTCCTCCTCGTGCAGGCCGGCGGCGCGCAGGGCGACCGTCAGCAGCTCGTAGCGCAGCGAGGGATCGGGGGTTGTGGCGAGGAAGCCCTTGGGCAGGCCCAGCATCTCGGTAAGGGCGGCCACGAACCCGGCCACGTCGCCTCGGGCGGAGAAGCCGGTGAGCACGGCGCCGGCCTCGCGCGGTGCCGGCGGATTCGGCCGCAGGGCCGCCGTCGCCATCATCGCGTGGCCGATCGCCTCGCGGCGGGTCTCGTCCGCCAGCAGGAACAGCGGCGCCACGTCGGCATGGGCGAGGTCGTGGCGGGCGAGGAGCGTCCGACCGAGGTCCGGCTGCTTGCGCGCGCGGGCGACGAGGCGGGCCAGCAACTCGCCCTGAAGGGTGGCGGCCGGATTGGCGGCCAGCGCCCGGTCGATGCCGGGATTCTCGCGGCCGATCAGGTCCAGGATTGTGGCGCGGCTGAGATCGTGCCGGCTGGCGATGGCGGGGCCGAGATCGGCGTCCTCGGCGAGGGCGGCCTGGATCATCGCCTGCGTGAGGATGGGAGCCTGGGCGAGGACGGCGTCCCGGGCGCCGCCGCCACGCTCCACCAGGGCGGCGAGGAGGGCGGGCGGCGTGTCGGGAAAGGGCGCGAGCTTGCGGGCGACGATCTCGGCGGTCTCGGCGTCGACGATCGGGATCAGTCCTCCGGCCAGGGAGGCGAAGGCCGCCACGGTCTTCCGGTCCCGGACCGTAGCCGAGAGAAAGTGATCCGTCTGCACCCGAAGGATGACGGGTTTCAGATCGAGGCTGTCGAGACGCGACAACTCGATCAGGCCGGAGAGGTCCGGCGCATCGTCGAAAGATGGGGACATGGCACTTCGGTTACGCAGAACTCGCTGATCGAGAGGATTAGCGGAATTGCGTGAACCGACCTTTAAGGACGGTCGCTTGGGACCGTCCCTGCATGCGCCATGCTGGCCCCGAGCCCGGCGGCGCGACCGGGCTCGGCGACCGGGGTCGCCGTCAGCCGGCGCGGCGGGGCTGGGTGTCGCCGGCCTTCGGCGGGGGAAACACCACCGGGGTCGGCGACTTGGCGGAGAGCGGACCCGAGGCCGGGGACGGGCCGACCGGGGTGGAACCCGACGCGGGGTGTGCGGCCGCGGCCGCCATCCCGGCGGCCACCGGCGCCGTCTCCTTGGCGGCGGACGGGAACAGCACCGTCGCGGGCTTGGGTTCGGCCGCACCATCCGCCTTCGGCGAGGCCACCGGCGGAGCGGCCGGCATCGGGGCCGCGAGGACGCCCTCGGGGGCCGTTGCGTCCTCGTCGTGCGGCGCCTCGGGGCCGGCGATCAGCTCGGTCGGCGTCTTCCAGACGAAGGCGTCCAGGCGGCCGCTCACCGGCGAGACGGGTGCCCAGATCTCGGACGCGACGCCGTCGGCGATCCAGAGCGGATCGCGCGGGGCGTGCGCGGCGCGGGAGAGCCATTCGCGGGTCCGGCCCGAACCGGCGCCGTGCTCGGCCTCCTCGATGCGGGCCATGGTCAGGCAGGCGCGGACCGTGGGCCGGTCGGCGAGGAGGGGCGCCAGGGCTTCGCGCGCCTGGCCGAACTCGCGGGCCTCGTAGGCCGCCTGCGCCATGGCGAGGCGGGCCTCCGGGTGCCAGGACGAGATCTTGGCCAGGGTCTCGGCGCGGGCCATGCGGTCGCGCACGGAATCGCCGGTGCGCAGGTTCAGGTAGGTCTTGGCGAGGTCCGGGTGCGGCCCGGCGCGCCAGGCGGCCTCGATGATCTTGGCGCCCTTCCGCAGGTCGCCCCGGCGCACCATCAGGCGCGCGGCGAGCACCGCGGCCGGGACGAGGTCGGGGGCGAGCTTGACCGCCTTGAGCACGCGCTCGGTGGCGGCCTCCGGTTCGCCGGCCTCGCGCTCCTGCGCGGCGGCGGTGAGCAGGACGGCGCGCTGGCGCCGGGCGGTCGACTTGTCGATGAGGCCCAGGGAGGCACGGCGCTCTACGGTCTCGTTGGCCCCGCTCCAGTCGCCGTCGGCGCATTGCGCCTCCAGGACGGCCTCGTTGGCCCAGGTGACGCTGGGGGCCAGGCGGGCGGCTTCGGCGGCGTAGGCGCGGGCGGAGGCGTCGTCCTCGCGGCGGCGGGCCTCGACGAACAGGCCGCGCAGGCCGAGCACGCGGGTCTCGGGGTCGTTGACCATGCGCTGGAAGGCCTGCTCGGCGGCCTCGCGGTCGCCGGAGATCTGGGCGGCCTGGGCCTTGAGCAGCAGCGTCAGCGGCTCGGCGCCGAGCAGGCGCTCGGCGTCGTTGGCGTGGCGGCGGGCGGCGAGGGGATCGCCCGACCCGACGGCGACCATGCCGCGGGACAGGGCCGAGAAGCCCTTGGCCCGGCGCCGGTCGCGCGAGCCGCGCACCAGCGTCTCCGGCAAGGTGATGAAGCCCCGCACGATTGCCCAGATGAAGCCGATCAGGATGGCGGCGATCAGGACGCCGATCAGCCCGATGGCGAGGCTGGTGGCCACCTCGTAGCCGTTCCACACGATGGTGACGGTGCCGGGATGGTCGGCGACCCAGGTCGCGCCATAGGCGGCAACCGCGAGAAGGGCCAGGAAGGCGAGGGCGCGCCACATGGGATCAGAAACTCCTGGGAGTGGCGTCGGCCGGTCCGGCGACACCGAGAGTCGGGGGCGGGAGCGTTGGGCGCTCCCGCGCGAAATCCGGGTGGCCGCGCATCCCGCCGGAGGACAGGGCGCGCGGCCGCGCGCTCAACGGGAGGCGCCGGTTGCGGGCAGGCCCTTGAAGGCGTCGGCGAGCAGGCCCTGGGCCGCGTCGGCGGCGGCGACGCGCGAGGCCAGCTTGGTCCCGAAATCGCCGGCCTCGGCCCGGTCCGCCTCGGGCAGCGCCGCGAAGGCCTCGGCGGCCTCCTTGATCGCGCCGCGGTCGAGGGCGTCCTGCACCTTCGGGGCGGTGTCGGGGGCCGCCGCGCCGGGGGTGCCGCCGGCGGCCGGGGTCTCGACGCGCCGGACCTGGACGATCGACTCGGCCATGCTCATCAGCTTGGTCCCGATGTCGCCGGTCTCGGCCACGGCCTTGGTCTGGGCCGCCCGGCGCTTCGCCGCGATTCGCTCGGCGACGGGGCGGAACTCGGCCGCGAGCGAGCGGGCGGTCGGGGCCCCCTTGTCGGCGAAGGCCGCCACCGCCGTGAGGCGGGCCGGGTCGCCCGGCTCCAGCCCGCGCAGGGCCGAGAGGGCATCCGCGTAGGGGGCGCCGGTGTTGAGGGCGGTGACGATCCGGTCGGCCGACACGACGCGCAGGGCGGCCTGCAGGGTCGCGGTCTCGGCCCGCTCTGAGACGGCCTTGTCGAGACCGGCGATCTTGTCGGCCTGGGCCTGGAGCTGGCGCTCCACCGCCTTGGCCGCCTCGGCCGCCTGGGTCTTGTTCGCGTCGACGACCTTCTCGCTCGCCTGGGTCGCGGCCTGGACCGCCTCGGTGGCGGCCTGGACGCGAGCCTCCAGCGACTGCTGCAGGGCGGCCACCTTCTGGCTCAGCGCCTGGGCGGCCTCGGCATTGGCCTTGGTCTTGGCCTCGACGTCGCCCTGGAGGGCGGCGAGCTTCGGGGCGAGATCGGGCTGCGCGGCGGGCTTCGGCGCGGACTCGACCTTGCCCTCGATGGCCTTCAGGCGCTGTTCCAGCGCGGCGAGCTGCGGTCCCGCGGATTGGGTCACCGCCATCCGGGCGTCGCCGCCCTGGTCGCGGCCCGGTTCTTCCTGGAGCGCCGAGACGCGCTGGTCCAGGGCGTCGAGGCGGGCGACGAGATCGGCCGGCACGGCGGCCGGGGCCGCCGCCGCAGCGGGCGCTCCCTCGGCCTGAGCCGGCGCACCGCCCTGGGCCGCGTTCGCCCTCTCGAGGGCCTGGCGCGCCGTCGACACCGCCTCCGGAACGGCCTTGAGGGCGGCCTCGTTCGCGGCGACCCGCTTGTCCAGGCCGGCCACCGCATCCTTCGGGGCGAGGGCGGCGATCCGCTGGTCGAGGGCGGTGATGCGGGCATCCTCGCCCGGGGCCATCAGGCCGCTGCGCGCGACGCCGAACAGGAGGCCGGCCCCCACCACGCCGCCGAGGAGGCCGGCGGTGACGAGGGAGCCGAAGCCGGCCCCGGACGAAGCGGCCGGGGCAGCCGCGGCTGCCGGGGTGATGCGGGGCGTCGTCGGACCTCCCGCCTTCGGGGACTCCGAAGCGGTTTTGGAATCGGACGTCTTGCTATCAGAGGTCTTGCCGTCGGCCGGCTTGCTCGCCATTCCCG
>NZ_LMML01000012.1:329-185498 GCF_001422215.1 Methylobacterium sp. Leaf89 | reverse complement strand
CACCGGCAGCACCGGCAGCACCGGCAGCACCGGCAGCACCGGCAGCACCGGCAGCACCGGCAGGCTTCGCCGGTGGCACGGGGTCCGGCATGCGCTTGGCCTTCAGGTCGATGATCGGGCCATCGGTCACGGACTGGCCCGGACGCGCGCCGGGCTGCGGTCCCGCGAATCCGCCGGAGCGGGGCGGCTCGGACTTCCCGGCGTCGGCCTTCGGTGACTCGGCCTTCGAAGCATCGGTTCTGGCAGCGTCAGCCTTCGACGCATCGGGCTTGAGGGCCTCCGGCTTCGGCGCATCGGCCTTGATCGTCTCGGTCTTCGCGGCGCCGACAGCGAGCGGATCGGGGCGGGTCAGGTCCGGCTTGGAGGCATCCGGCTTCACGGCGTCGGCTCTGAGAGCATCGGATTTGACGGTGTCGGCTTTGCCAGCGTCGGGCGTGAGGATCGCGGCCTTGGCGGCTTCCGTCTTCACGGCGTCCGTCTTCGTGCCTTCCGTGACCGGCTCTGCCTTTGCCGGCTCACCTTTCCCCGGCTCACTCTTGCCGAACGTACCCGGCGTGCCGCCGGGCTGACCCGGCTTGGCCGAGGCCTCGACCTTCGGCGGAAGGGAGCCGCCCGGCGTGCCGGGCTTGCCGGGCTCGGCCGGCCGGTTGCCGGTGGGAGAACCCGGGCGGTTGGGGTCGCTGTTGGGTGGTTTCACGGTTCAAGGCTCCCTTCCCGTCTCCCGCCGCCCGACCCGTTCGGCGCATCCGGCGCCCGGTGGGTCGAGGCTGGCGGCGCAGCTTCTTGCGCTCGTCCTAGCACCAGGGCCGCCGCCGGAGCGAGGCCCTTATCGAAATCCTGTTGGCCCGGGGGCCGGCAATCCCGCGAGGAGCGCGTCCTCCCCGGGGCGGTCGGGCACGAAATGGACCGCGACCCCGGCGGTGACCAGGGGCGCGGCGACATCCGCCGACAAGCAGTAATGCGTCAGGTCTCCGAAGGCTCCGCCGAGCCCGGCCGCCGTGGCGAGATCGTGTGCCGCCTGCGCGCTGCGCCGGGAGTAGTGGAGCGCCCCGTCGAGGCGCCGGCCTGCGAGGGCGTCCGCCGCCGCATCGGGCAGCCGCGCCACCCCCCGCGCGGCGTAGAGTTCGCATACCGCGAGGCGGTATCCGGCCGCGATCAGGGAGGCGGCGGGCTCGGCCTTGCGCTCGGCCCCCGCCGCGTGGACGAGGTGCGCGCCCATGGGCAGGGAGGCCCGGACCAGCCGGGCCAGGGCCCGCGCGTCGCCCTCCGCCTCGCGGACGTCCGCGAAGCCCAGCTCCCGCGCGAGGGCGGCGGTCCGGGCTCCCACCGCGAAGGTCGGGACCGCGCGGAGGCGCGCGCGCTCCGCCGGCGTCAGCGCCGCCGCCGCGTTGGCGCTCGTGAGGATCAGCCCGGCGAAGGTCTCCTCCGGCAGGCGGAATCCCGTCGGTGCGACGGTGAGGACCGGGGCGAGGAGGGGCCGGTGTCCCAGGGCGGCGAGGCGCGCGCCCGTCCGCGCCGCCCCCGGTTCCGGCCGCGCCACCCAGATCCGCATCCCGCTTCGCGCTCCCAGAACCCCGCGCCCATCCATGCCGGTCTCGCCGCCGCTGGCAACCCGTCGTTGCCGCCGGAGGAGGCGGACGATAGGGTGCGGCGCATCCCCCGGGCCACCCCGCACCCCTCCGACGAGGCCCCCTTCGAGATGATCCGCCGTCCATGAACGTCCTCGGCATCGAAACGACCTGCGACGAGACCGCCGCCTCCGTGGTCGCCCCCGGCGAGAACGGGCGCGGGCGCATCCTTTCCAACGAGGTGCTGAGCCAGATCGCCGAGCACGCGGCCTATGGCGGCGTCGTTCCCGAGATCGCGGCCCGCGCCCATGTGGAGGTGCTCGACCGGCTCATCGACCGGGCTTTGGGCAGCGCCGGCCTAACCCTGGCCCAGGTCGACGGCATCGCGGTGGCGGCCGGGCCCGGCCTGATCGGCGGCGTGCTCATCGGCCTCGTCACGGCCAAGACCCTGGCGCTGGTGGCGCGCAAGCCCCTGATCGCCGTGAACCACCTGGAGGCGCATGCGCTGACGGCGCGGCTCACCGACGGCATCGGGTTCCCCTACCTTCTGCTCCTCGCCTCCGGTGGGCACACCCAGCTCGTGGCGGTGCGGGGGGTCGGCGATTACGTCCGCCTCGGCACCACCATCGACGACGCCATCGGCGAGGCCTTCGACAAGGTCGCCAAGCTCCTCGGCCTCGGCTATCCGGGCGGCCCCGAGGTCGAGCGCCTGGCCGAGACCGGCGATCCGGAGCGCTTCGCCCTGCCGCGGCCGATGCTGGGGCGGCGTGAGGCCAACTTCTCCCTGTCCGGCCTGAAGACCGCCCTGCGGATCGAGGCGGAGAAGCTGGCGCCGCTCTCCTCCGTCGACGTCGCCGACCTCTGCGCCGGCTTCCAGGCGGCGGTGGTCGACGTGGTGGTCGACCGCCTGCGGGTGGCGATGCGCGACTTCGCCTCCGTGGCCGGCCATCCCACCGCCCTGGTGGCGGCCGGCGGGGTGGCGGCCAACGGCGCGATCCGCCGGGCGCTCACCACCCAGGCCGGCGAGGCGGGCCTCGCCTTCGTGGCGCCGCCCCTGGCCCTGTGCGGCGACAACGGCGCGATGATCGCCTGGGCGGGTATCGAGCGCCTGCGCCTCGGCCTCGTGGACGACCTCACCGCGCCGGCCCGCGCCCGCTGGCCCTTCGCGGAGCCGAAGGCGGTTGCCTGAGGCCGCGCGGCTACGCTGGCGCGACCTCGTCGAGCGACGCCTGCCCGAGGCGGCCCGCCCGGACTGGCCGGTGCACCGCGACCATTGCTTCGCGCGCATCCTCCTCGACAACACCTGCGGCGGCCCCTGGCGCGAGAGCGTGCCGGCCCCGGCCTGGGCGAACCTGCCCCTCGGCCAGCTCGCGGCCGCCACCGAACTCGGCGAGGCGGTCCTCTTCGGCCGGGCCGACCTGCGCGCGCTGAACCGGCGCTCGTTGGCCCTGCGCGGCAAGCTGCGGGAGGCCGACGCGGTGGCGCCGCCCGAGGGCCTTCGCGACGGAAACCTCCTGTTGCGGCCCTGGCAGGCGGGCGACGAAGCGCGCTTTGCCGCCCTCAACGCCGACCCGGAGGTCATGCGCCACTTCCCCGCCACCAAGGACGCGGCCGCGAGCCGGGCCGAGGCGCGGACCTGTGCCCGGCGCTTCGCGGTGGACGGCTTCGGCCCCTGGGCCGTCACGGTGGAGGGACGCGGGTTCGTCGGGATGATCGGCGGCGCGCGTCTCCTGCGGCCCATGCCGTTCCCGGGCGGCGAGCGGCCGGGCGAGACCGTCGAGATCGGCTGGCGCCTGGCGCGCGAGGCCTGGGGCCACGGGATCGCCACGCGGGGGGCTCGCCTCGCCCTCGCCGACCTGTTCGGCCGCTGCGGCCTCTCCGAGGTCGTCGCCTTCACGGCCGAGGGAAACACGCCCTCGCGCCGGGTGATGGAGCGCCTCGGCATGCGCCCGGAGGGCGGCTTCCCGCATCCGGCCCTGCCGCCGGGGCATCCGCTGCGGCCGCATCTCCTGTATCGTCTGCGGGCGGACCACGTCACATCGCGAGGGACCAGCGCATGAAGCGGATCGGAGTCGTCGGTGGCGGTGCCTGGGGCACGGCGCTGGCCAACGCGGCCGCCGCGGCCGGGCACGACGTGACCCTGTGGCTGCGCGACCCGGAGGCGGCGGCGCGCCTGCAGGACACCCGCGAGAACGCCCGCTACCTGCCCGGTGTACCCCTGCACCCCCGCATCGCCGTCACCGCCGGAGC
The DNA here is from genome assembly GCF_001422215.1 of Methylobacterium sp. Leaf89. Classification (NCBI taxonomy): domain Bacteria; kingdom Pseudomonadati; phylum Pseudomonadota; class Alphaproteobacteria; order Hyphomicrobiales; family Methylobacteriaceae; genus Methylobacterium; species Methylobacterium sp. Leaf89. The sequence goes on along the minus strand of NZ_LMML01000012.1, from coordinate 181,680 downwards.
TTCCGACCTCGCCGAGGCCGGGACGGTGCTGATGGTGACGCCGGCCCAGACCCTGCGCGGGGTTCTGGCCGACCTGGGCGCCGCCTTCGCGCGCCAAGCCGCCATCGTGCTCTGCGCCAAGGGGATCGAGCGCGGCACCGACGCCTTCATGAGCGAGGTCGCGGCCGAGCAGCTCGGCGCCGCTGCCCCGGTGGCGGTCCTGTCCGGCCCGAGCTTCGCCGCGGACGTCGCCCGCAACCTGCCCACCGCCGTGACGCTCGCGGCGGCGGATGCGGGTCTCGCCGCGCGCCTGGCCGGCACCCTCTCGGGGCCGACGCTCCGGGTCTATCACACCGACGACGTGCGCGGCGTCGAGATCGGCGGGGCCGGCAAGAACGTCCTCGCCATCGCATCGGGCATCGTTGCCGGACGCGGTCTCGGCGAGAGCGCCCGGGCCGCGCTGATCGCCCGGGCCTTCGCCGAACTCATGCGCTTCGCCCGGGCCTATGGCGGCCGGCCGGAGACGCTGATGGGCCTGTCGGGCCTCGGCGACCTGGTGCTCACCGCCTCCTCGCCGCAATCGCGCAACTTCGCCTTCGGCCAGCGCCTCGGCGCGGGGGCCTCGCCCGAGGCGGCCGCCGGCGGCAAGCTGGCGGAGGGCGCCTTCACGGCCGCCGCCCTGGTCGACCTCGCCCGCGCCCGGGGTATCGAGATGCCGGTGGCCGAGGCGGTGGCCGCCATCGTCTCGGGCGGCGCCAGCGTCGACGGCGTCATCGCCGCCCTGCTGGCGCGGCCGCTGCGGGGAGAAGCCGAGTGAGCCAGCACCCCATCCGTGCCTTCCTGACCGGCTCCGGCAACGACGGGGCCGGGCGGCGCCTGAGGGAGATCCTCGCCTTCGACGACGCCCATATCGAGGGCGTGCACGACTTCATCCAATGGTGCTTCCCCCTGCACGAGGCGAGCCTCGCCGTACCCGGCGCGCCGGTGCTGAGCCGGGCCGAAGCCGAGGCGATCCGCGCCGATCCGGGGGCCCTGTCGGGCCTGCGCGCCGCCCTCGGGCGGATGACCCGCTTCTATGCCGAGACCGACGGCTGGCTGCGGCCGCACGACCACAACCACCTGCGCATCACCCGCATCCTCTCGGCCCTGTCCGATCTCCTGGGGGCCGAGGCGGCGACCGAGTTCCACGCCTTCGTCACTGCCCGGAACGCGAAGGCCGGCGCCCCGATCAACGCCACGAGCCTGCGCTACTGGGAGGCCGCGCTCCGGGGGGCCTGACGGCCACGCTTGGCCGGTGCTATGGAGCCGGCTTCTCTGGAGAAGCGCATGGCCTATTGGCTCTACAAGTCCGAGCCCTCGACCTGGTCCTGGGAGCAGCAGGTCGCCGCGGGCGGCGCCGGCACGCACTGGAACGGCGTGCGCAACCACGTCGCCAAGAAGCACCTCATGGCGATGGAGGTGGGCGAGCGCGGATTCTTCTACCACTCCAACGAGGGCAAGGCGGTGGTGGGCATCGTCGAGGTGATCCGGCCCTACTACCCGGATGATTCCGACGCGACCGGCCGCTTCGGCATGGTCGATCTGCGCGCCGTCGAAGCGCTGCCCCGCCCCGTGACCCTGGAGGCGATCAAGGCCGAGCCGCGCCTCGCCGCCATGGTGCTCGCCAACAATTCCCGCCTCTCGGTCCAGCCCGTGACGGAGGCCGAGTGGGCGGTGGTGCGCGCGATGGGCGGCCTCGGCTGAGCCGCCGTCCGCTCAGCCCTGGCGCTGCGCCTGCGTCACCGCCAGGTGGATCAGCTCCGCGAGGGTGCGCAGGCCGAGCTTCTGGCGCATCATCGAGCAGGCGTTGGTGATGGTCTTGTAGCTCACCGACAGGTCGCTCGCGATGGCGCCGTAGGACTTGCCCTGCGCCAGGCGCTGCAGGATCTGCAGTTCGCGCGGCGTCAGCTGGGTCTCGGGCGTGCGCTTCGGGTCGGTGCGGAGCATCGCGACCTCGGTGGCCAGGCGCGGATCGAGGTAGGGGCGGCCGGACCGGACCCGCTCGAAGGCCTCGAACAGCTCGCCGGAGGCGTGGTCCTTGAGCACGTAGCCGAGGGCTCCGGCCTCCAGGGCCCGCGCGACGATGACCGGATCGTTGTGCATGCTGAAGACGAGGATGCGCACCGCCCGGTTGGCGTCGCGCATCCGCCGGATCAGTTCGAGGCCGGCGAGGCCGCTGCCCTGGAAGGTCAGGTCGCAGATCACCGTCCCGGGACGCAGGCGCAGGAAGCTGCGATAGGCCGCGACCACGCTGGTGGCCTCGACGATCCGCTCGATCCCCGCATCCTCGAGCACCCGCCGGCAGCCCTGGAGTACGATCGGGTGATCGTCGATGACGAGGGTCGGCGCCTCGGTGGTGGTGGCGATCGCGTTCATGCGCTGGGAATCGGACTCGTGTCGACGTCCCGCTCATCATCGAGCGGAATCATGATCCGGACAACCGCGCCGGGCTGATCGTTGTCAAGCATGAACGTGCCCCCGAGGGCTTCCACGCGCTCCCGCATCCCCGAAAGACCGAGTCCGAGGCTGTGACCGGTCGGAATGCCGGTGCCGTCGTCGCGGATGGCGAGGCGCAGGACCCGCCCGGCGGTGGTGGCCTCGTCCCGCACCTGGACGGTGACGTTCCGCGCCCCGCCGTGCCGCACCGCGTTGGTCATGCTCTCCTGCATGCAGCGGAACACGGTCAGGTCGGTCACGTCGCCGTAGCCGCGGGCCAGGCCTTCGAAGCTCCCGGCGAAGCGCGTCCCGGTGTGACGGCGCCGGAAATCGCGCAGCAGCAGATCGAGGCATTCCGGCAGAGGCACCTGCCCGAGGGCGTGCGGCCGCAGCCGGTTGAGGAGATCGCGGTTCCGGGTCTGGACCTGGCCGACGATGCTGGCGATGTCCTGGGCGCGCTGCTTCAGGCGCGCCCGGTCCGGCGGCGCCTCGGCCTCGGCCATGCGGACCACCGAGGCCGCGGTCGCTTCCAGGGCGAAGAGGCAGGGGCCGAACTCGTCGTGCAGCTCCAGGGCCGTGCGGCGCCGCTCGTCGTCCTGTGCCGACAGGAGCTGGCGGTTGAGCCGCCCGTTGGCGGCCCGCGTCTCCGCCAGGGCCTGGGCCACCCGGTTGAACCGGGTGGCGATGGCGGCGAGTTCGCGCGAGGCCGGCGGTTCGAGCCGGACGGTATAATCCTGCTGCTCCAGCTGGATCAGCCCCTCGGCGAGGTCCGTCAGCGGCGCCAGGACGCGGCCGAACGCCACCGTGAGGGCGCCGAGCAGCCCCAGGCTGAGGCAGAGGCTGGCAAGCGAGAGCGACAGGGCATAGACCCAGACCTCGTCGATCTCGTCGTGCGGCTGGGTGGTGATGCGGGCGGTGCCGATGCGCCGGCCCTGCGCCACGATCGGCAGGTCGTGCTCGCGGATCGCCGGGGCGATCAGGGCCGCGAACCAGGCCGGCGCCGCGTGCGGGTCGTGCCGGACCCGGCCGAGGCCGCCGGTGACGACCTTGCCGGCGTCGTCCAGCACCGTGACGCGGACGTGGCGCAGATCGTGGATGCGCAGGTTCAGGGTCTGGAGGATGCCGGCGGGCGGCCCCGCCTGGGCGAGGTCGATGGTATCGGACACCAGAAGCTCGACATTCGTCATCGCGGCCTGCATCTCGACCTCGACGGCGGAGCGGGCGTTGACGACGATGACCGCGCACGAGACCAGGGCGGCCAGGACATCGATGGCGAGGACCAGCACGATCATCCGGGTCCGCGTCGGCCACGACGCCCAGAGCGACCGGCGGCCGGCCTCCGCCGACGCCGCGGGCGGGGCGCCGTTGCGGTGGGGCAGGCCCCATCGGGATCGGGCTGCGGAGGCGGCGTCGTGAGGCATGGCGACTCGGGTGGCGGCCGTCGGGGAAAGCGTGCGCGGTCGTCGCCCCGTGTGTAGCGAACCCGACGCCGAATGGCAGCGTCCCGATTCGGTTTCGGGCCTCGTGGCCGGAGCCCTGGCGGATCCCGAGACCACCTGGACGATGGGGGGATTCGGCGCGCTCGCCAGCGTCGGGCGCGGCGGCGATCAGGTCGTCGCCGCTCCGGCGGACGGCCGCCTCGGCTGGATCACCCCGTTCGGCGGGATCGCCCTCGCGCCGGCGGAGGCGATTCCCGTGGCCTACGAGACCGCCTTCACCGGCGGCTGGAGCCATGCCGTCGCCCTGTGTCTGCCGATGGCGCTCTGCCCCCGGACGGGGGCGGAGCCGATCCGCGCCGCCGGATGCGACGACGGGGCCCTGCGCCCGCGGAATCTTGGGGATAAGTGGTTCGACCTCGGCCTCGACCTGCCGCAGGGCCGCCTGTTCCTGCGTTCCGCCGACCCGGACGCGCTCGCGCGCCTCGCCGCCCTGGCCGGACGGACCGCCGCACACGATCCCGAGGCGGTTTCGAGCCTGATGGCCGCCGCGGATGTGGTCGTCACCACGCCCCTCGGCCGGATCGAGGTCTATGCCGGCGCGGACCCGCAGTCGGACGGGCCGCGGGCCTTCCTCGACCCGAGGATCCTGGCCCTGGGCCGCACCCACGCCGCCACCGCCCCGATTCCCACCGGGCTGGTGCCCGTCGCCCAGTTCACGCCGCCGCATCCCTGCCGGGACGGGCAGGGCCGGCCCCGCCCCTTCGATCATCGGACGCATGCCGCCTTCCAGGCGATGCTGACCCGCTGGGGCGACCCGGAGCGGGTCCGCCTTAAGGCGCGCCTGGTCGCGGGCGAGCCCTTCGCGCCCATGACGGCGAATCGTGCGACGCGCGCCGTCTCGCGCCTCGTTCACGTCCAGGCTGCGGCGGCGGCGAATCAGGACGGGACCAAGTCCTGCCCAGACACCTCGCGTTAAACCTGTTGGATCTATTCAGATTCGTGACGCGTCTGATCCGAGCCTGTTCAAGGATTGGGTTAAGGACATCTTCATGCCCCATTGCGGCGCCTCTTTCGTTACACGCAGGCGTCGCCCCTCGGGCCTCGCCGCGCCGGTCGTGCCCGACCAGCGCCGCGTGATCGACCCGCAACGGTCAATCCGAACCTCTTGAAGCGTGCGAGATGTCTGAGACCCTGATGTCCGTAACGATCGATCCCTCCGAGACCCGGCGCCCCGTCGCGCCGGCGCCGCGCCCGTCCCGGGTGAAACTCCGGGTGGTGCTCCTCTCCGGCGCCGGCATCCTGGGCCTTGCCGGCTTCACCGCCTTCGCCTTCGCGACCCTTGGCAATCTCGCGGGGCCGCAATTCACCCGGCCGACTCTCGCCACGGCGTCCGCGACGCCCGCCAGTCTCGGACACAACGCCTCCGAATGGCCGGACCTGCGCGATGGCGTCCCGGCCCTCGCGCCGGCGAGGCCGAAGTCCGTCGCGGCCGCGCCGGATCAGCCGTCCGCGGCTCCGACGGCCGAGCGTCCGCTGGCCGCGGTCGCCCCGCCCGCGGCGCGGGTCGCCGAAGTGAGGCCCCTGGAAGTCAGGACCGTGGACGCGAAGCCCATCGGCGTGACGGTCGCCGAAGCGCGGCCGCCCGCGGTACGGGCGCCCGAGGCGATTCCGGTCGAGAAGCCGGCGGCGGTGCCTGTCGCCGCGAAGCCGGCGCGCCTGCCGCCGATCGAGAGCGCCGCGGTGCTGCCGCCGGCGCGTCCGGCCTCGCTGGTCCCGGTGACGCGCACCGCCACCCTGATCGCGCCGCTGCCCAACGAAACGACCCGGTCGCGGGCGACGAACGGCACCTTCACGGCCCTGACGCCGGAAGCGCCGAAGCACAGCCCGGTCGCCAAGGCGACGGAGACCAAGCCTTCGGTCGTCAAGTCTTCGAGCGTCAAGTCTTCGGTCGGCAAGCCCGTTGTTGCCAAGCCTCTCGTTGCCAACGCACCGAGCGGCACGCCGGAGACTGCGTCGGCGCCCCCGGTCGCGCAGGCGGAGCCCGAGCCGGAGCAGACGGAATTCCTGGGCGTGAAGGTGCCGTCGCTCGCCCCGGCCGGCCGCAAGATCGCCGAGAGCGTCGAGGCCCTCGGCAATGCGGTGAAGAACCTGCCCGATCACTTCTAGCGCAAGCGCCCGGCTTCGGGCGCCCTTCGTCCGATCGGAGCGCCCGGCTTCGGGCGCCCTTCGTCGAGGTGGAGCGCCCGGTTTCGGGCGCCCCTGTCCGGTCAGCGCGCCCGGCTGGCGCGGGGCTTCTTGGCGATCTCGCGCTCGTGGCGCGCGCCCCGCGGGCTCTTCAAGCCCTTGGGTCCCTTCTCCTCGCGGGCCGGCTCCTCGTCCAGGATCGGCTCAACCTGGATCTCGGGCGAGCCGTTCTTGGCGAAGGTCTGGGCGAAGCGCGAGGCGGCGCCGCCCCGGACCTCGAACTTCGTCTCGCGATCGAAGATGCGGATCGCGCCGATCTCCTGGCGGCCGATATTGCCGCGCCGGGTCAGCATCGGCAGCAGGCGGCGCGGATCGGCGTTGTCGCGCCGGCCGAGGTTGAGCCGGAACCACACGGCCGGGCCCTGGGCGTCGATGCGGTCCGCGTCGGCGGGATCGTAGACCGGGCGCGACTTGCGCTCGGGGCCGGCCCCCGGATCGGTGACGTCCTCGGGGGCGGGCAGGCGGGAGCGGTAGATCCGCGCCAGGGCCGCGGCGAGTTCCTGGGGCGTGCGCTGCGCCATTAGGGTCTCGGCCATGGCCACGTCTTCCTCGGCCGGCTCCTCGGTGAAGATCGGATCCTGCCACATGCGCTCGCCGTCGAGGCGACGGATCTCGTCGGCGGTGGGCGGGCCGGCCCACTCGAACGAGACCTTGGCGATCATGAGCATCTGCTCGGCCCGGCGCCGCTTCGAGGCCGGGATCAGCAAGAGGCTGGTGCCCTTGCGCCCGGCGCGGCCGGTGCGGCCGGAGCGGTGCTGCAGCACCTCGGCATCGTGCGGCAGGTCGGCGTGGATGACGAGGCTGACGGTGGGCAGGTCGATGCCGCGCGCGGCGACGTCGGTGGCGACGCAGACCTTGGCCCGGCCGTCGCGCAGCGCCTGGAGGGCGGCGTTGCGCTCGCCCTGGCCGAGTTCGCCCGAGAGCGCCACGGCCGAGAAGCCGCGCTCGGTGAGCACCGCCTGGAGGTGGCGCACCGCGTTGCGGGTGTTGCAGAAGATGATCGCCGTCGGCGCATCCATGAAGCGCAGGGTGTTGACCACCACGTGCTCCAGCTCGCGCGGCACCACGCGGATGGCCTTGTAGGTGATGTCCGCGTGGCCGCGCTCCTGGCCCTTCACGGCGATGCGCAGGGCGTCGTTCTGGTAGCGCTCGGCCAGGGTCGCGATCGCCTTCGGCAGGGTCGCGGAGAAGAGCAGCGTGCGCCGCTCCTTCGGGGTCACCGAGAGGATGAATTCCAGGTCATCGCGAAAACCTAGGTCGAGCATCTCGTCGGCCTCGTCGAGGACGACGGCGCGCAGATCCTGCGTCGCGAGGTTGCGGCGCTCCAGGTGGTCGCGCAGGCGACCCGGAGTGCCGACGACGATGTGGGCGCCGTCGTTGAGCTGGCGGCTCTCGCGGCGCGGGTCCATGCCGCCGACGCAGGAGATGACGCGGGCGCCGGTCTCCGCATAGAGCCAGGACAATTCGCGCTCGACCTGCAGCGCGAGCTCGCGCGTCGGGGCGATGACGAGGGCGAGGGGCGCGCCGGCGGGGCCGAAGCGCTCGGCGTCGCCGAGCAGGGTCTCGGCGAAGGCGAGGCCGTACGCGACGGTCTTGCCCGAGCCGGTCTGGGCCGAGACGAGGAGGTCACGGCCTTGCGCGGCCGCCTCGATGACGGCGCTCTGGACGGGCGTCGGGTCTTCGTAGTCGCGCGCGGTCAGCGCTCGGGCGAGCGGGGCCGGCAGGGTGGGGAAGGGCACGGTGACGGAAGCCTTAGCGGGCAAGCAGGCGGAGAACCCGCCGGGGAGCCGTCGCGACGGGCGCGATCCTCTCCAAACCGACGTGATTCCGGCCTCGAACGGTTACGGATGGCGTCTCTTGTAGCCGGAACTGCGGCGCAGCGCCATGACCGCGGATGCATGCCCCTCCACCCCTGGGCGCCCGGACCCGCAGCGGACGCGCCTCGTGTTGTGTTCCCCGTGCCTCTCGTGCTCATCTCCGGCCCGTCATGGAAATCCTCGTCGTCGGTGCCGGAATCGTTGGTCTCGCCGTGGCCCGTGCCCTCGCGCGCCGGGGCCATGCCGTCATCGTGGCCGAGGCCGAGGGGGCGATCGGCACGGGCATCTCGGCACGCAATTCCGAGGTGATCCATGGCGGAATGTACTATCCGGCGGGCTCCCTGCGGGCCCGTCACTGCGTCGCCGGCGCGGCCATGCTCGCGGCCTTCTGCGACAGCCACGGCGTTGCCACCCGGCGCTGCGGCAAGCTCATCGTGGCCACCGCGGACTCCGAGCGCGACGCCGTCGCGGCGCTCAAGGCGCGCGGCGACGCCAACGGGGTTCCGGATCTGGCGCTCCTCGACGGGGCCGAGGCCCGGGCCCTGGAGCCGAACCTCGCCTGCGTGGCGGCGCTGCACGCGCCCGGCACCGGGATCGTCGACAGCCACGGGCTGATGCTGGCGCTCCAGGGCGACCTGGAGGATGCCGGAGGCGCCATCGCCTTCGACAGCCGGGTGACGCGGATCGCTCGGACGCGCACGGGCTGGAGCGTCACCGTCAACGGCGAGGCCCTGCCGTTCGAGGCCGTGGTCAACGCCGCCGGCCTCGGGGCCCAGGGGGTCGCCGGCGCGGTCGAGGCCTATCCCGCCGCGCGCATCCCGCGCCAGGTCCTGGCGAAGGGCAGCTATTTCGGCTGTACCGGTCGGCCGGCCTTCTCGCGGCTGATCTATCCGGCGCCCGTCGAAGGCGGTCTCGGGATTCACCTGACCCTCGATCTCGCCGGCCGCATGCGTTTCGGCCCCGATGTCGAGTGGGTGGAGAGCCTGGACTACCGGGTCGATCCCGCCCGGGCGGATGCTTTCGCCCGGGCGATCCGGCGCTACTGGCCCGGCCTGCCCGACGGAGTGCTGACCCCGGACTATGCCGGCATCCGCCCGAAACTGACGGGACCGGGCGAGTCCGCTGCCGATTTCCGGATCGACGGCCCGGCCGAGCACGGGCTCCCCGGCCTGGTCCACCTCTTCGGCATCGAGAGCCCGGGCCTGACCTCGAGCCTGTCCCTGGCCGAGGAGGTCGCGGATCGGCTCGTCGGGGGCTGAGCGAAACGGCGCACGAGCCCGCGACGCTGCCGAGCGGGCCGCCCGCGCCAGCCCCGTCGCCGCGACGGCAGTCGATTCGCTCGACGCTGTGGCCTTGTTCCGCTGCGATCGTCGCCCGCTTCCACGCGCCCGCCCGCGCGCCCTGACCACCGGCACCATGCCTCGGGGCCTGGGGCATGCGTCCGGCCGCGACCGTCGGGAGGCGGCCGCGGCCGGATTCGTTGCGGCGGGGAGGGGCGACTAGCGCGCGGGGACGAAGCGCAGCGTGCCGGCCAGCCGGCTCGATCCGCCGGTGTCGTTCGGGTGGTTGACGCCATCGACCACCGGGACCTCGGCGAAGTCGAAGGGACTGAGCCCGTCGAGGCAGGCGACGTTGATGCCGTACTGGTCGGGATTCGAGCGGCGCTGGTGGTGCGTGTAGATCCCGCAGCGCGAACAGAAGAAGTGCTGCGCCATGCCGGTGTTGAAGCGATAGCGGGTCAGCAGGTCCGCGCCCTGCAGGATCTCGACGCCGCCGGTCTCGGCCGAGACGACGACCGCCCCCCGCATCCGGCAATACGAGCAGGTGCAGCGCCGGACCGTGTCGAGACCCTTGCTCAGCGTCGCACGGAACCGGACGCCGCCGCAGTGACACTGCCCCTCGCGCTGATCGAGCTGCGCTGACATGGCATCTTCCTCCGTCTGCCGAGACCTTCCGGGTCCGTGATCCGTGGCGGGACCGGGTCGGCCCGCGCCCCGCGATGGCAACTCAGCCGCCGAAGCGCTCGGTCCGGACGCGGGCGGGGTCCACCCCGGCGTCGAGGAGGAGGTCCGCCACCGCCCCGACGAAGGGATTGCCGCCGCAGAGATAGGCATGGCGCGGCGGTCCGAGCCGGTCCAGCGCCTCCGCGATCATCGCCGCGTCGACCCGGCGGCCGCCGGCGCGGGTCAGGTTGAGCATCAGCTGGAAGTGCGGTTCGTCGCGGGCGCGCACCGCCAGCTCCTCGGCGGCGATGATCTCGCCGGCGTCGCGCACGGAATAGAGGAGGAGGGCGGGTACCGCCGGCGCCTTCGCCGCGCGGTGGCGCAGCATCGACAGGAGGGGCACCACGCCCGACCCGCCGCCCGCCAGGAGAAGGGGCCCGCCGTCCTCGGGGCGCCAGACGAAGGAACCGCCGATCGGGCCGCGCAGCTCGATCGTGTCGCCGACCGCCGCCACCGCGTCGAAGAAGCCCGAGACCTCGCCGTCCGGCAGGCCCTCGATCAGCAGTTCGATGGTGCCGTCGCCGTCCGGTGGCGAGGCGATCGAGTAGCTGCGCTGGGCCTGGTAGCCGTCCGGGGCGGTGAGGCGCACGTCGACGTGCTGCCCGGCCAGCATCGGCCGATCGAAGGCGACCCGGAAGCGGTAGCTCTTCACCCGCCGCGTCACCGGCCGGATGGCCGTGAGGATCGCGGTCTGCCAGGGGAGGGGGCCCGGGGCGGGATCAATCACCGGTGAAGCGCTGTTCGCGCCAGGGATCGCCGTACATGTGGTAGCCGCGCAGCTCCCAGAAACCGCCCTCGTCCCGCTGGGTGAAGCGCAGGCCCTTCACCCACTTGGCGCTCTTCCAGAAATACAGGTGCGGCACCAGGAGCCGGGCCGGGCCCCCATGGTCCACCGGGATCGGCGCGCCGTCGTAGTGGGTCGCCACCATGCCCTTGCCGCCCGTCAGGTCGGCGACCGGCACGTTGGTGGTGTAGTCGTCGTAGCCTTCGGCGAGCAGGAAGGCGCTCGGCGCCGCGATGCCGGCATCGGCCAGGAGGTCGTCGAAGCGCACGCCCTCCCAGGCGGTGTCGAACTTCGACCACTTCGTCACGCAGTGGATGTCGCCGCCCCAGCGGCTGCGGGGCAGGGCGTTGAAGGCGTCCCAGCTCCAGCTCTTCAGGGGCCGCGCCCCCTCGCGCAGGGTGAACGACCAGGTCGCGAGGTCGATGCGCGGGTTGGGGCCGATCTGGAGCACCGGGAAGTCCTCGGTGAGGTACTGGCCGGGGGGCAGACGCTCGCGGGTCGCCTCGGGCGGCTTGCGCCCCGTGAAACCTCGTGTGCTCATGCTCCCCTCGCGCTCGTCAAACCGTTCGCGGCGACCGTGGCTCGACGATCAGCCCGCGCGGCAGGCTAGCATTCCCTCAGCGATCGCGCAGCACCAGCCACAGGGCGTGAATGGTGCCCGGCAGCACGCCCATCAGCGTCAGAAGGATGTTGAGAAGGAACTGCAGGCCGATGCCCGTGGTCATGAGGACCGCGATCGGCGGCAGGAAGATCGCGAGGATGATGCGGACGAGGTTCGACACGGTCACTCCGGGTAGGCGGCGCGCGCGGGAATGCGATCGCAACCGCCCAACCGCAACGGGATCGTCGCGGCCAGGTTCCCCCGCCGGGCCGACGGGAATTTCAGTTTCTTAATCTCTGCGTCCCCAGGATGGTCTGGACATTGCCGAAGGACGGACCGCGCAGGAATTCCGCGTATGATCGAAACCCTCATGCGCGATATCGAGCAGGTGGTCCGCTCCGGCGGCCTGCTCCAGCGCGGACGGGTGCTGCAACGGCTGTCGATGCTCTTCACGGAGCGGGCCGCCGGGCTGCGCGAGGCGCAGGTGGAGGTGTTCGACGCGGCGATGCTGCCCCTGGCCCGCGCGGTCGATGGGGCCGCCCGCGTCCTCCTGGCGGACGGCTTGGCGGATGTGCGCAACGCACCGCGTGCCGTGGTGCGCGACCTGGCCTTCGATCCGGACATCGCGGTGGCCCGGCCCGTCCTTCAGCGCTCGCCGCGCCTCGACGAGGCCGACCTCGTCACCGTCTCCGAATCGCGGGGGCAGGAGCACCTGCGGGCCGTTGCGCAGCGGCCGACGCTCGGCGAGCGGGTCACCGACGTCCTGGTGGCCCGCGGCGACCGGCAGACGGTGCACGTGGTCGCGGGCAATGCCGGCGCGCATTTCTCCGGCGCGGCCTACACCACGCTCGGGGAACGGGCCCGTGGCGACGCCGTCCTGCGGGCCATGCTGGTGACCCGCGCCGCGCCGCGGGGACAGCCCGCGGCGTTGGCGGCCGGCCTGCGGGGAAGCCAGACCCTTCCGCGCGCGACGGATGCGGATGAACGGCGCATCGACGACCTGGTCCGGGCCGGCGACCTCGACACGGCTTTGGCCGAGGTCGCGCGCCTCGCCGCGGTGTCGCCCGCCTTCGCCCGGCGCGCCTACGATGCGGCGGACCACGATCCCCTGCTGTTTCTCCTGCGCTCGATCCGCCTCGGGTTCGGAACCCTGAAGCTGTTCTTGCGGACCAAATCCGGCCCGGTGCGGCCGCCCGAGGCCTGGACCGGGATCCAGAGCGCGTTTCAGGCCCTGTCGGTGACCACGGCGCAGCGCGTGGTCCGCCTCTCGGCGCAGGCGGGCGGCGCGCCGGACGCGCGGGATCCGTCGGGCCCGGGCCGCTGATCCGGGGGCCCAAGTGCTCGTCGAACTCCTCCACCTCCTCGTCACGCCGGTGCCCTTCGCCCATCGCCGGAGGGGCCACCTGCGCGAGAGCGTCCTGCTGATGTCCCGGGGGCGCCGCTGCCGCAGCGCCTGGGCCCCCCATCTCGCCGCGGCGCGGGCCGCGATTCTGGATGCCTGCGACGGGCTTCCGCAGCGGCGCGTCGCCGTGGTGCTCGGCTCGGGCCTCCTCCAGGATGTCCCGCTCGCGGACCTCGCGGCGCGTTTCGCGCGCGTCGACCTTGTGGATGCCGTGCATCTCTGGCCGGCCCGCCTTCGGGCGCGGGCTCATCCCAACGTCCGGCTCGTCACCGCGGACCTCGCCCTCCGAACCGATCGGACCGATCGGCCCGATCCTTTGGCCGCCCTGTGCGGCGGCGCGGACGTCGACTTCGTGGTCTCGGCCAATCTCCTGTCGCAGTTGCCGATCCTGCCCCTGGACCGGCCCGGCTTCGTGCCGCCGGATCTCGGAAACCGGATCGTCCGGGCCCATCTCGACGGCCTCGCGGGTTTGCGGGCCCGGGTCTGCTTGGTCACGGACGTGGAACAGATCGAGGAGGACCGGACCGGACGCGTGACCGAGCGGCTCGACCTGCTGCACGGGGTGCGCCTGGGGACGCCCGACCGGCGCTGGACCTGGGACCTCGCGCCCTTCGGCGAGGCGACGCCCCACCGCCGGCTGATCCATCGGGTCGAGGCCTTCCTCGACTGGCGCAGCCCCTAGAAACGCGAAGAAGCCGCCCGTTGGGGCGGCTTCCAGCCGGTTCGCGCGGTGGGACCGCGCTTACTCGGTGACCGGTGTCGGATCGTCGGCGCCGACGACACCGTCAGAACCCTCGAACCGGGCGCGGCGGCGGCGGCGGGGCTTGGGGGCCGGTGCACCGTCATCCTGTGCCGCCGAGGTCGAGTCCTCGGGAGCGTCGTGCTGCCCCGCCGGCTCGGCGACGGGAACCGGACGCGGCGGCGTCATCAGGAAGGCGGGCAGGGCGGCCACGTCCTCGGCCGGACCGGCGGCATCCCGCTCGTCGCGGCGTCGGCTGCGCCGGGGCGGCGCCTCGTTCGCGCGGGCGGCCCGGGGCGCGTCCTGGCGACCAGATTCCTGTCGTCCGGAATCCTGGCCACCGAACTCACCGCGCGGGGCCTCGTTCACCGGACTCTCCGTGCGCCCGTTCTCGTAACGGGGCGCGTCGGAGCGGGCCGGGGCGGGACGGAAATCCTGTCGCGGCTGATCCTGACGATTGTAGTCCTGGCGAGGGCTCTCCTGACGAGAACTCTCCTGGCGAGGGCTTTCCTGGCGATTCTGGTCCGCCCGGAAATCCTGGCGGTTGCCGTCTTGTCGGTTCGAGTCCTGCCGGTTCGAATCCTGTCGCGTGTAATCCTGCCGGTTGCTGTCTTGTCGGCTGTTGTCTTGCCGGTTGCCGTCCGGGCGACTGAAGTCGTCGCGACGGTTGTTGTAGTCGGGCCGGTTGCCGTCGCGCTGATTGTCGAAGCGCTGCGGACGGTCGCCGCGATTGGCGAAGCGGTCACGGCGGTTCTGACGGTTGCCGTCCGAACCCGAATCCTGCCTGTTCGAATCCTGTCGGTTCGAATCCTGCCTGTTCGAATCTTGCCGGTTGTAGTCCGAGCGGGCGTTCTCGGGGCGGGACTCCGGGCGTGCGTCCTGCCGGGGCTCGTACGCCGTCGGCTGAGGCTGCTGGCTCGGGTCGCCGTAATCCTCGTTGTAGGCATTCGCGCCGTAGCTCGAGGCCGCGTAGCCCTGCGGGGCGCCCTGGCCCTCGTCGTCCCCCTCGTCGCCCTCGTCGTCGAAGCCGCGGGCGTAACCGCCGACCTGCTGACGGGTCTGTTCCTGGGCGCCGGAGATGATCCGGAAATAATGCTCGCCGTGCTGGAAGTAGTTCTCTGCTGCCACCGGGTCGCCGCTGGCCTGCGCATCGCGCGCGAGCTGGGCATACTTGTCGGCGATGTGTTGGGCGGTGCCGCGAATCTTGACGTCCGGTCCGTTGGACTCGTAGGAACGCGTAAGCGGATTGGGACCTTTGGGGCGGTTGCGACCGCGCATCCGTCTATTCTGGTTTGGTCTCATCGGTCTCGATTGACCCTCGTTCGTCTCGGAGCGTCTGATGATGCGGCGGGTTCCAGGCGGCCATGACGCGGCCTGTCATCAGGCTCGTCGCTGGCGCCGCGTGATCCGGGTCCGGTGTGTCCGTGATCGATTTCGCCGTGCTTGCCGTCTCTGTCCGTTGACCAAGGCGCGCTCTGAGCGTCCAGGCGTCCTTCGGTTTTCAGGCACGAAGTTGACCAAGCTCCTGCGCCTCTGCCCGCGCGCGCCAGCCTGATCGTGGGGGGACCGTCTAAGAGCGTCGCGGACCAAAGCCGCCACCCGTCTTACCACGACCCATCCTAATGGATCGTTCGCGATCTGCCTGGGACATTAGCGGCTCGCCGAGGGGGCAACAAGCGTTTTCTGCCTCGATACATCCAACGGGCGCAGTTTTTTCGCGTTTCCCGCAGGATTTTCGGGGCGACGTCCGCTCAGACCGGTCCGAAGCGGACGACGCGGGCGTGCCCGGCGAGATCGTGATGACGCACGGCGGGGGCGAGCCCGGCCTGCCTCCCGAGCATCCCGACGGCCTCGGCCTGATCGTAACCCACCTCGAAGGCGAGCGCGCCGCCGGGGGCGAGGCGGACCGGCCCGACGCTGAGGGCCTCCACGATGCTCCGATAGGCCCCGAGTCCATCCGGGCCGCCGTCGAGGGCCGCCATCGGGTCGTGACCCCTGACTTCGATGTCGAGCCCACGGATCGTGTCGCGGGCGATGTAGGGCGGGTTCGACACGATAAGGTCGAAGGCCCCGCCGAGACCCGCGGTCCAGTCCGCGCAGACGAAGGCCGCTCGGGTTCCGACGCCGTTCCGCACCGCATTCGCGCGGGCCTGGACGAGGGCCGCGTGGGAGCGGTCGAGGCCGATGCCGGTGGCGTTCGGCAACTCGCTCAGCAGCGCCACGAGAATGCAGCCGGAGCCGGTGCCGAGGTCGAGCACCCGCAGCGGGCGCCCGCGGTCGGGATGCAGGGCGAGGGCGGCCTCCACCAGGGTCTCGGTGTCCGCCCGCGGGACGAGGGTCTCGGGTGCCAGCCCGAAGGGCAGGCCCCAGAATTCCCAGGCGCCGACGATCCGGGCCACCGGCTCGCCGGCGACGCGTCGCGCGACGGCCCCTTCGAGCGTCGCGGCCCCCTCCGCGCCGAGGGGCCGGTGGCCCCGCAGGATCAGGTCGGTCGCGCTGAGCCCGAGGAGGTCGAGCAGGAGGAAGCGGGCGTCGCGCGCCGGCAGGCCGTGGGCGGCGAGCGCCTCGCTCATGCGCCGCAGGGCGTCGGTGCGGCTGAGCCCCGGGTCGAGGCGCATCGGCTCCGGCCCGTCCACGGGGCTCAGGCCATGCCCTCGGCGGCCAGCAGCTCCGCCTGGTGCTCGGTGACGAGGGCGTCCACGAGCTCGTCCAGCGCCACGCCGGCCAGGACCTCCTCGAGCTTGTACAGGGTCAGGTTGATGCGGTGGTCGGTGACGCGGGCCTGGGGGAAGTTGTAGGTGCGGATGCGCTCCGAGCGGTCGCCGGAGCCGACCTGCGACTTGCGGTCGGCGGCCCGGGCCGCGTCCTTGGCGGTGCGCTCGGCGTCGTAGAGCTTGGAGCGCAGCAGCGACATCGCCCGGGCGCGGTTCTTGTGCTGCGAGCGTTCCTCCTGGACGAAGATCACGATGCCGCTCGGCATGTGGGTGATGCGGATGGCCGATTCCGTCTTGTTGACGTGCTGTCCGCCGGCGCCCTGCGAGCGCATGGTGTCGATCTTCAGGTCCGCATCGTTGATGACGATGTCGACCTCCTCGGCCTCGGGCAGCACCGCCACGGTGGCGGCGGAGGTGTGGATGCGCCCCTGGGTCTCGGTATCCGGCACGCGCTGCACCCGGTGGGCGCCGCTCTCGAACTTGAGGCGCGCGAACACGCCCTTGCCCTTCACCTCGGCGATCACCTCGCGATAGCCCCCGACGGTGCCCTCGCTCTCGGAGATCACCTCGACCTTCCAGCCCTTGGCGTCGGCGTACCGGCCGTACATGCGGAAGAGGTCGCCCGCGAACAGGGCCGCCTCGTCGCCGCCGGTGCCGGCGCGGATTTCCAGGATGGCGCTCTTCTCGTCGGCGGAATCCTTGGGCAGCAGGATGAGCTGGAGGGCGCGGTGCGCCGCCTCCAGCCCGGCCTCGGCCTCCGGCTTCTCATCGGCCGCGAGCGCCCGCATCTCGGAATCGCTGCCCGGCTCGTCGATCAGCGCCTCGATGTCGGCGAGGTTCTGCGCCGCCGCGCGATAGGCGTGGATGGCGGCGACGACGCCCTCCAGCTCCGACAGTTCGCGCGACAGCTGCACGAAGGTATCGGAATCCGCCGAGCCGGCGCTCAGCGTGGCGGTGACGATGTCGTGGCGCGTCAGGATCGCGTCGAGACGCTCTGCAGGAATGGGGGTCATCGCCCGTGGAAAACTCTCATCTGAACAAGGGCTCGTCGGGCCGGAAGCCGGGTCGACGACGGGGCCGCGGCACGACCCATGGAAATAGGCACGCCGACGCTAGATGGGCACACCCTGCGCCTTCGCGAAGGCCGCGAGGGCCGGGCGGAGGGTGGCGCCGTCTCCGGCGCGGGTCAGTTCGGTGTCGAGCAGCGCCGCCACCGCCTTGACGTCGAGGCCCAGCACCATGGCCTTCACGGGGCCAATGGCGGCCGGCGACATCGAGAGGGCCCGGAATCCGAGGCCGATCAGCGCCATGGCCTCGAGGGGACGCCCGCCGATCTCGCCGCAGACGGTGACGGGGCAGCCGGCGGCGGCGGCGCGCTCGGCGATGACGCGGAAGGCGCGCAGGGCCGGGACGCTCAGGGTGTCGAAGCGGTCCGCGACCCGGCGGTTCTCGCGGTCGACGGCGAACAGGAACTGCATCAGGTCGTTGGAGCCCACCGACAGGAAGTCGGCGGCCCTGGCGATCTCGTCGATCTGGAACAGGAGGGAGGGGACCTCCACCATCACACCGAGCTTGCAGTCGCTCGGCAGGGCATGGCCGTGCCGGCGCAGATGCGCCTTCTCGCGCTCGACGATGGCCTTGGCGCGGGTGAACTCGTCCACCGTCGCCACCATCGGGAACATGATCTTCAGGGGCCGGCCGCCGGAGGCCTTGAGAAGGGCGCGGAGCTGCACCCGCAGCAGGGCCGGCCGGTCGAGGCCGATCCGGATCGCCCGCCAGCCCAGGGCCGGGTTCTCCTCCTCGAGGGCCGGCATGTAGGGCAGGATCTTGTCGCCGCCGATGTCGAGGGTGCGGATCGTGACGGGCAGGTCGCCGGTGGCCGCGAAGACGGCCTCGTAGAGCGCCTGCTGCTCGGCGGCCGAGGGCATGCGCTGGGCCACCATGAACTGCAGCTCGGTGCGGAAGAGACCGATGCCGTCCGCGCCCGTCTCGTGCAGGTGGGTCAGGTCGATAAGGAGGCCGGCGTTCAGCTGCAGGCCGATCGTCGTCCCGTCGAGGGTGACGGCCGGCACGTCGCGGAGCGCCCGGTACTGCTCCTGCCGGCGGGCGCGCAGGCGCACCATCTCGGCATAGGCCGCCTCGATCTCCGGACCGGGCCGGACCTGGATCTCGCCGGTGGCGCCATCGACGATGATCGCGTCCCCGGCATCGCAGAGGGCGGTGGCGTTGGCGATCTCGCCCACCGCCGGGATGCCCAGCGCCCGGGCCACGATGGCGATGTGGCTCGTCGGCCCGCCTTCCTCCAGCACGACGCCCCGGAGCGCCGTGCGGTCGTAGTCGAGGAGGGCGGCCGGACCCATCGAGCGCGCCACCAGGATCGCGTTCTCGGGCAGGACGCGCTGCGCGCCGTTGCCCTCGGCGCCGATCAGCGTGCGCAGCAGGCGGTTCGCCAAGTCGTCGAGGTCGTGCAGGCGGTCGCGCAGGTACGGGTCGCTCTGGCGCATCATCCGGGCGCGGTTGTCCGACTGGACGCGCTCGACGGCGGCCTCGGCGGTGAGGCCCGAATGCACGGCCTCGCGCATCCGGCGCAGCCAGCCCTTGTCGTGCGCGAACATGCGCACCGTTTCCAGCACCTCGCGGGATTCGCCGGTGCCGATGCTGTCGCCGCGCTCGACGAGGTCGTCGATGGCCGAGCGCACCTCGCCGATGGCCTGTTCCAGGCGCTCGACCTCGCGCTCGACGTTCTCGGCGATGAGCTGCTTGATGACGATACGCGGCTCGTGCAGCACCACGTGTCCGAGTCCGATGCCGTCGGCGAGGGCCACGCCGCGCTGGCTCACCGGGCGGCGCGCGGCCGAGCCGGCCCCCGGCGCCAGCGCCTGCAGCTCGCCCGAGGCGATCATCTCCGAGAGCACCATCGCGGTGGTCTGCAGCGCCTCGATCTCCTCCTCGGAATAGACCCGGTAGGTCTTGTTCTGGACGACGAGGACGCCGAGGGTGTTGCCGGCGCGCAGGAGCGGCACGCCCAGGAAGGCGTGATAGGCCTCCTCGCCCGTCTCCGGCCGATAGGAGAAGGCCGGGTGGGACTGGGCGTCGGAGAGCGACAGCGGCTCGGCGGTCTTGGCGATGAGGCCGACGAGGCCCTCGTCGGCCCGCAGCCGGGTCAGATGGACCGCCTCGCGGTTCAGACCCTCGGTTGCAAACAGTTCAAGAATGTTGTCATCGCTGAGCACATAGACCGAGCACACCTCCGCGATCACGTTGGCGGCGATCAGCGTGACGATGCGGTCGAGACGAGCCTGTGGACTGACCGGCTCCGCCATCGCTTCGCGGAGGCGGCGCAGAAGCAGGCGCGGGCCTCCGGGCGCAGCGGGCATGGTCTCCTCGATCCGGCTTCGGCCTCGTGTCCGGTTGGCGCGCAGGCGTTCGCGCGCCCCGGGTCTTCAGGCCTGGTCGAGGCCGTATAGCGAGTGGAGCGTGCGAACGGCAAGCTCCGTGTAGGCGGCATCGATCAGCACGGAGAACTTGATCTCCGAGGTGGTGATGGCCCGGATGTTGATCCCCTTCTGCGCCAGGGCCCGGAAGGCCTTGGCGGCGACGCCCGCGTGGCTGCGCATGCCGACGCCGATGGCCGAGACCTTCACCACGTCGGTGGCACCCTCGATCTGCGCGAATTCGATCGCGCCGCTCTGCGCGTCGAGGATCTTGCGCGCCCGGTCGTAATCGGCCGACGGGACCGTGAAGGTCATGTCGGTGGTCGATTGGTCGCCCGACACGGTCTGGATGATCATGTCGACGTTGATGTTGGCGTCGGCCAGCGGTCCGAAGATCGCGGCGGCGATGCCGGGGCTGTCCTTCACGCGACGAAGCGTGATCTGCGCCTCGTCCCGGGAGAAGGCGATCCCGGTGATGATCTGCTGTTCCACGATGTCGTCCTCGTCGCAGATGAGGGTGCCGGGCCGGGCGTTGTCCGGCGGATCGAAGCTGGAGCGCACCGTGGTGGGCACGCGATGGACCATGGCGAGCTCGACCGAGCGGACCTGCAGGACCTTGGCGCCCAGCGACGCCATCTCCAGCATTTCCTCGAAGGTCACGCGCTCCATGCGCTGGGCCTTCTGCACCACGCGCGGATCGGTGGTGTAGACGCCGTCGACGTCGGTGTAGATGTCGCAGCGCTCGGCGCCGATGGCGGCGGCGATGGCCACCGCGCTGGTGTCGGAGCCGCCGCGTCCCAGGGTGGTCACCCGGCCGGTGGCCTCGTGCATGCCCTGGAAGCCGGCGATGACCGCGACCTCCCCGCGCCGGAAGCCGGCATCGAGGCGGGAGCCGTCGATGCCCTCGATCCGGGCGGAGCCGTGGGCGTCCGAGGTCAGGATCGGGATCTGCC
The DNA here is from genome assembly GCF_001422215.1 of Methylobacterium sp. Leaf89. Lineage (NCBI taxonomy): Bacteria > Pseudomonadati > Pseudomonadota > Alphaproteobacteria > Hyphomicrobiales > Methylobacteriaceae > Methylobacterium > Methylobacterium sp. Leaf89. The sequence goes on along the minus strand of NZ_LMML01000012.1, from coordinate 161,096 downwards.
AGCCCTGCCAGGAACGGGCCTTGATGCCGTTCTTCTGCAGGGCGATGGCGAGCAGCCCGGCGGTGACGAGCTCGCCGGAGGCGACCACCGCGTCGTACTCGGCCTCGTCGTAGATCGGATTCGCGTCCTTGACCCAGGCGACGAGTTCGTTGGTCTTGCCGGACATGGCCGAGACCACGACGGCCACGTCGTAGCCGGCGGTGACCTCGCGCGCCACGTGGGCCGCCACGTTGCGGATGCGCTCGACATTGGCGACGGACGTACCGCCGAACTTCATCACCAGACGGGGCATGTTCTCACCAGACGGAGCCTGTCGCGCCCGCGACGCATCGCTTGAGCCGGGGATCGAGCGTGACCTCGGGATTCGGCGGGCCGCGGGACGGATTTCCCGGAACCCGCACGGCCTGCCGCGTCGCTTGGCTGCTGTACCGGACAGGGCTTCGGCGGGTACAAGGGCCGCCCGGGCGTGTCAACAATGGGACGCGCCCACCTCGCACGAGACATGCCGAGACGATGACCGGACCCACAGGCGCCTCCATCGACCGCGACGAGGTCGCCCGCTTCGAAGCCATCGCGGCGACCTGGTGGGACGAGGCCGGACCGATGCGGGTGCTCCACCGCTTCAACCCCGTCCGCCTCGCCTATATCCGCGACACGGCCTGCCGGCATTTCGGACGGGACCGCAACGCGCCCTTCGCCCTGGAGGGGCTGACCCTGGTGGATATCGGCTGCGGCGGCGGCGTCCTGTCCGAGCCCCTGGCGCGCCTCGGCGCCCGGGTCACCGGACTCGATCCGGCACCGACCAACGTCAAGGTGGCGCAGGCCCATGCCGACGCCGAGGGCGTGCCGGTGGATTACCGCGCCCGCACCATCGAGGATGTGGTGGCCGGGGGCGAGCGCTTCGACATCGTGCTCGCCATGGAGGTGGTGGAGCACGTGGTGGACATGCCGGCCTTCGTGGCGCAGGCGGCCCGGGCGGTGAAGCCCGGCGGCCTCCTGTTCGCCGCCACCCTCAACCGGACCTTGCGCTCCTTCGCGCTGGCGATCGTCGGGGCCGAGTACGTCCTCGGCTGGTTGCCCAGGGGCACCCATGACTGGGAGAAGTTCGTGCGGCCCGACGAGCTCGCCCGCGCCGTCGAGGCCGGCGGCCTCATCGTCACCGACACGACCGGGGTGGTGCTCAATCCCCTGGACGGCTCGTGGCGGGCGAGCCGCGACACGGCCGTCAACTACATGATCACGGCGCAGCGCCCCGGCGCATCCGGGCCCCCGGCCGCAGGCGGGCATTCGGCCTGAACCTTCGGGCGCGCACGCGGTTGGTCGGCGTACCCCGTGGGAGACCGACCTTGCTCGAAAAGATTCCGCACGCCGTGGGCGCCGCCCTGTCCGGCCTGAAGGCCGGGCTCGACAAGACCGCCTACCGGACCACCTTCGCCACCGTGCCCGAGGGCCTCGGCCTCACCAGCCTCGCCTTCGCGGACGGGACGGCGATGCTGGCGCGCTTCACCGCCGACGGGGCCGGCGCGTCACCGCCCCTGGCCTGGACCGGCCTGCCCCCCGGCACGGCGCGAATCGTCCTCCTGTGCGAGGATGCCGGCAGCCCCACGCCGAACCCGTTGGTCCACCTGATCGCCTGGAATTGCGATCCCGGCGCACCCCTGGCGGAGGGCGCGGCGAGCCAGGCCGAATCCGGCCTTGACCTCGGCAAGAACAGCTTCCTCAAGCCGGGCTGGCTGCCGCCCGACCCGCCCACCGGCCACGGTCCGCACGCCTACCTGTTCCAGGCCTACGCCCTCGACGGGGCGCTGGCGCTGCCCGAACATCCCGGCCGCGGCGCGCTGCTGGAGGCCATGGCGGGGCGCGTCCTCGCCAAGGGCTGCCTCGTCGGGACCTACGAACGCCCCTGACGGCGTCGAGCGCTTGCGCGGGCGGCTCCGTCGGTGCAAGCGCCGATACGACGACCAGGGGAGGTTTGAGCATGAAGGCGCTGCTGTGTACCCATCTCGGAGGTCCGGAGGATCTGGACCTCGCCGACCTGCCGGACCCGGTGGCCGGTCCCGGCGAGGCCGTGGTGCGCATCACCCTGGCGGCGCTCAACTTCTTCGACACCCTGATCATCGCCGGGCGCTACCAGGTGAAGCCCGAGTTGCCGTTCTCGCCCGGCGGCGAAGCCTGCGGCGTCATCGAGGCCCTGGGCGAGGGCGCCGCGGGCTTCGCGGTGGGCGACCGCGTCATCGTTCACCAGAAATACGGCACCTGCCGCGGGCGGATCGCCGTCGCCACCCGGCACCTCACGCCGGTGCCGGCCGGGGTCTCGGACGCGCAGGCCGCCGGGCTCACCATCACCTACGGCACCTCGCTGCATGCCCTGCGCGACCGGGCCCGCCTGCAGCCCGGCGAGACCCTCGCGGTGCTCGGCGCCTCCGGCGGCGTCGGGCTCGCGGCGGTGGAACTCGGGGCGATCATGGGCGCCCGTGTCATCGCCTGCGCGTCCTCGCCCGAGAAGCTGGCGACGGCGCAGGCCCATGGCGCCACGATGGCGGTGGATTACGCCGCCGAGAACCTGCGCGAGGCCCTGCGCACGCTGACCGCGGGGGCGGGCGTGGACGTGATCTACGACCCGATCGGCGGCGACTACGCCGAGCCGGCCCTGCGGTCGCTGGGCTGGAAGGGCCGCTACCTCGTCATCGGCTTCGCGGCCGGCGACATCCCGCGGATTCCGCTCAACCTGGCGCTCCTGAAGGGCATCGACATCCAGGGCGTGCACTGGGGCGTCTTCGTCGAGCGCGAGCCGGAGGCGCACCGGGCCAACCAGGAGCAGCTTCTCGCCTGGGTAGCGGAGGGGCGCCTCACCGCGAAGGTCCACGGCGAATACCCCCTCGCCGATTACGAGGAGGCCCTCGGCATCCTCAAGCGGCGCGAGGCCGTCGGCAAGGTGCTGCTGCGGCTGTAAGGGGAGGTCGCCCGAGCGGTTCGGCGGCCAGCCTCCCTCGTCCCGCGAAGGCGGACGGTGGGACGGTCCCGCCGAAGGGGCCGCCTCAGAGCAGGCCCTGCGCCTTGGCGAGGGCGACGAGGTCGTGCTGGGGCCGGGCGCCGATGTGCTGGATCACCTCTGCGGCGGCGAGCGCCCCGAGGCGGGCGCTGTCGCGGTGGTCGAGGCCGCGGGCATGGCCGGCGAGGAAGCCCGCCGCGAACAGGTCGCCCGCGCCCGTGGTGTCGACGAGCTCGTGGACCGGCGACGCGGACACGGCCTGCACGGCGCCCCCCTGGATCACGAGCGCACCGTCCGCCGAGCGGGTGACGAGGCCGAGCAGATCCCGACCGCGGGCCGCGCTCTCCTCGCGCAGGGCGCGGATCGCGGCCTCGGCGTCGTCGGTCTCGTAGAGGCTCTGCAGCTCGCCGATATTCGCGAACAGGATGTCGATGCTGCCGTCGCGGATCAGGCCCAGGAACTCCTCCCGGTAGCGCCCGACGCAGAACGCGTCCGACAGGGTCAGGGCCGCGGCGTTGCCGGCGTCGTGGGCGATGGTCACGGCCTTGCGGAACGCATCCTTGGCGGCCGGCGGGTCCCAGAGGTAGCCCTCGAGGTAGACCACGCGGGCGGCGGCCACGGTGGCCGCGTCGACATCGGCCGGCGACAGGCCCTGGCAGGCGCCGAGATAGGTGTTCATGGTGCGCTCGCCATCGGGCGTCACCAGGATGAAGCAGCGGGCGGTGGCCGGTCCGTCGGTGGCGGCGGCCACGGGGAAGCGGACGCCGGTCGCCTTGAGATCGTGGGCGAAGAGGCCGCCGAGCTCGTCGTCGCGGACCTTGCCGACGAAGCCGGTCTTCGCCCCGAGCATCGCCGCGCCCACCGCCGTGTTGGCGCCCGAGCCGCCCGACACGATGGTGGCCGGACCCATGGCGGCGAAGAGCGACTCGGCCCGCGCCTCGTCGATCAGCTGCATCGCGCCCTTCGGTACGCCCTGTGCCGCGAGGAAATCCTCCTCGGTGCGGGCGATGAGGTCGACGATGGCGTTGCCGAGAACGAGGAGGTCGAGGGATTCGGGCATCGGGCCGTCCAGTCTGGCGGTGAGCGGAAACTGCGCCGGGCTGTGGCACCGCCCCTGGCGGGGGTCAAGCGACGGCCGCCGCCAATGCGATCACCTGTTCGAAGCGTCACGGCGGAACTCCCCTCGCACCGCCCCGTCATCCCGGGGCCGCGCAGCGGAGGCCGGGATCCAGAACCATAGGTGGTGCAAAACCTTCCGCATTCGGCGTTTCTGGATTCCGGGCTCGCCTGCGGCGCCCCGGAATGACCGCGCACCCTGCGATGTGACCGTGCCGAAGGCGCCGCGCGTTCCTACTGCAGCGTCTTCACCTCGCACTGCGCGTAGTCGCTGCTCGCCTTCACGTAGGCGTTCAGCGCCTTGACGTAGGCTTCCGCCAGGGGCCGGAACGCGGCGGCCTGCTCGTTGTAGGCCTTGATCGCGTCGTTGTAGCTGTAGGCTTCCCAGCCCGGGCAGCCGCCTTTGGCGTCGAGGCAGGTGGGCTTGACCGGCAGCGGGGGCTTGGTCGGACGGGACGTCGCCGGGGGCGGCTCCGGCAGGGTACAGGCGGCGCGGGCCGCGTTCATCGACAGCAGGGTGCCGAGGCCGAGGGCCGCAGCCCGCAAGATCCGTGTCCGCATGCGGGCTTTCCCCTCCGTGACGACAGGCGCTACATGCGCGTGCGATCGACCGGGAGCAAGTCCGTGCCGGCGGCTGTCACCGCGCGGCCACGGCCTCCCGTGCCGCTACCTGTGCCGATGCCGGGGCGGGGCGTGAAGCCGGTGTGCGCTTCGGCTTGCCGCGTCCGCTCTTGTCCATCCGCGCCCGGACGGCATTGAGCACCGGCACCGCGAGGCCGAGGGCCAGCACCCACCAGGCCGGCCGGATGGTGTCCGGCATGTCGAGATTGGCCGAGAGGACGAGGCTCGCCGGGATGCCGCTCGCCACGCCGTACCAGGCCGCTTCGAGCAGTGCGGTCACAAGGGCGGCCCCTAGAGCGAGGCCCGCCAGGGTGAGCGGGTTGGTCGGCCAGCCGAAGCGCTGCATGGCGCGGTGACCCATCAGCAGCAGGAAGGCGCCGGTCCAGAAGACCGGATCGGACACGTCGATCTTGGCCTGCAGGTAGTAGTGGATCAGGCCCAGGATCGCGATGAGGTAGACGGACTTGTGAAGGCGCGGCCAAGCCTTGCCGAGGCGCCGGATCATCCCGTCCGTGGAGGTTACGCCGAGCACCACGAGGCCGAGAAGCGCCACGAAGCCGATGGTGAGATAGATCCGCGACGCGATCTCGGTGACGACCTTGGTCAGCACGAAGTTCTGGTCGACGACGTAGAGCAACAGGTGGATCAGCCCGTAGGCCAGCACCGTCAGGCCAAGCATGCGCCGGACCAGGATGAGCTTCGGCGCGTGGGCGATGCGGCGCAGGGGCGTCACCGCCAGCGACAGCATGAGGAAGCGCACCGCCCACTCGCCGGTACCATGAAGCAGCGCCGTGATGGGCTTCGCCCCGAGGGCATCGGCCGCGTAGGCGCCGGCGAGCCACAGGCCCGGGGCCAGGGCGAACAGGAAGGTGGCGAGCTTCAGGCCGGAGACGCGTCCGGCGCGGTCGCGCCAGGGCGCGGAGAAGGCGGGCAGGGCTGGCATGGCGATCCGGGATCGGGGAAGCGGTTGAATCGAAAGATAGGGGCCGGGGAGGATCCGTGAGGCGGCGCGGGGTCGCAGCCGGCCCCGACGAGCCACCGGGGCGTCGGGGTGTCGCGATGTATTCGCTCGGCGGCCGCGGGGGTTACAGGCCTGTGCAGAGCTTCGGGCAGCCCGGAACCTTGGCCGGTGCTGCGACGGTTGACGATTGCTATAAGCCGACGCCGCGCCAACGCTCATGAAGCCCCCCATGCCCGCAGACAGCCCCGCCGACAGCCTCGAGACCATGACCGCCGAGACGGCGCGGACCGAGCACGCGGACCTCTCCGAACGGATCGCCGAGGCCGATCGGCTCTATCACCAGGAGGATGCCCCCGAGATCACGGATGCGGCGTACGACGCCCTGCGCCGGCGCCTGGAGCAGATCGAGGCGCGGTTTCCGGATCTCGCCGGAACGGGGGCCGCCAGCGCGTCGGTGGGCGCCAAGCCCTCCGAGAAATTCGCCAAGGTGCGCCACGCGGTGCCGATGCTCTCGCTGGGCAACGCCTTCGCGGACGAGGAGGTGGCGGAGTTCGTGGCCCGCGTCCGGCGCTTCCTGAACTGGCCGGAGGGCGATCCCCTGGCCTTCACCGCCGAGCCGAAGATCGACGGCCTCTCCCTGGCCCTGCGCTACGAGGACGGGCGCCTCGTCACGGCGGCGACCCGGGGCGACGGCGAGGTCGGCGAGGACGTCACGGCCAATGCCCGCACGGTGTCGGACATCCCGCAGCGGCTCGCCGGGACGGACGTGCCGCCGGTCTGCGAGGTGCGCGGCGAGGTCTATCTCAGCCACGCGGATTTCGCCGCCATCAACGCGCGCCAGGAAGCCGCCGGGAAGGCCCTGTTCGCCAACCCCCGCAACGCGGCGGCCGGGTCGCTGCGCCAGCTCGACCCCGAGATCACCCGTTCGCGCCCGCTCAAGTTCTTCGCCTATGCCTGGGGCGAGGTGGTGCCGGCCTTCGACGGCACGCAGCACGGGGTGCTGGCGCGGTTTTCGGACTGGGGCCTGCCCGTCAACGACCGGACGAAGCTCTGTGCCGATTCGGACGCGATGATCGCGCATTACCGGAGCATCGAGGCCGAGCGCGCCGACCTCGGCTACGACATCGACGGCGTCGTCTACAAGGTCGACGACCTCGCCCTGCAGCGCCGCCTCGGCTTCGTCTCCCGCTCGCCCCGCTGGGCGCTCGCCCACAAGTTCGCGGCCCAGAAGGCGCTCACGGTGGTCGAGGACATCGAGATCAATGTCGGGCGCACCGGCTCCCTGAATCCGCTGGCCAAGCTGCGTCCGGTCACGGTGGGCGGCGTCGTGGTGTCGAACGCCACCCTGCACAACGAGGGCTACGTCCAGGGCGTCGGGGCCGACGGCGAGCCGATCCGCGACGGGCGCGACATCCGGGTCGGCGACACCGTCGTGGTGCAGCGGGCCGGAGACGTGATCCCGAAGGTGATGGACGTGGTGCTGGAGAAGCGCCCGGCCGGGTCGAAACCCTACGCCTTCCCGACCCACTGCCCCGCCTGCGGCAGCCGGGCGGTGCGCGAGATCAACCCGCGCACGGGCAAGCCCGACGCCGTGCGCCGCTGCACCGGGGGCTTGATCTGCCCGGCGCAGGGAGTCGAGCGCCTGAAGCACTTCGTCTCCCGCAACGGCTTCGACCTCGAGGGCTTCGGCCAGACCTATATCGAGGTCTTGTTCGAGGCCGGGCTGGTGCGCCAGCCCGCCGACCTGTTCCGCCTCGACTTCGCGCCGCTCAAGGCCGCCATCGTGGCGCGGCGCGAGGCGCTCTCCGCCGAGCGCCGGGCGGAGGGCACCCCCGCCCCCAAGAAGCCGACCAAGAAGAAGGGCGAGGAGGAGGACAAGGCGATCAAGAACCTCCTCGCCTCGGTGGAGGATCGCCGCAGCCTGCCCCTGAACCGCTTCCTCTTCGCCCTCGGCATTCCGGAGATCGGCGAATCCACCGCCAAGGCCCTGGCCAAGCGCTTTCCCGACATGCCCGCCCTGATGGCGGGCGTCGCCGCCGCGGCCGGCGACCAGGCCGGAGCGGACTGGATCGAACTCTCCGCCCTGTCCCGCATCGGACCGACCACCCGCGACCGCCTGCTGGAGCTGGGCTATCCCCGCGCGGGTGGCGAGCCGGAGGCCGGAGAGGACGAGGAGGCGGAGACCCAGCCGCAGGGGCGGGTGCGCCTGTCGGCCCCCCAGCGCGCCAGCCTCCTGAGCCATTACGGCGACGCGGACGCCATCGTGGCGGCCCTCGCGCGGGCGGCCGAGCAGCGCCCCGGCGATGCCTATTGCCACTTCGCCGACGACGGCGAGATCGGCCCGGTGGCGACCGATTCGCTCATCGCCTTCTTCGCCGAACCGCACAACGACGCGGCGGTCCGGGCCCTGCTCGCCGAAGTGAAGACCGAGCCGATGGCCGCCCCGGCCACCGCCACCGCCTTCGCCGGCAAGACGGTGGTGTTCACCGGCAGCCTGGAGCGGATGACCCGGTCCGAGGCCAAGGCCACCGCCGAGCGCCTGGGCGCCAAGGTCTCGGGTTCGGTCTCGGCCAAGACCGACCTCGTCGTGGCCGGGCCGGGCGCGGGCTCCAAGCTGACGGACGCCCAGAAGCACGGCGTCGAGGTCGTCAGCGAGGAGGCATGGCTGGCGCTCGTCGCCGGCGCTTGAGCCGGGATTCGTGGGCGCCTAGACTCGGGGGCGCCCGCATCCGCGGGCGCTTGGCCGCGTCCGGCCGGGACAGGGCCCCGCGATTCCCGCATGACCGTCATCGCCCTCGACTTCGAGACCGCCAACGAGCGGCGCGACAGCGCCTGTGCCGTCGGGCTCGCCTGGATCGCCGGCGGCCGGGTGGTCCGACGCGAATCCCGGCTGATCCGCCCGCCGGAGCTGCGCTTCTCGCCGGGCAACATCCGGGTCCACGGAATTCTGCCGGCGGACGTGCGCGGCCAGCCGGACTTCCCCACCGTGATGGCGGAGTTCCTGCCCGACCTCGCCTCCGGGCTGATCCTCGCGCACAATGCCGGCTTCGACCTCGGGGTGCTGCGGGCCTCCCTGGCCGCGCATGGGCACCGGCCCCCGGCCTTCGCCTATCTCTGCACCCTGCAGATCGCCCGGCGGGTGTTTCCGGCGGAGGAGGGCTGCGGCCTCGGCAAGGTGGCGGCGCGCCTCGGCATCCGCTTCGCGCACCACGATGCGGGCGAGGACGCCTATGCCTGCGCGGAGATCGCCCTGGCAGCCGTGCGGGAGACCGGCGCGCCGGACGTGCCCGGGCTGTCGCAGGCCCTCCGCCTGCCGATCACCACGGTCCCGGCGGGTCCCGATCTCGCCCTGCCTCCGCGCGGCCGGCCTGGCTCCCTGACCGAGCGGGCCCGCCTCGCCGCGGGCGCCCGTCCGGCCTCGGCGCCGGGCCTGCACTTCGCGGTGCGGGGTAGCAGCGGCAACCGCTACGCCGTGACCCTGGAGGATCGCACCGGCGGGCCTCACCTGCGCTGCACCTGCATGGCGGGCCGCTACGGCACCCGGTGCCGCCACGTGAAGGCGCTGCTCGCCGGCGACATCACCGACCTGCTCTCGAGCAACCACGACGACGTCGCGGTGCTGCGGGTCCGGATGACGGCTGCGTCGGTGGGGTGAGGCGGTTGCCGCCGCACCCGTCGTGAGGTCCGCCCGGAGTCGCGCCGGGCGGCGCCCCCGCCTTACGCCGCCTTCTTCGCAGCCGCGTCGCCGTAGAACGTGCCGCCGCGGGCAGCCATGTCGAGGAGGTTCTGCGGCACGGCGAAGCGCGGCCCGTGCTTGGCTTCCAGCCCCTGCGCCAGCGTCACGAAGGCCTGGGCGCCCATGAAGTCGATGTAGGACAGGGCGCCGCCCGTGAAGGGGGCGAACCCGAAGCCCAGGATCGAGCCCACATCCGCCTCGCGCGGATCGGTGACCACGCCCTCGCCGACGGTGCGGGCGGCTTCCAGGGCCTGCACCACGAGAAGGCGCTGCTTCAGTTCCGAGAAGTCGACCGCGTCCGGATCGATTCGGGTCGCCTGCAGGGCGGCGAGGCCCGGCCACAGGCGCTTGGGCGCGCCCTCGGGGTAATCGTAGAACCCCTTCCGGTTCTTGCGGCCGAGCCGACCCTCGCCCTCGACGAGGGTGGTGAGCAGCGCCTTCTGCGCCGGGTCGATGCCGTCGGCCCCGAGCTGCGCCTCCGTCGCCTTGACGATCTTCAGGGCGAGGTCGACCGCGACCTCGTCGGTCAGGGAGAGCGGGCCGACCGGCATGCCCGCCTGGCGGCCGGCATTCTCGATCATCGCCGCCGGGATGCCCTCGTTGAGCATCTTGTGGCCTTCCAGCAGGTAGGCGCCGACGCAGCGGTTGGCGAAGAACCCGCGCGCATCGTTGACGACGATCGGGGTCTTCTTGATCGCACGGACGTAGTCCAGGGCGGTGGCCAGCGCCGCGTCGCCGGTCTGGTCGCCCCTGATGATCTCGACCAGCATCATCTTCTCCACCGGCGAGAAGAAGTGGATGCCGACGAACTGTTCCGGCCGGGCCGAGGTCTTGGCAAGCCCGGTGATCGGCAGCGTGGAGGTGTTGGAGGCGAAGATCGTCTCCGGCCGGATCACGGCCTCGACCTTGGCGATGACCTCGGCCTTCACCGTCGGGTCCTCGAACACCGCCTCGATCACGAGGTCGCAGGCGGCGAGGTCGGCGTAGTCGGCGCTGGTGCGGATGCGGGCGAGGAGGGCATCGCGGTCGGCGGTCTTGGTCCGGCCCTTGTTGATCTGGTCGGTGACGAGCTTGTGGGCGTAGGCCTTGCCCTTCTCGGCCGCCTCCACCGACTGGTCGACGAGGACGACCTCCATGCCCGCCTGGGCGGTGACGTAGGCGACGCCCGCGCCCATGAAGCCCGCGCCGACGACGCCGACGCGGCCGACCTGGGTGGCCGGCACGCCCTTCGGGCGGCGCGCGCCCTTGTTCAATTCGCCCATGGAGAGGAACAGCGTCCGGATCATCGCGGCCGCCTCCTTGGTCCGCAGGATGTGGGCGAAGTACCGGCTCTCGACGCGTAGGGCCTGGTCCATCGGCAGCTGCAGACCCTCGTAGACGGAGGCCAGGATCGCCTTGGCGGCAGGGTAGTTGTCGTGCGTCTCGCGCCGGTAGATGGCGTTGGCCGGCGGCCAGATCATCATCCCGGCGGGCGAGTAGACCTTGCCGGAGGGCGCCTTAAACTTCGGCTGGTCCCAGGGCGCGACGGCCGAGCCGCCGGCGGCGATCCAGGCCTTGGCCTTGGCGACGATCTCGTCCTTGGCCGCGACCTCCTGGGCGAGGCCCATGTTGCGGGCCATCAACGGACGGATCTGCTCGCCCTTGAACAGCATCTGCAGGGCGTCGCCGGTCTGCATCAGGCGCGCGACGCGCTGGGTGCCACCGCCGCCCGGGAACAGGCCGACCTTGATCTCGGGCAGGCCGACGCGGGTCTTCGGATCATCGGACAGCACCCGGTAGTGGCAGGCGAGGGCGAGCTCGAAGGCCCCGCCGAGGCAGATGCCGTTCACCGCCGCCGCGAAGGGCTTGCCGCAGGTCTCGAGCTTGCGGAAGACGAGGCTGAGCTTGCGCGACTCCGCGAAGAAGTGGCGCATCGCCTCTTCCTCGCCGCGCTCGGCCTTCAAGGCCTCGTAGGCGCGGCCGAGGCCCTGGAGCATCGTCAGGTCGGCGCCGCCCGAGAAGTTGTCCTTGCCCGAGACGATGACGCAGCCTTTGATGGCGGGATCCGCCACGACGGCGTCCACCACCTGGCTCAGCTCGTCCATCACCGCGTCGGTGAAGACGTTCATGGAGCGGCCGGGCATGTCCCAGGTCGCCAATGCGATCCCGTTGGCGTCGGTTTCCAGTCGGAAGTTGGTGAGATTCATCGCTGATCCTCGAATGTGCGGCGGGTGAGCGGCTTCGGTGGGCAAGCTTAAGTTCTTGTCAAAACTTGCAGTGGCATCTCGAATTGCCGGGGGGCATGTTGCTGCGACAGGACAAGACCATGACTGCTCGGATCGGCTGCCAGGGCTGCCGCGAGGGAGCCGAACTCGACTTCACGTTCACGATGGCGTTCCAGCCGATTCTCGACCTCGCCGCCCAGCGCGTCTGGGGGTACGAGGCCCTCGTGCGTGGCCCGGGGGGTGAATCCGCCGCGTCGATCCTCGGCCGCGTGACGCCCGAGACCGTCTACCGGTTCGACCAGGCGGCGCGGGTCAAGGCGATCGAGCTCGCCGGCCGGCTGTTTCCCACCGACGACGCGACCCGTCTGTCGATCAACTTCATGCCGAACGCCGTCTACGAACCGGCGGCCTGCATCCGCTCGTCCCTGGAGGCGGCCCGCAAGGCGGGGTTCGCCCACGACCGGATCATGTTCGAGTTCACCGAGAACGAGAAGTTCCGCGACACCGCCCACGTCTCGCGCATCGTCGCCGAGTATCGCCGCCAGGGCTTCCTGACCGCCCTGGACGATTTCGGCGCGGGCTTCGCCGGCCTCAGCCTGCTGGCGAACTTCCAGCCCGACCTCATCAAGATCGACATGGATCTGCTGCGCGGCATCGACACCGACCAGCGTCGTCAGATCATCGTGGCGGGCATCATCGGCATCGCCCGCTCCCTGGACATCGCGGTGATCGCCGAGGGCGTCGAGACGGCGTCCGAGCTGGACACCCTGCGCGACCTCGGTGCGAACCTGTTCCAGGGCTACCACTTCGCCAAGCCCCACCTGGAGGCGCTGCCCCCGGTCCGCGGCTTCCCGGTGGCCGGCTCTCCGGCGGGCGGGTTCCCCCGCGCGCATGTGGCGTGAGCCGGCCATCGGGATCCCCGCCGGTCCGCCTCAGCGCGCCGGCATCGGCATCGGCGCACCGGGGGCACCCGCCGCACCGTTGGCCGCGGAATCGCCGGCCGAGGCGATCGCCAGCATGTTCAGGAGCTTGGTCACCGAGGCCTGCGAGATCGTGGTCACGGTGGAGGCTGGATCGGCATTGACCGCCTGGAACTTCTGGTAGGTCTTGTCGCCGTAGATTTCGGTGAGGTGCTTCAGTTCGTCGAGGCTGAACTTCTCGGCATAGGCCTTCGACAGGCCGTCGAGCATCGTCTCGCGCTGCTTGTCGAACTCGGCGCGGATCTCCTTGCGCACGGCCTCGGCCTTGTCCTCCTTCATCGGCGCCACGGTCTTCTCGAGGGCGCCCGTGAAGCCGACCTCCAGGTTCTTGATCGTGGTCTTCTGCACCAGGTCCTTGGCGACGGCGATGCGCTCGGCGGCATCGTCGGCGCGGGCGGCCATCGGCAGGCAGAGGGCCGTGGTCAGGCAGAGGGTGGCGAGCAGGCGCGTCATCTTGGCGTGTCCTCAGAGATTCTTGTCGTGAGCCCGGCGCCGGGTGGCGGCGGGCGCCGCCCTCTACCCCACTTGGCCCGCGTTTGGGAGGCGGCGCAGGCTCACACCCGTTCGATGATGGTGGCGGTGCCCATGCCGGCGCCGATGCACAGGGTCACCAGGGCGCGCTCCTTGCCGGTGCGCTCCAACTCGTCGAGCACGGTGCCGAGGATCATCGCGCCGGTGGCGCCCAGCGGATGGCCCATGGCGATGGCGCCGCCGCAGACGTTGATCCGGGCCGGGTCCAGGTCGAAGGCCTGCTGGAAGCGCAGCACCACCGCGGCGAAGGCCTCGTTGACCTCGAACAGGTCGATGTCGGACAGGCTCATGCCGGCCCGCGCCAGGACCTTCCGCGTCACGTCCACCGGGCCGGTGAGCATGAGGGCCGGGTCCGAGCCGATATTGGCGAAGGCGCGGATGCGGGCGCGGGGCTTCAGGCCCGCGGCGCTGCCGGCCTCACGCGATCCGATCAGCACGGCGGCGGCCCCATCGACGATGCCCGACGAGTTGCCGGCGTGGTGGACGTGGTTGACGGTCTCGACGTCCGGATGGGCGTCGATCGCCACGGCGTCGAAGCCACCCATCTGGCCCATCTGGACGAAGGAGGCCTTGAGCTGGCCAAGCGACTGCATGTCGGTGGCGGGCCGCATGTGCTCGTCGTTGGCCAGGAGCGTGATGCCGTTGATGTCGCGCACCGGCACGACCGCGTCGGCGAAGCGGCCCTCGGCCCAAGCGGTGGCCGAGCGCTTCTGCGATTCGACCGCGTAGGCGTCGCAAGCGTCGCGGCTGAAGCCGTATTTCGAGGCGATGAGGTCGGCCGACACGCCCTGGGGCATGAAGTACGACTTGATCGCGATGGCGGGATCCACGGGCCAGGCGCCGCCGGAGGCGCCGAGGCCGACGCGGCTCATGGATTCGACGCCGCCGCCCACCGTCAGGTCGTGCTGCCCGGCCATCACCTGCGCGGCGGCGAAGTTCACCGCGTCGAGGCCCGAGGCGCAGAAGCGGTTAATCTGCACGCCCGGCACGTGCGTGCCGTAATCGGCCACCAGGGCCGCCGCCCGGGCGATGTCGCCGCCGGCCTCGCCCACCGGATCGACGCAGCCGAGCACCACGTCGTCGACGCGGCGCGTGTCGAGGTCGTTGCGCTCCTTGAGGGCGCGCAGCGCCACCTCGGCGAGGCGCAGGGCCGTCACCTCGTGCAGCGACCCATCGGGCTTGCCGCGGCCCCGCGGGGTGCGGACGTGGTCGTAGATGAAGGCCTCGGGCATGCGCGTTTCCCTGTTGTCCGCCCGTTCGGGGCGACGGCGTTCAAAAATCCGGTCCGGATCCGTCAGTCCGGGGCCGCGACGCGGAGCCCGGAAGCCAGAACCGCAGGTCGTGGCGAGGTCGCCCGCGCCGGCAGTTCCGGATTCCGGGTTCGCCCTATGGGCGCCCCGGACCGACGCGGCGTCTTCGGATCGCGGTCGTCCCGGTCTAAAACGCCTCGGCGCCGAGCGCCATCGTCGTCTCGGCGCCGGCCTTGATCCGCACCAGCCGGGTCGCGGTCTCGGGCAGCATCCGCTCCATGTAGAAGCGGCCCACCACCAGCTTGGCGGCCATGGCGTCCGAGGCGGCTTCGGCTTGGCGGGCCAGGGCGGCCTTGGCGATGCGCGCCCACATGTAGCCCATGGCCACGAGGCCGAGGAGGTGCATGTAGTCGGTGGCGCCGGCCCCCGCATTGTCGGGCTTCGTGAAGGCGTTCTGCATGAACCACATGGTGGCGCCCTGCAGGTCGTTGAGCCCGGCCTGGAGGGGGGCGACGTAGGGCGTCATGCCTTCGTCCTCGCCGTGGTCCTTGAGGAAGGTCTGCACCTCGCCGAGGAAGCTCATCATGGCCCGGCCGCCGTCCTTGGGCAGCTTGCGCCCGATGAGGTCCATGGCCTGGATGCCGTTGGCGCCCTCGTAGATCATCGCGATGCGGGCATCGCGCACGAACTGCGACATGCCCCATTCCTCGATGTAGCCGTGGCCGCCGAACATCTGCTGGGCCTCGACCGAGTTGGCGAAGCCCCGGTCGGTCAGCACGCCCTTCACCACCGGGGTCATCAGGCCCATGTGGTCCTCGGCGGCCTGCCGTTCGGTCGCGTCGTCGGACCGGTGGCCGATATCCGCCTGGAGGGCGGTCCAGAGCACGAGGGCGCGGGCGGCCTCGTTGAAGGCGCGGATGCCCATCAGGGTCCGGCGCACGTCGGGATGGACGATGATCGGGTCGGCGGCCTTCTCGGGCGCCTTGGCGCCGGTGAGGGCGCGGCCCTGGAGCCGGTCCTTCGCGTAGGCGACGGCGTTCTGGTAGGCGACCTCGGATTGTCCGAGACCCTGGACGCCCACCGCGAGGCGGGCCTCGTTCATCATCACGAACATCGCGTTCAGGCCGCGATTCTCCTGCCCGACGAGCCAGCCCTTCGCCCCGTCGTAGTTCATCACGCAGGTGGAATTGCCGTGGATGCCCATCTTGTGCTCGAGGGAGCCGCAGGAGACGGGATTGCGCGCGCCCAGCGAGCCGTCGGCTTTCACCAGGACCTTCGGCACCACGAAGAGCGAGATGCCCTTGGTGCCGGCCGGCGCGCCCTCGATGCGGGCGATGACGAGGTGGATGATGTTCTCGGAGAGGTCGTGCTCGCCGGCCGAGATGAAGATCTTGGTGCCGGTCAGGCTGTAGGAGCCGTCGCCGTTGGGCACCGCCTTGGTCTTGAGGAGGCCGAGATCCGTGCCGCAATGGGGCTCGGTCAGGTTCATGGTGCCGGTCCAGGCCCCTTCCACCATCTTCGGCAGGTAGAGCGCCTTCTGCTCTTCCGACCCGTGCACCAGCAGGGCCGCCATCGCGCCCTGGGTCAGGCCGGGATACATGCCGAGGGCGAGGTTGGCCCCGGAGGCGAACTCCTGGATCGCGGTGTTCAGGGTGTGCGGCAGGGCCTGCCCGCCATAGGCCTCGGGCATCGACAGGCCCATCCAGCCGCCGCCCGCATAGGCGTCGTAGGCGGCCTTGAAGCCCTGCGGGGTCGTGACGCTCCCGTCCGGATGCCGGGTGCAGCCTTCCCGATCGCCGACGGCGTTCAGGGGGGCCAGGACGGTCTCGGCGAGCTTGGCGCCCTCGTTGAGCACCGCCTCCATCACGTCGGGAGAGGCGTCCGAGAAGCCGCGCAGGTTGTCGTAGCGGTGGAACCCGAGCACGTCGTTCAGCAGGAACAGGACGTCCTCGACCGGTGCCTTGTAGCTGGGCATCGCGCATCATCTCCCGGAAACGGTTGCGTTCCTGGTCGGACTTCCGGCCGCCGGCGCACCTGATGGTTCACATATAAACTAATCCGCGGCGGACGAAAGGGGGGCGCGCGGGGTGCCAACGGGAATCGGTCATCCGCCACCAATCGGTCAGGCCTTAACCGCCTGTTTACCAAGACTACCAAATGTCGGGGCGGACGGATCTGCCGTTAACCCCTCCCTCGCTTTTCGTGTGGCGGGGGGCGCTCGCGGATCGAACCATGGACTTCGCCGGGTCAGGTTGGACGATGACACGCAACGCGACGCTCGACCTCGAAGGCTTCGATCCGGACGTTCTCGAAGCGGCACGGGATGTCGCCCGCCGCGCCGGCATTCCGGTCGAGACCTGGATCGCCTCCATCGTCGATCCCCGGGCGCTCGCGGACAAGGCTGAGCCCGAATCACGGAGCGCGCAACCGCATCCGGCCCCGGTCGCACCGGCCGAGCCGACCCCCGTCGCCGCCGCACCGGCGCCGGTCGAGGTCCGGCCTTCGAGCGCCGCGCCCACCGGGCCGACCGGCAAGAACGCGGCCCTCACCGAGATGATGCGTCGCCTGGACGGCATCGACCAGCGCATCGGCGCCGAGGCGCCCGTGCCGCCGGCGCCCGCCGCCCCGAAGGTCGAGCCGGCCAGCCCGCCGCCCTCCGAGATGGCCCAGCGCCTCGCGGAGATCGAGCGCCGGATGACGGAGATCGGCGCGCAACTGGCCGCGCCCCGTCCCCTCGGCCGCCGCGGCCGCCCGGTCGTGACCGAGATCCGCGACGCGGTCACGGAGATCCGCCAGCGCCAGCGCGAACTGGACGGTACGCCCGCCGCGCCCGCCCAGGCCGCCGCCCCGGCCCCGGTCTCGAACGCCGCCCCGACCCTGGCCGCCCCCGTCATCGCCGAGCTCCAGAGCGAGACGGTGCGGCTGCGCGAATCGATCGGCAGCCTCGCCAGCAGCCGCGACGTCGGCGCGCTGGAGACGGCGATGCAGACCCTGGCGGCCGGTGTCGAGAAGGCGCAGGCCCCCGGCGACCTCGCCGCCATCGCGGCCCCCATCGAGGCGATCCGTGTGCAGGTCGAGCGCCTGGCCGAGGACGTCGCCGACAACGTTCACGCCCGCGTCGCCGCCGATGTCGAGCGCCTGGCCGCCAAGATGAACGGCACGTTCCAGGGCGCGCCCTCCGGCATCGCCGAGCAGGACGTGGTCGCGGGGCTGTTCCGGGAACTCGACGAGATCCGCCGCCTGATCGGCGCCCTCGCCGGACCCGAGCGGATCCAGAGCCTCGCCAACGGCCTCCAGGCCATCAGCACCCAGATCTCGCAGCTCCAGGCCGGCATGCCCGGCGAGACCGCCAGCATGGCGGAGCTCCGCCCCCTGCTGGAGGAGATCCGGATCGGCCTGCGTTCGAACGCCGAGGCCGGCATCGGCGAGCAGATCCAGGAGATGGGCGCCAAGCTCGACGCCCTGCGCGGCGCGGGCCCCATGGCCGCCCACCAGGATTCGGACGTCATCCTGCACCGGATCGATGCCCTGTCGGAGAAGGTCGACCGGGTCAGCATCAATCCCGTGGGCGACCTGATCGGACGCCTCGAAGACATTGGCGCGACCCTGCGCCGGCCGGCACTGCCCGACGAGAACCTCGCCTCGATCCACGGCATGCTGCACGAGCTGACGGTCAAGCTCGATCGCATCGGCACGGGCGAGGGGCCCCGCGACGAGGGCCTCGACGCCCTGGAGCAGCAGGTCCTGGCGCTGGCCGAGCGCATCGACACCCGGGACGCCGATCCGGCCCTGGCCGGGCTCGAGCGCACCATGACCGACCTCCTCGACCAGGTCTCGGCCCTGCGGGCCGAGGCGCCGATGGAGGCCGCCGTCGAGCGCGCCGCCCGCAACGCGGTCGCCGAGACCATGGGCGCGGCCGCCGAGACCGGCGAAGTCGCCCTCCTGCGGGCCAGCCTCGCGGATCTGCGCGCGCATCAGGTCGCCTCCGAGCAGCGGATGCAATCGACGCTGACCGGGGTCTACTCCGCCCTGGAGCGCCTGGTCGGCCGGATCGGCACCGGCGACACGGATGCCGCCCTCCTGACCGGCGCCCGGACCCCGCGGGACGCGTCCGCGAAGGACATCCTGGCCCGGGAGATGCTGGCGCGGGATCTGGCGTCGCGGGACACGGCCAAGGAGTCCCTCCGGGAGCCGGGCGCCGAGCATCTCGCCGGGGGGGCACCGTCGCGCCGGCCGGATGCGGCCCGGACCGAACGCCCCCTGGTCTCGGGTCCCGATCTTCCGCTGGAGCCGGGCGCCGGACGCCCCGGCCGTGAGCGCCCGGGCAGCCGGGTCGAGGCGAGCGAGGCCGCGGGCGCGGCCGACAGCGACATCAAGACCAGCTTCATCGCCGCCGCCCGGCGTGCCGCGCAGGCGGCGCAGGCAGAGGCCGCCGGGCAGGCCGAGGCGCAGGAGGGCGACGGTGTCCGCACCGGTCCCGACGCCGCGCGCCGCGACGGTCGCCTCGCGCGCTTCCGCGAGGGCATCGACCGCCGCCGCAAACCGCTCCTCCTCGGCCTCGCCGCAGTGGTGCTCCTGCTCGGTGCTCTCCAGGCCGTGACCGCCCGCCGGACCGCGGACACCGCGTCATCGGGGACCGAGCCGGTCGCGACGCGCTCGGCGCCCGCCGACATCGCGGCGGCGGCACCTGATGCCGGCCCCGCAGCCGAGGCGGCCGCCAAACAGCCGGACGCCAAGACCCAGGACGCCAAAGCGCCGGATGCGAAGGGCGCGCCGCCCGCCCCGGCCGATCCGCAGACGACGCAGAGTCTCTCCGAAAGCCCGCCCGCCAAGGGCACGGTGCCGGCCGTGGCCGCTCGGTCCGCGGTGCCGCGCGTGACGACGATGGCCGGACTGACCGCGGACCTCGCGGCGGTGCCGCCGAACCTGGTGAAGCTGCGCCAGGCCGCCCTCGGTGGCGACGGCGCCGCCGCCTACGACCTCGGCATGCGGGCGGCCGAAGGGCGCGGCATGACGCGCGACCCGGCGCTCGCCGTGAAGGTGTTCGAGCAGATCGCCGCCAGCGGCTTCGCGCCGGCGCAGTACAAGCTCGGGAGCCTGTACGAGAAGGGCGTCGGCGTGACCCGCGACCTGGCTCAGGCGAAACTCTGGTACGGCCGTGCCGCCGAACTCGGCAATGCCCGCGCCATGCACAACCTCGCGGTGATCTACGCCGAGAACCCGGTGGCCGGCGGCAAGCCCGACTTCGCCACCGCCTCCCTCTGGTTCAAGCGCGCGGCCGAGCTCGGCGTCCGCGACAGCCAGTACAACCTCGCGGTTCTCTACGCCCGGGGGATGGGCGTGCAGCAGGATCTCGGACAGTCCTTCCTGTGGTTCTCGGCCGCCGCCGCGCAGGGCGACGAGGACGCCGCGAAGAAGCGCGACGACGTCGCCTCGAAGCTCGACGCGAAAGCCCTGGGTGCCGCGCGGGCGCAGGTCACGGCCTTCAAGCCTAAGGTGCCGGAGCCCGCGGCCAACGAGATCCCGGCCCCGCTGCCCACCGAGAACTCAATGAGCCTGCTCGGTGCGGCGCCGCCCTCCGGCAACGTTCCGCCGGCCCGCCGGATCTGAGCGGCCGCGCGGGGGATGCGAGCTTCTGACGCCCTCCCGCTTTTGCGCCGAACCCCCGGTTCCCGGCGTTGTCGCAGCGGTGATCGCCGGACCGTCGTGATCGGGTGACCCATTTCGAAGCGCAGGTCGCCTCCATCGGGCGGCCCGACAAGCGGAGAGCCGATGGCGCGCGTGACGACGGTTCCACCGGCCGCCCTGATCCTGGGGATCGCCGGGCTGATTCCGTTCCTAGGCTTCGCTCTCCTCGCCTATAGCGGCTCCGATGGCGGCCTCGGCACCATCGGCCTCAGCCCCCGCCTCATGCTCTCCACCTACGGCGCCGTCATCGCATCGTTCCTCGGCGGCATCCGCTGGGGCGCGGCGGCCGCGCGCAATTCGGGCGGCGCGGACTACGCCATCGCGATCCTGCCCTCGCTGATCGCCTGGGCGGCCCTCGCCGCCCCGATGCCCTGGGATCTGCGCATCCTCGGCATCCTCGTGCTGGCCTGGGGCCTCATCGACCAGGACCTGCCGCGCCGCGGCCTCGTCCCGGTCTGGCTCGGCCGCCTGCGCCTGGCCCTGTCGGGAGTCGCCGGGGTCTCGCTGCTCATCGCGGCCTGAATCCCGCTCGGCTCCTCGCACCGTGTCCGGTCGATCGCTTCGGTTGGCTCGCTCGGAACGGGCCCCGTCTCCCGAAAGGAGAGGGGACCGGCGCACTGAAAACGCCGGAGGTCTCGGCCAGAGAGAGGCTCAGTCCTTGCTCAGCATCGCCTTGCCGATGGCGAAGACGCGGCCGTCGCCGAGGAGGTGCGCCGTGAAGCCGGCCGGAAACAGCGGCTCGAAGGCGGCGTTGCGCACGTTGAGCCCCCCCGCATAGGCGCCGAAGGCCGGCATGATCAGCCGGCGCCCGTCGGTGACGAAGCAGCGTCGGCGCACGGCCCGCCCGCGCATCGCGACCTTTCCGCAGGGATGCAGGTGGCCGGAGACTTCGCCCTCCGGGGCATCGACGGTCGGTTCGTGCCGCAGGGTCAGGGCGCCCACCGTCAGCGTCTCGGCGTAGCGGCCGCCGACGCCCTCGCTGACCGCATGGTCGTGGTTGCCGGCGATCCAGACCCAGTCGCGCCCCTCCTGCAGGGCCGCGACCATGGCGCGGTCGCCCGGCTCCATGCGCTCCGGTCCGCGGGAATCGTGGAAGGAATCGCCCAGCGCGACGACGCAAGCGGGGTCGAGCCGCGCGATCACTTCGTGCAGGCAGGCCAGGGTCTCGCGGGTGTCGTAGGGCGGCAGGAACTGCCCGGAGCGGGCCGCATAGGCCGAGCCCTTCTCCAGGTGGAGGTCGGATACCACCAGGGTGCGGTGCGGGGCGAGCCAGAGGCCGCCGCAGAGGTCGAGGGCGAGGGTTTCGCCGGCGAGGGTCAGGCCGGGGGCCCTGATGGTCTTCTCAAGTCTCTGGCCGAGCGCCAAAACCGCGTCCTCTGCGTTCGGGGCAGGGCGTTTCACCACGCGCTCAGGCCAGCGCTTCTTCGAGCAACTGCGCCTCGGCTTCGGCCAGAATCTCGTCGGCGCCCTCGCCGTAGACCCGTTCGCGCCCGATCTCGAGCATCACGGAGACGGAGAGCGGCGAGACGCGATCGAGCGCCTTGTGGATGATTCGCCCCTGGATGCGCCTCAACATCATACCGAGGCGCTTCACGTCGAGGAGTCCGGTTGCCGCATCCTGCCGCGCCGCCTTGAGCAGGAGGTGGTCCGGCTGGTGCTTGCGCAGCACGTCGTAGACCAGATCGGTGGAGATCGTGACCTGCCGGCCGGTCTTGGCCTGGCCGGGATAGCGCCGCTCGATCAGCCCGGCGATCACGGCGCATTGCCGGAAGGTGCGCTTCATCATGGCGGATTCGTCGAGCCAGGCCTCGAGGTCGTCGCCCAGCATGTCCTCGGCGAATAGGGTCTCGAGGAAGTCCGGTTCCCGGCCGATGCGTTCGCCGACATCGCGGTTGAGCCAGATGGCGATGCCGTAATCGTTGGCGGCAAAGCCCAGGGGCCGCATCCGCGCCCGTTCCAGGCGGCGGGTGAGCAGCATGCCGAGGGTCTGGTGCGCGAGCCGCCCCTCGAAGGGAAAGGCCGTCAGGTAGTAGCGCCCGGCGCGGGGAAAGGTCTCCACCAGCAGTCCCGTGGGACCGGGCAGGACCGAGCGGGTCCGCTGCTGCAGGAGGTAGTCCGAAACCTGGCGCGGCAGCCGGTCCCATTCGAACGGATCGGCGATCAGGGCACGCACCCGCGCCGCCAGGAAGGTCGAGATCGGGAACTTCGCCCCCGCATAGGACGGGATCGCCGGGTCGGTGCCCGGCCCCGCGCGGGTCGCCAGGGCCTCGTCCTCGGACAGGCCCTCGAAGCGCAGCACCTCGCCGGCGAACAGGAACGTGTCGCCCGGCGTAAGGGTGTCGGCGAAGTCTTCCTCGATCTCGCCCAGCACCCGGCCACCGCGGGGCAGGATCGCGCCCGGCTTGCCGCGCACGCCGCGGGCGAGCCGGACCTTCACCTTAGCGGATT
Source organism: Methylobacterium sp. Leaf89 (assembly GCF_001422215.1). NCBI lineage: Bacteria > Pseudomonadati > Pseudomonadota > Alphaproteobacteria > Hyphomicrobiales > Methylobacteriaceae > Methylobacterium > Methylobacterium sp. Leaf89. The sequence goes on along the minus strand of NZ_LMML01000012.1, from coordinate 138,569 downwards.
CGACGATGGTGCCGACGTTCATCCGGTATTGCTGGGCGATGCGGGCATCGCGCACCCGCCACAGGCCGTCCGGCCCGCGCAGGATCTTGGCGAAGCGCTCGTAGGCCCGCAGGGCGTAGCCGCCGGTGGCGACGTAATCGACCACCGCCTCGAAATCCTCCCAGGACAGGGTGGCGTAGGGGGCGGCCGAGACGATCTCGGCGTAGAGCTGCACCGCGTCGAAGGCATCGGCACAGGCCATGCCGAGGACGTGCTGGGCCAGCACGTCGGGGGCGCCGAGGCGGGCGTCGGGCGTGTCCTGGGCGGCGGCCTCCACGGCGTCGAGGGCGGCCTGGCACTCGAGCATCTCGAACCGGTTGGCCGGCACGAGATAGGCCTTCGACGGCTCGTCCATGCGGTGGTTGGCGCGGCCGATGCGCTGCATGATCCGGCTCGCCCCCTTGGGGGCGCCGATATTCACCACGAGGTCGACGTCGCCCCAGTCGATGCCGAGGTCGAGGGTGGCGGTGCAGACGATCGCCCGCAGCTGGCCCGCCGCCATGGCGGCCTCGACCCGCCGGCGCTGGGTGGCATCGAGCGAGCCGTGATGCAGGGCGATGGGATAGTTGGCGTCGTTGATGCGCCAGAGTTCCTGGAAGGTGTACTCGGCCTGGAGCCGGGTGTTGACGAAGACCAGCACGGTGCGGTGCCGCCCGATCAGGTCGTAGATCGCCGGCATGGCCTGCCAGGCGGTATGGCCGGCCAGGGGCAGGGTGAGGCCGGTCTCCAGCATGTGGAGGTCGGGGGCGGCGCCGCCCTTCACCACCACGAGCTCGGCCATGGCCGGGCCGCCCTCTTCCGCTTCGGTGGAGGAGGGGGGGTGTTGCGGAACGAGATACCGTCGCAGCTCGTCCGGCTCGCGCACGGTGGCGGAGAGGCCGATGGCCGTGAGCCCGGGGCTGAGGCGGTGCAGGCGCGCGAGCGCCAGGGACAGGAGGTCGCCGCGCTTCGAGGTGACGAGGGCGTGCAGCTCGTCGAGGACGACGCAGGACAGGCCGGCGAAGAGGTCCGCCGCCTCGCGATGGGCGATGAGCAGGGCGAGCTGCTCCGGCGTGGTCAGCAGGATGTCGGGCGGTCGCGCGATCTGGCGGGTGCGCTTGTGCGAGGGCGTGTCGCCGGTGCGGGTCTCGACGCGGACGGGAAGGCCCATCTCGGCGATGGGCGCATCGAGGTTGCGGGCGATGTCGACGGCCAGCGCCTTCAGGGGCGAGACGTAGAGGGTGTGCAGGCCCCGCGGCTTCGCCGAGGCCGGCCGGTCCGCCAGCGCGGTCAGGCTCGGCAGGAAGCCCGCCAGGGTCTTGCCCGCGCCCGTCGGCGCCACGAGGAGCGCCGAGCGGCCGCCCCCGACGATGTCGAGGAGTTCGAGCTGGTGGGGCCGGGGCGTCCAGCCGCGCGCGGCGAACCACGCGGCGAAGCGTTCCGGCAGCGGGGATGCGACCGCGCGCTTGCTCAGGCCAGGGCCATCAGGAAGCGGTCGATCAGCTCCAGCGCCCGCTCGGTCATCGCCCCGGGATAGCGCACGAAGATGTGGCAGCCGCCCGGATAGATCGCCGTGTGTCCACCGTTGCCGGCGGCCGCCCAGCGGGCCGACATGTACAGCGTGTCGTCGAGGAGCGGATCGTGGGTGCCCACGGTGAACAGGGCCGGCGGCAGGCCCTTCAGGTCGGCATAGACCGGGGAGACGTCGGGCCGGCGCCGGTCGATGCCCTCGCGGACGTAGTCGTTGGCGAAGTTGGTGAGGTCCCGGGTGTTCACCACCAGGCGCTCGTCGCCCCAGTTGCGCACGCTCGGGGTGAGGCCGAGGTCGAAGAAGCCGGCATTGAGGTTCGCCCCCCGGAAGGCGCGGGGCAGGCCGTGCCTGTCGCGCAGACGCAGGAGCACCATCACGGCGAGCTGCGCGCCGGCCGATTCGCCTCCGATGGTCAGGGCGGAGATGCCGAACTCGGCCCGACCGGGACCCGCGAGCCAGAGGGCGGCGGCCTCGCAATCCTCGAGGGCCGCCGGGTAGGGGTGCTCGGGCGCGAGGCGATACTCCACCGACAGGCAGACGAAGCCGCAGACGTCCGCGATGCGTTCCAGCCACGGGTCCTGCTCGTCGGCCGAGCCCCAGACCCAGCCCCCGCGATGGATGTGCAGGTAGGCGCCGCGCAGCTTCGACCATTTCCGCGCATCGGGGCGGATGACGCGCAGCTGCAGGGGGCCGGCGGGCCCGTCGATGGTCAGGATCTCGGCCCGGGCGCTGCGCGGCATGGCCGGCGAGGCCTGCGTGCCCTGGCGGCGGCGCGCCCGGACCTCGGTGATGGGGATCGACCAGGGATCCGCCTGCGCGGCATGCGCGGCCACGATCTCGGCGTTCAGGCGCTGGGTCTCGGGGTCGATCATCGCCGGATCGAACAGGGCGTGGTCGATCATGGAGCGGTTCGTTTCATGGACGGGTCAGTCTGCGGGGCGAGGGTCGGTCGGGGACGACGCAGATCGCATCGTTAAGATGGGACCCTGCACGCGACGGTGCCATCCGTCCCCCGTGCGAAAACGCCGAACGCTCTCGCATGTGTCGTGTTTCGTGCAAACTGTGTCGCCCGCGTCACGGTTCCGCCGGGTTCGCCGGGTTGAGAGGCGGCACCGCCCGGCCCGAGGGCACGGCCCGAAGACCCGGCCGAGAGCATGGTCAAGAACACCGCGAAGAACACCGCCAAGAACCCGGCCAAGGACACGGCGAAGAACATGGCCAAGGATAGGACCCGATGACGCTCGACCACGATCCGCGCCGCCCGCCGTCCTACGGGGGGCAGCCCTATGCCGGCGCACCGATCCCGGAGCCGGGCCGGCGCTCGGCCCTGCGGCGCTTCCTTGGCGGCTCGCCCGCCGCCGTCTTCATGAAGCTCCTGTTCCTGTCGGTGCTGGTCGGCGCCGTGATGGCGACCCTCGGCGTCACCCCCGGCCTGCTGTTCTGGCACGCCTACGACGCGGTGCGGACCCTGATCGACCTCGGTCTCGCCACCTTCCACGATTTCGGCCGCTGGATCCTGGCCGGCGCGGTCGTGGTGGTGCCCCTCTGGCTCCTGTCCCGCTTCTTCGCGGTGTCGAAGTAGCGCGTCGCCCACGAGAAAGGGGCCGGTGTGTCCACCGGCCCCTCGGGAAAGTCAGGACGCGTACGGCGCGTTCAGCGCTGGACGATGACTTTCGCGCCGACCTTGGCGCGGGTGTAGAGGTCGGCCACGTCGTCGTTGGTCATGCGGATGCAGCCCGAGGACACGGCGGTGCCGATCGTCTCCGGCTCGTTCGAGCCGTGGATGCGGTAGATCGAGTTGCCGAGATACATGGCGCGGGCGCCGAGCGGGTTCTCGATGCCGCCCTTCATGAAGCGCGGCAGATCGGGGCGGCGGCGCAGCATCTCGGCCGGGGGACGCCAATCGGGCCACTCGCGCTTCATGGTGATGGTCTGCACGCCACCCCAGGTGAAGCCCGGGCGGCCGACGCCGACGCCGTAACGCAGGGCCTTGCCGTCGCCGAGCACGTAGTAGAGGCGACGCTCGCCGGTGGAGACCACGATGGTGCCCGGGGCGTAGCCGCCGGCATAGGCGACTTCCTCGCGCTGGATCGCCGACATCTGCGGCACGGCCGAGGACGGAGCCATCGGGTCGGCGACGGGCAGGGAGGCGTTGGCGGTGGGGAGCGCGACGGGCTCGTTCTGCGGCCGCACCCGGATGACCAGGGCGTTATCCAGCGGCTGACGGGTGAGCGGGTCGATCTCGTAGGCGGCGGCGGGCGACGCCCACGCGCCCAGCGCGCAGACGAGCCCGGTCAGGGCGGGGGCGAAACGGCGCATCGGAGCCTCTCAAAGGCGAACGTAGTCTGTGGAAACGACTTGGAAAACTTGACGCACGTTACGGTGCGAAGTGTGCCCAAGACGTAAACGCTCACGCTTCAAAGCCAAGCCGAATTTGCACTGCAACGACGCTTGCCGCCGCGTCGTGATTTCATGGCAACACCGTGGCACCTTGGCCGTGCGGGCGTCCCTCAGATGGCGTCAAGGCCGAGGTCGATGATCGGCGCGCTGTGGGTGATCCAGCCGCACGAGATCAGGTCGACGCCGGAAGCCGCCACCGCGCCCACGGTGTCGCGGTTGATCCGGCCCGAGGCCTCGGCGATGGCCCGCCCGTCGATCATCGCCACCGCCTCCGTGAGCTGCTGCGGGGACATGTTGTCGAGGAGCACCGCGTCGGCCTTCACCGAGAGCGCCTGCGCGAGCTGCTCCAGGGTATCGACCTCCACCTCGATCTTCACGAGGTGGCCGGCATAGGCCCGGGCGCGCATGATCGCCGGCACGATGCCGCCGGCGACGGCGACGTGGTTGTCCTTGATCAGCACGGCATCGTCGAGACCGTAGCGGTGGTTCGAGCCGCCCCCGGCGCGCACCGCGTGCTTCTCCAGGGCGCGCAGGCCCGGGGTCGTCTTGCGCGTGCAGACGATGCGGGCCTTGCCGTGGGGCCGGGCCGCCTCGACGAGGGAGGCGGTCGCGGTGGCGACGCCGGATAGGCGGCACAGCAGGTTGAGGGCGACGCGCTCGGCCGTGAGGATGGCCCGGGCCGGGCCGGCCAGGCGGATCACCACGTCGCCCGGCTTCACCCGGGTGCCGTCGCCCCGCTCCACCGTGACGGCGACGCTCGGATCGATCAGCCCGAAGGCGATCATCGCGGTGTCGACCCCGGAGATCACCCCGTCCTGGCGGGCGGCGATGACGCCCTCCAGGCGGGCGCTGGCCGGCACGATGGCGTCGGTGGTGATGTCGCCGGCCCGTCCGAGGTCTTCCAGCAACGCCGCGCGGACGATGGGCTCCACCATCAGGCGGGGCAGGGCAGGCAGCTCTGAGGGATCGGACATGGTCCAGCTTCCGGGATGGAGGACGAGGGCCGGCCCCGCCCCTGGGGACCGGACCGGGTTCGCGAGGCTCAGGCGGCGGCGACGGCCCGGCCGGGCGCGACCGCCTCGGCCATCGCCCAGAGGTCGGACAGCGCCAGCTCGGTATGCACCGGCGCCTCCTGGGCGGGATGATCGCTGCGCCAGTGCGCGCCGCGGCTCTCCCGCCGCGACAGGGCCGAGGCCGCGATGGCGAGGCCGGTCAGGGCGACGTCGCAGCCGCCCCGCGCCGCCGGGGCGAGGTGGCGCACGGCCTCGGCGAGACCGTCCGCCGCGCGCACAACGCCCACCTGCCGCTCCATCATGGTGCGCAGGGCGTCGGGGTCGCCCTCGCTCCGGGGCGTCGCGGCCTCGGCGCGGGCCTGGCCCGGGGCCGGAACGGCGGCGGCGGCCTCGGCGATCGCCGGGGCGAAGGCCATCGCTTCGAGCAGCGAGTTGCTGGCGAGCCGGTTGGCGCCGTGCAGCCCGGTCGAGGCGACCTCGCCGCAGGCGAACAGGCCCGGCACGGTGCTGGCGCCGGTCGCGTCCACCTTCACGCCGCCCATATGGTAGTGCGCGGCCGGCCGGACCGGGATCGCCTGGATTCGCGGATCGATGCCGGCCGCGGCGCAGAGGCCGGCAACCGTGGGAAACCGCGTGGCCATGCGGGCGCCGAGATCGCCGCGACAATCGAGGAAGACCCGCGCGCCGCGGGCCTGCGCCTGGAAGATGCCCCGCGCCACCACGTCCCGCGGGGCGAGATCGCCCCCGGCGATGCCCGCCATGACGGGCGCGCCGGTCTCGTCGATAAGCCGCGCCCCCTCGCCGCGCAGGGCTTCGGTGGCCAGGGGCATCGGATCGGCGCCGGTGGCGATGGCGGTGGGGTGGAACTGCACGAACTCCATGTCGCGCAGCACGGCGCCGGCCCGGACCGCCAGGGCGAGGCCGCGCCCGGTGGCCCCCCGCGGGTTGGTGGTCGAGGCATAGAGCGCCCCGACCCCGCCCGTGGCCAGAACGACGGCGCGGCCCGGCAGGGAGAAGCGCACGCCGTCGCGCTCGCAGACCACGCCGGCCACGGCGCCGCGGGCATCCCGCATCAGGTCGCGGGCCGAGGCCACGAGGATGGTGACGGAGGGCGTGCGCGCGACAACCCGGACCAGGGTTTCGAGCACCATCCGGCCGGTGGAATCCCCGCCGGCCCGGACGATGCGGCGGCGGGAGTGTGCCGCCTCGAGGCCGAGAGCGAGGGCGCCGGCGGCGTCCCGGTCGAAGGGGGCCGCGAGGCCGACGAGCCAGTCGATCAGGCCGGGGCCGGCCTCGGCGACGCGCAGGGCCACGTCGGCCTCGGTCAGCCCGGCCCCCGCCGCCACCGTGTCGGCGGCGTGCAGGGCCGGCGCGTCGTCGCTCCCCACGGCGGCGGCGATGCCGCCCTGCGCCCAGCCGGTGGCGGTGCCGAACCCGAGGGGCGCGGCGGTGACCAGGGTGACGGGGCGCGGCGCGAGGCGCAGGGCCGTGGCGAGGCCGGCGATGCCGGCGCCGACCACGATGATCCGGTCCGAGCCCGGAAGCGCGAAGGAGACCGGGGCGTGCGCGTTCATCGCGTCCGCACCGCGAGCATGCGCTCCACCGCCATCCGGGCGCGCTCGGCGAGGGCGGGCTCCACCGTGACCTCCTCCGTCATGGTCTCCAGGGCGTGACGGATGTTCTTCAGGCTCATGCGCTTCATGTGCGGGCACAGGTTGCAGGGCTTGATGAACTCGATGTCCGGATTGGCCGCCGCGATGTTGTCGCCCATGGAGCACTCGGTCACGAGCACCACCTGCTTGGGGCGCTTCTCCAGGACGAAGTTCATCATCATCGCGGTCGAGCCCGAGAAGTCGGCCTCGGCGACGACCTCCGGCGGGCATTCCGGGTGCGTGATGACGGTGACGCCCGGATAGCTCTCGCGCACCTCGCGGATGTCGGCGGGGGTGAACTGCTCGTGCACCTCGCAATGGCCGGCCCAGGTCAGGATCTCGACCTCGGGCACCATCGCCTGGACGTTCTGCGCCAGGAACTCGTCCGGGATCATCAGCACGCGCGGTGCGTTCAGCGAGCGCACCACCTCGACGGCGTTGCCGGAGGTGCAGCACAGGTCGGATTCGGCCTTCACCGCCGCCGAGGTGTTGACGTAGGTGACGATCGGAACGCCCGGGTACTTCGCCCGCAGGCCGCGTACGTCCGCCGCCGTGATCGAGTCGGCCAGGGAGCAGCCGGCCCGGCTGTCGGGGATCAGCACCGTCTTGCCCGGGTTCAGGAGCTTGGCCGTCTCCGCCATGAAGTGGACGCCGGCGAGCACGATGACGTCGGCATCCACGGTCACGGCCTCGCGGGCCAGCGCCAGGCTGTCGCCGACGATGTCCGCCACCGTGTGGAAGATCTCCGGCGCCTGGTAGTTGTGGGCCAGGATGACGGCGTTGCGGGTCTTCTTCAGTTCGAGGATCGCGGCGACGTCCTCGGCCAGGGCGGGCCACTCGATCGCCGGCACGTGACGGCTCACGCGGGCGTAGATGTCCGGCAGGGGAAAGCCCGCGGGGAGGCCTCGGGAAGCCGGGCCGATCGGGAGACTGGTCGCCGCCATTGACGCGTCCTCACTTATGCTCAAACTGAGCATTGTGCCGACTAACGTAGGCGGCCCCGATCGCCTTGTCCAGATATACAGGGTTTGAGCATAACGTTTTTGCGATGCGAAAATGACGCTGCACCGCGAATGTCATTCGGGTCCGGTAGGGGGGTCAGGCGGGGCGGCGGACCGGGCGCAGGCGGAAGCCCGGGGCCGGGCGCTCCAGCAGAACCTCGCGGCGGAAGCGCACCAGGCGGGCCGGGCGGCCGGTCGCGCCGCTGGTGACGTCGTCGGTTTCCTCCACCAGACCCTGTTGCGCCACGAGGCGGCGGAAGTTCTGCTTGTGCAGGTTGGTGCCGGACAGGGCCTCCACCGTGCGCTGCAGCTGGAACAGCGTGAAGGTCGGGGGCATCAGCTCGAACACCACCGGGCGGTACTTGATCTTGCCCCGCAGGCGGCCGATCGCGGTGGCGAGCACCCGGCGATGGTCGAGGGCCATGGGCTGGCCGGTGATCGCGAGGTCGTCTTCGCGGGCCTCGCCGGACTGGCCCTGCGCCTCCGGGATCAACCCGGCCTCGAACAGCAGCTCGTAGCGCTCCAGCACCCGCTCCTCGTTCCAGGCGCCGCCGCAGAGGCCGAAGGTCAGGCCGAGGCGGTCCTCCCGCCGGCGGCGCAGCTTCGGGTCGGGGGCCTGCTCGGCCCAGGCCAGGAGCTGGGTCTCGATCTCGCCGAGGGATTCGGGCCGGCCCTCCCGCCAATCCTCCCAGGGCAGGTAGCGGTACCAGTTGCGCCAGGAGGCCTCCGCCAGTCCGCCGGGACGTACCTCGCGCACCAGGGCGAGATAGGCCACCGACAGGGAGTGCAGGCCGCCGGCATCGTCGCCCTGCCGGTCGCGGTCGCCGAAGGTGTAGAGCTGCTCGACGTAGCCGAGGCGCTGGTGGGTCTGGCGCTCGACCCAGGCGCGCAGGCCGCGCTCCAGCGTCGGGTGCTCGGGCACCAGGGGCCCCGCCGGGAGGCCGTCCGAGCGGCCCCTGGCCTGGCCTCCGACCTGGACCGTGAGGGCGCGCGGCTCGCCGTCGGTGGCGGCGACGATGACGGCCACGAGCCCGACGGCGGAGGGATTGGAGAGCGCCCCCTCCGAATCCCGCTGGGTCTCCTCCGCCGTGGTCACGCGCCCCGATCCCCGCCGCTATCCGTCTGGTCCGCCTTGCCTACCCCTGCTCATGGCACATCGCGGCGGCGTGATGAATGTGGAAAAACCGCCGCGGCGCATTCGTCCCAAGGGGGGTATCGGTGCATGCGCCCCCAGTCGGGATCGGGGCGGACGCCTCAGGGCTGGCTGCGGGGCAGGGCGCGGGCGGGGTTGCCCACCACCGTGGCGCCCTCGGGAACCTCGCGGGTGACGACGCTGCCGGCGCCGATGATGGCGTGGTCGCCCACGGTGATGCCGGGGAGCAGGATCGCGCCGCCGCCGATCCAGACGTTGCGGCCGATCCGGATCGGGCGGGCGAATTCGAGGCCGGCCTCCCGCGGGCCGGGCTCGCGCGGATGGTCCGGCGTGAGGATCTGGACGCCGGGCCCGATCTGGGTGCGGTCGCCGATGCTGACCGGGGCGCAATCGAGGATGACGCAGCCGAAGTTCAGGAAGACGTGGGCGCCCAGGCTGATGTGCAGCCCGTAATCGCAGTGGAACGGCGGCCGGATCACCGCGCCGTCGCCCACCGCGGCGAGGCGTTCGCGCAGGAGGTCGCGGCGGATCGCGGGGGTCTCCGCCAGGGCCGCGTTGTAGCGTTGCATCCAGACCTTGCAGGCATGGCTGTCGGCGTGAAGCTCCGGGTCGTCGGGATCGTAGATCTCGCCGGCGAGCATCTTCTGCTTCTGCGTGCGGTCCATGCGCGGAGCGTGTCCCTGTCTGGCTGGCTGGCGGTCGGGTTCGGGGGTGGCAACGCGACACCGCGCCGGAAAGCTCCGCCCTTGCCGGAGCTTCCGATCGCGGCGGCGCAGCCCTACAGTGCGGCACACCAGCGACGGAACCGGGGAAACGCAGCGTGATCGGACGGGACGAAGCCATCGGACGGAGCCGGCCGGTCGACCTACGGCTCTACGGCCTCCTCGATACCGGCGTCTCCGGCACCGACGGCGCGCGCCTCGCCGCGATGGCGGCGGAGGCCGTGCAGGGCGGGTGCACGCTCCTGCAGTACCGGGAGAAGGCGATCGCGGATGCCCGGGCGGCCCTGGCCCGCATCCGGGCGATCCAGGCGGCGCTGGCGGGCACGGGGGTGCCGCTCCTGATCAACGACCGGGTCGACCTCGCCCTCGCCGCCGGAGTCGAGGGCGTGCATCTCGGGCAGAGCGACCTGCACCCGGCCGAGGCCCGCCGCCTGCTCGGCCGCGCGGCGCTCATCGGCCTCACCCTGAAAACCGGCACCCAGGCCGACGAGCTCTACCGCCTGCCGGTAGACTACGCCTGCATCGGCGGGGTGTTCGCGACGACGAGCAAGGACAATCCCGACCCGCCGGTGGGACTCGACGGCCTCGCCCGCATCGTCTTCCGGGGGCGCCTCGCCCGCGGCGCCGCCTTCCCCCTCGGGGCGATCGCCGGCATCGATTCCAGCAACGCGGCGGCCGTCATCGAGGCCGGGGCCGACGGGATCGCGGTGATCTCCTCGCTCTTTTCCGGCGAGTCGGTGGCCGGGCGCGCCCGCGACCTGCGCTTCCGGGTCGATTCGGCCCTCGCCGCGCGGGGCGTCGCGGCCTAAGCTGCGGAAAACGCCAGGATCTCCAAGCCATGACCTTCATCGTCGTCACCATCGCGGGATCCGATTCGAGCGGCGGGGCCGGCATCCAGGCCGACCTGAAGACCTTCGCGGCCCTGCGGGTCTACGGGGCGAGCGTCATCACCGCCCTGACCGCGCAGAACACCCGCGGCGTCCAGGCCATCCACGACGTGCCGGCCGATTTCGTGACGGCGCAGATCGACAGCGTGTTCTCCGACCTCGCCGTCGGGGCGGTGAAGATCGGGATGCTGTCGCAGGTGGCCACCATCGAGGCGGTGGCGGCCGGCCTCGCCCGCCACGCGGGCCGGATCCCGATCGTGCTCGATCCCGTGATGGTGGCGACCTCGGGCGACCGGCTGATCTCGGAGGCCGCGGTGGAGGCCCTGCGCCGCCACCTCCTGCCGCTGGCCGACCTCGTCACACCCAACCTGCCGGAGACCGCGACCCTGATCGGCGAACCCACCGCCGAGACCGAGAACGCCGCCGTGGCCCAGGGGCGCCGCCTCCTTGCCATCGGGGCCAGGGCCGTCCTGGTGAAGGGCGGCCACGGCGAGGGCGACGAGAGCGTCGACCACCTGATGCGCGGCGACGGCACGCTCCGGCGCTTCGCCGCCCCGCGCATCCGCACCCGCAACACCCACGGAACCGGCTGCACCCTGTCGTCGGCCGTGGCCGCGGGCCTCGCCCGGGGCCTGCCGATGGTCGAGGCGGTCGCGCAGGCCAAGCGCTACGTTTCCGCCGCCATCGCGGGGGCGGACGGTGTTCCCGTCGGGCACGGCCACGGCCCGGTGCACCATTTCCATGCCCTCTGGGTCTGACCGCGCCTTGCGTCGCCCCGCCGTTTGCGTTTGAAGTACCGCACAAGCGTCCGGTTAACGGAACGGACGCGCGGATCTCGGAACAGATGGACGACCAGGTGACGACGCCCGAGCGCGGGCGGCAGCGGGACATACTCACCGGGGCGCAGGTGCTCTCCGGGCAGCTCGGCAAGACGATCCAGCGCCTGCGCAAGGCCTACAACCTGTCGCTGTCGGAGCTGGCCGAGCAGTCCGGGGTGGCCAAGTCGATCATCAGCCAGATCGAGCGCAACGAAACCAACCCGACCCTGGCCACCATCTGGCGCCTGAGCCAGGCCCTCGACGTCTCGATCGAGCGGGTGCTCGCGACGAGCGACGAGGAGCCCTTCATCGAGAAGACCTCCCGCGCCGATACGCCGATCCTGGTCTCGGACGACGGCAGGGTCCGCCTCGCCATCATCGGCTGGATCAAGACCGTCGAGTGGCTGCAATGGTACGACCTCACCGCCGATCCGGGCGGCGTGCTCGATTCCGACCCGCACCAGCGCGGCTCGGTGGAATCGCTGACGGTGACGTCGGGCCTGCTCGAGGTCGAGGTCGCCGGCACCGTCCAGCGCGCCCGGGCCGGCGAGACCCTGCGCTACCGCTGCGACCGGCCGCACACCGTGCGCTGCATCGGGCCGGAGCCGGCCAAGGCCATCATGGTCGTCATCATGAAGGCGGCCGTGATGGAATGAGGCCGGGAGGGCGTCGGCCCCACGAGCCTCAGCGGCCGGAATTCACCCAGGCCACCATCTCGCCCAGCACCCGCGCCAGCGCGGCATCGAGGCCCACGGCGGCGGTCCCGGCATCGACCTTCTGCACCGGCACGCGGGCGGTGAAGATCCGCGCCGCGATCACCTTGCCCGTGCCCTCCGCAATGATCTTGGCGGAGATGTCGACCACTGCCTCGCCGGAACCGGCGGCGATGTCGAAGGCCCGGATCTCGCTGATGAGCTGGTAGTCGGACACGATCTTGTCGCCCGGGCGGCTCACCGACTTCAGGCGGCCGGAATTCTCCAGGCTCTGGATCAGCCGCGTCTGGATCAGGCGCGGCAGGCGGTCGGCCCATTGGCCGCCGCCGAGGAAGGACAGGGCTCCGCCCGGCTCGCGCACGATGATGCGGTCCGCCTCGAAGGGCTGGATGCCCACGGGCTCGGCCACGCTGAACGACCGAGCCGCGCCGACGGCCCGCCCGCTGGGGGGCAGCGCGGCGAGATCGAAGGTGAGCGGCACCGCGCCGCCGCCGCAGCCGCCGAGGCCGGTGGCGAGAAGCATCGCGACGAGCGCGGGGGCCGTCTGGTGAAGTGTCATACGCATTCCGGAAACCCGTCGCCGCACTGACGCACAGCGTGGCGGTAAACTAACTCAAGTCCGGAATGTTGCCGTGCGCCGCAGCACGCATGGCCGGGGAGCGGTTGCTTCAACGACCACCGTTGTATTCCGGCAACGATGGCTTGCCGCCGAAGATGACCTGCGACGGATCCCGCTCGAGGCTCTTCACCGTGCGGTTCAGGGTGTTGAGCGTGCGCTGGCCGTCGGTCGAGAGCGCCTCCACCTCGCGCCGTCCGGTGCCGCTCAGGCGGTTGAAGCTGGTGGCGATGTTCGAGGTCCGCTTGTCGAGGTTCTCGGAGAGGGTCCGGAAGGCCCGCCCGGCGTCGCGGACGGAGATCGCCGCCTCGCGCACCTCGGTGAAGGTGCTGGTGCCGGCCGAGCCGGAGGCCGAGCCGAGGAAGCCCTCGGCCCCCTTCAGGACGGCATCGACGCGGTCGGCGGAGGCGTTGAGCTTGGCCGCCAGGGACCGGGCGTCCTTGAGGGCGCCCTCGATGTCCGGGCTCCCGGCGGCGAGGGCGCTCGAAAACCGCTCGGCATTGTCGATCACGCGATTCAGCTTCTGGCCGTCGATCGCCTTCACGAGGCCGCTCACCGCCGGCCCGGCCTCCGCGAGGGTCTTCGAGAAGGTTTCCACGTTGGCCAGGGTCCGGGTGATCGCGCCCTCGTTGCCGGCCACCACCTTGTCGAGGCGCTGGAGCACGTCGTCGGCGCGCTGGGCGATCTGCTTGGCCGCCGCCATCATGTCCTGGATGTCGGAGCTGTCGGCGAAGATCGTCGGCATCTGGTCGCCCGAGCCCGGCGTCAGGGCCGGGGCGTCGGCGTTGCCGCCCGACAGGGAGATCGTCGAGACGCCGGTGAGCATCGCCGAATCGAGGCGGGCGCGGGTGTCGGCGCGCAGGGGCGTTGTGCGCTCGACCTCCACGATGGCGACGACGCGGCGCGGGTCCTGCGGCAGCAGGCGCACGTCCATGACCTCGCCGACCTTGATGCCGTTGAAGGCCACGGTCGAGCCCTTGGCGAGCCCGCCGACGCTGCCGGAGAACACGATGCGCACGGCCTGCCGGACCTGGCTCCGGGACCCGCCCTGCAGCCAGAAGACGAAGCCGAAGGCCGCCACCAGGACCGCGAGGGTGAAGGCGCCGATCAGCGCGTAATTCGCACGAGTCTCCATCGGATCAGCAATACCTTGACGGGGTGGGGCGCGGGCGGTGCGCGGCGGCACGCCATGGGCGGCGGGCGTCAGGCCGGCGCATGAGGCGTGCCGGGCGAGACGACCGCGCGCCCGCGCTTGCCGTGGAAGTAGGCGCGCAGCCAGGGATGGTCGCTTGCGAGCATCTCAGCGATCGTGCCCTGCGCGATGATCTGGCCGTCGCCCAGGGCCGCGATGCGGTCGCAGGCGGTGTAGAGGCTGTCGAGGTCGTGGGTGACCATGAAGACGGTGAGGCCCAGCGTCCGCTTCAGGGTCGCCACGAGCTCGTCGAACTCCCCGGCGCCGATCGGGTCGAGGCCCGAGGTCGGCTCGTCGAGGAACAGGATCTCGGGGTCGAGGGCGAGGGAGCGGGCGAGGGCCGCGCGCTTGATCATGCCGCCGGAGAGTTCGGAGGGCAGCTTGTCGGCGGCATCCGGCTTCAGCCCGACCATCTCGATCTTCAGGCGGGCGAACTCGTCGAGGAGGCGGTCGGACAGGTTCAGATGCTCGCGCATCGGCATCTGGATGTTCTGCTTGACGGTGAGCGCCGAGAACAGCGCGCCCTGCTGGAAGAGCACGCCCCAGCGCTGCTCGATCTGGCGCCGCCGGGTCACGGTGAGGCCGTCCACGTCCTCGCCGAACACCTCGATGGTGCCGGCCCGCTTCGGCACGAGGCCGAGGATCGTCCGGGTCAGGACCGACTTGCCCTGGCCGGAGGGGCCGACGAAGCCCAGGATCTCGCCGCGCCGGATGTCGAGGTTCAGCCCCTTCATCACGATCTTGCTGCCGAAGCCGACCACGAGATCGCGCACGCGGATGATCGGCTCCGGCGCGACCGCGGGCGCCGGATGGCTGAGGCTCGTCTGCGGGTGCGGGGCGGACACGTTCGGGCCGAGCCTCAGAAATCGATCGCAGCGAAGAAGACGGCGAACAATCCGTCGAGGACGATCACCATGAAGATAGACTTGACGACTGAGGCCGTGACGTGGCGGCCCAGGGACTCGGCCGAGCCCTCCACGGCGAAGCCCTCGATGGTCGCGATGATGCCGATGATGAGCGCCATGAACGGCGCCTTGATCAGCCCCACCGCCACGTGGTGCAGCGAGACCGCGGCCTGCAGGCGCGCCAGGAAGGCGTCGACGGTCATGCCGCCGTAGAGCGAGGCGGTGAGGCCGCCGCCGGCCAGGGCCGCCAGGGAGGCGAGGAAGGTCAGGATCGGCAGGCCGATCACCAGGGCGAGGATCCGCGGGACGATCAGGATCTCGATGGGATCGAGTCCCATGACCCGCAGGGCGTCGACCTCCTCGCGCATCCGCATCGAGCCGATCTCGGCCGTGAAGGCCGAGCCGGAGCGCCCCGCCACCATGATCGAGGTGAGCAGCACGCCGAGTTCG
Organism: Methylobacterium sp. Leaf89; assembly: GCF_001422215.1. NCBI lineage: Bacteria > Pseudomonadati > Pseudomonadota > Alphaproteobacteria > Hyphomicrobiales > Methylobacteriaceae > Methylobacterium > Methylobacterium sp. Leaf89. Next base: position 123,498 of record NZ_LMML01000012.1, on the reverse strand, counting down.
CGCAGGATCAGGAGCCCGATCAGGTTCACGACGAAGCTCTGGGCGCCGAAGCGCTGGAGCTGGAAGATGCCCTGCTGGGCGACGATGCCGCCCACGAGGAACGAGATCAGCACGATGATCGGCACGCCCCGGAAGGCGACCTGCTCGATCTGGTTGACGAGGGCGGTTCCCCGGAAGGTGCCGGGGCGGGCCGCGACCCGGATGCAGGCGGTGACGACCTCGCCGAAGAAGGCGAGCCCCGTGACGAAATCCGACTTCGCGCCGACCACGCGCCGCCCGAGATCGTCGAGGAAGCCGAAGAGGCGGCCGCGCCGGGGCGGCGGCGGTTCGGCGGGGCGCAGCTTCACCTCGCTCAGAAGGATGCGGTGCTCGGGCGTCGCGCCCGCATAGGCCAGGCGCCCGCCGGCGGCCTCGATCTCCGCGCGGGTCCGCTCCAGCACCCAGGCGCCGAGGGTGTCCAGGCGGGCGACCCCGCTGAGATCGACGAGGAGGGCCGTGCCGGCGGCGCTGCCGGCGATGCGCGCGGCGGCGACCTCCACGGCCGCGCCCTGGTCGGCGGTCCAGCGTCCGGACAGGCCGACGCGACCGCCCGCGAGGATCGCGGCGTCGGCAGCTTCCGGAAGGGTCCTAATCTCGGCTCTAGCCAATGACGCCGCACTCCATGCCGCGGTCACGGTACACCGATCCGGGTTACCGGACGGTCAAGGTTAATCGGGTTGTCCTGCCCCCTGACCCACAATCGTGGTGCTGTGAAGGCTGAACGCGCGGGCGGCCTGCGCGGCGCGTGCCGCGAGGCACAAGCCGATGCCGGCCAGGGGCGCCATCAACACGAAGGCGAGAGGCCCGCCCCCGGCCTGGTAGGCGGCGCCGGTCATCAGGGTGGCGCTGGCCGAGGCGAGGGCGCCCGCGGAACTGACCGTGCCCTGGGCCCGCCCGCGGGCGCCGTCCGGGGCGAAGCGCGACACCGCCGCCATGGCGCCGAGCTGCGTCGCCCCGAAGGTGAGGCCGTGCAGGACCTGGAGGGCGATCACCGCCCCGAGGCGATCCCCGAACGCGGCCATGCCGAACGCCCGCAGGAGGGCGGCACCGCCGCCGAGGCCGAGCAGGACGAAGGGGTTGCGCCAGCGCGCAGGCAGGCGGCCCACCAGGGCGAAGAGCAGGATCTCGGAGGCGACGCCGATGGCCCAGAGGGTGCCGATCCACGCAGGGGCGATGCCGTGGGTGCTCCAGTGGATGCTCCCGAAGGCGTAGATCGCCGCGTGGCTCGACTGGATCAGGGCCGCCGCCCCGATCGAGAACCACAGGACGCGGGGCAGGGCGGGCCGGCCGGCCTCGGGGTGGCGGGGCGGGACCGGGGGCGCGTCGATGCGGGCCGCCGCCACGACCCCGGCGGCGATCAGCGCCAGCACGGTGAGGAGGAGGGGCACGGCGAGGCGCTCGCCCATCGCCCCGAGGGCGGCGCCGCCGGCGAAGTTGGCGAGGAGGAAGCCGATGGAGCCGGCCATCCGGATCCGCGCGTAGTCGAGCCGGCGGCTCCGGCGCACGGCCCCCAGGGTGAGGTAGTCGATGCTGGGCACCAGGGGGGCGGCCGCGACGGCATTCAGCGCGATGAGGAGGGCGAGCACGGGCCAGCCGAGGGCGGCGCCCGTGGGCATCAGCCCGTAGGTTCCGGCCAGGACCAGGCTGCCGGCGAGCAGGATCCGCGGCGCGGCGATCCCCCGGTCGATCAGCCCGACCAGGGGGGCGGTGGCGACGATGCGGATCGCGATCGGCAGGGCCAGCAGGGCGCCGATGACGGCCGCGTCGAGCCCGAGGGCGTTGAGCCAGACCGGCATGAACGGCATGGCGATGCCGATCTCGACGAAGACGACGGCGTAGAGCACCGACAGCCGAAAGGCGTTCGGCTCCGGGGGAGCAGGAGAAGGGTCAGACACAGCGACCGGACTGGGACGAGGTGGGCCTGTGGGAACGTCGCGTCAGGCGGACGCTGCGTAAAGCCGGCGTTAAAACGATCCTGTCAACCTGAGACGGCTTGGACCCGGCCATCGCGTGCCGGCCCCCGCGGCCAAGGACACGTACTTGATGTCGAGTTCCCATTCGCTGACGTCCCTCGACATCTCGGAATACGATCGCATCGAAGCGGCGATGACCGAGAGCGAGCGCGGTCGCTGGTTCCTCGACGCCTATCTCCGCCGCAACCGCACCAGCGACACCGGGATCCTCCTCGACGCGATCGCCCGCCTGGAGAGCGTGGTCACCCGCGATCGCGAGAGCAGCCAGATGGGGCGCGTGCGCGGCGACCTCATGGACATGGCCCACGCCATCGCCCGCACGAAGGCCGAGATCGCCGCCATCAACGCACCCGAGCAGGATCAGAGCCGGCTCGGCGGCGCCTCCGCGGCCCTCGACGCCATCGTGCGCTCCACCGAGAACGCGACCTCCGATATCCTCAGCGCCGCCGAGCACGTGCAGGAGGCCGCCTGGACCCTGCGGGAATCCGGCTCCGACGCCGCGATCTGCGACGAGCTCGACCGGCGCGCCACCGCCATCTACACCGCCTGCTCGTTCCAGGATCTCACCGCCCAGCGCACGGCGCGCATCATCCACACCCTGCGCTACCTCGAAGAGCGCCTCGCCGCCATGATGGCGATCTGGGGCGATGCCCTCGATCCGGTCCCGGCGGGCCCCGGGGGGTCGAGCGCGCCCGAGGTTCAGGCCGACCTCTGCCAGAGCGACGTCGACCGCTACATCGACATGGACGGATCGTCCGCGGAGCCGGTGCCGCCCGTGGCCTTCGCCCGGGCGCCGCTGTCGGACGACCCGTCCGCCGAGGACGACATCGTCTTCCTGGAGGCGACCGACGCCCTGGCGGACAGCGCCTCCGCGACGGCGCCCCCGGAGGCGTCCGCGCGTGCGGACGACCCGCACGCCGAGGACGCACCCTCGCCCGGCGAGGCCGCCTTCGCTGTCTCCGAAGCGGCCGAGCCCGCGGCCCCGGATGCGGCCGAGGCGATGGTCGCGCCGGAGGAGCCCGAGGCCGAGCCGAGCCCGACGGGTGAAGACGAGGACGCTCCGGCCGGGGATCTGCCCGAGACGCTGCCGACGGCGACGATCCGGGTCTCGGAGCAGGCGCAGACCGACATCGCGACGGCCTTCGCCGAGATCGATGCGCTGTCCGAGGACGAGAAGCGCGCGCTCTTCTCCTGAGGACCGAACCCGTGAGCGGCGCGGGGTCGCGCCGTCCACGGAAGGAGGCGCGCGGCTGCGGCGCGGCTGCTACAACGCCGCCATGCCCGCCGTCATGCCCGCCGCCCAAACCCTGCACCTGCTGAAGCTCTGCGTCGGTCCCGCCAGCATCGGCGATCTCGAGGCGCGCATCGCCCACACCCGCGCGGCGGCCCTGCGCGAGGGGCGCGATCCCGCCCCGGTGCACACCACCCGCATGGTGCCGACCCGCGCCGCCGAGATCGTCGGGCGCGGCTCGATCTACTGGGTCATCAAGGGCACGCTGCTGTGCCGCCAGTCCATCACCGCCATCACGCCGTTCACGGATGCGGACGGGATCGGCCGCTGCCGGCTGATCCTGCAGCCCGACGTCACCGCCGTGTCGCCGCGTCCCTGCCGGCCGTTCCAGGGCTGGCGCTACCTGAAGGCGGAGGATGCGCCGGCCGACCTCGACGCCCGCACGGCGGGCGGGCTCGCCGAGATGCCGGAATCCCTGCGCCGCGAACTCGCCGGCCTCGGCCTGATCTGACGCGCGCCGGTCCGCGACGGAAAAACCCCCGCCCTCCGGGGGGAGGGCGGGGGTCCGTTCGTCCGGTCCGGAGCGTGCGGAGCCCTACGCCCCGTCGAAGCGGCCGCTGGCATGGGCCAGCATGGTGTAGACCTTGCCGGTCTCCGAGGTGAGGTAGGCATCCGCCCGCGAGGAGTCGCGGTCGTTCTTCGAGACGTCGCCGAGCAGGCGCTCGAACTCGCCCACGTAGCGGTCGACCGTGCGCTGGAAATCGTCGTCCGCGGCGTAGCGGCGGCGCACCTCCTCGAAGGTCTGCCGGCCCTGGGCCGTGTAGATCCGCCGGTCGAACAGGTTCGGCTCGCCCCGGCGATAGCGCTCCCACAGCTCCACCGCGGTCTGGTGGTCGATCATCTTGGCGATGTCGCTGGAGATCGTCTCGAGGGCGGTGCGCCCGCGCTCGGCGGCGTTCTTCTGGGCTTCCGCCTGCTGCGTCGTGGCCGCAGCCGGCGCGTCCGGCGCCGGGTCCGCATCCTCGTCGAGGGAGGCCCGCGTCAGCAGGTCGGAGAGCCAGCCGCGGCCTTCGCCCGGCCGGGCCTCGGCGCGGGACGCCGGGCCGGTCCGTCCCGCCGCGGGGGCGGAGACGAGGTTCATCGACGTGCCGGGGCGGCCCGCCGGAGCCGCGGCCTTCGCCGCCGTTGCCGCGGCCGGCTTGGCCAGGGCCGCGACCGGCTTGGCCGGGGCGGCCTTCGCCGGAGCGGTCGCGGCGGGAGCGGGGGCCGGCGCCGGGGCGGCGGGGCGCTTCGGCTCCGACACCTGCGGAACCGCCGCGTCCACCGCGCGGCCCGCGCTCTGGACCAAGCCGGAAAGCTCGGTCAGGGCCTTGAGCTGCTCGGAGACCACCCGGCGCATCTCGCCGGTGGCGTCCTGCGTGTCGCGCGGGATTTCCAGCACCCCGCGCTGGAGGTCGGCCCGGGTGGCATCGAGCTCGCGCCGGATCTCGGCCGCCATCTCGCGCAGGCCGGAGACGGAGTCCCCGAAGCGGCCGGAGGCGGTTTCGAGGACGCCCATCATCTGCTGCGACGCCGCCTCGATGGCGGTGCGCACGGCCTCGGCGGTGCGCCCGCTCTCGCTGTCGGCGCTGGCGCGCAGGCCCTCGAACGCAGCGGCGACGGCGGTCCCGGCGCCCGCGGCGGTCTCGGACAGGCTGGTGCCCAGGGCCCGCGCCCGCTCCTCGGCGGCGCGCAGGGTCTCGCCGATCATCGCGTCGAAGCGCGCGGTCTGCGCGTCGAGGGTGCCGGAGCGCTCCTCGATCCGCGACAGCACGCTGGCGATGGCGGCCTCGCGCTCGCCCAGACGGTCCGCGAGGCGGCTCTCGGCGCCCTGGATCTGGCCGGCCGCGCCCTGCAGCTGCCCGGCGGCGCCTTCGAGGTGGCCGACGGCCTGCCGCAGGGTCCCCGCATGGGTGCGGCCGATCTCGTCGAGGGCACGGCCGCGCTCGTCGAGGGAGGCCGCCAGCTCGGCGGCGTCCCGCAGGGCGCCCTCGGCCACGTTCCGGAGAAGGTGGACCTGCTCGGACACGCCCGCGCTGGCCCGATCCGTCTCGCTGGCCACGGCCGCCAGGCCGTCGCGGATGTCGGCGATCCGGTGCGAGAGGCCCGCCTCGATGTGGCCGAGGTTCTGGCCGGTTCCCGCCAGGAGCTCGCGCAGGGCGTCGTTGGCCCCGTCGATCCGCTCGAGGATGGCTGCGAGTTCGCCGCGCATCTGGGCGTTGGCGTCGTTCAGGGAGGCGATGGCCCGGGTCGCACCGCCGTCGATGGCCGAGAGCAGCGTCTCGGCGGAGGCGCGGGACTGGGCGGCCAGGGCTTCGGTGCGCTCGCGGATGGCGGCCACCAGCGGCGCGCCGCTCTCCTGCAGGGCGCGCTCGATGGCGTCGCCGCGCAGCGCCAGGGCTTCCACGAGCTGGGCCGCCGGTCCGTCCACGATCTCGCGCAGGCGCTCGGACTGGTCCGTCAGCTGGGCGACCACCGCGTTCCCGCGTCCGTCGAGGGTCTCGACCAGGGCACCGCCCCCCGTCTCGATGGCGCGGGTGATGGTCTCGGCGCTCTCCGCCAGCCGGCGGGCGAGGGCTTGGCCACGGGCCTCCATGAGTCCGGCCAGGGCCGTCGAGCGACGGTCGAACGCCTCGGTCATGGCGCCGGTGCCGGTGTCGAGCAGGGCCGCCACGGCCTCGTTGCGCTGGTCGAGGGCCGCGGCCAGGGCCTGGCTGTGCGCCTCGGCGAGGGCCGCGTGGCGGTCGACCCGCGCGTCGAAGGCCGCCAGCATCGCCGCGGTGCGCTGGTCGACCAGGGACGCGTAGGCGTCCTGGCGGTCGTCGAAGGCCGTGGCCAGGGCGTCGCCGCGCGAGGCGACGAGGGTGGCGAACACCTTCATCCGGGTGTCGATGCGGCTCGTGAAGGCCTCCGACCGGTTGTCCACCGCCTCCGTCAGGGCCTGGCCCTGCGTGTCGATGGTGCGGGCGAACTCCGCCGCGCTGGCCTCCACGAGGCCGCCGAGGGCCGTGAGCCGCTCGTCGAACATCGCCGCGAGGGCGCTGCCGCGGTCCTCGGCCTGCTGGGCCAGGACGTTGGCGCGGTGATCCACGGTCTCGTCGAGGGTCCGGAGCTGGCTGTCGAAGACCGAAGCGAGGGTGTGGGTCCGCTCCGCGACGCGGTCGGCCAGGGCGCCGGCGCGTCCATCCACCAGGCTCTCGAGGGCACGCAGGCGCTCGTCGAAGATCGCCGCGAGCGCGAGGCCGCGCTCCTCGGTCTGGCGGGAGAGGCTGTCGGCCCGGTGCTCGACCGTCTCGTCGAGGGTCCGGAGCTGGGTGTCGAACACCGAGGCGAGGGTGCGGGTCCGCTCCTCGACGCGGTCGGCCAGGGTGCCGGCGCGCCCGTCCACCAGGCCCTCCAGGGCCCCCAGGCGCTCGTCGAAGATCGCCACGAGGGCGCGGGTCCGGTCGTCCGCCTGTGCGGCGAGGCCGGTGGCGCGCTCCTCGAAGAGGGAGACCAGGGTCTGCGCCATGGCCTCGGCCTGCTGGCGCAGGGCGCCCGCCCGTTCATCCACCACCTGGTCGAGGGCACCGACCCGCGTGTCGATGAGCGAGACCAGTGCCTGGGCGCGGGCATCGACTTCGTCGGACAGGGTGCCGGTGCGGTGGTCGACGAGGCGGTCGAGGGCGCCGAGCCGCTCGTCGAACAGGGTGGTGAGGCCGCGCGTCTGGGTCTCGACCCGGTCGGTCAGGGCCTCGGCGCGGCCGTCGATCAGGCCGTCGAGGGCACTCAGGACTTCGTCGAACAGGCCGCGCAGGCCCTGGGCCCGGGCGTCGAGCGACTGGGTCAGGTGGTTGCCGCGGCCGTCGACGATCGCGTCGAGGGCGCCGATGCGCTGGTCGAGGAGGGCCGTCAGGGCCTCGGTCCGGCCCTCGAGGGTCTCGGTCAGCTGCGCGCCGCGATGGTCGACGAGCTGGCCCAGGATGTTGATGCGATGGTCGAACAGGTTGGCGAGCGCGCGGGTGCGCTCGTCCACGGCCTGGGCCATCTCGCCGCTCCGGCGCTCGACCACGTCGTCCAAGCTTCCGAGGCGCTGGTCGAACTGCTCGACCAGGCTCTGGGCCTGAGCCCCCAGCGTCTCGGTAAGGCGCCTGCCGCGGGTGTCCACGAGCTCGTCGAGCACACCGATGCGCTGGTCGAAGGTCTCCGCGAGGGCGCGGGTCCTGGCCTCGACCGAGTCCGCGAGGCTGCCGCCGCGACGGTCGACCACCTCGTCGAGGTGCTCGATGCGCTCGTCGAAGAGGGTGGCCAGGGCCTGCGTCCGCGCCTCGACCGCCTCGGCGGCACTGCCGAGGCTGGCCGCGATGGTGTCCACGAACGCCCGGCCGCGCTGGTCGAGCGTGTCGTGCAGCGGCGCGATGCGGTCGCTGAAGTTGGAGCCCAGGGAGCTGGCGTGGTTGTCGAGCAGCGCCCGGATCTCCCCCGTGCGGTCGTCGAGCAGCTGGTGGACCGTGCGCACGCCCTCGTCGAGGAGCGAGCTGATGTCGGAGGTCCGGCGGTCGAGGGTGGTGCCGAGGCGGCCCTCGCCCTCGCTGAGCTGGCGATCGGCCTCCGTGACCATGTCGCGCAGGCGAGCGAGGATCGTCTCGCCGCGCTGCTCCAGCACCGCGCCGAGGGAATTGCTGCCGAGGTCGAACAGCCGGGCGAGCTCGGTGATGCGGCCGCCGAGGGCGCCGAACACGGCGCGCCCCTTCTCGTCGAGCTCGGTGCCCATCGCGGCGGTGCGGGCATCGATGAGGCGGACGAGCTCGTCGGCGCGCTGCGAGAACGCCTCGCGGATGGCCACGGCCTGGGTGTCGAGGGCCTGGTTGGCGCTCCCGGTGCGCTCGACGATCATGTCGACGAGCTCGCGGGTGCGGGTCGCCAGATCCTCGTCCACCGCGCGGGTGCGGCTCTCGATCAGGCGGATCGCCTCGAAGGCCTGGGCTCCGAACGACTCCTCGATGAGGCGGCTGCGCTCCTCGAGGGCGGTACCGATCGCTTCCAGGCGACCGAGCACGCCGGCATCGAAGCGGCCGGCGCCCTCGTCGAGGCGGCGGGACAGCTCCAGGGTCTGCTCGTCGAGGCGGCGGGCGATGTCCGCCGAGCGCTCGCCGAGGACGTCGCCGAGGCTGGCGCCGCGCTGGGCGATGTCGAGGGCCATGGTATCCGCCCGCGTGTCGAGGGCCTGGACCAGGTCGCGGCCGCCCTCGGCCATGACGCGGGCCATCTCGGCGGTCCGCACGATCAGGGCTTCGTTCAGGGCGGTGGCGCGGCCGCCGAGATGGCCGTCGATCTGGGCGACCAGGTTGGCGAAGGTCTCGCCGATCTCGGTCGAACGACGGGCGGAGCGCTCCTCGAGGGCGCCGAGCTGGCTCTCGACGGTTTCCTGGGCCTCCCGGGTGCGGGCGGCGATGCTGTCGGCCACCACCTTGCCCTGCACCGTGATGACGCGGTCCATCTCCTCGAGGCGACCGGACACGGATTCCGTGAGGGCGGCGGTGTCGCGGGCGATGCGCTCGGCCAGGATGTCGCCGCGGGCGATGGTCTCCTGGAGGGTCGCGAGGCGGTCGTTGAGCACGCGGTCGATCGCCTGGACGCGGGTCTCGGTGGTGTCGGCGAAGCTGGCGCCGGTCTGGTTGAGGGCGTCGTTCACCCGCGCGCCCTGCGCGGTGACGGCCAGCACGATGTCGCGCCCGGTATTGGCGAGCTGGGTCTGGGCGTCCTGCGCCTGGGAGGCGATGAGGTTGCCCAGGGTCCGGCCGTGGTTGTCGAAGACCGTCTCGACGTCGCGGATGCGGGCGATGAGATCGCCGCCGAGGCCGTCGGCCGCACGGGCGATGGTGCCGGCGGCCTCCTCGGCGCGCCGGGCCAGCTCGTCGTTGACGGCATCCAGGGTGCTGCGCAGGGCCTCGATGGAGGCGCTGGCCCTGCTGCCCACCGTGCCGCCGAGGCCGTCGGCGGCGTTGCGCAGGAGCTCGGCCGCCTCGGCGGTCCGGGCCGCGAGATCGGCCGACGTGGCGGCCAGCCGGGTCTCGAAGATCTGCACCGCCTCGACGGTGCGGGCCTCCAGCTCGCCGGTGGCGCTGGCGGAGGCGCGGCGCAGGGACTGCGCGGCCTCGGTGGTGCTGGCGCCGAGGGCCACGGTGGTCTCCTCCGCGCTGCGGCGGAAGGTGTCGGCGGCCTCGGACGTCCGGTTGCCGATCTCGGATTCGAGGGTCGCGGCCGTGGCGCGCAGGCTGTCCACCGCCTCCAGGGCCCGGGTCTCGAAGGTGTAGCCGAGGGCCGACAGGGCGCCCTCGAGCGTCTGCGTGGCTTCCTGCGTCCGCAGGCGCACGAGTTCGCCGACGCGATCGCCGGTCGCCCCGAGGGTGGATTCCAGGGTCGCGCCCTCGACCGTGACGGTCCGATGCAGCTGGTTCGCCACCGTCTCGATGCGCTCGGCCAGGGCCGCGCCGTGCTGGTCCAGACCGTTGGCGAGGCCTTCCACCGAGCGGAGGAGATCGTCGCGCACGCCGCCGGCCCGGTTGCCGAAGGTCTCCACGATGGCGCTGGCGGCGAGGGCCAGGGCGGCCTGTGCCTCGCGGCCCGACGCGTCGATGCGCTCGGAGACCGAACCGCCATGCACGTCGATCGTCTCCCGCAGGCGGGTGGCCGCGGCCTCGATGCGCTCGGCCAGGGTGCCGCCGCGCTCGTCGAGGCGGGTCGTCGCGTCCTCCACCGAGCCGATCAGGGTCTCCCGGAGGGCGTCCGCGCGGGCGCCGAAGCTCTCGATGATCGCGCTGGCGGCCAGCGCCAGGCCGGCCTGGGTGTCGCGGCCGCGGGTCTCGAACAGGTTCGAGACTTCCGAGCCGTGGACCGTGATGGTCTCGTGCAGGCGGGCCGCGGCGGTCTCGATGCGATCGGCCAGGGCGCCGCCCTGGGTGTCGAGGCCGGAGGCGATGCCGTCGACGGAGCGGACGAGGTCCTCCCGCACGCCGTCGGCGCGGGCCGTGAAGGTCTCGATGATGCTGCCGGCGGCGGCGGCCAGACCCGTCTGGGCCTCGCGGGCCCGGGCCTCGATGAGGGCGGACACGCCGGTGCCGGCGGTCTCGATCTCGCTGCGCAGGGCATCGCCGCGCACGGAGATGTCGTGGGTGAGGGCGGCGCCGGTCTCGGCGAAGTGGGCGCGCAGGGCATCGCCCGTCTCGGCGAAGCGCGCGGTGATCTCGCCGCCCGTGGAGGAGAACTGGGCCGTCAGCTCGGAGCCGCGGGCCAGGAAGGCCTCTTCGAGGCCGCGCGCGGACAGTTCGAAGGTCTGGCGGACTTCGCCGCCCTGGCGGTTCAGGGCCTCGATGACCTCGGAACCGGTCTGGGCCAGGGTCCGCGCCACCTGCCCGGCATTCTCCGCCAGGGTGGTGGTGAGGATGCCGCCGGTGCGCTCGAAGGCCCGGGTGACCTCGTCGGCCCGGGTCTCCAGGGACAGGGTGAGGGCGCTGCCGACCTCCGCGAGGCTGCCGCGCACCCCCTCGCTGGTGGAGGCGAGGCGCTGCACGAGGTCGTCTCCGCGGCCGGAGACCAGCTCGACCACCCGGTCGCCGGCCTCGCCGAGGGCGGCGGTGATCGCGTCGCCGCGGTCGCCGAGGGCCGAGGTGATGGCCTCGCCGCGGGCGTCGAGGGCGCTGGTGACCCGGTCGCCGGCGCCGTTCACCGCGGAGACGATGCGCTCGGCGGCGCCGTCGAGCTCCGCCGTCAGGCTCTGGTGGGTGCCCGTGATGGCCCCGCGCACGCGCTCCGCATTGGCGATGATCGACTCGCGCTGGGCGACGAGCTCCTCGACGAGGGAGCGGATGCGGATCTCGTTGTCGGAATAGGCCCGCTCCAGGGTCGCGATCTCGCCGCGCACCAGGGTCTCGAGCTCGCCCGCCCGGGCCAGGGCCCGCTCGACGCCGTCGCCCACCGCCGCGACCTCGCGCCGGACGGTCTGCGACATGGTGAGCACCGCGTCGGTGGAGAAGTTCTCGGGCTCGGCCAGACGGATCGCCACCTCGCCCACGGCGCGGGCGACGAGGCGCATCTCCTGGGCGCGCACGGCGAGCATCCCCATGATGGCGAACAGCACCACGGGGCCCACGAGGGCGGTCGCCGCCACGGCGCCCTGAAGCGCGGTCAGGCCCTGGAAGAAGCCGCGCAGGTCGCCGGAGGACTGCACCCAGGCCAGGGCGAGGAGGCCGGCGATCCAGAGGGCGCCCGCCGCGGCGGCGATGAGGTAGGGGGTGCGCGAGGGGCGCACGCGCAGGGTCTGCTGCAGGATGCCGATGTTCTGGCGATCGTCGTTGGCCACCATGGAACGGTCGGGCGGCAGGAGGCCGCCCTCGCGGCGCGGCCGGTTGCGGTCCGGCGGCGGCAGGTCCGAGGCGAGGGGCTGGTCGAGGTCGAGGCGGGGCGGCGCGAGGCGACCGCTGGGATCGCGCAAGGGATCGCCGTCGCCGACATCCGGCAGGCGGGGTTCCACCCGGGATGCCTCGTCGCCCTGAGCGAAAGCGTCGAGGTTGAGAGCCTGCTCGATCGCCGACAGAGCCGCCTCGGCCGGGTCCTTGAGCTTCTTTTCCGTGGCCATTCAACGCCTCGTTACGCGTATCCCGATCGGCGGCCGCGCCCGTCGATCAAGGTTACTTTTACCAATTTACCAAGGAACTTTAGACTTCGGCACAGGGCTCGGATACCCGAGCCGGCCGCAGCGCCCAAAAAACCTTAACGGAATGGTTACCAAGCCGAGGGCCGGTACCGCGCCGTCGTCTTTCTGCATGATGCCTCAACGCGTAGACGGAAGCGAACGACGGCGGGGCTCAGCTGTGGATAGTCAGGATGGCCGCCGCCGCAGGCGCGCGAGGATGCAGTGCGAGAACCGGATTTCCCAGACCCGTCGGCGGCGGTGCTCCTCGATGCCGACCACCTGTCGCGCCAGACCTTCGGCGACGCCGCGCTGGCCGCGGAGCTCCTCGGGCTCTTCGCGGACCAGTGCCACCGCCTCCTGCCGGGAATCGTCGATCCGGACCGGGAGCCGGCCGAGCGGGCCGACCTCGCCCATACCCTGAAGGGCTCGGCTCTCGGGATCGGTGCGGTCCGCGTCGCCCGGATCTCGGGGGCGATCGAGGACGCGCTGCGCGCCGGTGGGACGGACGTCCCCGCCGAAACGCTCGCCGCCGCAATCGCCGAAACCCTCGCGACCTCGACGCGACCCCTCTGAAATACCGGGCCCGGACGTCGCGTCGCGGATCGTCGATGGAACGGCGCGGCCGCTGCGGCGTAAGCGCAGGAAACATCGCCCGGTCGGCGAGCGCGCTTGCATTCGGAGGCCTGCCCCTTCAAGGCAGGCTCTGCGCCGCACAACCGGCCGTACTACGCGTTGTCCGAGCCCGGAGCCCCCGATGCCCAAGATCACCTACGTCGACCACGCCGGAACGGCCAGGACCGTGGAGGGCGACGTGGGATCGACCGTGATGGAAGCGGCGATCCGCAACAACGTACCGGGGATCGATGCGGAATGCGGCGGCGCCTGTGCCTGCGCCACCTGCCACGTCTACGTCGATGCGGCCTGGGCCGAGGTCGTGGGTCCCGCCGAGGCGATGGAGCAGGACATGCTCGATTTCGCCTCCGACGTGCGCGCGACCTCGCGGCTGTGCTGCCAGATCCGCATCACCCCGGAGCTGGACGGGCTTAGCGTCACGACGCCGGCGCGTCAGGGCTGAAGGGGCGCTCGAAGCCCGCCAGCGCGCGAGGCCGCCCGAGCCCGGCGCCGGATTTCCGATGGCGGTAGAGTAACTTACCGGACCAAAGTCCGCATCGCCGCATCGATGCCTTCGAGGTTGAGCGGGAACATGCGCTCTCCCATCAGCCGGCGGATCATCCCGATCGACTGGGTGTAGGCCCAGTGTTCCGCCGGAACGGGGTTCAGCCAGACCGTCTTCGGAAACCGCTCGAGGATGCGGTTCAGCCAGACCTCGCCAGGTTCCTCGTTCCAGTGCTCCACCGATCCGCCCGCCATGGCGATCTCGTACGGGCTCATGGAGGCGTCGCCGACGAACACCACGCGATAGTCCGGCGGATAGGTCCGCAGCACGTCGAGGAGTGGCAGTGTCTCGTCGTGCCGGCGCCGGTTCTCGCGCCAGACGCGCTCATAGGGGCAGTTGTGGAAGTAGAAGTGCTCGAAGTGCTTGAACTCCGAGCGGGCAGCGGAGAACAACTCCTCGGCCAAAGCCACGTGGAAGTCCATCGAGCCGCCCACGTCGAGGAACAGTAAGACCTTCACGGCATTGCGCCGCTCCGGCCGGAGCCTCACGTCGAGGTAGCCCTTGGCGGCGGTCTCGCGGATGGTGCCGTCGAGGTCGAGTTCGTCCGCCGCGCCGCTGCGGGCGAAGCGGCGCAGGCGTCGCAGAGCGACCCGCATGTTGCGGGTGCCGAGCTCGACCGTGTCGTCAAGGTCCCGGAATTCTCGCTTGTCCCAGACCTTCACGGCGCGGAAGTTGCGGTTGCCGTCCTGGCCGATCCGGATGCCCTCCGGATTGTAGCCGTAGGCCCCGAACGGCGAGGTGCCGCCGGTGCCGATCCACTTGTTGCCGCCCTGGTGGCGCTCGCGCTGTTCGGCGAGGCGCTGTTTCAGGGTCTCGAACAGATTGTCCCAGCCGAGCGCCTGCAATTCCGCCTTCTCGGCATCGGTGAGGTACTTCTCGGCGAGCTTGCGCAGCCATTCCTCCGGGATCGCCGTCGGTTCGGATGCCGCGCCCAGGGTCTCGATGCCCTTGAACACGGTACCGAACACGCGGTCGAAACGGTCGAGGTTGCGCTCGTCCTTTACCAGGGCCGTACGGGCCAGGAGGTAGAACTCTTCGATCCGCTTCTCGGCGAGGTCCCGGTCGAGCGCACCCAGGAGCGTCAGGAACTCCCGCAGCGTGACGGGGACCTTGGCGTCGCGCAGGGCGGTGAAGAACTGGAGCAGCATGGGGCGACAACGCGGGAAGCCGGTGTCGCGGTCAAGACCCGACCCGCGCCCGACGCCTGGCCGAGTCACATACGTTAAGCTGGGTATAACCCAGGATTTCTGTTGATAGTGCCAAGCGGACGTTATTCCAGCGAACAGGACTTGTCATCTGAATCGAACATCTTGGCCCCACGGTCTCGTGCAAGTCAGGGCAAGTCGTCAGGGCGCATGGTCTTCGGGTTGAGTTGGGAGTGACCGACATGGCGCTCGCGTTGCGCTCGTTGAGCGATTTCAAGCGGTTCCTTTCGGAGCCGGGCGCGACGATTCAGGTGGTGCGCAACACCTTCATCGACCGGCAACCCGCCTCCTTCGCGGACGCCTACCGGGCCAAGGGAATGTACGAGCCGCGCACCATCCGGGCGGTTTCCAAGAAGGCGGCGATCTTCTCGATCCAGGGGCATCCGACGACGATCTGGCTTTACTGGGACAAGGGCACGCGCAAATGGCGCTTCAACGACGATACGGTGACGATCCCGCTCGACACCGGCCTCGGTCCGCCGGACGAGATCGTCTATCGCTGCAGCTACGCGCCCGGCATGGATCCGGCAGCCCATTCGTCCGTCCGTCGGGCCAAGCCCCGAACGCCGAAGCCGCCCGATGCCCTCAAGCCGGCATCTCCGAAGCCGCCACCGGGGCTCAAGGCCGGGCGGAGCGGCACTGTCCCCGGTCCATCCAAACCATCCGCTTCGAACTCCCTGTCCGTGCCCGTGATGCCCCCCCGTGGCCAGGGCCGGCTGCTCTGAAGCGCTCGGGTTCGTTCCTCAGGCGGTCTTGCTGACCGGTTTGGCCTCGTCCGCAGGCGTCGCGTCCCGGACTTCCACGACCTTGCCGACGGTGCGGCGAGCCCGAAAGGCCGGCCGGACCTCGGTCTCCTTCCGCTTCAGCATCGCCCGATACTCGTCGCGTCGTTCGTGGATCGAAGCGATCACGAGCCCCATCGGCACGCCGACATCGACGAGGACGGCTTCAGAGAGCTGGAGCGATGCCTCGATGGTTTCGGGAACCGCATCATCGACGCCCATCTCGTAGAGCGCGGTGGCGTGTCGGGCATCGCGCGCCCGCGCCACGATGGTGATGTCGCGCCGCTCGGCCCGGGCTGCTTCCACCACCGCCTCGACGGCCCTGGGATTGTCCAGGGTAACGACGAGGGCCCGGGCATTGGCGATGTCGCAGCGGCGCAGCAGCTCGGGATTGGCCGAATCCCCAAAGTAGACCGGATTACCCAGACGCCGATGTTCCGAGACTCGGGCCGCATCCGCGTCGAGGGCGAGATACGGGATCTTGTGTCGGACCAGCATCTCGCCAACGAGCCGCCCGACGCGGCCGTATCCCGCGATGATGACCCGGTTCTGCTGACGATCCGGCACCGGCTCGGCCCGCGCCCGGCCGAGCTGCGCGGTCGAGAGTCGCTTGCCGAGGCGTCGTGCCAGCACTGCGAGGGCCGGGATCGCGATCATGGTCACCGTGGTCACGACCAGGGCGGCCTGCCCGACCTCCTCGGGCACGAGCCCGCCCGCCAAGGCGCCACCGATCAGCACGAAGGCGAACTCGCCGCCGGGACCCAGCAGAAGGGCTGCTTCGACGGCCACTGCCCGGGACAGCTTCAGAAAACGCGCGGCGATGACGATGACGGCGCCCTTGATGAGGATCAGGGCCAGGGCGAGCCCCAGCACCGCGCCCGGGGCCGACATGAGGTGGGCTGGATCGAGATTCATGCCCACGGAGACGAAGAATACCCCCAGCAGCAGGCCCTTGAACGGGTCGATCGTCGCCTCGATCGCGCGGCGATACTCGGTCTCCGCCAGCAACAGCCCGGCCACGAAGGCGCCGAGGGTCATCGAGAGCCCGGCGGCGGCGGCCGTCACGGCGGTGCCGATGATGACGAGGAGGCAGGCCGCCATGAACAGCTCGGGCGAGCGCGTTCGGGCCACCAGCTGGAACAGCGGCCGCAGCGCCACGCGTCCCACCACGACGATTACCACGATGGCGACAGCCGCCTGACCGAGAGCGAGGGCGAGGGCGCCCCCCACATCCGAGCCGTCGTTCCTGCCGAGCACCGCGATGGCAAACAGGACCGGGGCCACCGCGAGGTCCTGGAACAGCAAGACCGCGAAGCTTGCGCGGCCCGCCGGGGTATTCAGTCGCTTCTGGTCCGCCAGGACCGGCAGCACGATCGCGGTCGAGGACAGAGCGAGGGCCAGTCCGACGATGATCGCGGCGGCGAGCGGCACTGACAGGGACAGGAGGATCAGGCCGATCACGACCGAGGAGGCAAGGACCTGGATGGAGCCGAGGCCGAAGACGAGGCGGCGGAGCGTTCGCAGACGTTCCCACGAGAGCTCGACGCCGATCATGAACATGAGGAAGATCACGCCGAACTCGGCGAGGTGCGCGATCTCCGCCCGGTTGGCGATGGTGAAGGTCGAGACCCAGTGGTGCGTCTCGGCGAAGCGTCCGAGACCGAAGGGACCGAGGAGTGCGCCCGCCCCGATGAAGCCCAGCACCGGACTGATGCGCAGCCGATGGAACAACGGTACCACCACGCCCGCGGTGACGAGGAATAGGATCGCTTCCTTGTAGGAGCCGGCGTGCACGTCCGTCATCAGTCGGGGATGTCTCCAGCGGCCGGAGCAATGGACGGGCGCGCCCCGGCCCAGTCCGTCTATGACCATGGGCACCGGGGCCATCCCGGCGCAACAGCGCACACACGCGGAAACAACAAAATGGTCGGCTGCGACCATTCGGATGGGGAGACCGTGCTGGTCAGCACCGCTGATGCGGCGCAAAAACGGCACAATATGCGCATAAGGCAAAGCCTTAACGGACGGTTAAGCGCGCAGCGTCGCGTTTCGAGACACGAGTGCCCCATGCGAAAGACGCCGCCCAACCGCGACGTGCAACGTGAAGCCCGAGACTGGCGCCGGGAGTCCGACCGCTGGACTCACGAACGACATATCGAGAGGGGCTACCGCATCAAGTGGGGCTACGTCGCGATCGCCTATCTCGTCGAGTTCATGGTCATCGGTGCCTCGCTCTGGGGAGCGTGGCTGTTCGCTGGCGTCTACAGCGACGGCGACTCGCAGGCGTTCTACTTCATGCTCCTCGCCCCGCTGGTCTACGCGGCGGTGGAGCTGTGCCGCGTCCCCCTCGGGATTCTGGCCCGCACGCAGCGCTCTTATTTCATCCGCGCGCTGGCGATCGTCGGCATCATCTTCGCGGCCGGCGTTACCACCAAGTCGGTGTCCCAGCTCGGCGAAATGATGTTTCATCCGCGCCTGATGGACGCCGCCAAGGCGAAGACCGCCCTGAAGGACGCACAGGCCGATCGCGGCACCATCGACAACCGCATCGCCACGGCGGATGCGCGGGTCGCGCAGTACACGACCGAGCTCGATCAGATCGAGAAGCGCGCTGCCGAGAACGCCAGCCAGCTCGCCGGCTTGCCGGCGCAGCGCTGCGAACGCGTCTACGGCACTAACAGCCGTGGTCAGCGCTACTCGAACATGAAGTGCGTCACCGATCCGCGCACGGCGACCCTCAATGCGAGCGTCGCGAAGGCCGGCTCCGACCGGGGCGCCGTGACGAAGATGCTCGAAGAGGCACGCAAGGCCCGCGGCGACCTCGATCGGGGCGCGGCGGAGCGCAAGGTCGCCGACGCCGAGCAGGCCTATCGCAACTCGGTCAACCGCTCGCAGCTGCACTCCTTCACCGCCATGGTCTACGGCGTCGACCCGATCGACGTGAGCGAGGCGCAGGTCCACGCCTTCCTGCGGATCTTCGTGTTCGTGCCGGCGGTCTGTGCCGCTTTCGCGTCGACGATCCTCGCCCTCTGCGCCGTGTCGGTGCGCAAGACCTTCATGGACGAGGATGACCTCGGTGCCACCGTCGACCCGGCCGCGACCCCCTACATGCTCGACTCGATCACCGACGCCCTGCGCCAGGAAATGGCCTTGAGCCAGCCTCGAGGCGTGCCGGATGAGCCTTCCGTCGCTGCCCAGGCGCCGGCCGCCGCGACACCCGCGGCTCCGGCAACGGCCGCGGCCGGCGGCGCGGTGATCCCGATCGATCGACGTGGCTCGGCACAGGCCGCGAGCGCAGGAGCCGGCGCGTGAGCATCCATACCCCCGGCACCCCTGAGAATGTCGTCCTCGCTCAGAGCGTGAACGGACGCCTTCGGGCCGAGGCGCGCATCATCGCCGCGCGCGCTTTCCTGTTCCGCTCCATCGGGGCAGGCGCCTTCCTGCTTCTCGCCGGCGCCGGACTCGGCGCGGCGTCCTACGGCTATGCCTACATGAACCAGTTCGATTCGGCGGCGGAGAAGATTGCGGCCGCGATGCAGGCGGCCCTGTCCGACGTGACCCTGAAGACCAAGGGCGAGGTCACACTGACGGATAACGTCCTCAAGCTCGAGGGCGGGGTGCCGAAGGCGGGTGGAGCGCCGATTCCGACGAAGGCGCAGCTCGGCAACGACGCCGCGCCGGCCTCGAAGGCCCCCGTGAACACCACCTTCACCGTGTTCAAGCAGGTGCCCTACATGGACGGCCAAATCGTCACCGGCTGGAACTTTCGTGCGAACGAAGACCAGCCGTTCCAGCAATACTGCTACTTCTCCCGGCGCCAGAACGAGGCGAAGGGGCAGGTCGAGATCAAGATCGATCTCGCTATGGACGGAAAGACGCTGCCCCAACCGCAGAAATCCGACGTCAACCTCGGCATCCTGGCATCGAACTGCGTCTGGCACGACGGAAAGACGCTCTAGCACGACCGGTCTTCGTCGGCCGCGGACGGTGCCTTGCGGGGATCCCGGCCGCGCTCTAACCCCGGATTTCTCAGCGTCCCCATCCCGCGAGTTCCGCCATGCGCTTCACCGGTACCGCCGACTACGTCGCGACCTCCGACCTGACCACGGCGGTGAACGCCGCCATCGTGCTGGAGCGACCGCTGCTGGTGAAGGGGGAACCCGGTACCGGCAAGACGGTGCTGGCCGAGGAGATCGCTAAGGGCCTCGGTGCGCCACTCCTCACCTGGAACGTCAAGTCGACCACTAAGGCGCAGCAGGGCCTCTACGAATACGACGCAGTCTCGCGCCTGCGCGACAGCCAGCTCGGCGACCCGCGCGTCTCGGACATCGGCAACTACATCCGGCGCGGCAAGCTGTGGGAGGCCTTCACCGCCCCCGAGCGCCCGGTGCTGCTCATCGACGAGATCGACAAGGCCGACATCGAATTTCCGAACGACCTCCTGACCGAACTCGATCGGATGGAATTCCACGTCTACGAAACCGGCGAGACGGTTCGGGCCGAGCGGCGCCCGATCGTCATCATCACCTCGAACAACGAGAAGGAGCTGCCGGACGCCTTCCTGCGGCGCTGCTTCTTCCACTACATCAAGTTCCCCGACGCCGAGACCCTGAAGGCCATCGTCGAGGTACACTATCCGGGTATCAAGCACCGTCTGGTCGAGGAGGCCCTGCGCGTCTTCCTCGAGACCCGCGAGGTCCCGGGTCTGAAGAAGAAGCCCTCGACCTCCGAGCTACTCGACTGGCTCAAGCTTCTCGTCTCCGAAGACGTGGCGCCCGAGACCCTGCGCGAGCGCGATGGCCGCAAGCTGATCCCGCCGCTGCACGGTGCGCTCCTGAAGAACGAGCAGGATGTCGGGCTGTTCGAGAAGCTCGCCTTCCTCATGCGGCGCGAGCAGCGCGGTAACTAAGCCGCACCATCGGGCGTCGGCCCCTGGCCCGGCGCATCGGCGGAACCCAGATAGATCGGGCGGCCCGCGCAAGGTTCGTCTCCAGTGGAACGCTTCCGATGAATCTGAAGAAGCTCGGTCGCACCGGCCTCGACGTCTCGCCTCTCTGCCTCGGCTGCATGACCTACGGGGTTCCCGAGCGCGGTCCCCATCCCTGGACCCTGCGCGAGGACGAGAGCCGGCCGATGATCAAGCGGGCGCTCGATCTCGGCATCAACTTCTTCGACACCGCCAATGCCTATTCGGACGGCACCAGTGAGGAGATCGTCGGGCGCGCCCTGCACGACTATGCCGACCGCGACGCCGTCGTGCTCGCCACCAAGTGTTTCTTTCCTCTGAAGAGCCAGCCCAATGCCGGTGGACTCTCGCGCAAGGCGATCTTCGCCTCCATCGATGCCAGTCTCAAGCGCCTCGGCACCGACTATGTCGACCTCTTCCAGATCCACCGCTGGGATTACGGGACGCCGATCGAGGTCACGCTGGAAGCGCTCCACGACGTGGTGAAGGCCGGAAAAGCCCGCTACATCGGCGCCTCATCGATGTACGCTTGGCAGTTCGCCAAGGCGCTCTTCACGGCCGACCGCTACGGCTGGACCCGCTTCGCCACGATGCAGGACCACTACAACCTGCTGCACCGGGAAGAGGAGCGTGAGATGCTGCCGCTCTGTCTGGATCAGGACATCGCGGTGCTGCCCTGGAGCCCTCTGGCCCGGGGTCGGCTGACCCGCGACTGGGATGTGCGCAGCGCGCGTCAGGATAGCGACGAGGTCGGCCGGCATCTCTACGCCTCCGCAGATGCGGCCGATCGGGCCATCGTCGCTCAGGTCTCGACCATCGCCACCACGCGGGGCGTGCCGCGCGCCCAGGTCGCCCTGGCCTGGTTGCTCCAGAAATCGGTGGTGACCGCGCCGATCATCGGCGCGTCAAAGCCGAGCCATCTCGCGGATGCCGTCGCGGCTCTCGATCTCGACCTTACGAGCGAGGAGGTGAGTGCCCTCGAAGCGCCCTATACCCCGCATCCCGTCGTCGGATTCACCTGAAAGTCCAAGCCCGCATGCGTCGCCTGATCCTCCTGCGTCACGCCAAGTCCGACCGTCCGCCCGGCATCGCCGATCTCGATCGCCCGCTGAACAACCGCGGCAAGCGCGCCGCCCCGCAGATGGGGGCGTACCTTTCGGCCGAAGGCTTGATTCCCGAGGCGGTCGTCGTGTCTCCGGCACAGCGCACCCGCGAGACCTGGGATGCGATACAGAGCGCCCTGCAGGGGCCCGAGGCCGAGATCGTCCCATCGATTTACGAGGCGCCGGAAACGGCCTTGCTCGCCGTCGTGCGGTCGACGCCGAATATGGTGGGGAGCCTCCTGATGATCGGTCACAATCCCGGCCTGCAGGATCTGGCGATGCGGCTGGCCGGCTCCGGCGACAAGGACGGACGCAAGCGGCTGGCGCTGGAGTTTCCCACCGCTTCTGTGGTGGTCCTGGATTTCGACGGGGACGCCTGGAATGCGGTCGCTGCCGGGATGGGACGGCTGGAGCGGTTCGTCGCCCCGAGGGACATCGACATCGCGGATTGAACCCTTCTGGCCCGGACGCCGTTGCCCTGATCCCGAACAAGCTTCGCAGATCCCGTGCTCCTGACCACGCTCCTCGTCCTCTCGACGCTGCTGCCGCGCCTGGAGGCGACGATCGAAGATCTTCGACCGGACGCGACGCGCTGGCGGATGGCATCTGCGGCATCCGAAAGGAATTCTGCGCCCTTCCCGGTCTTCGAATCCGAGGGCCGGGCCGTCTCGAACTGGCGCTATGAGGCAGCTGAAAGCCTGCGCCCCGCCTCACTCGCTCTAGTGGCCCGCTACACGTCCGGCGCCCCGGCCTTCGTCGCCCGTTGCGTCAAGCTGAACAATTACTGGTGCATCAAGAAGGCCCGCTGGAACGGGGAGATCGGCGCGGACAGCGAGGGTCATACCGGATTCGCCACCGCGGCCGATGGCGCCGATGCGGCGGCGCAGCTGCTTCGGCGCTACTATCGCGAATTCGGCCGCCGGTCGGCCCTCGCCATCGTGCGGCGCTGGGCACCCGCAGAGTGCCGGATCGGCGGGTCGGTCGCACCCCTCGCGAGCCGTCGAACAGGCACGAGGATTTCTCCGGAGATCGCGCCCCGCGGGATCGGCGGCACGCTCCGGGCCCGCTTCCTGGCTCGCCATTCGCGCGGCGGCATCTCCCGCGCGGCCATTGTGGGACGGGGCGGCCCTCTGCGGATTCAGCCTTGGTCGCCCCTGGCGCGCCTACGGGGGCGTCCGAGCCCGGTGCGCGAGACAGCCAAAGGTCCAGCTTCCACGAAGTTGGCAGCGGCGACGCCATCGAAATCGGCACTGCTGGTCCGCCCTTCCGAAATTTTGGTGAAGCCCTCGACGATGATCGCCAGGCCATCCGTGCTTCTCGTCGAGCCGAGCGCTGTTCTGAGCGCCGCATCGACGGCTCAACAGCGTGTGCCGCCTACGAAAGCCGGGTCGGTGGCGCATCTGCAGGAGCGTTTCGTGGCGGAGTCCGCCGCTCTGCCGGCGATTACGGCGGGCACGTCGAGCCTGCCGCCTCTCGATCTGAGCGTGCCGGCGCCGGTCTGCGGCAACGATGAGACCCGCATCCGCAACTATGCCACGCGGATCGCCGCCAGCGTCGGCCTGAAAGTCGAAGACGACCTCGAGCTGTTCGGACCCGACGGACGTCCATTGCCGAACCTGCGCCCGGTCATGCAGGCGATGTCGAGCGTGGAGCTCGGGGCCCTGCGCGCTGCCCCGGCCCTGGTGGAGACCGCCATTGAGCGTCTCGATACCAACACCCTCGCCGCCGCCAACGCACCGGTCACGGCACCCTGAGCAGCGAGGCTTGACCCGCACGTCTTGCAGCGGCGTTGTGGTCGCGCCACCTCAGCGACATCGCTGCGGCGTCCAGCCTCGCCTTCCCCAACCCGCCCCATAAGAAGGTTGCCATGAACAGCTTCGCCGCGCGTGCGGGTTCCGCGGTCAAGGCTTTCGCCGAGGCATCGAGCGACCTGCTGATCCAGCCCACCCTGCGGCTCGGCGTCACCGGTCTCGCGCGATCGGGCAAGACCGTCTTCACGACGGCCCTGATCCATCACCTCGTCGAAGCCCATGCCCTTCCGGCCTTTGCGCCGGCCCACGAGGGCCGCCTGCGCCGGGCGCGCCTCGTGCCGCAGCCGGACGACGACATTCCGCGCTTTCCCTATGAGGACCACTACGCTGCCCTGACCGAGCAGCGACTCTGGCCACGCTCGACCGACCGGATCAGCCAGTTCCGCCTCGCCATCGAGTATGAGAGATCCGGAGGCTGGCGCTCCGGTCCGGGCACATTGATGCTCGATGTCGTGGACTATCCGGGTGAGTGGCTTCTCGACCTCGCACTGATCGATCAAAGTTACACCGCCTGGTCGCGCTCCACCATCGCGGGCACGCGCCGAAGTGGCCGCGGAGCGATGGCCGCGCCCTGGCTCGAGATGCTGAGGGGTCTCGACCCGCACGGCGCCCTTGACGAAGTGGTGGCCGAGCGCGCCAGCACCGGTTTCAAGACCTATCTCTCGGCCCTACGCGCTGGTCCCGAAGCCGTGGCGACCACGCCGCCCGGACGCTTCCTGATGCCTGGCGATCTCGCCGGCTCGCCGGCCCTGACCTTCGCGCCTCTCGACAACCTGCCTGAGATCCTGGCGCCGGACAGTCTCGCCGGACTGATGGAACGCCGCTTCGAAGCCTACAAGGCGAAGGTCGTCGAGCCGTTCTTCCGCAACCACTTCCAGCGAGTCGATCGGCAGATCGTCCTCGTCGATGTCCTGGCGGCGGTGGATGCCGGACCGGCCGCGCTGGCCGAGCTCGAGGAGGCGCTCGATGCCGTGCTTCTCAGCTTCCGCATCGGGCGCAACACGATTCTGTCCCGGCTGTTTGCGCCACGCGCCGAGCGGATCCTGTTCGCCGCCACAAAGGCTGACCATTTGCACCAAACGAGCCACGATCGCCTCGACGCCCTGCTACGGCTGCTCGTTTCGCGGGCGATGCGGCGGACGGAGGCGGCGGGCGCACGGGTCGGCACCGTCGCCCTGGCTTCGGTCCGGGCAACGCGTGAGACCACCGTGCATGACGGAGACGAGATCCTCCGTGCCGTATCCGGTACGCCGGAAGCGGGCGAGCGCGTCGGGGACGAGATCTTCGACGGCTTAAGCGAGGCGGCGATCTTCCCCGGTGAGCTGCCGCAGCGCCCGGAATTGGTATTGGAAGGAGCCGTCCCTCCCGGGTCCTTACGGTTTCCCCGCTTCCGACCGCCCCTCGTGAAACCCGATGCCCTCGGCCGGCCTGGTAACCTGCCGCAGATCCGGCTCGACCGCGCCATGCAGTTCCTCATCGGCGACAAACTCGCCTAAGACCTCCGGGATGTCCCAGTCATGAGCTCGAGCAACCGCCCCCGTGCCTTTCGCATTCCGCCGAGCGGATCCGAGGAGATCACCGACGGCATTGCGCCGTCTCCCGCGGCGGCGGCCAATGTCCGAATCGTCGAGGAGCCCTTCGAGGTCGTCGATGCGGCCGACGGTGTTGCGGTGCCTGTCGCCCCCAAGGCGCGCGCTCCGTGGCTCAGCCTGCTTCTTATCGCTCTCGGAGGTCTCGTATCCCTCGGCGTCGGGTTGTCGGTGGAGCGCCTGATCGCAGACCTGTTCAGCGCCGCCCCCTGGCTCGGCACCGTCGCCCTGGTCCTGCTGGCCGTCGCGGCAGTCGCATTCCTGGCCCTCGTCGCCCGGGAGTTGTCGGGGATCTGGCGCGAGCGCCAGATCGAGCGGGTCCGCGCCAGGGCGATCGAGGCGATTGCCACCCGCGACCATTCCGCCGCGCAGGCCGTTGTGCGTGACCTGACGGGTCTCTACGCCGAGCGTACCGCGTTGGCGGCGGGCCGTGCTCGTCTCGCCACCCTCGGCGACGCGATCCTCGATGTGGACGACCGCATCGGCCTCGCCGAGCACGAGTTGCTCGCGCCCCTCGATCGCCAGGCTCGCAACGCCATCGCGGCCTCGGCCAAGCAGGTGTCGGCGGTGACCGCCCTGAGCCCACGTGCCATTGTCGACGTCGCCTTCGTGATCTTTGCCGCCGTGCGCCTGTTGCGCCGGATCGCCACGATCTATGGCGGACGCCCGGGCTTTTTCGGTTTCCTGCGCTTGGCGCGTGCCGCTTTCGCCCATCTCACCGTGACGGGGGGCATGGCGGTCGGCGAGAGTATGATCCAGCAGGTGCTCGGCCTCGGCCTTGCCGCCCGCGTCTCGGCGAAGCTGGGCGAGGGTGTCCTTAACGGCCTAATGACGGCTCGCTTCGGCCTTGCCGCGCTGGCAGTCTGCCGCCCGCTGCCGTTCGTGCGTGAGGCGCCGCCGCGACTTTCGGACGTGGCGGGCGAACTGCTCAAGCCGCTGACGGATGAGCCGAAGGGCTGATCGCTACAGGGTCTTCATGAAGCCGGCGAGGCGCATCAGGCCTTCCGGCCAGGGACCGTGCCCGCTCGCCACGTTGATGTGCCCGGCCTCCCCCGCATCGACCACGACGGCACCCCAGGCATAAGCGAAGTCCTCGGCACGGGCGTAGCTGCAATAGGGATCGTTGCGGCTGGCGACCACCAGGGACGGGAAGGGCAAGGGAGAGCGCGGCACCGGTGCGAAGGCGGTGACGCTGGCAGGCAGGTTCGGCGTCGTCTCCACGTCCGGGAAGGCGACGAGAAGCGCACCACGCACAACGCCCGGCGCGAAGTCCGAGGCGGCCTGCACCGCGGCCACAACGCCGAGGCTGTGCGCGATCAGGATCACGGGGCGGGTCGCGCCGTTCACAGCCCCGACGATCCGCGCGCGCCAAGCTTGAGCATCAGGGTGATGCCAGTCGTCTTGTACAACGATTCGACCCGTGGAAAGCCGATCGGCCCAGCGAGCCTGCCAATGCTCGTCTTCAGAGCCGGCATAGCCCGGCAAAATTAGGATCTCGCAGTCGGCAATCTTCATGGCTCTGCGATACCGGCGGGGCTCCGCGTCGTCGAGTCGTTCGAAATTCTCGATGTGGAAAGGGGCGGCACGATTGTGTGCCGCCCCTTTCGTGCCTGACGCGAAAGATCCGCGTGATCGATCAATGCGCCTTGGGCGCGGAGGACGGTGACCGAGCTTGTGCGGGAGCGCCGGTCTCCGGCTGCTCGTTGCCAGCGGCCCGTTGAACGGCGGTGTTCAGGTTCTCTGGATCGAGGGCGCTCGCGACGAAGTCCCGTCCGCGATGGGTAACGTCGCGGGCGTAGCGAAGGCCCTGGTCACGCACTTCGTCCGCCCAGGGACCGACATTCTCGTCCTCGGTGCGGGTCCGTGGAAGCAGGGCGCCGATGAGGAGACCGGCCGCGAGTCCAACGACGCCAACGAGGAGTGGGTTTTCAGATACGAAGTCCTCGACGGCCGAGCGGCCATCCTGGAGACGCGCACTGCTGCGCTCGCTGAGATCGTTGATGCGGCGGCGCCCCTCCTGGCGGGTGTCCGATGCCCAGCCTCGGGCGTCGTCGTAAACATCCGAAGCCCGTTCACGCAGGTCCTGAACCGTGTCGGAAACGCGGTCGCGGACGTCGCCTGCGGTCTCAGCCGCGCGGTCGCGGAGGTCGCTGGCGCGGGCCTTCACCTCGTCGGTGGTCGAGGAACCATGGCTGCCCTCCGTCGTGTAGATGCTGTGTGCCTCGGTGCCGGAGTGGTGGGAGCCCGGGCTCGGCACATCGTGCAGGGAGCCTTCGGCCTGATGGCCGCGCGGCATTCCGGCGGCGAGAGCGATATCGTCGGGGAGCGAGCGGTGCTCGTCACCGGGTTTCTGGGTCGAACTCATGGGTTGCTCCTGAGAGTCGCCGAAGGCCGCATGGGCTGGATCGGGTCACGTGCGGTTGTCCGCGAGGGCCTAAATCTGGGTTTCGCTGGCGAGATGGTTGACGGGACGCTGCGTCGGAAGATCCGGATCGTAGACGCGGTCGGCGCCCGTCTTCGTCACCGGAAGGCCGTCGACCGCGAGGCGCGCGCGCCGGCGGATTCCCGGCGTCGTCTGGTTGGTCGACATGCGGTGGATAAGCCAGCCGACTCCGGCGGCGATAAGGAGCACCGGAACCGGATTGCGCCGCACCGCCTCCAGAGCCCCATCATAGGCGCCGCTGAGCGGCGTACGCCGAGCGTTGCCTAGCATCTCGTCGACGATGCTGGAGACTGAAAGCCGCTCTTGGATTTGGTCAATGGTCTGGTCGAGACGGGCACGGCTCGCCTCGATGTCCTTCTCCAGATCGTTCAACGATTCGGTCATCCCGAGACCCTCTCAGACAATGTACGGGCGTCCTCGCGGACTTGGCGGGTCGTGCGCACGGGGGCGAGGGTCGAGAGCGACATGGCATTTCGCCCGATCAAGGCAAGCGCCACAGCGACGACGAGGAGGACGCCGCCGACGATCAAGGCGGCGAGGGCCTCCGAGTGAACCATGGTGGCAAGCCATTTCACCAAGGCGTCGACGAGGACGAAGAGAGCGACGACGCCGAAGACGGCGGCGCCGACGAGGAGCCCAAGGCCGATGAACAGCGCTCGGACGTTGCTGGTCATCTCATTGCGGAAGAGGGCAATCTCCTTCCGCGCAAGTTCGTTGGTTTCCCGCAGGGCGTCGCCGATCAGGCCCTGGATACTGGATTGCGGACCGGTGGTCATCGAACGGTCCTCAGAGGCGATGGGAGGTCGGATGGGTACTGTTCAGAGGTGCGGCACTCGTCGACTTGATGAAGCGGGCCACCACGAAGCCGGTAAGGAAAGTCGCGACCGCAACCGCCACGGGAGCGCGCCGTGCGAACGCTTCTGCATCCTCGTAGAATTCCGAGAAGCTGCGTTCCTCGATTGAAGTGCCGAGATGCTCGAGACCATCGGCGGCACTGTCGAAGAAGGCCCTGATGTTAGGCTGCGCCTCGAAGGTCTTGCTGGACTCCCGGACGGACGTCGCGAGGTCGGTCACGGAGCGCGCGGCGTCGCCCTTGCGCTGGTCGATGTAGTCGGTTGCGTGCGAACGAGCCGCTTCGACGAAGCTGCGGCCACGCTCCGCCGCAACATCCGCGATCCCCTCGACATCGCCGCGCAGAGCCTTCCAATCGGCCGCCTGGTTCGCCGGCTCCGCGCCCATGGGGCCTGGGGGTTGGTTTGCGGTCACGGTGATACTCCTCGGCACGAGTTGAAAAGAAACGGCATTTGCGACGGTTAAACAGCAGCGGAAGAGACAGGGTTCCGCCTTGGGGTACCGCGTCTCGGACGAGGCCTGGGACGACCGGCGTCAGGCTCCGTTCAGCCGCGGTCTAGCAAGGCGCGAAAGCTTGAGCGTTGCGGTGTTCGGTAGGGTGTTCGGCGATGTCTGCGAGATGCAACGCCGGGCGCCGGAATGAGACAGGACGGGTTTTGAAGTGGGTTTGTTTGCCGTGAACCCCACGCATTCAGGTCTTGACCCGGGTCCATCGAACGCGCTTGGCTGCACCGACGGATCGCGCTCGGCTTCCGCGCGTTCACCCAATGTATCAGTCTGGTCGCGCGCAATTCTGCGCGGGACCCGTGAGGACCGGAGCCGGCTTCGTGGCACGTCTCGTCATCGTATCGAACCGCGTTGCAATCCCCGAGGAAGGGGGAAAAGCCGTTGCGGCAGGTGGCCTCGCAGTGGCCGTCAAAGAGGCATTCACCGCCTATGAAGGCCTCTGGTTCGGCTGGAGCGGCAATGTCGTCGAGAATCCATCCAGCGAACCGACCCTGATCGATCGGGGGCATATCAGTTACGCCGTGGTCGATCTGTCACCGCAGGACCATCGGGAGTATTATAGCGGCTTCGCGAACCGCGCCCTCTGGCCGATCATGCATTACCGGCTCGGCCTTGGAGCCTTCTCGCGCTCCGATTATGCCGGTTATCAGCGTGTGAACCGCATCTTCGCCCGAGCTCTCGCGAACCTCGTCGAACCCGACGACATCATTTGGGTGCACGACTACCACCTGTTGCCCCTGGCTTCCGAGCTTCGCGGGCTCGGGATCGCCAATCCGATCGGATACTTCCATCACATCCCGTGGCCGGCGGCAGACGTGTTCAACACGCTCCCCGCCAGTGGCGATCTTCTGCGCGGCATCGCGGATTACGATCTGATCGGTCTGCAGACCGATCCGGACGTCCACAACCTGACACGCAATCTCATCGACGAACTTCGAGCGATTCCCCTCGGCGGTGGCTCCCTGATGGTGGACGGCCGCCGCACGCGCATCCGCAGCTTCCCGATCGGGATCGATGTGGCCGGATTCAAGGAAGCGGCCGAGAATGCCGGGTCCAACCGTACCGTCCGCGAGACGATGGCGGGCCTGCGGACGCGCAAGCTGCTGATCGGCGTCGACCGCCTGGATTATTCCAAGGGTGTGCCGGAGCGGATGGAGGCGGTGGACCGTTTCTTCGCCTCCAACCCGGACCAGCGCGGGAACGTGGTCTATCTTCAGATCACCCCGAAATCCCGGACCGAAGTTCCGGAATACGAGGACCTCAGCCGCGAGGTGAACGAGACCGTCGGACACATCAACGGAACACTCGGCGAGCCGAACTGGACGCCGATCCAGTACGTCACCAAGGCCTATCCCCGTCCTGTCCTCGCCGGCCTCTATCGGGCTGCACGCGTCGGTCTCGTTACGCCGATGCGCGACGGGATGAACCTTGTCGCCAAGGAGTACGTCGTCGCGCAGACGGAAGAGGATCCCGGTGTTCTTGTGCTGTCGAAATTCGCTGGCTCGGCCCGACAGTTGCCCGAGGCGCTTCTCGTCAATCCCTATGACCGCTTCGAAGTCGCGGAGGCGATTCGTACCGCGCTCTACATGCCACGCGGTGAGCGCCTCGAGCGCTGGAAGCCCATGGTCGAGCGTATGACGCGCGAGGATGTTGACTGGTGGGCGCGTAATTTCATGGCGGAACTCGAGAACTTTCGAACGATCGAGCGTGAGCCGCCCCGTACCGCCGCCGCTGCGGAATGATCTGTCGGCGTCGTCCGGCGACGCCTAAACCCGGGACGACACCAGATTCTTGATCGCAACTGACCACATGATCGGCGTCGATGACGGCGTGCCGGCGCCGCTCGGCGCGCATTTCGACGGGCGCGGTGTCAACTTCGCCTTGTTTTCGCAGAATGCCACGGCCGTCGACCTGTGCCTGTTCGATCCTGGCGAGCGCCACGAAACTCGTCGAATCCGGCTACCCTGTCGCACCGACGACGTCTGGCACGGTTACCTGCGCGGCGTATTCCCGGGCCAGCTCTATGGCTACCGCGTCCACGGTCCCTGGGATCCGGCTCAGGGCCACCGCTTCAATCCAGCCAAACTGCTGCTCGACCCCTATGCCCGAGACATTCAAGGCCGCATCCGTTGGCATGATTCGCTCTACGGTCACCGCCGCGGACTCCAGCGCGCGGACCAGATCGACCGGCGCGACAGTGCCGCATTCATGCCACGTGGCATCGTGGCGCCGCCGGAGGTGCCCGACCTCGCGGTGAGCCCGGTTCGACGACCGCTGTCGCAGACGGTGATCTATGAGGCGCACGTCAAGGCACTCACGCAGACCCATCCGGACGTGCCGGAGGCGGCACGCGGGACCTATGCGGCGCTCGC
This sequence comes from Methylobacterium sp. Leaf89, assembly GCF_001422215.1. NCBI lineage: Bacteria > Pseudomonadati > Pseudomonadota > Alphaproteobacteria > Hyphomicrobiales > Methylobacteriaceae > Methylobacterium > Methylobacterium sp. Leaf89. The sequence goes on along the minus strand of NZ_LMML01000012.1, from coordinate 92,735 downwards.
CCATCCGGCGATCATCGAGCATCTTCTGAAACTCGGCGTCACCGCCATCGAGCTCCTACCGATTCAATCCTTCGCCGACGACCGTTTCCTCGTCGAGAAGAACCTCGTGAATTTCTGGGGCTACTCGCCCCTGAACTACTTCGCCGCCGATCCACGCTACCGCGGCCCGGCCGGCATCGGCGGCCTGCGGGCGGCTATCCGCGAGCTCGCCGCCGCCGAGATCGAAGTGATCCTCGACGTCGTCTACAATCATACGGCGGAGGCCGATCACACCGGACCAACCCTGTCGTTCCGCGGCATCGACAACGCCAGTTATTACAAGCTGAAACCGGACAATCGCCGCGAGGAAATCGACTGTACCGGCTGTGGCAACACCCTCGACCTCGACCATCCGCGCGTCATGCAGATGGTCCTCGACTCCCTGCGGCACTGGGTGACCGCCTACGGCGTCGCGGGTTTCCGCTTCGATCTGGCGACGAGTCTCGGTCGCAACCCGTATGATTTCAGCCCCAAGGCGGCCTTCTTTCAGGCCGTCGCGCAGGATCCCGTCCTCGCCCAGGTGAAGATGATCGCCGAACCCTGGGACATCGGCGCAGGGGGGTATCAGCTCGGAGGCTATCCCCGCGGCTGGAGCGAGTGGAACGATCAGTTCCGCGACAGCATCCGGGGCTTCTGGCGCGGCGATCGCGGCACCCTGGCCAAGGTCACGCAGGGTCTCTCCGGCTCACGCGAAATCTTCGCGGCCTCCGGGCGGTGGCCGCTGTCGAGCATCAACTTCGCCGCCTCTCATGATGGCTTCACCCTGGCCGACGTCGTAGCCTACGAGGAGAAGCACAACCTCGCGAATGGTGAGGACAATCGCGACGGCCATGGACACAATCTCTCGCGTAATTACGGCGTCGAGGGCGAGACCACCGATCCAGTCATCCTTAACCTGCGGGCCCGTCAGAAGCGCAATCTCCTGGCGACAGTGTTCCTCGCGCAGGGCGTGCCGATGCTGCTCATGGGCGATGAGCGCTCGCGCAGCCAACGCGGCAACAACAATGCCTACGCGCAGGACAATCAAACCAGCTGGATGGACTGGGAGAACGATCCCGATCTCAGCCTCACGACCTTCGTCGGCAACCTGACACGCCTTCGCCGCGAACAGCCCGCCCTTCGTCGGCGCGACTATCTCACTGGAGCACTGGTCGATGACGGGCCTCTACGGGACGTTCATTGGCTTGCCCCGGGCGGGACTGAGATGGCAGATGGCGATTGGGCGGATTCCGAGCGGCAAGCCTTCGGCATGCAGATCGGGAATGACCTACCGCAGGCGGATCGCCTGCTGATCCTCGTCAACGCGGCTGAGGAGCCCTGCGACTTCACCCTGGCGCCGATCATCGGCGGCCCCTGGACGCTCGTTTTCGACACCACCAAACAGACCGGTGCGGTACCGGCCGGACAGGCTCTGTTTCCGCCAGGGGCCGGGATCCGCCTTGATGCGCAGGCAATTTACGTCCTGCGCGCGAGGCCGGCTTCGGCCTATCGGGGATAAGCGCAGGGCGGATCGAAATCGTCGCCGGGGCTCGGACGAGGGCTCATCCCGCCGATCCCTCATGGCACAGCTCATGACGCGCTTGTTCGAGGAACTCTTCGCGTTCGGAATTCGAAAGCGGTAGCAAAGCGCATTCGGAGGTCGGGTGGGCGTCGGCGCCGTCGGCGTCCCATCATCGCTCTGCGTGACCGTTCCGGGCGAAATTGAGCTTGGCCCTCGCCAGGACCAGGACTGCAACAGTTTCTTTCATTTCGGATCTCAGAGCAGGGGCGAGCGTGTCCGTCGCGCATTAGGCAAATGTCGGACCGTGCCCGTATTGACGCCGAGAAGCCGGTGCGGTGCACAAAACTCTTTCGGCCGGTGGTTGTCGCTGCCGAGCCACGCCTTACCTCGACGGTGATCCCGCAGGGAACAACACGGTGCGCGCCGGCTTCTGCAAGGTGCGACGGACGCTCATGTCCCCCCGAAGCGTGCGAGAGACGGAAGATGGTGGCTTGATGCGGCGCGCCCACAGCATGGCTTTCGGCAGCGAAGTGACGAAGGACGGGGTTCGCTTCGCCTTCTGGGCGCCGACGGCCCAGGAAGTGAGCCTGGTGCTCGACGGGGCCGACCATACGATGCCGGAAGCCGGTGCAGGCTGGCGCCGGCTCACGGTTCCGAACGCCGGCGGTGGTGCGCGCTACGGCTATCGCATCGACGGCGATCTCGTCGTACCGGATCCGGCATCGCGGTTTCAGCCCGACGACGTCTCCGGCTTCAGCGAGGTGATCGATCCGCGCGCCTACGATTGGACCGACAGCGCCTGGACCGGACGCCCCTGGGAGGAGGTCGTGCTCTACGAACTCCATGTCGGGACGGCAACGCCGCAAGGCACCTACGCGGCGCTGGAGGGCAAGCTCGAGGATCTGCGCGACCTCGGCATCACGGCAATCGAACTATTGCCGCTGGCCGACTTCAAGGGCACCCGCAACTGGGGCTACGACGGGGTGCTGCCCTACGCGCCGGACAGCGTCTACGGCCGACCGGACGACCTGAAGCGCCTCATCGACAAGGCGCACGCCCTCGGGTTGATGGTTTTCCTCGACGCCGTCTACAACCATTTCGGCCCGGCTGGGAATTACCTCAACGCTTACGCCAAGACCTTCTTCACCGAACGACACCAGACGCCCTGGGGCGCCGGAATCAATTTCGACGGCGAGACCAGCGGACGCGTTGTCCGCGACTTTTTCATCGAGAATTCCCTGTACTGGCTCGAGGAGTTTCATTTCGACGGTCTGCGCTTCGACGCGGTCCATGCGATTCTCGACGATTCCGAGAAGCACTTCATTGGAGAACTCGCTGAGACGATCCGCGCAAGGCTGCCCGGCCGCCACATTCACCTTGTTCTCGAGAACGAAGCGAACCAAGCCCGCTGGCTTGAGCGCGATCCGCAGGGTGAGGCGATCCAGCACAACGCACAATGGGCCGACGATCTGCATCATTGCTGGCATGTGCTGCTGACCGGCGAGGATGCCGGATACTATGCTAGCTTCGCCGACAAGCCGGTTCAGCATCTGGCTCGCTGCCTGTCGGAAGGCTTCGCCTATCAGGGCGAGCCGTTCCCGACCCTCGACAACCATCCGCGCGGCGAGCCTTCAGCCCACCTGCCGCCCTCGGCCTTCGTCACCTTCCTGCAGAACCACGATCAGGTCGGAAACCGGGCGTTGGGTGAGCGCCTGAGCGACCTCTGCGATCCGCAGAAGCTTGCGCTTGCCCGGGCCGGGCTGATCCTGAGCCCGCAGATCCCGATGCTGTGGATGGGCGAGGAGTGGTCGGCGACCGCGCCGTTCCTGTTTTTCGTCGATTTCGCGCCAGACGGGGAATTGAACAAGGCCGTTCGTGAGGGCCGCCGCCGGGAGTTCAAGAGCTTCGCCGCCTTCGCCGACGACACGTCGGTGATCCCAGACCCCACCGAAGCGAAGACGTTTACGGATTCGCGGATCGACTGGTCCGAGCGCTCGGATGCTCCGCACCGCGCGGTGCTCGCCGATACGCGCAACCTGCTTCAGATCCGTCATCAGAGCGTGGTGCCGCTGACGAAGACCCGCTACCTCGGCGCGAAGACGACCCTCCCGCGGCCCGACATCGTCGACTGCACCTGGACCTACGCGGGCGGCTGGCTTCGCTTCGTGGCCAATGTCGGCAGCGAGGATTTTACCGTCGAGCGTGGGAGCGGTCAGGTCATCTGGTCGAGCGGGTCGGGCAACGGATCGATCGTACTTCCGTCTTGGACGGGTGTTTTCCTGACGGGTGTGAACTGATGAGCCGCGACCTCGAACGCCTCGCCGACCTCCTTGGCGTCGCCGCCGGCTACACCGACGCCTTTGGGCAGCCGGTGGAGACCGCTCTTGACGTCCGGCGCGGGATGATCACCGCCCTCGGCTATCCCGCCGAGACCGATGCGGATATCGCCGCGAGCCTCTCCGAAGTCTCGGCCGTGCGGAGCGGGTTGATCCCGCCGCTGCTGCCAGCCGAGGCCCGCCGCGCCACGAGTGTCCCGATCCAAGTGGCAGGCGCCGGCGGGACCTTGTCCTGGCGTCTGGTCGACGAGCGTGGACATCACCGCGAGGGTCGTGTCGCGGTCACGGGCTCCAGCTTCGAGTTGCCGCCACTCACTCCCGGCTATCACCGCCTCTCCGTCGCACTTGGTGAGCATCGCTCGGATGCTTGGGTGATCTCGGCGCCGCAGCGCTGTTGGCGCCCGCGGGCCTACGCCGATGAGGGAGCCCGCGATTGGGGGCTCGCGGCACAACTCTATGGCCTGCGCTCACCCGACAACCTCGGGATCGGCTCTTACGCCGATGCGGGGCGGGCAGCGCGGGCTGCGGGCCTACGCGGTGCGTCCTTCCTGGGCCTCAGCCCCGTCCACGCGCTGTTCGCCACCGACCGCACAAAGATCTCGCCCTACTCGCCGTCGTCACGGCTCTTTCTCGAGACCCTGTTCATCGAGCCCGGTGTCCTGCCGGGCTTCGTCGGCTCGAAGGCGGCCGCTCTCCTCGCCTCCATGGCGGATCGCGTGGAGAGCCTGCGCGAGGCCAAGCTCGTCGAGCATGCTGGCATCTGGGCCGTGCTCTCGCCGGTGCTTCAGGCCCTCTGGCAGGAATCCGCGGCGCGCGACGGGATGGACGCGGGCTTTGCCGCCTTCCGGGCCGCCGGCGGCCCGGATCTCGAAGCCCACGGCACCTTCGAGGCGCTCGCCGAGCATTATCAGACACAGGGCGCCCAGTGGCTCGGTGACTGGCCGGAAGAGATGCGCCGCAACGGGACGCCCGCCGTGCGCGCCTTCGCCGAGGCCCACGCCGAGACCGTGACCTACCACATCTGGCTGCAGTACCTTGCGGATCGCCAACTGGAGGACGCATCCAACACCGCGCTCGCCACCGGCATGCGTCTCGGGCTCTACCGCGATCTCGCCGTCGGCGCCGACCGCGGCGGCTCGGAGATCTGGTCGCATCCCGAGCGGTTCGCGAACGGCGTCTCCATCGGGGCACCGCCGGATCTTCTGGCGCCGAAGGGTCAGGATTGGGGCCTGCCAGCCTTCCATCCCCTGGAGATGGAGCGCGACGGGCTCGCGGCCTTCCGCGCCCTGGTGGTGGCGAACATGCGCCACGCCGGCGCGATCCGGATCGACCACGCCTTCCAGCTTGCGCGCCTGTTCCTGATCCCGGTCGGCCGCTCTGCCAAGGAGGGGGCTTACGTCGCGATGCCTTTCGAGCCGATGCTCGCGGTCCTGCGCCTGGAAAGCCACCGCGCCAAGTGCCTCGTGATCGCGGAAGATCTTGGCACTGCGCCGGAGGGCTTCTCAGACGCCCTGATGCAGGCCGGCATCCTGAGCTACCGGATCCTCGCCTTCGAGCGCGAGCAGGGCGCCCGCTTCAAGCCCCCGGCAGCCTATCCCCGCGATGCCCTCACGGCCATCACCACGCACGACCTGCCGACGTTCGTCGGATGGTGGCGGGGCGTCGACACCGACACACGTCAGGCGCTGGGACTCTACGATTCCGAGCGGGCCGATGCGGAGCGACGCGAGCGCGTCGAGGAGCGCGCCCGCCTCACCGAGGCGCTCGCTGCTGAACAGCTGCTGCCGAGCTATGATCCGCCCGAGGCCGCGCCGTTCGAAGCTGCTGCCCGTTATCTTGGGCGCGCGCCGTCCATGCTGACGGCGGTCCAGTACGAAGACGTCGTGTCCGAGCTGTCCCAAGCCAACGTCCCGGGCTCGACGGAAGGCTATCCGAACTGGCGGCGTAAGCTCGATCGCACCCTGGAGAGCATCGCCGCCCCAGGGGGGCCGCTCGCTAAGCTCGCCGCCTCCCTTGCCGCCGAGGATCGCGGGCCGCGCTCGGGCGCCGCGCGCCTCGCATCGGCTCCCCCCCGATCGACCTACCGCCTTCAGTTCCACAAGGATTTCACCTTCGCGGATGCGGAGAAGATCGTCCCCTACCTTGCCAAGCTCGGCATCAGCCACGTTTACGCCTCGCCGATCCAGAAGGCCCGGCCTGGCTCGACGCACGGCTACGACATCGTCGACCACTCCACGATCAACCCGGAGCTCGGCGGCGAGGAGGACTTCGTCCGCTTCTCGGACACGCTGCACGGTGCCGGACTCAAGCTCCTCCTCGACATCGTGCCGAACCATATGGGCGTGGGCGGCGCCGACAATCCCTGGTGGCTCTCCGTGCTCGAATGGGGTGGCCTCTCCCCCTCGGCCGAGGCCTTCGACATCGACTGGTCACGGCTCGGCGCCAAGAACAAGCTTGTGGTGCCCTTCCTCGGCGACCGCTACGGCGAGGCCCTGGAAAAGGGGACTTTGGCGCTGAAGTTCGACCCGGAGAAGGGGGCCTTTAGCATCTGGCACTACGAGCACGAATTCCCGATCTGCCCGTTGCAGTATCCGACGATCCTGAACCGCTCGCTTGCGGCCCTCGGCGACATCGAGGACGCAGCTGCCCTGGAAGTCTTGGGCATCTCCGAGCGCTTGCGCCTCATGGGCGAGGAAACGACCGACGAGCGCCGTCGCGCCTTCCCGGCTGAGGCCGAGGAATTGAAGGATCGCCTCGTGGAGGCCGTCGAGGCCTCGCCAGCCATCGCGGCCGCGATCGGCCGCACGCTGAAGCTTCTCAACGGCGCCAAGGGGCACCCCGACAGCTTTGGCCCGCTGCACCGCCTGCTGGAGCAGCAATCCTACCGCCTCGCCCATTGGCGGATCGCCGCGAGCGACATCAACTATCGCCGGTTCTTCGACGTGAACGGCCTCGCCGGCCTGCGCGTCGAGCAGTCCGACGTGTTTCGGCGATCGCACGAGACGATCTTCCACCACATCGCGGCCGGGCGGATCGATGGGCTGCGCATCGACCACATCGACGGGCTCGCCGATCCCCTTGGCTACGCGCGCGCTCTTCAGGCCGCCATCGGCCCGGGCTTCTACGTGGTGGTGGAGAAGATCCTCGAACCCGGCGAGCGCCTGCGGCCCTGGCCCGTGGCGGGCACCACCGGCTACGACGTCCTGAACCAGCTCGACGGTATTCTCGTCGATAAGGGCAAGCGCGCCGAGATCCGCCGGCTCTACGAGAGCCGGACGCAGTTCGACGAGCCCTACAAGTTCATGCTCCGGGCCGCCAAGGCCGAGATCCTGGAGATCAGCTTCGCCTCCGAGCTCGAGGTGATGACCTCCGACCTGAAGGCGGTGGCCGATGCCGACCGGCGGACTCGTGACTTCTCGGTGAACGCCATCCGGCGGGCGCTCATCGAGACCATCGCCCGCTTCCCGACCTATCGCAGCTACCTGCCGGGCGACCTCGACGAGAGTGATGTCGAGTACGAGGATATCCGCCTCATCGAGACGGCGGTGAAGAAGGCCAAGCGCTGGAGCGCGCTGCCGGACCGCTCCGTGCACGACTTCGCCGCCGACGCCATGCTCGGCCGCATCGACGTGACGGGCCCGGGCAGGCCGGACCCGGAGGTGATCCTGCGTTTTCGCCGCCGCTTCCAGCAGCTCACTGGCCCGGTGATGGCCAAGAGCCTTGAGGATACGCTGTTCTACCGTTTCGCGGAGCTCCTCGCCCTCAACGAGGTCGGTGGCGATCCGGGCGAGTACGGCCTCGACGCGGAGCACTTCCATGCGCTCCAGGCGGCGCGGGCGCGCGACTGGCCGAACGCGATGATCACAACCGCGACCCACGACACCAAGCGCGGTGAGGATGCCCGCTCCCGCCTGCTCGCCCTGTCGGAAATCCCGCAGGATTGGGCCGCCGCCTGGGAGACCTGGACGAACCTCGCCCAGCCTCACCTGACGGTGATCGACAAGGAGCCGGTGCCGGACGCCAACGACCAGTGGATGTTCTTCCAGGCCATCCTCGGTGCGTGGCCGCTGGAGCTTCTCGACGCGGACGATCCCATGGCGATCGAGGATTTCCGTCATCGCCTCGACGCCTATGCCGAGAAGGCCCTGCGTGAATCGAAGCGCCGGTCGAGCTGGGTCAACGTCGACGAGGACTACGAGGGCGCGGTCCACGCTCTCTTCGCTCAGCTCATCGCGCCGGGGTCGGCGTTCCTGGCTCAGCTGCGCCCCTTCGCGAAGCGCCTTGCCCATCTCGGCATGATTGCCGGTCTTGGCCGAACCGTGCTGAAGGCGACCCTGCCGGGCCTTCCCGATACGTACCAGGGGACCGAGTTCTGGGATTTCTCGTTCGTCGATCCCGACAACCGGCGCCCCGTGAACTATCCGGCCCTGGCCCGTGCGCTCGAGGAGGGCCTGCCCGCCGCCGATCTGCTGGCACACTGGACGGACGGGCGCGTCAAGCAGGCGACTCTTGCCAAGCTTCTGGCCGACCGCGCCGCTCGCCCGAGCTTCTACGCCGACGCCGATTATCAGGCACTTCCGGCGTCCGGTTCGCAGGCGGAGCATGTCATCGCATTCACACGGTCCGATGCGACGACGGGTGAGGGCGATCTCGTCGTGGCGGTCCCGCGCCTTGTCTCGGGCCTCGTCGGCGAGGACCTCTGGTCGAGTGAGGCTTTTGCGGGCACGGGCGTGGCGGTGACGCCGGCCTCGGCCTGGATCGATCTCGTCACCGGCGACGAGATTGCTGCCGAGGATGGCCGGATCGAACTCGGACGGGCCTTCGCGCGTCTGCCCTATGCCGTCTTGAAGCGGATCCGCTGACGGCGCGTCGAACGCGTCTCGCATGGCGAGGGCGCACCGACACGATCGACACGGGGGAGGGATCGGCCTTCCCCGTCACGGCTTCGCCTTCTCGGGACAGCCGCTCGCCGGTTCAAGCGGTCCCTGCCGGGGTCCAGAGCCGTGCACGCAGAGACGAAATGGAGCACGCATGAACGCACCCAGTCCCGCAACGACCGCCGCCCAGCGGACCGCCGCCGGTCAGGTGCCGCTTCCCGCCGCCCTCGCGCCCCGGGCCGAGGGGCCCCGCATCTACAACCTCTTCCCGCTTCTCGTCGGCCGGGTGTCCGCCTGGACCGCCGAACTGCCTCGGATCGCCGCCCTCGGTTTCAACTGGGTCTATCTCAATCCCTTCCACCAGACCGGTGGGTCGCGCAGCCTCTACGCCGTGGCCGATCCGGACCGTCTGGACGAGCGCTTCCGCGACCAGGACGGAACTTCGGACGACGAGCAGATCCGTCGGTTCTGCGCCGCTGCTGCGGCGCACGGTCTCAGCGTGATGACGGACCTCGTGATCAACCACACCGCGATGGATGGCCCCCTTGCCAGCCAGCGTCCGGACCTGTTTGTGCGGGATGCCGAAGGCCAGATCGAGAGCCCCTACGCGGTCGACCCCGACGATCCGTCGATACGCACGGTCTGGGGCGATCTTGCCGAACTCGACTATCATTCGGACAGTGCGCGTCGCGAACTCACCGCCTTCTGGTCGGGCTACGTCAATCGGCTGCAGGATCTCGGCGTCCAGGGCTTCCGTTGCGACGCCGCCTACAAGGTCCCGGCTACGGTGTGGCGCGACCTCATCGGTGCTGCCAAGGCGCTGGAGCCGGATTGCCTGTTCGCGGCCGAGACACTCGGCTGCACCTTCGAGGAGGCGCAATCCACCGCCGGCGCCGGGTTCGATTACCTCTTCAACAGTTTCGCCTGGTGGGACTTGAAGGCTTCCTGGGCGCTGGACCAGTACGAGCGCCTGCGCGTCATCGCGCCCTCGATCGCTTTCCCCGAGAACCACGACATGGCCCGCTTGGCGGCTGACCTCGACGGCGACGCGGCGGCCATCGCCCGTCATCTCACGGCGCGCTATGCCCTGTCGGCGTTCTTCTCGGCCGGTGTGCTGATGCCGATCGGGTACGAATGGGGCTACCAGCGTGCCCTGCACGTGGTCGACACGACGCCGGAAGCGCGGGAATCGAACACCGGAATCGACATCTCGGCTTCGATCGCAGCGATCAACGCACTGCGGGCCGAACTTCCGGCTGCCAACGTCGAGGGCGCCCAGGCGCGCATCTCCTCGCCGGACGCGCCCTACGCGGCTCTGCTGCGCTTCGACACCGGACATGGCGCCTCCGCGCGCAGCGCCACGCTGGTCCTGTACAATCCGACGGAGGCTCCGGTGCCGGTGGAGCCCGGTGTCCTGCTGGCCCGGACCGGTGGCATGCTCGGCGATTTCATCGATCGGACCCCCGAGGCGGAGCCCATCGATTTTCGCCCGGGCGTCGCCCTGACTCTGGCGTCGGGAGAAGTCCGCATTCTCGCCGCGGAGCGCGCGGACGTACAGGTTGAGCCGAAGCCGAGCACGCCCACCGGTGAGGGACGGGTGGTGATCGAGGCGGTGATGCCGGAACTCGACGGCGGTCGGTCGGCGGTCAAACGCGTCGTCGGCGAGAGCGTCCACGTCACCGCCGACATCTTCAGCGACGGCCACGAGATCATCGACGCCGAGATTCTCTCGCGTGTGGTCGGCGAGACCGAATGGCGGGCCGACCGCATGGTCTTCGTGGACAACGATCGCTGGGGCGGCCACTTCCCGCTCCTTCGCAACGCCCGCTACGAGTTCACGATCCAGGCCTGGCGAGATGGCTATTCGTCCTGGGTCCGCGACACCCTGAAGAAGCGCGACGCCGGGGTCGACGTCCGTCTGGAGACCATCGAGGGCGTGGACTTCGTGACGGGCGCGGTGGAGAACGCCGAGGGCCCGGATGGCGACCGACTGAAGGCGCTCGTGCGCGAACTCGCAGCGCAGCCGACTGGCTCGTCGGCGCAGCTCGACCTCATGCTTGCGCCAGCCAACGCGCACCTGATCCGTCGGCATGCCCCGCGCAACAACCTCTCGCGCTATCCCGTGAAGGTGCCGGTGATCGCCGACCGCCTCGCCGCTCGATTCTCGGCTTGGTACGAAGTTTTCCCGCGCTCCCAGTCGATGGACGTCGACCGCCATGGCACCTTCGACGACGTGATCCGACGCTTGCCGGAGATCCGCGAACTCGGCTTCGACGTGCTGTACTTCACGCCGATCCACCCCGTCGGAAAGACCAACCGCAAGGGCAAGAACAACACCCTCAAGGCCCTGCCCGGGGATGTGGGCTCGGTCTACGCGGTCGGCTCCGAAGAGGGCGGGCACGAGGCCGTGCACCCGGATCTCGGCACCCTCGACGACTTCCGCCGCCTCGTGGCGGCGAGCCACGCCTACGGGATGGAGATCGCCCTCGACTTTGCGATCCAGTGCTCGCCCGACCATCCCTGGATCAAGAACCACCCCGAATGGTTCGAGTGGCGCCCCGACGGCACGCTGAAGTTCGCCGAGAATCCGCCCAAGAAGTACGAGGACATCTCCAACGTCCACTTCTACGGTGGCGCGCTGCCGTCACTTTGGATTGAGCTGCGCGACATCGTCATGGGCTGGGCCGAGCTCGGCGCCCGGATCTTCCGCGTCGACAACCCGCATACGAAGCCGATCCCGTTCTGGGAGTGGATGATCGCCGAGGTGAATGCCCGCTACCCGGACGTGATTTTCCTCGCGGAGGCCTTCACCCGGCCGAAGATGATGAAGAAGCTTGCCAAGGCCGGCTATCAGCAGAGCTACACTTACTTCACCTGGCGCGACACCAAGCAGGATCTGATTGCTTATTCGACCGAGCTAGCCGGAGAGATGGGCGAATATTATCGCCCTAACTTCTTTGCCAACACGCCGGACATCAATCCGATCTACCTGCAGACCAGTGGACGGGCGGGCTTCGTCGTACGTGCGACCCTCGCCGCCACGCTGTCGAGCGTCTGGGGCATCTACAACGGTTTCGAGATGTGCGAGGCCGAGCCCTACCCAGGCAAGGAGGAATACCTCAACTCCGAGAAGTACGAGCTGAAGGCCTGGGACTACCACCGCCCCGGCAACATCCGCGACCACATCATCAAGCTGAATCAGATCCGGCGCGACAACCCGGCCCTATGGGACTTCCGCAACGTCGTCTTCACCGGCGCCTACAACGACCAGATCATCGGCTACGCCAAGGTGACGCCGAACGGGGACAACTGCATCTTTGTGCTGGTCAACCTCGACCCGCGCAACCGTCAGGAATGCACCTACGAGGTGCCGCTCTGGCTGCTCGGACAGCCCGATGACGGCGCGGTCGAGGTCGAGGATCTGCTCCTCGGCTACAAGTTCGCGCTGCGTGGGAAATCGCACCGGATCGCCCTTGATCCCGCAGAGCGCTCGGCGGTGATCTGGCGCCTTCGCGCCCCGAGCCGGGTTGCGTAAGCCGCGTGCCCGTGTCAGCAAAAAACCCGGCGGCCCAGACGGGCCGTCGTCGTGTCGCCCGATTGTCGGCGCCTACCCCGCCGACGGACGCCGCGCTCGCCAGTCTCACCGCTGAGAGTGGTGCGGATGCCCCGGACACGCCCTTGAACTCGACGCATGAGGCAACGACGCGATGATCGATCGCAGCGATCCGCAATGGTACCGTGACGCCATCATCTACCAGATCCACGTCAAGTCGTTCTTCGACTCCAACAACGACGGGATCGGCGATTTCGAGGGCCTGACGCAGAAGCTCGACTATGTCCGCGACCTCGGTGTCACGGCCATCTGGCTGATGCCGTTCTATCCGTCGCCCCTGCGTGATGACGGTTACGACATTGGCGACTATCGCGAGGTGAATCCCTCCTACGGGACGATGGAGGAGTTCCGGAAGTTCGTGGACGCCGCGCACGAGCGCGGCCTGCGGGTGATCACCGAGCTCGTCATCAACCACACCTCGGACCAGCACCCCTGGTTCCAGCGGGCCCGCGAGGCCCCGGCCGGTTCGCCGGAGCGCGACTTCTACGTCTGGTCGGACACCGACACGCCGTACTCGGACACGCGCATCATCTTCCTCGACACCGAGGTCTCGAACTGGACCTGGGACCCGGTCGCGAAGCAGTACTTCTGGCACCGCTTCTACAGCCACCAGCCGGACCTGAACTTCGACAACCCGGCTGTGCTCGAGGCGGTCATCGAGGTCATGCGCTACTGGCTGGACATGGGCGTGGACGGCCTGCGCCTCGACGCGATCCCCTACCTGATCGAGCGGGATGGCACGAACTGCGAGAACCTTCCCGAGACCCACACGGTCATCAAGGCCATCCGCACCGCGCTCGACGCGAGCTATCCCGACCGCATGCTGCTCGCCGAGGCCAACCAGTGGCCCGAGGAGACCGCGCAGTATTTCGGCGACGGCGACGAGTGCCACATGGCATTCCACTTTCCGCTGATGCCGCGCATGTACATGGCGATCGCCCGGGAGGACCGGCATCCGATCACAGACATCATGCGCCAGACGCCGGAGATCCCCGAGGGCTGTCAGTGGGCGATCTTCCTGCGAAACCACGACGAGCTGACCCTCGAAATGGTCACGGCCGAGGAGCGCGACTACCTCTGGTCGTTCTACGCCGCCGAGCGACGCGCCCGCATCAACCTCGGCATCCGGCGCCGCCTCGCACCCCTGCTGGAGAACGACCGCCGCAAGATCGAGCTGATGAAGTCCCTCGTCCTGTCGATGCCCGGTACGCCGGTGCTCTATTACGGCGACGAGATCGGCATGGGCGACAACATCTACCTCGGTGACCGCGACGGCGTCCGCACGCCCATGCAGTGGTCGCCGGACCGCAACGGCGGCTTCTCGCGGGCGAACCCGCAGAAGCTGTTCCTGCCTTCCGTGCAGGACCCGATCTACGGTTTCGACGCGATCAACGTCGAGGCACAGACCCAGTCGCAGACCAGCCTGCTGAACTGGACGCGTCGGATGATCGCGATCCGCAACAATTCGGTGGCTTTGGGCCGCGGCGGCATGCAGTTCCTGTATCCCTCGAACCGCAAGGTCCTGGCCTGGATTCGCGAGTTCGAGGGCGAGCGCGTCCTCTGCGTCGCCAACCTGTCGCGGGCGCCGCAGGCGGTGCAGCTCGACCTGTCGGAACTCCGCAGCGCTGTGCCGATCGAGTTGACCGGCGGTTCGGAGTTCCCGGCCATCGGCGAACTACCCTATCTGCTCACCCTGCCGTCCTACGGCTTCTACTGGTTCTCCCTCAGCGCGGCGAACGCCGGGAGCATCGGCCCGCAGCCGGAACTGCCGGAACTCTTCACCCTCGTTCTTACCGGCGGCATCGAGACCCTGATGGCCGGGCGCGAGCGCACGGCGTTCGAACGGACCGTCGCTCCGCGCTTCATCGCCACCCGCCGTTGGTTCGCCGCCAAGGGCTCGCGCATCAAGTCGGTGCAGGTCACCGACAGCGCGGCGCTGAAGGACAGCACCGGCGAGGCGAAGTTTCTTCTGCCCCGCGTCGCGGTCCACCTCTCCACCGGCGAGCGGCAGGACTACTTCGTACCAGTGGCCGTCGATGAGGGCCGCGAGGACGAGGCGATGCTTCAGCACGCCGTGGCCCGCGTACGCCGCGGTCCGCGCACCGGCCTGCTGCTCGGCGCGGCGGCTTCGCCGAGCTTCGCGGTCGCGATGATCGAGAGCATGCGCGAGGGTCGCGAGATCCCCACCGAGACCGGGCGCCTCGTGTTCTCGACCACCTCCGCCTTCGAGAGCGACGTCACCGTCGAGGCCGGCGAAGTCCGGTCGCTCAACGCCGAGCAGAGCAACACCTCGATTGCCATCGGATCGAAGATGATGCTCAAGCTCCTGCGCCGCCTGCAGACCGGAATCCATCCGGAGATCGAGGTCGGTCGCTTCCTCACCGAGACCGCGCATTTCCATAACACGCCGGCGCTCCTCGGCGTTCTCGAGCACGTCGACGCAAGGGGTACCCGCACGGCGCTCGCAGTGCTGCAGAAATTCGTGCCGAACCAGGGCGACGCCTGGACGCTCATGCTGGAAGGCCTGCGCCGCGACTTCGATACCGTAGTGCTGGCTCCGGAGAGCGAAGCGCCGTCCCCGGCCGAGGCCTTCGAGACACATCTGCGCTGGGCAATCCTGCTCGGTCGCCGCACGGCCGAGATGCACAACGCGTTCGCGGTCGAGACCGACGACCCGGCCTTCGCGGCCGAGCCCTTCGACCACGCCGACCTCTACGCCCTCGGCGACGACACCCGCCGCCAGGCGGAGCGGGCCTTCCGCGGTCTCGACGGCCTCGCGGGCCGCGCCTCCAACGCGGCGAGCACCGAGTTGGCGGGTCGCCGCCATGAGGTCGAGGCGGCGATCGAGACCCTCACCGCCAAGGCACCTCAGGGGGCCATGAAAACCCGCATCCACGGTGACTATCACCTCGGACAGGTGCTGGCGGCCGAGGCCGATCTCATCATCGTCGACTTCGAGGGCGAACCTTCGCGGCCGGCCGACGAGCGCCGGATCAAATCGACGCCCCTGCGCGACGTCGCCGGCATGCTGCGCTCCTTCGCGTACGGCGCCGAGACGGTGACTCGCGGAATCGCAGCCCGCTTCTCGGATTCCGAGGAGCGGGCCCGTCGGGCCTCGATCGCCTGGCGCGGTATGATCGATGCCGCCTTCCTCGACGGTTACCGCGAGGCCGTCTCGGTGAGCCGGGCCGCCGTGACCGATCCCGAGACCGAGAGCCGCCTCCTCAAACTCTCCCTTCTGACGAAGGCGCTCTACGAGGTCGATTACGAAGCCAACAACCGTCCGGACTGGATCGAAATCCCCGCCCGTGGGGTTCTCAACATTCTGGACGAGATCAAGAAAGGCGTTTGAATGATGGGCATCGACGAGACGTTCGCGAGCAGGACGGACCAAGCGTCCGGCACCTCAAAATCGGCGGACGTTGCGCCCGTTGCCACCCGGGCGCCGCAGGCGGCGGCGCCCGAGACCGGTTCTCTCCACCCGGACGCGATCGCCGCCATCATGGCGGCGAACCATGGCGATCCGTTCTCGGTGCTGGGCCCCCATCAGGTCGGTCCGGGTCAGTGGGAGATCCGTGCCGTCCTGCCCGAGGCAAAATCCGCCAGCCTCCTCGTGGGCGGCCGGCGCATCCCATTCGAGCGCAAGCACCCGGACGGCTTCTTCATTGCACCCCTGCCGAGCGAGGGGCGCCCGCTCTATGAACTGTCCGTCGAGACCTGGGATGGCTTGGAGCGCTCGCGCCATGACCCCTATGGATTCGGTTCCTCCCTGCGCCAGGAGGACATCGACAACCTGCGCGAGGTCGGCAGCAACGTCACCTACCGCATCCTCGGTGCGCAGCATCGCCCCGTCGACGGCATCGATGGGTTCCGCTTCGCGGTCTGGGCACCGAATGCCCGCCGTGTGAGCGTCGTTGGCGACTTCAACAACTGGGATGGCCGTCGGCATCCCATGCGGCTCTGGCAGAATGGCGGGATCTGGGAGCTGTTCATCCCCGGCCTGAAGGCCGGTGCGCACTACAAGTACGAGATCCGTGGCGCCGATGGATCGCTCCTGCCCCTCAAGGCCGATCCCGTCGCCTTCGCGGCCCAGAAGCCGCCCGAGACTGCCTCGGTTCTCCAGGGTACGAACGATCCTGCGTGGCACGACGAGAAGTGGATGGCGACGCGTGGGGCGAAGGATCCGCGCCATATCCCCATCTCGATCTACGAGGTTCATCTCGGTTCCTGGGCACGCGTCGCCGAGGAGGGTAACCGTTACCTGACCTACCAGGAACTGGGTGAACGCCTGATTCCCTACGTAAAGGAAATGGGCTTCACCCATATCGAGATGCTGCCGATCACGGAGTACCCCTTCGACGGATCATGGGGTTACCAGCCCGTGTCGTTGTTCGCGCCGACGAGTCGCTTCGGTACGCCGGACGACTTCGCCGCCTTCGTGGATGCGGCCCACGCGGCCGGGATCGGCGTCATGCTCGACTGGGTCCCGGGCCACTTCCCCCTCGATGCACATGGCCTGGGCCAGTTCGACGGTACGCACCTCTACGAGCACGCCGACCCAAGGCAGGGCTTTCACCAGGATTGGGGCACCTACATCTACAATTTCGGCCGGACGGAAGTATCCAGCTTCCTGGCCGCCAATGCACGGTTCTGGCTCGAGCATTACCACCTCGATGGCCTGCGCGTGGATGCCGTCGCATCGATGCTTTACCTCGACTACTCCCGTCGTCAGGGCGAGTGGATTCCGAACCGCTACGGTGGCAACGAGAATCTCGACGCCATCGAGTTCCTGCGCAAGACCAACGAGGCAACCTACGCCCATGCACCCGGCACTCTGACGGTGGCTGAGGAGTCCACCTCCTGGCCGGGCGTCTCGCACCCGACCTATACGGGGGGGCTCGGCTTCGGGTTCAAGTGGAACATGGGGTGGATGCACGACACCCTGAACTTCGTCTCGAAGGAGACGATCCACCGGCGCTACCACCACCACGACCTGACCTTCGGTCTTCTCTATGCCTTCTCGGAAAACTTCATCCTGCCGCTGTCCCACGACGAGGTGGTGCACGGGAAGGGTTCGCTCCTCGGCAAGATGCCGGGCGACCGCTGGCAGAAATTCGCGAACCTTCGCGCCTACTACGGCTTCATGTGGGGCCATCCTGGAAAGAAGCTGCTCTTCATGGGCTGCGAGTTCGGCCAGGAGAAGGAGTGGAACCACAACCAGAGCCTCGATTGGCACCTGTTGGAAGACGGGCTGCACCAGGGCGTCAAGGATTTGATCCGCGACCTGAACCACCTCTACACGGCGACGCCGGCCCTCCATAGCCGGGACACCGAGGCCGGTGGCTTCCAGTGGCTGGTGTCGGACGATCAGGACAACAGCGTCATCGCCTGGGCCCGGAAAGGCCGCGAGCCCAATGAGATTGCGGTCGTGGTGTCCAACTTCACGCCAGTGCCGCGCGAGGGATACCGGGTCGGCGTTCCCGCCGAGGGCTTCTATCGAGAAGCGATCAACTCGGATGCGGAGCGTTACGGCGGTTCGAACGTCGGCAACATGGGCGGCGTTCAGGCCGAAGCCGTGCCGAGCCACGGCCAGCCCTATTCCGTGTCCCTGACGATTCCGCCCCTCGCGACGACGATCTTTATCCGAGAGGGATAAGAGCGTATGCCGCGCGTCCCGCCCTTCGGGATGGGACGCCCAGACACGAACACAGCCGGCGGGTGTCCCCGCCGGCTGTGTTCGTTTCATTGATGTGGACGTGCCGAGATCAGGCGGCGCGCAGGCGCAGACCGGCCGTATTGCCGAAGGCACGAGCGTAGAGAGAGGCGTAGTTCATCGCGGCCTGATCCCAACCGAACGAACGCGACATGGCGTGGCGACGCATCGCGTTCAGCCGCTTCTTTTGCGCGAAGGTGTCGAAAGCGCGCCGGATGGCGCCGGAAAAGCCCCGCGCGGAAGCCTCACCGAAAGTGAAGCCGGTGACGCCGTCCTCGACCGTGTCGGCGAGGCCGCCGGTGCGGTGAACGATCGGCAGGGACCCGAAACGCTGGGCGTACATCTGGGCGAGGCCGCAGGGCTCGAAGCGGGACGGCATCAGCAGAAAGTCGCTCCCCGCGAACATGCGGCGGGCATCGCGCTCCTCGAATCCGACATGCACGCCGACGGAGGAGGGGTAACGGCGGGCAAGGTCGCGCAGCGCGCCCTCGAACCGACCCTCGCCCTGACCGATCACCACCAACTGGCCGCCCTCGGCTACGATCGACTCGGCCGCGCCGATGCTGAGATCGATGCCCTTCTGGTGCACGAGGCGGGAGACAACGGCAAAGAGGGGGCCGCGCGACACGGCCAGACCGAACTGTCGGCGGACGGTCTCGGCGTTGGCGCGCTTGCCCTTCCAGTCGTCGATCTCGAAGCGGGCGGCGAGATGCGGGTCGGTGCGGGAGTCCCAGCTCTCGTCAATGCCATTAAGGATGCCGGCGAGACGACCTTGCGCGGCTCGAGTTCGCAGAAGGCCGTCGAGGCCGCAGCCCGATTCCGGCGTGATGATTTCCCGGGCGTAGGTCTCGCTGACGGTCGTGACGTGCGAGGCGTAATAGAGCCCTGCCTTGAGAAAGGAGAGCTGCCCGTAGAACTCGACGCCATCCATCCGGAAGGCATCCTCGGGGATGCCGAGACGCCCGAGGGCCTCACGCGGGAAGACGCCCTGATAGGCGAGATTGTGCACCGTGAGGATGCTCGGCACCCGCAACCCGCTCCATGCGAGGTAGGCGGGGGCAAGGGCTGCTTGCCAGTCGTTCAGGTGTAGCAGATCCGCGGCCCAGGTCGGGTCGATACCGCGCGCGATTTCCGCGGCCGCGAGGCTCAGGCGGGCGAAACGGATGTCATTGTCCCCGAAGTCGCCCTGAGCGTTGCCGTAGGGCGTCCCATCCCGCTGATAGAGGTCTGCGTTGAGGATGACATAGACTTTGAGCCCGTCGCTGGTCTCCACGAGTCCGAGATCGCTGGGTGGAATGCCGGCCTGGGCCGGCAACTGTGCGACGACCGGAATGTGATCGAACTGCTCGATGACCTGTCGATATCCCGGAATCACGACGCGGACATCGTAATGCCTGCGCAGGGCCCGCGGAAGGGAGCCTGCGACTTCCCCGAGGCCGCCCGTCTTCACGAAGTCGGCCATCTCCGGCGTGGCGAAGAGGATACGGGGCTGGAGTTGATGACGGGATCTGGGGCTGTGGTGGAGGTCGATGGGGTCTTGCTGGTCCGCCACGCTCATGAATTCGTTCCCGCGTCGTGCGGTGGGCGGGAACAGAGAGCGAGAGCCCAGCATCGACGTCGACCTCGTGAACGCAGCGTGATGGCTATTGTTCCGTTGCGTTGCACAATTCAAGCCACGTTCAGGAACTTTCTCGTTTTGCGACGAATGTGCCCGCGTTTTACACGGTGACGTGATGTCGGGGGTAAGCCCCGGCAGGGTCCCGGAGCAGGATCAAACCCTCATCGGCTTCGAGGACCATAGCGTCATCGGACCGGCTAATGGGCCGGTCCGGGCGCGTCGAAAGGAGAATGGCCCAGGTGCTACCGTCTTCGGCGGTATCGATGATGGTTTGCCGCGATGCACTGAAGTTCAGCAATATGCGGAGCGTCGCATCACCGTCGTGCCGCTCATAGGCAAAGACGAACGCCGTTGAGGAGGGAAGGCTGCGAAATCCTCCGGTCGAGAGGGCGGTATGATCCCGGCGCAGGCGCAGGAGGCGGCGATAGAGGGTGAGAAGCGATCGGGCATCATCGCACTGGCACTCGACGTTCCGGGTTGCCGCATCCGGGCTCAACGGGAGCCAGGGCTCTCCTGCACTGAAACCAGCGTGGAACGAGTCGTCCCACTGCATCGGCGTGCGTTCCGGGTCGCGGCCATGGCCCGGCTCGTTGCGCTCCCAGGGATCCTGGACGCGGTCCGGTGGAATGGTCACGTGGGCGAGACCGATCTCGTCGCCGTAATAAAGGGTGGGCGTGCCGCGCAGGGTCAGCAAAAGCATCGCCGCGATGCCGGCCTGCGCGGCGCCGACCCGTGCCGCGATCCTGGACTGGTCATGGTTGCCGAGCACCCAGTTTGGCCAACCGCCAGGGGGGAGGGCGTTCTCGTAGGCGATTACGAGCTCGGCCACCGAGCGGGCGTTCCAGGGCGTCTGGATAAGCTGGAAGTTGAAGGGCAGATCGACGCCTGCCAGATCGGCACCGTAATAGGCTACGAGGCGCTCGACGGGCAGGTAGATCTCGCCGATCAGAACGCGCTCACCGTAGGGCGCCAGCACGGCCCGCATCTCGGCGATGACATCGAAGATCTCCGGACGATCGGCGGAGTAGACCTGGGCGAATCGATTGATCTCAGCCTGTCCGGAGCTGAACCCCGGATTCTCGGGATTGTCGCGGAATCCCTCATCCTTCATCAGGTGCCAGATCACATCGACGCGGAAGCCGTCCACGCCGCGGTCAAGCCAGAAGCGAAGTACGTCGTGCATCGCCGCGCGAACGCTCGGGTTGCGCCAGTTCAGGTCCGGCTGCTCGCGCAGGAAGGCATGGTAGTAGTATTGCCCGGTCGCTTCGTCGAGGGTCCAGGCAGGGCCGCCGAAATTGCTGATCCAGTTGTTCGGCGGGCCTCCATCGGGGGCGGGATCGCGCCAGATATACCAGTCCCGCTTGGCGCTCGTGCGTGCGCTGCGGCTGTCCGCGAACCACGGATGGGCGATCGAGGTGTGGTTCGGGACGAAATCGAGGATCACCCTGAGCCGCCTGAAATGGGCTTCCGCCACCAGGGCGTCGAAATCCTCCAGTGTTCCGAACAGCGGGTCGACGCCGCAGTAATCCGCGACGTCGTAACCGAAATCCGCCATCGGAGAGGGATAGAACGGCGAGATCCAGACGGCGTCGACGCCGAGCCAGGCGAGGTAGTCGAGGCGGCGGGTGATGCCGCGCAGGTCCCCGATTCCATCCCCGTCGCTATCCTGGAAGGAGCGCGGGTAGACCTGATAGACGGTGCCGCTCTTCCACCAGACCGTATCCGCCATGCAATCCTCCGGCGACGCGTCCCGATCGCGTCCGGGCCGGACCCTAGCCGTAGACGCGACCCTGCGCGACCCGTTCGATCCGGAGGGCGTTCAGACAATATTCGAACGTGGTGTGGTCTCATTCCCGCACGGTTTGGCTGGGACTGTCGGACACCGTGACGCAGGTTTGATCGCTGGTGCAGGACTGTGGTCTCGATCGCGGCCCCACAGGGCACGTTCGCACAAGCAATGCTCCGCATCCTAAAGGGGTACCGAATTCTCAGGATGGGTGGAGTGCGGGAAAACGGCTCCGGCGCGACGATCGGATACCAGACCAGAGGACGATCGCGGGTCCGGTGCAGCCCATACGGCACCGGTCCGTGAGACGAGGCGAGGGGACGAGGCCGAACGCAGAACAGGAATGCCCGAGCGCATGATAGCCCCAGGGTTGTCATCCCGTCAGCGGCGTCCAAGTTTCACGGCCGAGAGGGGGACTGACACGTGCTGAAAGACAAACTCATCGGACGAGACAATTCGGACGCCACCGTTTCCTCGGAGGCCTCGGACGTGGCTCAGCGATCGCCTTCGCCGATGGCGCAAGAACGCACCCGACCGGTGCGCAAGGCATCCGGCGATGCGGTGGCGGACCTGCGGGAGGCCATCCTGGCCAAGCTGGTCTACGCCATTGGAAAAACGCCTTCGACCGCACGTGAGCGCGACTGGTTCGCCGCGACGGCACTCGCCCTGCGCGACCGGGTCGTCGATGCTTGCCACGATGCCGACGGGTCGATCCCGAACAAGCGGGTCTATTACCTGTCCCTGGAGTTCCTCATCGGTCGTCTCCTCTCCGATGCCATGAACAATCTCGGCCTTGTCGAGACCACCCGCGCGGCCCTGCGCGAACTTGGCGTGCAGCTCGGCGACGTGGAAGCGGCGGAGCCGGATGCTGCGCTGGGCAATGGCGGCCTCGGGCGCCTCGCCGCCTGCTTTATGGAAAGCATGGCGAGCCTATCGATTCCCGCTATCGGCTATGGCATTCGCTACGATCACGGCCTCTTTCGGCAGTTCCTGGAGGACGGTTGGCAAAAGGAAGCCCCGGAGACCTGGCTCGCGGAGGGTAACCCGTGGGAATTTCCGCGGCCCGACGCGACCTACACCATCGGCTTCGGTGGCCATGTCACGATGTCGGCGGTCTCTGACGGCGTGATCCGCCGCCATTGGCATCCGGCCGAAACGGTTCGGGCGGTGGCCCATGACGTGCCGGTGGTCGGTTGGCGGGGACGCCATGTGAATACGCTGCGCCTCTGGAAGGCCGAGGCCCAGGTGCCTGTCGATCTGGCCCGGTTCAATGGCGGCGATCATGTGGGCGCCGTCGCGGGGCGTGCCCGTGCCGAGGCGATCTCCCGCGTACTCTACCCGAGCGACTCGTCCGCCGAGGGCCAGGAGCTGCGCCTTAGGCAGGAATACTTCTTCACCTCGGCGTCGCTGCAGGATCTGGTGCGCCGGCATGCGGCCGAGCGCGGCGATCTGCGCTCGCTGCCCGACCATGCCGCGATCCAGCTCAACGATACGCATCCCGCTATCGCCGTGCCGGAACTCATGCGCCTTCTCCTCGAGGATCACGGGTTCAACTGGGAGGATGCCTGGCACGTCACCACGCATACCCTCGGCTACACGAACCATACGCTCCTGCCGGAGGCGCTGGAGACCTGGCCGGTCGAGCTGATGGAGCGCGTGCTGCCGCGGCACATGCAGATCATCTACCTGATCAACTGGATGCACCTCGAAGAGCAGGGCAAGCAGGGCCGGGGTTCCGCCGAGAAGCTCGCCGCCGTGTCGCTCATCGACGAGACCCACGGCAAGCGGGTCCGCATGGGCCATCTCGCTTTCCTGGGGGCGCGCAGGGTCAACGGCGTTTCCGCCCTGCATACCGATCTGATGCGCTCGACGGTGTTCAAGGAGCTCCACGCCCTCGACACCGACAAGATCGTGAACAAGACCAATGGCATCACCTTCCGGCGCTGGCTCCACAACGCCAATCCGGAGCTCACCGCCCTTGCCGTCGAGGCGGTCGGACCGGAAGTGCTCGATACGCCGGAACGGCTCGCCGGCTTGGCCGACGTCGCGTCCGACGCGAACTTCCAGTCCCGCTACGCGGCCATGCGCCGTGCGCGGAAGGCGGCTCTCGCGCAGGTGGTGGCCGATCGCACCGGTATCACGGTCGATCCGTCTGCCCTGTTCGACGTCCAGATCAAGCGCATTCACGAATACAAACGCCAGCTCCTCAACGTGATCGAGACCGTTGCCCTGTATCAGGCAATCAAGGCTGATCCGAAGGCCGCTTGGACGCCACGCGTGAAGATTTTTGGCGGCAAGGCGGCGCCAAGCTACGTCCAGGCCAAGCTCATCATCAAACTCGCCTGCGACGTCGCCAAGGTGGTCAACGCCGATCCGGACGTGGCGGGCCGCCTGAAGGTGGTCTTCCTGCCGAACTACTCGGTCAGCTTGGCGGAGGCGATCATCCCCGCCGCTGACCTCTCCGAGCAGATCTCCACAGCCGGCATGGAGGCCTCCGGCACCGGGAACATGAAGCTCGCCCTCAACGGCGCGCTGACCATCGGCACTCTTGATGGTGCCAATATTGAGATCCGTGACCATGTCGGCGCGGACAACATCTTCATCTTCGGCCTGGATGCGGCCGGAGTGCAGGCGCGGATGGCCGAGCCGAACTACGCCGAGGTCGCCATCGGCGCTTCGCCCCGCCTGAAAGCCGCTCTCGACCTCATCGAGGCTGGAGGCTTTTCGCCCGAGGAGCCGGACCGCTTCCGACCGATCGTCGACGACCTGCGCCACAACGACCGTTATCTTCTCACCGTCGACTTCGACGATTACTGGCGCGTGCAGCGCTCGGTGGATCGGGCTTGGAGTGATCCGAAGACCTGGTGGCGGACGGCCATCCTCAACACCGCCCGGATGGCGTGGTTCTCCTCCGATCGTTCCATGCGGGAATATGCCGAGGAAATCTGGCGGGTTCGGCTCGGCTGATCCGCCCAGTCTGCCCGGTTCTCAAGATGGGAACCGGGCAGGTCACGGCCGCAATCTTGAAAAACAAATGAGCTGCATTCCCGGGGGATGCAGCTCATTTCGTTCGATCGCCTCAGCCTGGACAAATACCGGGTCAGATGCCGGCGTCGATCAGGATCGGATGGCACCGGGCACCGGTCGTCGCAGCGAGCACCTCGACGGCCCCGACCGTCGAGGCGTCCCCGGCAACGTGAACCACATCTGTGCTGCGCAGCGACGGCAGGTGAGCGGTGAGTGGACCGGGACGAACTTCGGGCGGGCGCTGGCGGGCACGATCCGATACTGTGACGATTCGGGTCACGCCGGTCGCGCGCAGCCAATCCAGGGCCGGTCGCATGTAGAGATCAAGGGGATTGCGCGCACCCACCACCAGGATGATTTCGCGGGCCGGTTCGATGTAGCGCGCTGCATGGGCGATGGACCAGATTGGTGCGAAGCCGGTCTCTGACGCAACAAGAACGAGGCGTCCGCCCCCGGCGCGGTAGTAGCCGCGGCCGACAGGGCCTTTCACCTTCACCGGGTGGTCGCAAGCGAGAGCGTCTACCAATTCGTGCCCAAGACCGAATCCGTCGCGATCCTGCCGCAGATGGAACACCAGTTCGTTGAGCTCGGCCGATCCGTCGACGCGCAGGGTTGGGCTCAAGGTGACGGGCGCGAAATTCTCGAAGGTGACGTCGACCCCGTGACCCGGCTCCAGGGCGAGCCGACGGGTGATCGTGACGACGACCTGAAAGGTATGTGAACCGAGGGCGGTGATCTCGGTGACCGTACCGGTCCGCTTTTGTACGGCGGTAGGCCGGCTCGGCAGCACGAGGCGAGCGGGCGGCTCGATGGCAGCCGCGCGAGGTAGTGAGAGCTTGATGGCCTCACCGCGATGCGCGCGAGTTTGAGCCCGACGTGGGGCAGGGCCGATGCCCTGGCCACCGGCTCCGGGGGTGGCAGCGATCATCCCATCGGCGAGAGCGGCTTCCAGCGGGGTGTCGCCGGTGGAAACGCGCACGGACTTGCCGTTGACGACGAGCGAGCAGCGGGCGCTCATGGTCGTCCTTCAGGTGCGGGGAATGGGGTGGGCGCGTCGCATAAGGCTCGCCGGGCGAACCCTCGCCTCAGCGCGGTTCGTTGAGCAGGTGATCGACAAGGGCGGCCCAACGGTCACGGACCGCCTGTGCCTCGGGTGACAGCGGCTCGGCGCCGTCGATCCGGCTGATGCAGGCGCGGAGCCGTTCGGCCTCGCGACGCTCGGCCCCAAGCACGGCTTTCATAACCATGACCTCGGCCTTGAGCCGCGATACCTCACCTGCCGCGGCCGTAACCGTCGTCGCGATCGCGACCGGTGCGGAAGCCGGGGCCTCGGGGGGTGCCGCGACGTCGGGCACCGCGCGAAGTGGGCGCGCCATCAAGCGTCGGACGAGGCCGGTGTCGATCTCGTCGTCCACGATTCGCAACGCAGCCTGCGCCATGACCCCATCTCCCTCGGCCGGCGCGTCGCACCTTGCCGCCCGCACATCAACTCGAAGCTGAGGATGGCGGATCATGGTTAAGGGAGGTTTAACCCGATGCGTTGGTTTGCCCGCATCTGCCTGATTTCACTCAGGCAGCTTCAGGCGCCGCACCAAGCAACTGCCGAGCTTGAAGCATCGACATCGGTTCGCCGAAGGCGAAACCCTGAGCATATTCACAGCCCAATTCGAACAGAATTTGGGTGTCGACTTCCGACTCGGCGCCTTCGGCGATGATCGACAGTCCGAGTTCCTGAGCCATCTTGACGATCGATCGCAGAATGGCGGTCTGGCCCGTCGCGATCTGGCGTACGAAGGACTGATCGATCTTGATCGTGTCGAAGGGGAAGCGCTGAAGGTAGGAGAGGGCCGAGTAGCCGGTCCCGAAATTGTCCAGGGACAGGCCCGCGCCAAGGTCGTGGATGCGGTGAAGCATCTGCGCTGCGTATTCCGGATTCTCCATGACCAGGCTCTCGGTCATCTCCAGCTTCAGTGAGCCGGGGATGACGCCGGATCGGGCCAGGATCGTCTTTACGTCATGCAGGAGATCGTGGCGCAGGAGCTGCCGCGAGGAGATGTTGACGGAAGCGAAGATCGGCGGTTCCACGTCGAGGGAGCGCTGCCAGGCCGCCAGCTCGAGGGCGGTCCGCTCCAGGGCAAAGATACCCAAATTGACGATGAAGCCGCTCTCTTCCGCGATCGGCAGGAAGGTCGCGGGACCGATACGGCCGAGCTTCGGATGGTCCCAGCGCAGGAGGGTCTCGAAGCCGGCGACGGTGCGGTCCTCCAGGCGGACGATCGGCTGGAACAACACCTTCATCTCGTTGCGATCCAGCGCCCGGCGCAGATCAGCCTCCAGCATCATGCGGTCGCCACGCTCGTTGCGCATGGTGGCACGGAACACCTCCGTGCGATCCCCACCGCCGCGCTTGGCCTGGATCATCGCCATTTCGGCGTTCTTGAACACCTCTTCCCGTTTCAGGTTCGCCCCACCCTCGTAGAGGGCAAGACCAACAGAGACCGTCAGGAAGATTTCGCGATCCGCATAGGTGATCGGCGTCGCGATCGCTTTGCGGATCATTTCCGCGAAGGCGAGGATGCGATCCGGCTCCCGCTCCGAGATCAGGATCAGGGCGAACTCATCGCCGGCCACGCGTGCCAGGGTATCCTGCGGTCGGAGGAGGCGTCCGAGCCTGCGCGACAGCGTCAGCAGGATCGAGTCACCGGCCGACAGACCGATGGCGTCGTTGATGGCCTTGAACCGGTCGATGTCGAGGACGATCGTCGTCGGCCGAAGTCGGGGATCCTGGCTGGCGAACGCCAGTCCTGCATCGAGGCGGTCGTAGAAGAGTTCGCGGTTCGGCAGGCCTGTCAGACTGTCATGCACTGCATCGTGAAGGAGGCGTTCCTCCGCCGTCTTCACCTCAGTGACATCGCTGATCGTGCCGACGATCCGGATCACCTCTCCGTCGGAACCGATCACAGGTCGCGCCTTCAGGCGATACCAATAGTACGGGCCGGCAGTGGAGCGCAGGCGAAAATCGTGCACGATGCGGCCACGGCGCTCCTCGATGACCGTGTCGAGGGCCGCCGAGTAGCGCTCGACGTCGAAGGGGTGGACCAGGTTGAGCCAGTTGGCCGCTGGGCCTTCGAGGGCACCGCGTTTCAGACCGAGCTGTCCCTCGATCTCCTGACCGGCGAAGACCCGGTCACCCGGTACGTCCCAGTCGAATACCACGTCCCCTGCGCCCGTGAGGGCCAATGCGCGCCGCTCTGTGTCGGAGACGAGAGCATGGGTCAGGCCACCGCCCGCGAAGGCGTGCTGCATCACGGTAAAACCGATCAGCATGACGATCAGCACGAGCCCGCCGATGAGGGCGGGCTGCACCAGATCGCTGCTGATCTGCCCCGTGATCGCGAACCCGGCAGCCACCACCCAGACGAGAAGTAGGCACCAGGTGGGCACCAGCAGGATGGCGCGGTCATATCCGTTATGCGCCGCGAGATAGACGATCAGCAGCAGGCCGACGCCGGCCACCGCCGCGATAGAGATGCGGGCGACGCCGGCCGCCACGGGCGGATCGAACACCGCGAGGCCCACCAGGCACGCCAGGAACAGGAGCCAGATGATCGCCACGTGGCTGTAGCGCACGTGCCACCGGCTGAGGTTGAGATAGGCAAACAGGAAGACCAGGAGCGTCGCGCCGAGAACCGCCTCCGTCGAGGCGCGATAGACACGCTCGGCAACTTCGGTGATGGGAAACACACGCTGCAGGAAGCCGAAATCAATTGAGGCATAGGCCAGCACGGCCCAAGCCAGGGACGCGGCGGCGGGAAAGATGATCGCGCCCTTCACGACGAAGATGATCGTCAGGAACAGGGCGAGGAGACCCGCAATGCCGATGATGATACCCTTGTACAGGGTCAGGCCGTTGGCCTTCTTGCGGTAAGCTTCCTGATCCCAGAGGTACACTTGCGGGATGTTCGGCCCTCGCAACTCGGCCACATAGGTTACGGTCGCCCCGGGATCGAGGGTGATGACGAACTGATCGGCTTCCGGGTTCTCGTCGCGCTCCGGTCGAATACCCTGGCTCGCCGTGATGGCGGCGATGCGCGAGCCTCCGAGATCCGGCCAGACAACACCCGAGCCCACGAGGCGGAAATGCGGGGCGACGAGGACCCGGTCCACCTGCTCGTCGGTGTCGTTGGTGAGGGCGAACACCATCCAGTCGGGACGGGCGCCGGTCTCACGGGCCTTCACCACGATGCGGCGGACGATCCCGTCCTTCCCCGGGGCGGTGGAGATCTGGATCAGGTCGCCATCGGAGCGATAACGTTCGATCATCGGCGTGAGATCGATGACGGGCGCGTCGAGGGTGACGCGGACCGCCTCAACGGCCTGCGCCGGTCCTCCGACGATCAGGGCACTGAGCAGTGCCGCAGCGAGGGCGGCCAGGACGGGGGCGAATCTACGCAACGGGCGAGTGTTCCGGCCGGGCGAGGCATGATCGATGGAAACAGGCGACGGGAGACGGCTCAGCTGTGCATCCAGTCGTATCGGTGGGGGCCTCGACGAGCAAGGCGAACGGTCGCCTTGCGCGACGGCGTTCACCGTTTGTGAACCGTGGCGCCGATGAATTTCGATCGCCTGCCTTTGCGGCCAAAACAAGCCGCGTCGGCCAAGCTCATGCCGCCTGCAGCGCCGCCGCGATGCGATCGAGGGTCGGAAGCTTCTTGATCGGACCGATGGCGGCCAGGGTCGGAGCGCCCTTCAGCAGGCGCCGACCAGCCTGGCGGACGTCGTCGACCGTCACCGCATCCACCTTGGCGATCACCTCGCTGGCTGGGATGACGCGGCCCCAGGCCAGGATCTGTCGGGCATTGCGCTCGATCCGGCCGCCGGGCGTCTCCAGGGCGGAGAGCAGCGCGACCTTGAGCTGCGCCTTTGCCCGAGCGACTTCGATCGTGTCGGCATCCGCCGCAGCGCGGATCGTTGCGTCCAGCGTCACGTCCATCAGCTCGGCGAGGTCACCCCCGGATGTGCCGGCACCAATGCCGAACAGGCCGCAATCGTAGAATGCCCAATGGAAGGACTGGATTTCGTAGGCAAGGCCACGCGTCTCGCGCACCTCGTGCCACAGCCGCGAGGTCAGGCCGCCGCCCAGCACCTGCGCGAAGATGTGGAGCGCGTAGTAATCGTCGTCGCGAAACGACAGGCCCGGCAGGCCGAGGACGACGTTGGCCTGCTCGAGTTTCTTCGGCAGCCGCTTCTCGCCGCCGCCATAGATCCCCGGCACCGTCTCGGGCGCCTGCATCGGCTTCAAGTCGCCGAAATAGCGCGATGCCGATTCGACGATCTGGTCATGTCCGATGGCGCCCGCCGCAGCCAGGACGATGCGATCGGGCGTGTATTCCCGGGCGATGTAGGCTTCGATCGCGTCTCGGTCGAAGCTGTTGATCGTCTCGGGCGTGCCGATGATCGGACGGCCCATTGGCTGGTTCGGAAATGCCGCCTCGGTGAAGGCCTCGTAGACGACGTCGTCTGGCGTATCCTCGATCGCCGCATATTCCTGCAAGATCACGCTCTTCTCGCGGGCAAGCTCGCCGGCATCGAAGACCGAACCCGTGAGGATGTCTCCGATCACGTCGAGGGCGACGCTCGCATCCTCGCCAAGCACGCGTGCGGTGTAACTCGTTCCCTCGGCACTCGTCGCGGCGTTGATGTCGCCGCCCACATTCTCGATATCCTCGGCGATGCGGCGAGCGGACCGGGTCTTGGTGCCCTTGAAAGCCATATGTTCGATGAGGTGGCTTAGACCGCCCTCGTCGGTGCGCTCATGACGCGAGCCGGCACCGACCCAGACGCCGAGCGTCGCCGTCGCGACGCCCGGCATCGCCTCGGTGACGACGGTGACCCCATTGTCGAGCTTGGTGATCTTGAGATCGGGCGATGCACCGTGCGTGGCGAAATGCTGGTTCATGAGCCGTTACGCTCCCTTGGTGATGCGGGCGCGCTCGCGGATGAAGGTCTCGACCGCCGCCTGATCGTTGGCAACGCGCGAGAAGGTCTCCTTACGGTCCATCAAGTCGGCGAGGTGCGGCGGAAGCTCAGGACGCCGCCCGCCGATCGCCTTCGCGACGGCGTCGGGGAACTTGGCGGCGTGCGCGGTGGCGAGCGCGACGACCGGCGTGCGCGGATCCTGGCGCAAGAGCTTGCGTGCCGCATGCACACCGATGGCGCTGTGGGGATCGATGACGTGTCCGGTCTCCGCATGGGTGCGGGCGATCTCAGCCATGACTTCCGGCTCGGCGACGGCGGTGGCGTCGAACTCGCTGCGCACGGTCTTCAGAACCGACGGATCGAGGTGAAAGCCGCCCGACTGCTTCAGCCCGGCCATCAGCCGGCCGAGGCTCGTGGAATCGCGCCCCAGAGCTTCGAACAGCAGGCGCTCGAAGTTCGACGAGATCTGGATGTCCATCGAGGGCGTGGTGGTCGGCTGCACGCCGCGGACCTCGTAAGCACCATGCTCGAGTGTCCGGGCCAGGATGTCGTTGGCATTGGTTCCGATCATCAGGCGCTCGATCGGCAGTCCCATGCGCTTGGCGACCCAGCCGGCGAGAATGTCTCCGAAATTTCCGGTTGGCACTGCGAAGGAGATCGGCCGGTGGGGGGCGCCCAGGGCCACGGCCGAGGTGAAGTAGTAGACCGCCTGCGCGGCGACCCGGGCCCAATTGATCGAATTGACGCCCGAGAGCCGAACGTCGTCGGCGAAATCAGCGTGCTGAAACAGGGCTTTGACGATGTTCTGACAATCGTCGAAGTTGCCGTCGATGGCGATGGCGTGAACGTTGTGTGCCCCCACCGACGTCATCTGCCGGCGCTGGACTTCGGACACGCGCCCTTCTGGGAACAGGATGAAGATGTCGACCTGATCGAGACCGCGAAAGGCCTCCACCGCGGCGCTGCCGGTATCGCCCGACGTCGCGCCCACGATGGTAGCCCTTGCATCGCGGGCGCGCAGGACATGGTCCATCAGGCGCCCAAGGAGTTGCATCGCCACGTCCTTGAACGCGAGCGTCGGGCCGTGGAAGAGTTCCAGCAGGAACAGGTTGTCGTCGAGCTGGGTAAGGGGGCAGACCGCCGGGTGCCGGAAGGTGGCGTAGGCCTCCTCGATCATGCGATCGAGGTCCACGTCCGCGATCTCCCCGTCGATAAGGGGGCGTAGAACGGTCTTGGCGGCATCGGCATAGCGCAGACCTGCCAGACCGGCGATCGCCGGTCTGGTGATCTGCGGCCAATTTTCGGGCACGTAGAGCCCGCCGTCGCGCGCAAGGCCGGCGAGAAGGGCGTCGGAAAAGCTGAGGGGCGCCGCGGCGCCGCGGGTCGAGACGTGAAGCAAGGGGGCCTCCGGGAAGGCGCTCCGTCTACACGATGTCGGCGGGCGTGTCGAAAGTCTTGGACATCGTCAGGCGTTGCTGCCCGGGGCCCTCGTCAGGCGGCATCCCGTGATCCGCCAAGCGCCGTCCGGCTGCTTCTCCAGGCTGTAGAGAGCAGCCCAATCGGCCCCGTCCTCATCCTGCAAGGTAACCCCGAGGGCCACGCCGTCGTCTCCGGCATCCTCGATGCGATCCACGCTGTAGCGCCGATTTCGGTAGACGGCGCCGTAGCCCTGTCGGACCATTGCGATGAAGGTCTCGGGAGAGGGAAAGAGCCCCTGGATCGCGGGCGCGGCCTGAGCGTAGGCCGTAGCCGCATCGTCTCGACGGAATGCTTCGATCTGGCGTTCCACCGTGGCCTTCGCGGCATCCCGGGCGGCTGCGTCCACCGCGAAGGCTGTCGAAGGGATCCACACCGTTATCAGGATCAGGAGGATGGTGCGCATGGGGCCCACTCCGTAACGTAACCGTTCGTCCGAAGATAAGCTGGAACACATGAGCGGTCGAAGCAAGTTTTCGGCCGCACGCGTCCCAATTACGCGGGGGGCTGATCCTCGTGGAGCCGGCGCCAAGCGAAGACCCCGAACACGCCGACGAGGCACGCCGCGATCCCGAACCACGTGAAGGCGTATTGCAAGTGGTTGTTCGGCAGATCGACCCGGAGCTGACCTCCCTTCGGCCAGCCGCCCGGGTTCGGCGTCGCATCCGCCTCGACGAGGTAGGGCCGGGGATCGGGGAGGCCGCGTGAAGCGCTGATGCCGGCGATGTCGCGGTTAAACCATTCGTTCCGTGCGGGGTCCGGCGCTGGCACGAACATCGTTCGTGGTTCGGACCCCCGGAGTATGCCGGTGACGGTGGTGGCGCCCTCGACCTGCCCGGCCGCGCGGTTTGCGGGCGCCTTCAACTCGGTGGGCACGAAGCCGCGGTTGATAAGGATGGTGCCACCATCCTCGAGCAGGAAGGGCGTCAGGAGGTAATAGCCCTGAAGGGCTCGCCCCGGAACGTCGCCCGCGGCGAGACCGTGGACCAGCGTCTCGGCTTCGTGCCGAAACCGGCCGGTGATGCGGACACGCCGGAACTCGTCCCGGGCTGGATCCCAATCCTGCGGCAATGGAAGCGCGGTTGGCGGCTCGACCTTCGATCGCGCCAGGATGCGCGTGATTAGGGCTTCCTTCTCGCCCTTGCGCGCGAGCTGCCAGACTCCGAGGCCGAGAAGAATCGCGAGGCAGATCAATGAAACGAGGCTGGGCATCAAAATGCTGCGCCAAGCGCCGGGACGGAGGGGCGAAGCCATGGTTAACGGAAGCGTCCTTGCTCGGCCTTGTTGGTGAATTGCAGGGCCGCGAGGACGCCCTTCAGCGGCCGCACCAGGAGAAGGCTGAGGCCGATCGACAGGGTGCCGGCCACCAGGGCGTGAACCCAGATCGGCGGCTCGTAGGTGATCTCCATCCAGAGAGCCAGCCCGACGACGATGATGCCGACGATCGACATGACGAAGAAAGCAGGGCCATCTCCGGAATTGAAACTGCCGTAGTCAAGGTCGCAGACCTCGCAGGAGGGGCGGAATGTGAGGAATCCGTCGAACATATGCCCCTCGCCACAACGGGGACAACGGCCGCGCAAGCCGGCGGAGACGGGGGAAGGCTTCGGCCGCGATGCGTCCAAGATGGAGAACTCCTCGTACGGCGCTGCGCCGTATCAATCCATATGGGCATGGAAGGTGCGCGCTTCAGGCACGAGCGTGAAAAAGGGCGGCTCGCGCCGCCCTCTTCAACACTGGCATGCGGTGCAAGCCGGGCTCAATGAGCCGCGTGACCGACGCCGGCGCCCCAGACGTAGATCGAGGCGAACAGGAACAGCCAGACGACGTCGACGAAGTGCCAGTACCAGGCAGCGAATTCGAAGCCGAGATGCTGTCGGGTGGTGAACTGACCGAGATAGGCGCGGTAGAGGCAGATCGCGAGGAAGATCGTGCCGATGATGACGTGGAAGCCGTGGAAGCCCGTCGCCATGAAGAAGGTTGACGAGTAAATGCTGCCAGAGAAGCCGAAATGGGCGTGCGCGTACTCGTAGGCTTGGCAAGCGGAGAACAGAACGCCCAGGATGATCGTCAGCCAGAGACCGTACTTCAGGCCCTTCCGATCATCATGCAGCAATGCGTGGTGCGCCCAGGTGATCGTCGTACCGGAGGTGAGCAGGATCAGGGTATTGAGAAGGGGCAGATGCCACGGGTCGAACGCCTCGATGCCCTTCGGCGGCCAGGTGCCGCCCGTGAAGTCGACGCGCGAGGCCTGGATCGGATCGGCGGTATAGAGCGCCGCTTCGAAATAGGCCCAGAACCACGCGACGAAGAACATCACCTCGGAGGCGATGAACATGATCATACCGTAGCGGTGGTGCAGCTGCACGACACGGGTGTGATCGCCCGTGTTGGCCTCGTGCACGACGTCCTTCCACCAGGCAAACATGGTGTAGAGAACGCCGAGCGTTCCTGCGCCGAAGATGTAGGGGCCCGGGGTCAGGGTGCCAATCTGAAGGCTCTTCATCCAGAACACGGCGCCGAACGCCATCAGGAAGCCCGAGAACGCGCCGATCAGCGGCCAGGGACTCGGGGCCAGAATGTGGAAGTCGTGATTTTTGGCGTGCGCCTCGGCCATTGAACTCTTCTCCTACCCCCGACCTCCGGACCGTCACCGGCCCTCGATCCACTGAATGCATCGTCCTGACCGGGTTGCCCCGGATTGTTGTGGCAAACCCTTACCCAGGGTCGCGCGCTGTTGTCACGCTTGCGCCGTCAAAAATTCGACTTCGTCCCCGTGCCGCCCGTTGTCGCAAGCGCGGCCGTGGGCTGCCCGTTCTTCGAAGCGAAGTAGGTATAGGAGAGCGTCATCTCCGACAGATGTGCGGTGTTCGAGTCTTTGCGGACCTCGGGGTCGATGTAGAACACCACCGGGAAATCCATCGTCTCGCCTGGCTGAAGGGTCTGCTCGTTGAAGCAGAAGCACTGCACCTTGACGAAGAAGCTGCCCATCAGACCCGGCTGAACGTTGAAGGTCGCTATGCCGGTGGAAGGCGTGCTGCCGGTGTTCTTCACGCGGAAAAAGACGGTCTTGGTCTCGCCAAGCTGGGCCTCAACCTTCGGCGACTCGGCCTGGAAGCGCCAGGGCAGGGTCGACGACACATTGGTGTCGAAGTGGACCACCATGCTGTCGTCGATCGCCGCAGCGGTCGGGGCTCGGCCCGTACGCGGCGTCCCGTCATAGCCGGTCGCTTTGCAGAACATGTCGTAGAGCGGCACCGACGCGAAGGCGAGGCCGATCATCCCGAAGGCGAGGCCTGCGCAGGCCAAGGCCGTCACGCCGGCCTTGCGGCCGGTTCCACGCGGTGGCGCATGTCTGGGGTCGGCCATCAGAAGCGTACTCCGTTGTCCGGCGCGATCAGATCGGACGGTTGAGGACCTGCGGCCCGAGCTTCGCGATCGTGAGCACGTAAAAGATGGTCACCAGGGCGAACAGGACGGCCGCGATGGCGATGGAGCGCTTGCGCCGGCGCTGCGACTCCTCGGGCGTCAGCGGGCGGGGCGTCCCCGGTGGGCCGGGGCGATCGCTCACAGGTTCACCGCGCGGAAAAGGCCGAGGCTCTGCTCGGCGAGCAAGGCCGCAAACATCAGGAAGAGGTGCAGAATCGAGAACCCGAACATGCCCATCGCCGCCTTGCGCTCCGGCTCGCCCTCACGATTGCGAAACACGTGGACGCTGAAGGCCAGCATCCCGAGACCGCCCAGCAACGCAGTGACCGCGTAGAGCCACCCACCGAAACCAAGGGCGACGGGCGCGAGGCCCAGGGGGAAAAGCAGGATCGAGTAGGCGATGATCTGGCGACGAGTTGAATCCGGCCCGGCAACGTTCGGCATCATCGGGATGCCCGCCTTGGCATAGTCGGCGGACTTGATGAGGGCCAGGGCCCAGAAATGCGGGGGCGTCCAGATGAAGATGATCATGAACAACACCAACGACTCGACGCCGACGGTTCCGGTGACGGCCGCCTGGCCGACCATCGGGGGGAGGGCGCCAGCGGCGCCGCCGATGACGATGTTCTGCGGCGTCGCGCGCTTGAGCCACATCGAATAGACGACGGCGTAGAAGACGATCGTGAAGGCGAGGAGTCCGGCGGCCAGCCAGTTGGAGGCAAGGCCAAGGACGAGCACCGAGCCCACCGACAGGACGATGCCGAAGGCCAGCGCCTCATCCGGGCGGATACGACCATCCGGGATCGGACGTTTGGCGGTCCGGGTCATCACGGCGTCGATGTCGGCATCCCACCACATGTTCAGGCAGCCTGAGGCGCCTGCGCCTACGGCGATCATCAGTAGCGAGATGGAGCCGACGACCGGTTGGATATGGACGTTCGAGACCAGCATGCCGACGAGGGCGGTGAAGATGACCAGCACCATCACCCGCGGCTTCAGCAGGGCGAAGAAGTCCGACACCTCGCCGCCGACCGGCGACAGAACTTGCGGCTCGGCGCCAGCGGATAGGCTGTTCGACAGGCTCGTCATGGGGTCCCGATACGGTTTTCGTGTCTGGTGGGGCTTCGGATCGCGCCGCGCGGCGCCGCCCTTTGCGGGAGGCCTCGGGCAAACACGCAGAGCGAACTCCGAGTGCTTGACCGGGGCCTCCTGGAAAGAGCGAGGACCGCTCGCGCGGTCCTCGCAATCCTCGAAGCTTAAAGCAGCTTCAGTGGTGGCCCGGCTCGTCGATGATCCGAGGCAGGGTCTCGAACTGGTGGAAGGGCGGGGGAGAGGACAGGGTCCACTCCAGTGTCGTCGCACCCTCACCCCACGGATTGTCGGCGGCGCGCCGGCTGGAGCGGAAGGCCAGGACGACGCCGATGAAGAACACCACCATGCCGAGGGCGAAGATGTGTCCACCCCAGGTGGAGACCTTGTGCCAGCCCGCGAAAGCCTCCGGGTAGTCGGCGTAGCGGCGCGGCATGCCGGCGAGGCCGAGGAAGTGCATCGGGAAGAACAGGACGTTCGCCCCGATGAAGGCGAGCCAGAAGTGCAGCTTGCCGGCCCATTCGGGGATGATGTGACCGGTCATCTTCGGGAACCAGTAGTAGACGCCGGCGAAGATGATGAACACCGCACCGAGCGAGAGCACGTAGTGGAAGTGCGCCACCACGTAGTAGGTGTCGTGCAGGTACTTATCGACCGCTGAGTTCGCGAGGACGACGCCGGTGACGCCGCCGACCGTGAACAGGAAGATGAAGCCGACCGCCCAGTGCATGGCAGCGGTGAAGCGGATCGAACCACCCCACATCGTCGCGATCCAGGAGAAGATTTTCACCCCCGTGGGTACTGCGATGACCATTGTGGCGAAGACGAAGTAGGACTGCGTCTGAAGCGACAGGCCGACGGTGTACATGTGGTGCGCCCACACGACGAAGCCGACGACGCCGATGGCGACCATGGCGTAGGCCATGGCAAGGTAGCCGAAGACGGGCTTGCGCGAGAAGGTTGAAATGATGTGTGAGACGATGCCGAAGGCCGGCAGGATCATGATGTAGACTTCGGGGTGACCGAAGAACCAGAACAGGTGCTGGTAGAGCACCGGATCGCCGCCGCCGGCCGGGTCGAAGAAGGTCGTGCCGAAGTTGCGGTCGGTAAGGAGCATCGTGATCGCACCGGCGAGCACCGGCAGCGACAGGAGCAGGAGGAACGCGGTCACAAGCATCGACCAGGCGAACAGTGGCATCTTGTGCAGGGTCATGCCCGGCGCGCGCATGTTCAGGATGGTGGTGATGAAGTTGATCGCGCCAAGGATCGAGCCGGCGCCGGAAAGGTGAAGGGCGAAGATCGCGAAATCCACGGCCGGTCCCGGGTGGCCGGAGCTCGACAGGGGCGGGTAGACGGTCCAGCCGGTGCCGGCGCCGGAGGAGCCGGGGGCGCCTTCCACGAACAGTGAACAGACGAGGCTAAAGAAGCCCGCGACCGTGAGCCAGAACGAGACATTGTTCATGCGCGGGAACGCCATGTCGGGCGCGCCGATCATGAGGGGTACGAACCAGTTGCCGAAGCCGCCGATCAGGGCGGGCATCACCATGAAGAACACCATGATGAGGCCGTGGCCGGTCACGAACACGTTGTAGGTGCCGGGATTGGCGAAGTACTGGAGGCCGGGCTCTTCCATCTCCATGCGGATGCCGAAGGAGAGGAACGCACCCATGATGCCCGCGCAGAATGCGAACAACAGGTAGAGGGTGCCGATGTCCTTATGGTTCGTCGACAGGAACCAGCGGGAGAAGAAGGAGGGCATGTGGTGGTCGTGGGCGTCGTGATGCCCCGTATGTGCAGCGGCGTTCGCCATGGATGCAGACCTTAGTCCAGGTTTCTCGTGATCATCTCGATGGGTGGATCCGGGCGCCGCTCGAGGGCCCGGGTCCGGGATCCGCGCCCCTACCGGGCGTCGGCGAACTTCGACGGGTCGTCGATGCGGGCGAACTTGGTCTTACCCTCGGCGAGCCACTTGGCGTAGGCCTCCTCGCTCACGACCTGAACCGTGATCGGCATATAGGCATGTCGGGCGCCGCAGAGCTCGGAGCACTGGCCGTGGTAGGTGCCCTC
The DNA here is from genome assembly GCF_001422215.1 of Methylobacterium sp. Leaf89. Taxonomy (NCBI): domain Bacteria; kingdom Pseudomonadati; phylum Pseudomonadota; class Alphaproteobacteria; order Hyphomicrobiales; family Methylobacteriaceae; genus Methylobacterium; species Methylobacterium sp. Leaf89. The sequence continues at coordinate 54,185 of NZ_LMML01000012.1, read as the reverse complement.
ACGCTCCGCCTTGAACCAGAACTGGTTCAGGCGGCCCGGAACGGCGTCGATCTTGAAGCCGAAGGACGGCATCGCCCAGGAGTGCATCACGTCGGCGGCGGTGACCTGGATCTTCACGATCTTGTTCACCGGTACGACCATGTCGTTGTCGGTGCCAAGCAGCTTGGGCTGCTTGTCCTCGTCGAGGTTGGCATCGAAGGTGAAGCCGCCCCCGTTTTCCACAGCTGGGTACTCGTAGGACCAGTACCACGCATGGCCGATGACCTTCACGAGGACGTCGGCCTTGGGATCGGAGAGCTGCGTGCGCAGCAGGCGGAACGACGGGATCGCGACGGCGACCAGGATCAGCACCGGGACGATGGTCCAGGCCACCTCGATCATGGTGTTGTGCGTGGTCTTCGAAGGCGTCGGGTTCGCCTTCTCGCTAAATCGGAAGACGCAATAGAGGATCAGGCCGAGCACGAACAGCGAGATGCCGAACGACAGCCAATGCATGCCGTGCTCGAACGAGTGGATATCCCGGGCGTTCTCGGTGACGGCGACCTGACGGTCCATCTGCCACGGCACGGGCTGGCCGATGCCGGCCGCGAGAGCCGATGAAGAAGAAACGAGGAACGCGCCGAGCGCGGCAAGCCCCCATGATGACCGGTGTTGCGCCTGCGTCGTCCGCATGTGCCTCTCGTGGCTCCCCGTGATTGTGATCGTCGATGCCGCGCGTCTTGCTGGGTTTGTTCTAAATCGCAAGTGCATTTCGCGGATCGCGGGCCGTTTGCGGATAAGAACCCACGTCGGGCCGATTGGCGTGTCAGACCACAAGGGCGGGAGGCGCGCAACCGCAACAGCGTCGCATCAGACCGCTCGAAGGTCTCGACTCAGGCTGTTCACCGTCTATCGAAATGTCGCAGCCTCGGTAACGTGTCCTCCGGTATTCATCATGCCAGGTGAGGAAGCGTCGCCCGGCTTCGAGGCCGGCTGTGGGGTCGCGCGTGATCGATCGACTGGAATTCATCCTGGCTCTCGCCCGCGAGCGTCACTTCGGCCGGGCTGCCCAGGTCTGCAACGTCTCTCAGCAGACCCTCTCGGCCGGCGTGAAGCAGTTGGAAGAACGGCTCGGTGTGCTTCTCGTGCAACGGGGCTCGCGTTTCCAAGGGTTCACTCCGGAAGGCGAGCGCGTTCTCGAATGGGCGCGGCGCATCGTCGGGGATGCGCGGGCGATGCGAGAGGAGGTTGCGAGTCTGCGGCGCGGTCTTTCGGGAACGCTTCGACTCGCGGCAATCCCCACGGCGACTCCGATCGTCGCCGCGCTCACGACGCCGTTCCGGGCGCGCCACCCGAACGTCCGCTTTTCTGTCCAATCGACGACCTCCGGGGAAATCGGGCGCCTGATCGCCGATCTCGAGATCGATGCCGGCATCACCTATCTCGAGAACGAGCCCCTCGGCCGATTGACCGCCGTGCCGCTCTATCGGGAGCGCTACCGCCTGCTGACCGCGATCGACGGAGTGTTCGGCGAACGGGAATCGGTGACGTGGGACGAGGTGGCGAGCCTCCCTCTGTGTCTGTTGACCCCGGATATGCAGAACCGGCGGATCATCGACCGGCAGCTTCTCAACGCGGGAACGGAATCCGCACCGCTTCTCGAGTCCAACTCGATGATCGTTCTCCTGACCCACGTTCGCACAGCCAAATGGGCGAGCATCATGCCGGCGGTTCTCGCCGACACGTTCCGTCTGAATGACCGCGTCAGAGCCGTGCCGATCATCGATCCGGATCTCAGCCACGTCGTCGGTCTCGTGGTGCCGGAACGCGAACCGATGACGCCCCTCTGCGCGGGACTGATCGTGGAAGCGCGGGCCGTTGCTTCGTCCATTACCCAAATGATCGACGCGCTGTGAGAAAAGCTTGACGACGCGGCAAGAGGGACCAGGGTTGCGATGCCTTTTCGCGTCGCAGCATTCCTTTTCGACAAAAATCCGTTGTCGATCCACCGATCAGTGCGATTGATCGGGGGTTGGCGATATACCACCTTGGAACGAGAACAATCTCAGTCCAGGTAGGAATAATGGTGCCGAACGAACCCTGGAACGAGCCGCGGGCCGCCAGGATCATCGCCGAACATATTAACCTGGAGGGGGCGACGCTCCCGATCCTCCATGCGCTGCAGAATACCTTCGGCTACGTCGACGAAGGTGCTGTGCCGCTGATCGCCGACGCGCTGAACCTGTCGCGTGCCGAGGTGCATGGATGCATCACCTTCTATCACGATTTCCGTCGCGCGCCGGCGGGGCGCCACCAGGTGAAACTCTGCCGCGCCGAGGCCTGTCAGGCCATGGGCTCGGACGCGCTGCACGCCCAGATCCTGTCGCGTTTCGGGGTCGACTGGCACGGGACGACCGCCGACGGCCAGGTCACGGTCGAGCCTGTCTACTGCCTCGGTCTCTGCGCAAACGGTCCCGGAGCCCTCGTGGACGACGAGCCTCTGGCCCGGCTCACCGCCGATTCCCTCGAAGCCGCCCTGACGGAGATGACATCGTGAGCATCACGATCACCGTTCCGCGCGATGCCGTGGCCCTCGGGCTCGGCGCCAATCGCGTGGCCCGCGCGCTGTTCGCCGGCGCCGAGCGCCGTGGCCTCGACATCACGATCGTCCGCACCGGGTCCCGGGGCCTCCTGTGGCTCGAGCCGATGATCGAGGTCGCAACGCCGGGGGGCCGTATCGCTTATGGACCGGTGACACCCGCCGACATCGACAGCCTCCTCGATGCGGGCCTCGTCGAGGGCGGTGCCCATCCCCTCCGCCTCGGGCGACCGGAGGAGATCCCCTATCTCGCGCGTCAGCATCGGCTCACCTTTCAACGCTGCGGCGTGGTCGATCCGGTCTCGGTCGAGGATTACCGAGCGCATGGCGGCTACCGGGGCCTCGAAGCCGCCTTGAGGCTCGACGCGGCCGGCATCGTCGCGGAAGTGCGTGAATCCGGTCTTCGTGGCCGCGGCGGCGCCGGGTTCCCTGCCGGGATCAAGTGGAACACGGTGATGCTCGCTCAGGCAGAGCAGAAATACGTGGTCTGCAATGCGGATGAGGGGGATTCTGGAACCTTCGCCGATCGCATGATGATGGAGGGCGACCCCTTCAACCTCATCGAGGGTATGACCATCGCGGGTCTGGCCACGGATGCCACCCGCGGCTACATTTACCTGCGCTCCGAGTATCCTCAGGCCTTCGCGACCCTTAAGGAGGCGATCGCCAACGGCATCAGGGCCGGCGTCCTCGGCGAGAACGTACTGAACTCCGGCAAGGCCTTTCATCTGGAAGTTCGCCTCGGCGCCGGCGCCTACATCTGCGGCGAGGAAACGTCCCTGCTTGAGAGCCTTGAGGGCCGCCGCGGCATCGTGCGCGCCAAGCCGCCGATTCCGGCCCTGAAGGGATTTCTCGGCCAGCCGACGCTCGTCAACAACGTGATGACCTTCACGGCCGTGCCCTACATCCTACAGCATGGCGCCAAGGCCTATGCCGAGTACGGCATGGGTCGCTCGCTCGGTACCCTCGCGATCCAGCTCGCCGGCAACATCAAGCACGGCGGACTGATCGAGTACGGCTTCGGCATCACATTGCGCGAGATCATCGAGGATTTTGGCGGCGGCACGCAGAGCGGGCGTCCGGTTCGCGCTGTCCAGGTGGGTGGCCCTCTGGGCGCCTACTTCCCCGACCACCTCCTCGACACGCCACTCGATTACGAAGCGATGGCGGCCAACAAGGGTCTCGTCGGCCACGGCGGTATCGTCGTCTTCGACGACACCGTCGACATGGCCAAGCAGGCGCGGTTCGCGTTCGAGTTCTGCGCCGTGGAATCCTGTGGCAAGTGCACACCCTGTCGCATCGGCGCAACCCGCGGCGTCGAGACCATGGACAAGGTCATCGCCGGGATCCGGCCGACCGAAAATCTCGCCGTAGTCGCCGACCTCTGCGACGTGATGACCGACGGTTCGCTGTGCGCCATGGGCGGTCTGACGCCGATGCCCGTCATGAGCGCCATCACCCACTTCCCCGAAGATTTCCAGCAGCGCGGACCGATGTCCGTCGCAGCTGAATAAGGAGGCGCGATCCATGGCCCTCATCAAAGAGATCGACTACGGCACCCCGATCCGGGTGAACGAGCAGACCGTCACGCTCACCATCGACGGCATGAACGTGACGGTGCCCGCGGGCACGTCGGTGATGGCCGCCGCCATGCATGCCGGCACGCAGATCCCCAAGCTCTGCGCCACAGACTCGCTGGAGGCTTTCGGTTCCTGCCGTCTCTGCCTCGTTGAGATCGAGGGACGTCGCGGCACGCCCGCTTCCTGCACGACGCCTGCCGAGAACGGCATGGTCGTCTCGACCCAGACGGACAAGCTCGCCAAGCTCCGCAAGGGCGTGATGGAGCTCTACATCTCCGATCACCCCCTCGACTGCCTGACCTGCGCAGCCAACGGCGACTGCGAGTTGCAGGACATGGCGGGCGCGGTGGGCCTGCGCGACGTACGCTACGGCTATGACGGCGCCAATCACGTCAAACCGACCTCCGAGCAGTACCTAGCGAAGGACGCGTCGAACCCGTACTTCACCTACGATCCGTCGAAGTGCATCGTCTGCAATCGCTGCGTCCGCGCCTGCGAGGAGACGCAGGGGACCTTCGCGCTGACCATCTCCGGTCGAGGCTTCGACAGCCGCGTCGCTGCCGGCCCGACCGACTTCTTCAACTCCGAGTGCGTGTCGTGCGGCGCCTGCGTCCAGGCCTGCCCGACCGCGACCCTGCAGGAAAAGTCGATCATCGAGTACGGTCAGCCGGACCATTCGGAGATCACCACCTGTGCCTATTGTGGCGTCGGCTGCTCGTTCAAGGCCGAGATGCAAGGCACCCGGATCGTCCGCATGGTGCCCTACAAGGGTGGCAAGGCGAATGAGGGCCATTCCTGCGTGAAGGGCCGGTTCGCTTACGGCTACGCCACCCACAAGGACCGCATCACCAAACCGATGATCCGCGACAAGATCACGGACCCCTGGCAGGAAGTCTCCTGGGAGGTCGCGATCGACCGAGCAGCGTCCGAGTTCAAGCGCATCCAGGCCAAGTATGGCAAGGATTCGGTCGGCGGCATCACGTCGTCCCGGTGCACCAACGAGGAGGCTTACCTCGTCCAGAAGCTCGTGCGCGCCGCCTTCGGCAACAACAACGTCGACACCTGCGCCCGCGTCTGCCACTCGCCGACCGGCTACGGGCTGATGTCGACGCTCGGCACCTCGGCCGGCACGCAGGACTTCGCGTCCGTAGCGCATTCCGACGTGATCCTGGTCATCGGCGCGAACCCAACGGATGGCCACCCCGTCTTCGCGTCCCGCATGAAGAAGCGCCTGCGCGAAGGCGCGAAGCTCATCGTCGCCGATCCGCGCAAGATCGACCTCGTGAAGTCGCCCCACATCCAGGCCGACCATCATCTGCCGTTGAAGCCGGGTTCGAACGTCGCCTTCATCAATTCGATGGCGCATGTCATCGTCACGGAAGGCCTCGTCGACGAAGCTTATGTCCGCGAGCGTTGTGACCTCGGCGACTTCGAAGCCTGGGCGCGCTTCGTTGCCGACGAGCGCCATTCTCCCGAGGCGCAGGCGACCTACACGGGCATCGATCCGACCGAGCTGCGTGCCGCTGCGCGGCTCTACGCCAAGGGCGGTGCCGCCGGCATCTATTACGGCCTCGGTGTTACCGAGCACAGCCAGGGCTCGACCATGGTCATGGGCATGGCCAACCTCGCTATGGCCACCGGCAACATTGGCATGCTGGGTGCCGGCGTGAACCCGCTGCGCGGCCAGAACAACGTCCAGGGCTCCTGCGACCTGGGCTCCTTCCCGCACGAGCTGCCTGGCTACCGCCACGTCTCCGACGACGCCACCCGCAAGACCTTCGAGTCGCTCTGGGGCGTGTCGTTGGACCAGAACCCGGGCCTACGCATCACAAATATGCTCGACGAGGCCGTCGATGGTGCTTTCAAGGGCATGTACATTCAGGGCGAGGACATCGCCCAATCGGATCCTGATACGCACCACGTGACCGCCGGGCTGATGGCGATGGAATGCATCGTCATCCAGGACATCTTCCTCAACGAGACAGCGAAGTACGCCCACGTCTTCCTACCCGGCGCTTCTTTCCTCGAGAAAGACGGCACCTTCACCAATGCCGAGCGCCGCATCTCCCGTGTGCGCAAGGTGATGCCGCCGCTCTCCGGCGTCGGCGACTGGGAGGGCACGATGCTGCTGTCCAACGCCCTCGGCTATCCCATGAACTACAGCCATCCGAGCGAGATCATGGATGAGATCGCATCCCTGACGCCAAGTTTCTCCGGCGTGAGCTTCGCCAAGCTCGACGAACTCGGCTCGATCCAGTGGCCGTGCAACGAGGCCGCCCCGAAGGGCACGCCGATGATGCACGTGGACCGCTTCGTGCGCGGTCTCGGAAAGTTCATGATCACCGAGTACGTGCCCACCGAGGAGCGTACGGGCCCGCGCTTCCCGCTCATCTTGACCACGGGCCGCATCCTGTCGCAGTACAACGTCGGCGCGCAGACCCGTCGTACGGAGAACTCGCGCTGGCACGAGGAAGACGTGCTCGAGATCCACCCCTTCGACGCGGAGGTGCGCGGGATCGTCGACGGAGACCTCGTTGCGCTGGAAAGTCGCTCCGGCGACATTGCCCTGAAGGCCATCGTGTCCGAGCGCATGCAGCCCGGCGTGGTGTATACGACCTTCCACCACGCCAAGACCGGCGCCAACGTGATCACCACCGACTACTCGGACTGGGCCACCAACTGCCCCGAGTACAAGGTCACGGCGGTGCAGATCCGGCGGACGAACCGCCCCTCCGACTGGCAGGCGCGGTTCTTCGAGGAGGATTTCTCGTTGACCCGGATTGCGATACAGTTGAATGCGGCCGAGTGACCAGACCAGCCTGACGGCGAACGAGGATCATCCGGCGGTCGAGACCGCTCGGCGCGTCCCGACCCTGGTCGTCGCCTACGATGACCAGGAGCCACGGAGCGGCACCCGGCCCCTTGCGGTCGAGATGCCGGTCAACCTGATCTACGGCGCGGTGCCTTACGCCGTGATGATGACGACGCCGGCAGATCTCGTGGACTTCGCCTACGGGTTCAGCTTGACGGAGGGCATCATCGCCACCGCCGACGAGATCCGGTCGGTTCAGGTCGAGGCGGATACGACGGCGGGCGGCATGCGCCTTCTCGTCGATCTCGTGCCCGGGCGCCTGCGGGAACACCTCTCGCGTAAGCGCGCCATGTCGGGGCGTACCGGCTGCGGCGTCTGCGGAATCGACGATCTCGCGTCACTGCCGAAGACCGACGCGCCTCTGCACGGCGCCAGCCGGGTCACCATCGCGGCGATCCAGCGGGCTCTGATGGCCATGGGCGACGCGCAAGTGTTGAATGCCGAGACGCGGGCGGTCCATGCCGCGGCCTGGGCGAATCTCGATGGAAGCTTAGGGGCGCTGCGCGAGGATGTCGGGCGGCACAACGGCCTCGACAAGCTGATCGGCGCCTTGATCCAGCGCAAGACCGACCCGGCCGATGGATTCGTCGTCATCACCAGCCGCTGTTCCTTCGAGATGGTCGAGAAGGCGGCGAGCCTCGGCGTGACGGTGCTGGTGGCAATCTCTGCCCCGACTTCGCTGGCGATCGACCGGGCGCGTCTTCACGGTATGACGCTCTGCGCCATCGCCCGCTCAGATACCCTGACGGTCTTCACTGGACGCGAACGTCTCGACTTGCCCGCGCAGCCCTGACGCCACGCGATTCCCGTTCCCTCGACAGAGTTTTCGTACCGATGAGCGCCCTGACGTCCGACGAAAAACTGGTCCGCATGGCCAATCAGATCGCCACCTTCTTCCGGTCCTATCCGGACGAGGAGGCCGTGGCCGGCATTCACAAACACATCGTGGCGTTCTGGACGCCGAAGATGCGCAGAGCCCTCGAGGCCTGTGGACTCGATCCGGACAGTGGCCTCGATCCCCTCGCGCTCAGGGCCCTTCAGGACACCCCGGCTGCCGATAGCCCCGTTCGTGCCGCCACCCGCGACCCGCATTTGCAGGGTGCAGGGGCCAGCGACGCCGGCTGATCCAATTCCGGAATCGTCAAATGCGAAGGACCACGCGGTCCTTCGCGTCTCATTACCTGCAGCGCTGACTTCAGTCCTTCTCCGGTTCCTTCGTGGTACCTGGCACGATCGTCGCGCCACCGATCACCCGGACCGGTCGCTTGGCGTCCGCCGGCACGTCCTTCCAGTTCTGCGCCATCGGCTTCGGCACCGGAGGCGGCTGCACCGAGGCCGGCGTCATGGCGGCGGCCGGTCCATCGACCTTCGGAGATGAGACCGCGGCGGTTACGGCGGCGGGGGCAGCGTCGGCCTTTGATCCGGCAGGGGGCACATCGGACAGCTTCGGCGCCCCGGGTGTGACAACAGGCGAACCCGCTTTGACCGTTGGGGTGAGGCGGACGACTTTTCGAGGTGTCTCGGACTTCGGCTTTGCGTCTGCCCCGCGAGCATCGGGGTTCAGGCCCATGGGATTCCGATCGGCAGGTCCGGGCGGCGCCGGCGGAACGGTCCGCGATCCGGTTTCCGATCGATTCGCAAGGTCCGGAAGGCCCGCCGGAGCGGGGCGCGCACGTCGAGCCTGATCCTGCGGGAAGGGGATGTCCGCCGGCGGTATGATTCTTTCGGCTTGCCGGATCGGCTGACGGATCGCCTCGTCGTCTTCGGTCCAGCCATAGCCGGGTGCACGTCGCACGATCCGCGGAGGTGCGTCGGGCGCTATGTCCAGCCGATGGCGTCCAATAATTCGACCGTCGCGCGCATCGACGAAGAGCCGGAGGCGATCACCATAAGGATTCGATGCCTCGACGATATACGCCTGCCCATCGAAGCGTGGACGCGTGACGTCGGTGAATCCGCGGTCATTCAGCCGCCACACGACGGCACGGGGCGGTAGAAGGAGGTCAGGCTCGTAGGCGTATTGCGCCTGGGCAACAGGCGCGGCTGAAAGCGTCATGACACCGGCCAGGATGCCGGCCGACAGGGCGCGGGATGAGGGGGATGCACGCATGGGCTTCCTGCGAGACGAAAACATCGCTGTGAGATCCAGAGAGATGTCGGTGCGGAGGCCTGCTGTTGTCGCAGGTCCTCCGCTCCAAGGTCCGCCGGGATTCGGTACAATCCCCGCACGCCGCTTGTGCTCGGCACGCCGTGTAAACAGGCCGAATGGGGCGAGATTGCGAGGCTGCCACCGTGGGTTCGGCGTCAACGGATCTGGCTCGTTCCGATCACCCGTGGGCCTGCGGCAAGAAAGCTCGCGGCGGGATGGAACCATGCGCCGGAAAACCGCAGTGAGCCACCGGACACGCCCTTGCTGGAGCGGTTAAAATCTGTCACTTTCCGCCGGTAGGACAGTAACGCTGTCCCATTCCCGGCAGGGTATCTGTCCGGATGGCAGTGAGGATCTCGCCCAGGTGACGTTGCCGGCGACCAAACGAGATTCGAAGCCGGTCGCCATCGCGGCGATCCGGGCCCGCACGGCTTGAAACCAAGCCGGCGTCGAGCCCGCGAGTTGCGGGCGCTTCCTGACCGAAGAACCCGCCCAGAGCCGACGCTGTCGAGAGACAAACCCGGAAGCCCCTCGGGCTCTGGGCATGAAACATGCTCGCTTGCGGGCAGGTCGGAGGCGAGAGATGGTGGACGTGGTCGCATCTTCTGAGTTCGGGGCGCTGCAGGCGTCGGTTCCCGCCACCCGCGACGGGACCGCGCCGCTGATCGTGCGCGACCGGGCTCTGCCGAAAGCTCAGGGGCTTTACGACCCGGCTCGCGAGAGCGACGCCTGCGGCGTGGGTTTCGTCGCCGACATGCACGACCGGCGGACGCATGCCATCGTCCAGCAAGGCCTCCAAATCCTGAAGAATCTTGATCATCGGGGTGCCGTAGGCGCCGATCCGAAGATGGGCGACGGGTGCGGTATACTGGTTCAGATTCCGCACGCATTCTTCAAGGCTGAGTGCGAGGCACTCGGTATCACCCTACCCGAGCCCGGATATTACGGGGTCGGCCAGTTCTTCATGCCGAAGGATTCCGAGGCCCGTCGCCTCGTCGAGGAGATCGTCGAGAAGGCCCTGGCCGATGAGGGACTGCCCTTCCTCGGCTGGCGCGATGTGCCGGTCGATCCGAGCGACCTCGGCGTGACGGTCAAGGAGACAGAGCCCTGCCACCGGCAGATCTTCATCGGCCGTCCTGCCACGGTGTCGGACGAGGACGCTTTCGAGCGTCGACTGTTCACCGCTCGCAAGGTGATTTCGAACAAGGTCTATGGCCTGAAGGACGAGCGTGCGAGCACCTACTATCCCGTGTCCCTCTCGACCCGTACCATCGTCTACAAGGGCATGGTTCTGGTCGATCAGCTCGGCGAATACTATCGCGACCTTCAGGACGAGCGCTTCGTTTCGGGCCTCGCTCTGGTGCACCAGCGCTTCGCCACCAACACCTTCCCGACCTGGCGCCTGTCGCACCCCTACCGGATGGTCGCCCATAACGGCGAGATCAACACATTGCGCGGCAACGTCAATTGGATGGCGGCGCGTCAGGCGAGCGTCGATTCGGAGCTGTTCGGCAACGACATCTCGAAGCTCTGGCCGATCTCCTATGAGGGCCAGTCCGACACCGCGTGCTTCGACAACGCCCTCGAATTCCTCGTCCAGGGTGGGTATTCGCTGGCCCACGCGATGATGATGCTCATCCCGGAAGCCTGGGCCGGCAATCCGCTGATGAGCGAGGAACGCCGTGCATTCTACGAGTATCACGCCGCCCTGATGGAGCCGTGGGACGGTCCGGCTGCCGTCTGCTTCACCGATGGCCGCCAGATTGGCGCGACCCTCGATCGCAACGGCCTTCGACCTGCGCGCTACCTCGTCACCGACGACGGCCTCGTGGTGCTGGCGTCCGAGATGGGCGTGCTCCCGATCCCGGATGAGAAGATCGTCGAATCCTGGCGCCTGCAGCCCGGGCGGATGCTACTCATCGACCTGGAGAAGGGCCGCATCGTCTCCGATGAGGAGATCAAGAGCGAACTCGCCGCCGCGCATCCCTACGCCGAGTGGGTCAAGAACACCCAAATCGTCCTTGAGGACCTGAAGCCCGTGATCCCGCGGGCCTCGCGTTCGGACGTGTCGCTCCTCGATCGCCAGCAGGCCTTCGGCTACAGCCAGGAAGACCTTAAGCTTCTCATGGCGCCCATGGCTGTCACCGGCCAGGAGGCCGTCGGCTCCATGGGCACCGACACGCCGCTCTCGGCGCTGTCCGACAAGCCGAAGTCGCTCTACTCCTATTTTAAGCAGAACTTCGCGCAGGTGACGAACCCGCCGATCGACCCGATCCGCGAGGAAGCGGTGATGAGCCTCGTCTCGTTCATCGGCCCGCGCCCGAACCTGCTCGACATGGAGGGCGCCTCCCGCAAGAAGCGTCTTGAGGTTCGTCAGCCGATCCTGACCAACGGCGACCTCGAGAAGATCCGCTCGATCTCCCATTTCGAGGACCGGTTCGACACCAAGACCCTGGACATGACCTTCCCGGCCGAAACCGGTGCGGCGGCCATGGAGGGCGCGGTCGATCGCCTTTGCGATCGGGCCGAGGTTGCGGTGCGCGGCGGCTACAACATTATCATCCTGTCGGACCGAGGCGTCGGGCCGGATCGCATCGCAATTCCGGCGCTCCTCGCGACTGCCGCCGTGCACAATTACTTAATCCGCAAGGGACTGCGTACTTCCGTCGGCCTCGTGGTCGAGTCGGGGGAGCCACGCGAGGTACATCACTTCGCTTGCCTCGCCGGTTACGGCGCCGAGGCGATCAACCCCTATCTCGCCTTCGAGACGTTGATCGCGATGAAGGACGAGTTCCCGCCGGACCTGACGCCGGACGAGATCGTCTACCGCTACATCAAGTCGATCGATAAGGGCTTGCTCAAGGTCATGTCCAAGATGGGCATCTCGACCTATCAGTCCTATTGCGGTGCGCAGATCTTTGACGCGATCGGTCTGAATTCCGCTTTCGTCGAGCGGGACTTCTTCGGAACCGCGACGACGATCGAGGGCATCGGCATGGCCGAGGTTGCGCAGGAGACCGCGCGGCGTCACGCCGATGCTTTCGGCGACTCCCCGATCTATCGGACTGCCCTCGATGTTGGTGGTGAATACGCCTATCGCCTGCGCGGTGAGAGCCACACCTGGACGCCCGATTCGGTCGCGACGCTGCAGCATGCCGTGCGCCTCGGCCTGCCGGAGAGATACCGGGAATATGCGCGGTTGGTGAACGAGCAGGAGAACCATCTTAAGACGATCCGCGGGCTGTTCCGCATCAAGCAGGCGGCCGAGATCGGTCGGGCGCCGGTCGACGTCGATCAGGTCGAGCCCGCGGCCGATATCGTCAAGCGGTTCGCGACAGGCGCCATGTCCTACGGCTCGATCTCGAAGGAGGCGCATGAGACACTGGCAATCGCGGTGAACTCGTTCGGCGGTCGCTCAAATTCGGGCGAGGGCGGCGAGGAGGTCGAGCGCTTCAAGCCGATGGCGGACGGGCGCTCGCGCCGCTCGGCCATCAAGCAGGTCGCTTCCGGGCGCTTTGGCGTCACGACGGAATATCTCGTCAATTCCGACATGATGCAGATCAAGGTTGCACAGGGTGCCAAGCCGGGCGAGGGCGGCCAGCTGCCCGGCCACAAGGTCGATGCCAAGATTGCCAAGGTCCGCTACGCCACCCCCGGCGTCGGCCTGATCTCGCCGCCTCCGCATCACGACATCTATTCGATCGAGGATCTGGCGCAGTTGATCTTCGACCTGAAGAATGTGAATCCCGAGGCCGACGTCTCGGTGAAGCTCGTCTCCGAGGTCGGCGTCGGAACAGTCGCGACCGGCGTCGCCAAGGCGCGCGCCGATCACATCACGATCTCGGGCTTCGACGGCGGCACTGGTGCGGCCCCGCTGACCTCGATCAAGCACGCGGGCGGCCCCTGGGAAACGGGTCTGGCCGAGACCCAGCAGACCCTGGTGCTGAGCCACCTGCGCGGGCGCGTCGTCCTTCAGGCCGACGGTGGCATCCGCACGGGTCGCGACGTCTTGGTCGCGGCCCTGCTCGGGGCCGACCAGTTCGGTTTCTCGACCGCGCCGCTGATCGCGGCCGGCTGCATCATGATGCGCAAGTGCCACCTGAACACCTGCCCGGTGGGAGTGGCAACGCAGGATCCCGTTCTGCGCAAGCGCTTCAAGGGAACACCCGAACACGTGATCAACTACTTCTTCTTCGTGGCCGAGGAGTTGCGGGAGTTGATGGCGTCCATGGGCTTCACCAAGATCGAGGACCTTATCGGACGGGCCGACCTCCTCGACACGCTGGAGGTGATCAATCACTGGAAGGCGCGCGGTCTCGACTTCTCGAAGCTGTTCCACCGCCCGGAAGTGCCCGAGCACGTCGCGATCCGGCACACGGAGAAGCAGAAGCATCCGATCGATACGGTGCTCGACCGACGCCTGATCGCCGGCGCGCAATCGGCCCTTGACGGCGGAGAGCCTGTAGTGGTGCGGGAGGAGATCAAGAACTCGGATCGTACGGCCGGCGCCATGCTTTCCGGAGTCGTGGCCAAGTGGTACGGCCACGAGGGTCTGCCCGACGACACCATCCGGTTGGAGCTGTCCGGAACGGCCGGCCAGAGCTTCGGCGCCTGGCTCGCGGCGGGTGTCACGTTGGTTCTCACCGGCCACGCCAACGATTACGTCGGCAAGGGCCTGTCCGGTGGCAAGCTGATCATCCGCCCCTCCGACGCCCTGCGGGCGCCGGGCTCGCACACCATCATGGCCGGCAACACGGTCCTTTACGGGGCGATCGCGGGCGAGGCCTACATTCGCGGTTCGGCCGGTGAGCGCTTCGCCGTCCGCAATTCGGGCGCCATCGCGGTGGTCGAGGGCATGGGCGACCACGGCTGCGAGTACATGACCGGCGGCGTGGTGGTGTCGATCGGCGAAACCGGACGCAACTTCGCGGCGGGCATGTCGGGTGGCATTGCCTACGTCCTTGACGAGGACGGCTCGTTCTCGGCCCGTTGCAACCTGTCTATGGTCGATCTCGAACCCGTCGAGGAGGAGGACGACCTCATGCGTCGATTCCACCAGGACGGCGACCTGGAAACGAAGGGCCGTGTCGACATCCTGGCCGATATGTCGGGCCACGACGAGGAACGCCTGTCTCAACTCATCACCAATCACCTGAAGTACACGGGCTCCCCGCGTGCCAAGGCGATCCTCGATGATTGGGCCGGCTACCGCACCAAGTTCGTCAAGGTGATGCCGGTGGAGTACCGGCGAGCCCTGCGCGAAATGGAAATGGCGCGGATGCCGGTGGCGGCCGAGTAGGCGCTGCGCGACCGAAATTCTATCGAGACGGTTCCCGGTTCGTTGACGAACTGGGAACCGCACGGGTCAGCCCCTTGAGATGGCTGACGCATGAGGCAGGGCGGTGAGAGGCCGTTCTGCCGGGTGACAGCGGAATAGGCCATCGAGGCCGCCTTCCGCGCGACGGATCAGACAGACTCGCGAAAGACGGTCAGACGATGGGCAAGGTCACGGGTTTCCTCGAATTCGACCGGCAGGAGCAGAAGTATCAGCTCGCCGCCGATCGCGTGCGCCACTTCCGCGAGTTCACGCTGCCGCTCGACGAACACGATCTCAAGAAGCAGGCGGCTCGTTGCATGGATTGTGGCATCCCGTTCTGCCACGGTCCGACGGGCTGCCCGGTTCATAATCAGATCCCGGACTGGAACGAACTCGTCTACCAGTCCGACTGGGAAGAAGCGGCACGCAACCTCCATTCAACCAACAACTTTCCTGAATTTACCGGCCGCATCTGCCCAGCGCCCTGCGAGGAGGCGTGCACGCTGAACCTCGAGAATCAGCCGGTGGCGATCAAGACCATCGAGCAGGCGATCGCGGACCGCGCCTGGAACAACGGCTGGGTCAAGCCTGAGCCCGCCGATCATCAGACCGGAAAGAAAGTCGCGATCATCGGCTCCGGCCCTGCAGGGCTCGCAGCTGCGCAGCAACTCGCCCGTGTCGGGCACGAGGTCCACGTCTTCGAGCGCGAGCCCAAGGCCGGCGGCCTGCTCCGCTACGGCATCCCCGACTTCAAGATGGAGAAGCGCCACATCGACCGGCGCGTGAAGCAGATGGAGGGTGAGGGCGTTCACTTCCATTACGGCGTCAATGTCGGAATTAACAAGCCGCTCGATGAACTCACCGCCGAATTCGACGCAGTGCTGTTCGCCGCTGGTGCCGAGGACCCGCGTAATCCGCAGTTGCCCGGCCAGGATTTGGAGGGCGTCCACTACGCCATGCCATTCCTGGTGCAGTCCAACCGCCGCGTCGGTGCCGAGCCGATGCCGGGGAACGGCGAGGCTCCCATCCTTGCCACCGCCAAGAACGTCGTCGTCATCGGTGGTGGCGACACCGCTTCGGATTGCGTCGGCACCTCGTTCCGTCAGGGCGCCTTGTCGGTGACGCAGCTCGATATCCGGCCTCGCCCACCGGAGCGCGAGGACAAGCTCTCGGTCTGGCCGTACTGGCCGACCAAGATGCGGACCTCTTCCAGCCAGGCCGAGGGCGCCGAGCGCGAGTTCCAGGCCGCGACGCTCCGGCTGGAGGGAAAGAAGGGCAAGCTCACCGGCGTCGTCTGCACCCGCGTTGATGAGAAGCGTCAGCCGATCCCGGGCGGTGAGTTCACTTTACCCGCCGACCTCGTGTTCCTGGCGATCGGCTTTGCCGGCTCGGTCCGGAAGGGGCTGCTGGAAGAGTCCGGTGTCGTCATGGACAAGCGTGGGAACGTGACGGCGAACGAGCTTGACTACCGGACGTCGAACGAGAAGATCTACACAGCGGGCGATATGCGCCGCGGTCAGTCCCTCGTGGTCTGGGCCATCCGCGAGGGGCGTCAGGCGGCGCGTTCCATCGACGAGGCCCTGATGGGCGCGAGCATCCTGCCGCGCTGAAGATGATGCCGGACTGGATTGCGACGTCTCGCCGTCGCAGTCCGGAACACGCCGGGTCTACGCATCATTGCTGTCCTGACACCAAAGATGTCGGGATACGCGCATGACCGAACCGATGGCCGAACCCAAGATCGAACCGTATGACGGGCCTGCGGGAGGCTGGGGTTCTGCGGGCTCCCTCGCGGAGATCCTGACGCGGGAACAGATCCCAGTCTCCGGCGCGGCGCTGCTGATGAAGCAGAACAAGCCGGACGGCTTCATGTGCGTCTCGTGTGCCTGGTCGAAGCCGGCCAAGCCCAACACCTTTGAGTACTGTGAGAACGGGGCAAAGGCCACGGTCTGGGAGCAGACCGCCAAGCGGATCGGACCCGACTTCTTCCAGCGCCACACCGTGAAGGAACTGCTCAGCTGGACGGACTACGCCCTCGAGCAAAAGGGACGCCTGACCCATCCGCTCCGCTATGACCCCGGCAGCGACCAGTACGTGACGGTGTCGTGGGAAGAGGCTTTCGCGGAGATCGGACGCGAGCTGCGCGCCCTCGATCCGAACGCCGCGGTCTACTACACCTCTGGCCGCGCTTCGCTAGAGACCTCATACATGTACGCGCTGATGGCGCGGATGCATGGCACCAACAACCTGCCCGACTCTTCGAATATGTGCCATGAGCCGACCTCGGTCGGACTCAAATCATCGATCGGATCTCCTGTGGGGACCACGATCCTGGAAGATTTCGAATCGACCGATCTGATCCTGTTCTTCGGACAGAACGTCGGTTCGAATGCCCCCCGCATGCTCCACCCACTCCAAGAGGCACGAAAGCGGCGCGTTCCGATCGTCACATTCAACCCGCTGCGGGAGCGCGGCCTGGAGCGCTTCACGAACCCGCAATCGCCGACCGAGATGCTGACGCGCAGCTCCACCGAAATCTCGACGCAGTACCATCAGGTGAGGGCGGGCGGAGACCTCGCGGCGATCACCGGCATGTGCAAGGTCTTGATTGCCGCCGACCGCGAGGCGATGGAGGTCGGCCGCCCGCGTATCCTCGACGTCGATTTCATCGCTGAGCACACCCACGGCTTCCGGGAGTTCGTCGCATTCTGCGATTCGCAGTCATGGGCGGACATCGAGACGCGCTCGGGGCTCACCCGCGAGGCGCTGGAGGCGGCGGCGACGGTCTATGGGCGGGCCCGTTCGGTCGTTGCGGTCTACGGCATGGGCCTGACCCAGCACCGCCGTGGGACCGAGGGCGTACAGATGCTCGTGAATCTCATGCTTCTGCGCGGCAACGTCGGTCGCCCCGGGGCCGGGCTCTGTCCGGTCCGTGGGCATTCCAACGTCCAGGGTCAGCGCACCGTCGGCATCACGGAGAAGCCGGAGCTGGCACCCCTCGACAAACTCAAGGAACTCTACGACTTCGAGCCGCCGCGGGAAAAGGGTTGCAACACCGTCGAGACCTGCGAGGGTATCATTGCCGGTGAGGTGAAGGCCTTCATCGGTCTTGGCGGCAACTTCATCCGCGCCGTGCCCGATACCGTCCGGATGGAGAAAGCTTGGCGCGCGCTGCGCCTGTCGGTGCAAATCTCGACCAAACTGAATCGCTCGCACCTGGTTCATGGTGCCGTGTCCTACATCTTGCCCTGCCTCGGCCGGATCGAGGTTGACGAGCAGGCCAGCGGCCCACAGGCGGTCTCGATGGAGGATTCGACCTCCTGCTTCCACGGATCCCGCGGACAAACCAAGCCGGTCAGCGATCAGGTGCGCTCCGAGCCGTGGATCGTTGCTGAGATGGCGAAGGCATTGCTGCCGCCGAACCCGAGGGTTGATTGGGACGGTTGGGTCGGTGACTACGCCAGGGTTCGGGATGCGATCGAAGCGACCTATCCAGATGTCTTCCACGACCTGAACGGCCGGATGTTTCAGCCCGGAGGCCTCCACAAGCCCGTCGCGGCGCGTGATCGCAAGTGGGAGACCGAAACCGGCAAGGCCAACTTCACCGTTCCGGGCGGCCTGGAGGCCGACCCTGACATGCGCAGCAACCGCCGCGACGTGCTCGACCTGATCACCCTTCGCTCGAACGATCAGTTCAACACGACGATCTACGGCTATGACGACCGCTTCCGTGGTGTGAAGGGCACTCGGATGGTGCTGTTCATGAACGAAAAAGACATCGAGCGCTTCGGACTCGCCGACGGCGAGATGGTGGATCTTTCGGCCGACGCCGATGATGAGTTCCTGCGCGAGGTCAACGGCCTGCGGGTGATCAAGTACGGCATCCCGGAGGGTAACGTCGGTGGCTATTACCCGGAGCTCAACGCCCTCATTCCACTCTGGCACTACGACCAGCAGGCTAAAACGCCGGCCGCCAAGGCGATCCCGGTGCGGATCCGTAAAGGGGCGCCGATCGCCGTCGCGGATTGACGCGAAGTTGACTTTCCGCCGCT
Source organism: Methylobacterium sp. Leaf89 (assembly GCF_001422215.1). Taxonomy (NCBI): domain Bacteria; kingdom Pseudomonadati; phylum Pseudomonadota; class Alphaproteobacteria; order Hyphomicrobiales; family Methylobacteriaceae; genus Methylobacterium; species Methylobacterium sp. Leaf89. The sequence goes on along the minus strand of NZ_LMML01000012.1, from coordinate 35,637 downwards.
GGTCCCCTCGACGACCGGCGCCACAGACTCATAATCGACGGCATGGACCGCTCCGACGACGCCCATGACCGCCGCCAGACCATCATCGACCGGATGCTCGCCCAGGCGTTGGATCCGGCTTCGAATGAGCGGAGCCCGAGTCATGACGGACTGCCGAAGGACATGCGTGCAGTGGTCGATGTGCTCCTGGCCAAGGCCGAGGCACTGCGCCAGCGTCGCCTGACCTATGCCGACTTGGAGGCCGCGTTGCCGCCGCGGGATGTCACGGCGGAAGACCTGGAAGCGATCTTCTGGATCCTGTCCGAGCACGGAATCGCCATCGAAGACGGCGATTCGGGTGGAGACTGATTGGACGTGATTTCAATCGAAATCGGCGATTGCTCTTTTTAATCCAGACTCGCGCGCGTTGGGTGAATAGCAGCTACGGCTCGGCATCTCTCGCCTCTGCCGAAGAACCGCTTTATAAGCCGCGCTTCTCCGCGGGGCCCTCCGCCGCGCGGAGCCGACCGAAAGGCGGAACGGAGACGATTATGGCCGAGCGTTGGACACCGAAGACCTGGCGAAACCTGCCGATCCAACAGGTACCTGCCTATCCGGATGCCACCGCCCTGGAATCGGTCGAGTCACAGCTCGCAAGCTTCCCCCCCCTGGTGTTTGCAGGTGAGGCGCGGAAGCTTAAGTCGGCCTTGGCTCGAGTCTCGACCGGCGAGGCGTTCCTGCTCCAAGGGGGAGATTGCGCCGAGAGCTTCGACGAGCATTCGGCCGATAACATCCGCGACTTCTTCCGGGTATTCCTGCAGATGGCTCTCGTACTCACCTTCGCGGGCGGCTCGCCCGTGGTGAAGGTGGGGCGGATCGCCGGTCAATTCGCGAAGCCTCGTTCCTCACCGAATGAGACGATGAACGGCGTGACCCTGCCGAGCTACCGTGGCGACATCGTCAATGGTCTGACTTTCACGGAGGAGGCCCGCGTGCCCGACCCGCGCCGTCAGCTCGAAGCGTATCGCCAATCGGCGGCAACGCTCAACCTGCTGCGTGCCTTCGCGACTGGTGGCTATGCCAATTTGGAGAACTCGCACCGGTGGATGCTCGGCTTCGTGAAGGATTCTCCGCAATCCTCGCGCTACGCCGATTGCGCTGAGCGGATGACCGAGACCCTCGACTTCATGCGGGCCATCGGCATCAATCCGGAGACGCACCAAGAGGTTCGCACCACGGATTTCTACACCAGCCACGAAGCCTTGCTCCTGGGCTACGAAGAGGCACTTACCCGTGTCGATTCGACGAGCGGCGACTGGTACGCCACGTCAGGCCACATGCTCTGGATCGGTGACCGGACCCGGCAGCCGGATCACGCGCACATTGAATATGCGCGCGGCATTAAGAATCCGATCGGCCTCAAGTGTGGTCCGTCGATGACGGCCGAGGGTTTGCTCCAACTCGTGGATCAGCTGAACCCGGCCAACGAGGCTGGGCGCCTGACGCTGATCTGTCGCTTCGGAGCAGATAAGGTCGGAGACCACCTTCCCGGCCTAATCCGGGCTATCGCGCGCGAGGGCCGCAAGGTGGTGTGGGTCTGCGATCCGATGCATGGCAACACCATTTCGGCCGGAGGTTTCAAGACGCGTCCATTCGAACGGGTGATGCAGGAAATCGAGGGCTTTTTCGGCGTCCACCGTGCCGAAGGGACCATCGCTGGCGGCATCCACCTCGAGATGACTGGCAAGGATGTGACCGAGTGTACCGGCGGCGCCCGTGCGTTGACGGCTGAAGACCTGCGCGATCGCTATCACACCTACTGCGATCCACGCCTGAACGCCGAGCAGGCCTTGGAAGTGGCGTTCCTCACCGCGGAACTCGTGAAGCGAGAACGCTCGGCGATCGAACGTCCTCGCCTCGACGCTGCCGAGTAGCGCTCCGCTCACCGGGCGACGTCGGAAGAGCCTTGCAGCTCGTTCCGACGTTGCGTTCTCAGGATTGGGAACCCGGGTCCAGCATCGCGTTCCCAAAATGCTGCACCAGGCTCGTCTCGAGTTTTCCGGTCATCCCTGAGAGGATCGCCAGTGCGTCTCGCGGCGGCATCGGCTTCTTATAAGAGCGGCGCTCCGTCAGAGCTGCGTAAATGTCGCAGATGGTCAGCAATCGGACGGTGTCGCTGATCTCCGATCCAACAAGACCATCCGGATAGCCGGATCCGTCCAGCATCTCATGATGATGGCGGACGGCGCCGAGGGTAGCCGCGTCACACCCGCTCTCGCGTAGGATGTCGTAACCGATCACCGGATGGCGGCGCATGATAACCATCTCGTCGGCATCGAGGCGCCCGGGCTTGTTCAGAATCTCCAGCGGGATTTGCGCCTTGCCGACATCGTGCAGAAGGGCGGCCCGCACGAAATGTTCGCGATCCTCGGTGCGAAAGCCGAGATGCAACACGAACTGAGCCGCAACACCGGCAACGAGGAGACAGTGCTGGTACGTGGCATCGTCATGCGTCCAGACGGTCTCCAGCCAACGTGTTAGGCCGCCTTCCTTCACTGCAGCGAGGATTGGATCCAGCCCGGCATCGACCTGCGCCAGAGAGATTGGGCCGCCCCCACGGACGCCGTCGAAAAGGCCGCTCAGAATTTCCTTGGCGCGTGACACATTCTGAAGGACAGGCTGTATGCAGAGATCCGGCTCCGCTGTCTTCATCTCCGCCTGAAGTGCCTGCACGACGAGGTGCGGCGCGGTATAAGCGGGAAAGCAGATCGTTGCGCCGAGGTTGCGAGCCTGACGCAGATCGGTGTCGGTTGTCGATCGAAGGAGACAGATGACCGGTATATCGGTCGCCTTGCCGTGGTGCAGAAAACTACGGAGACGGCTCACCGACTCGCGTCGGCTCAAGGTCAGATCGGATACGATTGCGCGCGGCTGGACGTTCGACGGATGATCGTTGCCCGCAGCAATGACCTCGCAAGGTCCGATCGTTCTGATGAGTTTTTCCAAGGCCGCGCTCCGATCTGGACGATCAGTGAGCAGGTAAATGGCTCCTTGCGCCATGACGTGCGGGCTTCCTCCAGCGACCTTGATTGCGTATCCTGATTGCGACTGGGATATTGGTGATATATTTTGCCTTCGGGAGGCTTCTTTTTGCTGATCGCGTACTCGACAAATTTTCTAAGCACGATATCGATGTTGGTTGGGTCAGTGCAATCTGTAACACCCGCGCCGGAAATGCTCCGCACTGGTAAATTGTCATATGATACGATTTAACGCCAATAGCACGGTACGATAATGATCCGTAAGTGTTCTCAAGCCGTAAATTGCTGACGAGAAACGATGCGGGGACAGATCAATTCGATAGTCGAGCAGCGCGGAGGGCATGAGCGGAGGCTTAACAACCTTAGGTTCGATAAGCATACTTTCGCATAGCGATTTTTCAGGCGTCATTTTTTCATTAAGTCGTCATTAAGCTATTCTCTCGGTTTCAAGAGTTATTAATATTTATTTCTATATTGTATTATGAAACATTTAATTGAAAATCTCAATCGTGATAAATTGAGTAAAACTCTGACTTTGAGAATTTAAATTTTAATTTCAATATGATCCAAGTATTTGTATCAAAACTTATATATTTGATACTTTCAAATATATACTTATAAGCTTTCATTTTATTTGTAGTTATATACGAATGCTCGCGCAATTCCAACGGACGGAATTTAACCTATACATCGAAGGATCCTGCACGCGCATCGACGGTCTATGTTCCTCGCCTGGGCTCAGATGACGCACTATTGGCGCCTTTATTCATAAGGAGCGGCCGAACGGGCCGCACAGGAAGCGACACAGTCCCCAAAAATCCGGTCATTGGATCTGCTGCCGCCCGTCCGGTAACGTGGTGGTGCACCAAATACGAATCTCCCCGGTTGTTCACGCTACGTTGTGGTTCGTCATGGCCATGTATCCCGAGCTCGCATCCCCGTGGTGCGGGAATCTACGGCGTGGATGATGCCAATCCGACGCTTCGGCTCCTCGAACATCGTGTCCTGCATCCTGTGAAGATCGCCATCATCGCGCATCTGAAATTCCCGATCGCACAGCCGTTCTCGGGAGGGTTGGAGATGCACACGCATCTACTTGCGTCAGCACTCCAGGCCCGTGGCCACGATGTCACGCTCTACGCGTCGGAAGGGTCGCGGGGCGATTTCCAGCTGGTTGCCATCTGCCCTCCCACCGGATGCGCGTTCGATGATGTTTCGGAGGCGCGGATCGATGCCGCGGAACATTCTGCCTATGCCAGGATCATGGATGCGGTCGTGTCCGGTGGGTACGATCTCGTCCACAACAACAGCCTCCACTTCCTCCCCCTGCTTCGCGCCGGTGAACTTGCCGTTCCGATGGTGACGGCCCTGCATACGCCGCCCTTCGAGCCTTTCGTCCGTGGCGTGCGGGCACGGGCGCGGGATATGACTTTCGCGGCCGTCTCTCCGTCCCTCGCTCGAGAATGGCATGACCTGATCGGCAATCCGCAAGTCATCGGCAATGGCATCGATCTCACGGCTTTTGCCTATGCCGCGAAGCCGGCGGGCGAACCGCACGCGATTTGGATGGGTCGGCTCGTTCCCGAGAAGGGGCCGCATCTGGCCATCGATGCGGCACGCGCCGCCGGCCTGCCCCTGAAGTTTGCTGGGCCACGCTCCAATCCGGCCTATTGGGACAATGAAATTGCTCCCCGCTTGGGCGACGACGTGACCTACCTCGGGCATCTCGGACACGACGCGCTCGCGGCTCAGGTCGCGAAAGCCCATGTGGCTCTCTGTACGCCGCGGTGGGAAGAGCCGTTCGGGCTTGTGCTCGCCGAATTCTTGGCCTGCGGGACACCCGTGGCCGCCTTCCGGCGTGGCGCGATCCCGGACATCCTCGATGACTGCTGCGGGGTCCTGGCCGCGGCGGACGATGTCGCCGATCTCGGTCGGGCTGTGACGCAGGCCATCACTCTCTCCCGAGCCAATTGCCGCCGTCGGGCGGAGCAATTGTTCGATGCCGACACCATGACCGACCAGTACGAGGCCCTCTACGCACTCGAGCTCCAGCGAGTGGCCAGCACTGCGATCACTGCCCGTGCCAGCAATGCCTGAGCAGGATCTTTCCCTCGGGCGCGCTGTCGTTTGTGTGCCTGCCCGGAACGAGGCGAATGCGCTGCCGCGTCTGATACGATCTCTCAATCGGCAGTACGGCACCGGGGATGGCGCGCGTCTGCGCGTCGTGGTTCTCGCAAACAACTGCAACGATGACACCGTTGCGATGTTGCACGGACTGGAACGAAACGCCGAGATTCCGCACCTCGCCCTACGGATTCTCGAGGCGACGATTGCGTCACCCCATGCCCATGTCGGCACCGCGCGGCGTCGTGCCCTCGATGCCGGCGCTGCTTGGTTGGAGCAGGAAGGCGTGACCGAGGGCGTCCTCCTCAGTACCGACGCGGACGCGGTTGCGCCCGCGGACTGGGTGACGGCAAATCTGCGAGCGTTGCGAAACGCCGAGGTCGTGGGTGGACGCCTCGTGCTTCACGGCGAGACGCCGGCGGCCGACCCCCGTCTTGCCGCGCTCCATGCGCGGATCGAGGAATACTGGGTGGCTGTGCGGCACCTCGAGGAGGTCTTCGACCCGCCCGCCCACGATCCAGCCCCCCGCCATGGCGATCATGTCGCCGCCAGCCTTGCCCTGCGCGCCGACCTCTATCGTCGCGTGGGTGGGTTGCCGATGCTCTCCTGCGGCGAAGACAATGCCCTGGTTGCGCGGGTGCGCTGGCATGGCGGGCGCGTCCGGCATTGCCCCGGGGTATCGATCGCAGTCTCAGATCGGAGAACCGGCCGGGTGACGGGCGGAATGGCGACCGAGATGCTCCGCCGAACCCGTGTCGTGCAGGGGCTTGAAACCTATAGCCTTCCCTCGGCGGCTCACTGGCGCGCTCTGATCGCGCGACGCCATAGGCTGGCGCGATGCTTCACGGACCCCGCCGGGACCGCCGTGGCCCTGCGCGCCCTCGGTATGACCGAAGCCGATCTTGCCACCATCGATTGGGAGACCTGCCCGAACGAAATCGCACTGGTCGAGCGGATCGAGGCGCGCCTGGGGGAGGGCATCCCCGATGCGGTCCCGGTTCCTCTCGATGACGCCCTGGCAGGCCTTCAAGCGATGCTGGTCGGGTCGCATCCCGGCCGTGCCGCACAGGTCGCATGAGCCGGCGTCCTGTCGGCTACTACGTTCACCACCAGGGCGCCGGTCATTGGCAGCGTGCCTGCCTGATCGCGCGGGCGCTCGATCGCCCAATGACGCTGATCGGAACGTTTTCCAATCTCGACACCGCCACCGCAGCGGGATCGCTCCTCGATTTGCCCGACGATCGGGTTGGCCGCGAGTTCGACGGGAGGGACGGATCGGCCGAGCGGCCGCATGGCCTGCATTACGCGCCCGTCGGTGCCGACAACGTACGCGCACGAATGGGCCGGCTCGCAGGGTGGATCGCCTCCGCAGATCCTGCGCTGGTCGTCGTTGACGTGTCCGTGGAAATTGCGCTGTTCGCACGCCTGATGTCCGTGCCGACCTTGGTCGTCCGGCTCGCCGGCACGCGCACGGATACCCCCCATCTCGAGGCCTTCCGCAGCGCTGAGCGTCTGCTCGCGTTCTTCCCACCGGAACTCGACTCGGCCGAGATGCCGGAATGGGTTCGCGCCAAGACGTTCTACGCCGGATTGCTCTCCGGTGAGCCTGCATCGAACCGAGCGACGGATGCGGATGGATCGATCCTCGTCATCTATGGGCGCGGCGGGACCGGCGGTCGGCGCGCGGATCTCGCTGCGGCCGCGACGGCCGTACCGGATCGGCATTGGCATGTTCTCGGCCCCGTCGACGGGGCGGGTCTGCCTGTCCCGGCGAACCTTCACCTGCACGGTTGGGTCGCCGATCCGGGCTCCTACATCGCCCGAGCGGACCTGGTGGTCGGCGGCGGCGGCGACGGGGTTGTCTCGGCGGTCTCGGCGGCGGGAAAGCGCTTCATCTGCCTTCCCGAACCGCGCGCTTTCGACGAGCAGATTGAGAAGTCCCGCGCCCTCGCCGCGATGGGCGCGGCACTGCATTGCGCGTTCTGGCCCGAGCCTGCGGCGTGGCCGGAGATCATCGCGGCCGCGGAACGGCTCGATCCGCGGGTGATCGGCGGCCTGTCGCGTCCGGGCGTGATCGACCGCACCGGTGCCTTCATCGGCGACCTCGCGGATCGCCTCGACGCTCGGCGCCGTTAGGCGCCGAGCCCGTCAGAAGGGACGGTCCGCGGGAAGCCGCGTGGCGGCGATCTCGTCGGCGCCGGGTTGGCGCAGAACGACGAGGTCGTCGCGCCACTGCGTGTCGATGAGTCCGCGCTCGGCGAAGGCATCGAGCCATCCGTCCATGGGCCAGAGGCCGTGTCGCGCCCGAAAGCGCTGCGCGTTCCGAACGATGTCGGCGAAGTGCTGCAGCGGCGGATCACAGGCGACATGGTGCTGGTGAAAGGCTTGCCCGCCTGCGCTGAACAGCACCGGTATCCCGAGGGCATCGGCGCGGAAGGCGAGGTCGGTATCCTCCGCGCCGTAGCCGTCGAAGCCCTCGTCGAAGCCGCCGAGGCGGTCGAAGGTGGTGGCCCTGACGCCGAAAGCGAGCGACCAGAACAATCCGGGGTTGTCACTGCGCGCCAATCCCTGTTCGGGAAAGCGGCGGACGGGATGGGGATGTCCTACGGCCCGAAGCCCGGCTTCGGTCCAGCCGTCCGTGACGGCTCCGGCCGGTAAGTATCGGATTTCGCAGCAGATGAGGCCTTCGGCCTCCGCCAGATCGGCGCTGAGGCGCGGTACAAGATCGGCCGAGGGAATGCAGTCCACATCGAGGAAGACCAGCCGTCCGGTCTCGGCCGCGCGACGTCCGGCATTTCGGGCGCGGGCCAGCGGCAGACCGGGGCTTCCGAGGACGATGCGGCGGATCGGGAAGCCGTAATCCGGTAGGGGGGCGGGCTCGGCGCCCATTTCGACGACGACGCAGGCCTGCGGATGCGGACCCCGCGCGACGCCCTCGAGCAGGCGGGCGAGATGAGCGTCGCGACCCTTGTTCAGGGTGATAAGGGTGGTGTCGGCGATCACGGGGTGGGCGCGTCCATGGCGACGAAGATCTCGTAGGGGCCGGTGAAGCGATCGACCATGGCCGGCTCCAGGCGAAAGCCCGTCGGGTCGTCGGAGATGAGGTCGGTGGTTTGGGAGCGGTGGGCGCCGATCGCGGCGGTCTTCGCGGCGCGGTGGGCACCGAGGTCGAGGCGCAGGCCGGTCGGAGCGGGGCCGACCTCGGTACCCTCGGGCAGGGTCCAACCCCAGACGGGATAAGCGAAAATTCGGATCGGGCCGAGATGGGGCTGCGCGAGGCGGACGATGGCGGCGGCGGCCTGGTGGTCGCAGTGGGGATCGTGGCCCCAAGTGACGCAGACGGCTCCGGCATCGGCCTCATGGGCGATGGCGGCGATCCGGGCGGCGGCGGCCTCGGCGGTTGGGCCGGCGCTCGGGACGCCGGCATCGGGCAGGCGGAGGAAGGTCACGGCCTCCGGCGGGACGCCCAGTATACCAACGGCGTATACCGTCTCCGTTTCGCGCAGGTCACGCAGTTTTGCCGGCGGATAGAGTGTCGAGTGCGTGTGCGAGCCACAGCCGTCACTGACGATGACGACGCGGACCTCGCGACCCCGCGCCCGGGCCTCGGCCATGAGGCCGCCGCAGCCGAGGCTCTCGTCGTCGGGGTGAGGCGCCACCACGACGACGCCCTTGCCGCCGGTCAGGGCGTCGAGGTCGGCGACCGGCAGGCGTTCGGCGGCGGCGAGGAAAGCGTCGGCATGCATGAGTGGACTCGGGGCAGGCGTCGAGGACGCGAGCAGCCTGTCTAAACGGTCCAGTCTGATCGATGTCTGAACGGTCGGCCGACGCCGACCCGCTACCGGGCGGTACCGCTCTCCGCCGCGAAGGCCGCGATGCCGCCGGCAGTGGTCAGCCAGATCTCATCGCGGCGGGCGGCGATATGGGCGAGGGCGCGGCGCAGGGGGCGGAGGCGATGCGGCTGGCCGACGATGTAGGGATGCAGCGCGATGCCCATGACCAGGGGGGCGGTGCGCGCCTGCTCCAGCATCTCGTCGAAGGCCTCCACGAGGGCGTCGGCGAATTGCTGGCCGGTTTCCTTGCGGGCGACGATGGCGGGGATGTCGTTGAGTTCCTGGGGGTAGGGCACCGCCAGGATGCGGCCGCCGTCGCGGGTGGAAAACCAGGTGGGCTGGTCGTCGTGGCACCAGTCGAGGAGGTAGCTGTAGCCCGCTTCCGCCAGGAGGTCCGGCGTCCGATGGCTCTGCGAGATCCAGGGCCCGAGCCAGCCCTTCGGCGGCTTGCCTTCCTGGGCGGTCAGGACAGCGGTGGCCTCGGCGATGAGGGCGCGCTCCTCGGCCTCCTCCCGGTCGCCCTGGCGCTCGGCGTTGGTGCGTCCGTGGCCGACGATCTCGTCGCCGCGCGCCCGGAAGGCTTCGATCAGGCCGGGACAATCGGCGTAGAGGCGGCTGTTGACGAGGACGCTCGCGGGCATCTCCAGCGCGTCGAGGGTGTCCTTGATCCGCCAGGCGCCGACGCGGTTGCCCCAGTCGCGCCAGGCGTAGTTGAGCACGTCCGGCTGCGGACCGCCGGGGGCCAGTTCCGCGCCGAGGCCCCGGCCGAAATCGAAGCCCTCGAGGTTGAGCGCGAGATAGACCGCGAGGCGCTTGCCCCCGGGCCAGTCGTAGACCGGCCTGTCGGGCAGGGCGCTGTAGGCGTAGCGGCCGTGATGCGGCGCGGGCGTGTCGGTCATCGGGGGTCTCGAAGGAGGAGCGCGAAGAAAATCAGGAAGGGTTCAGCAGCGCGGGCCTGCGCCGGGTCACCCATCGGGTCGCGGCATCGTAGGCGGCCCCGAGCTGGAGGCAGGCGCGCTCGCCGTTGTTGGGGCCGACGATCTGGATGCCGGAGGGGCGCCCGGCGGGGTCGAAGCCGGCCGGCACGTTGAGGGCGGGCAGGCCGCTCATGGTGACGGGGATCGTCGCCTCCATCCAGCGATGGTAGGTGTCCATGGTCCGGCCGCCGACGGACTTGGGCCAGCGCTCCTCGACGTCGAACGGGAACACCTGGGTCGAGGGCATCAGCAGGAAGTCGTAGCGCTCCTGGAACCGCCGTACGGCCTCGTACCACGCGGTGCGGCCCTCCTGCGCGGCGGTGACCTGATCGGCCGAGAGCGCCAGGCCGCGCTCGACCTCCCAGACCGCCTCCGGCTTGAGCAGCGCCCGATAGGCCGGCTCGTCGTAGAGGGGGCGCAGGTTGGAGGCGGTCATCCAGGCGCGCAGGGTGAGCCAGTCACGCCAGACCTTGGCCATGTCGAAGCGCGGACGATCCCATTCGACCTTGGCGCCGAGGGACTCGAAGGCGGCGAGCGCGCTGCGGTCGAGGTCGAGCACGCCGGGCTCGAAGGGCAGGTAGCCGCCGAAATCGTCGAACCACGCGATGCGGGCGTTCGTGAAGTCCCGCTTCAGGTCCTCGGCGAAGATCGCCGGGTCCTGCGTGTTCGCGAAGGGCACCCGCGCGTCGTAGCCGGCCTGGACCGAGAGCAGCAGGCCGATGTCGGCGGGCGAGCGCCCGATGCCGCCCGAGACGCCGAGGCCGGGGGTGAAGGCGTCCTTGGTCTCGATGGGGATGCGGCCGTAGCCCGTACGCAGGCCGAACAGGTTGTTGAAGGCGGGGGGATTGCGCAGGGAGCCGGCATGGTCGCTGCCGTCGGCGACGGGCTGCATGTGGAGCGCCACCGCCACCGCCGCGCCCCCGCTGGAGCCCCCGGAGGTCTTGGTTGGATCGTAGGCGTTGCGGGTGGCGCCGTAGACCGGGTTGAAGGTCTGCGAACCGAGGCCGAATTCCGGCATGTTGGTCCGGCCGGTGAAGATCGCGCCGGCCCTGCGCAGGCGCTTCACCATGATCGAATCGGCCGCCGCGATCCGGTCCCGGAAGATCGGCGACCCTTGCGTGAAGGGCAGGCCCTTCACCGCGTCGATGTCCTTCACCGCGTGGGGAAACCCGTGCAGCGGCCCGAGAAATTCGCCGCGCGCGGCCTGGGCATCGCGCTCCCCGGCGGCGGCAATCAGCTCCGCCCGGTCGCGCAGGGCCACGATGGCGTTGACGGTCGGGTTCACCCGGTCGATCTGGTCGAGACAGGCGGTCATGACCTCGACGCAGGAGACGCGCCGGGCGCGGATCGCGGCCGCGAGGTCGACGGCGCCGAGGCCGAGGATGTCGTCGTCCGAAGCCGTGCTGGAGGCCGGTTCGGTGGCGGCGATGGAGGGGGCTGTGCTCATGATCTGGCTCTGGAACGCGCCCGCATGGACCACCGGCTCTCAGGCCGGCAGCCGCCGCTCCTGGAAGGCGTGGCAGGCCACACCCTCGACCAGGGCCGGGACCTCGATGCGACAGCGCTCGTTCGCGAAGGGGCAGCGCGGGTTGAAGGCGCAGCCCGAGGGGGGATCGATGGGGTTCGGGATCTCGCCGGAGACGGGGATGCGCTTGCGCCCGGTGAGCCCGATATCCGGTACCGCGTCGAGCAGCATGCGCGTGTAGGGATGTTTCGGAGCACGGAAGAGTTCCCGTCCGTCTGCGATCTCGACCACGCGCCCCAGATACATCACGCCGATCCGGTTCGCCATGTGGCGCACGACGGCGAGGTTGTGGCTGATGAAGAGGTAGGTGAGTCCGAGACGGTCCTGCAGGTCGCGCATCAGGTTGAGGATCTGGGCCTGGACCGAGACGTCGAGGGCCGAGGTCGGCTCGTCGCCCACCAGGAACTCCGCCTCGGAGGCCAGCGCCCGCGCGATCGCGATGCGCTGGCGCTGGCCGCCGGAGAATTCGTGCGGATACTTCACCCCGTCGTCGGGATGCAGGCCGACGAGGCCGAGGAGGTCCCCGACGCGGCGCCCGATCGCGACCTCGCCCTGCAGCAGGTTGAAGGCCCGGATCGGCTCGGCGACGATCTTTCGGACCCGCCAGCGCGGATTCATCGAGGCGTAGGGGTCCTGGAAGATCATCTGGATGCGGCGGCGCAGGCGCCGACGGGCGGCGGCCTCGCGCGGATCGGTCATCGAGACGCCGGTGATGCGGACGTCCCCGGCGCTCGGCGGCAGCAGGCCCACCACCATGCGGGCCACCGTCGACTTGCCCGAGCCGGATTCGCCGACGAGCGCGAAGGTCTCGCCGCGCCGGATCTCGAAGCTGACGCCGTCGACGGCGCGGAGGATCTGCCTGGGCTGACGCTCGATGACCCGGGCGAGCCAGGGACGGGACACGTCGAAGGTGCGGCGCAGGCCCTCGATGGCGACGTAGGGGGCCTCCGGGGCGCGGGCGCCCGTCCGGGGTGGAGGCATGACGGGCGCGTTCATGCGGCGGAGGCCTCCGACCGGTCGTAGAGGTGGCAGGCGACCCGATGGGCGCCGACCGGGATCGGGTCCGGCCGCTCCACGCGGCAGCGCCCGAAGACGGAGGGACAGCGGGGGTTGAAGGCGCAGCCCGGCGGAATGTCGGACAGGCGCGGCATCGATCCGGGGATCTGGGCGAGGCGGTTGGTCTCCTGGGCCAGGGTCGGAATCGCCCCCATCAGGCCCTTGGCGTAGGGGTGGAGCGGGTTCTGCACCACGTCGCGCACGGGGCCGATCTCGGCGATCCGGCCGGAATACATCACCGCCACCCGGTCGGCCGCCTCCGCGATCACGCCCATGTCGTGGGTCACCAGCATGACGGCGGTACCCCGCTCGCTGCCGAGGCGCTTCAGGAGCGCGATGATCTGGGCCTGGACCGAGACGTCGAGGGCCGTGGTCGGCTCGTCGGCGATGATGAGCTCCGGTTCGGCGGCGAGCGCCAGGGCGATCACCACGCGCTGGCGCATCCCGCCGGAGAACTCGTGCGGGTAGCCGTCGATCCGCCGCTCCGGGGCCGGGATGCCGACCTCGGCCAGGAGGTCGATGGCGCGCGTCCGCGCCGCCTTCTCGGACAGGTCGGTGTGGGTGCGGATGGTCTCCACGATCTGCCGGCCGACCCGGTAGAGCGGGTTCAGGCTGGTGAGCGGGTCCTGGAAGATCATGCCGATGCGCCGGCCCCGGATGCGCCGCAGGGCCTCCGGCGGCAGGTTGTCGATGCGTTCTCCCTTGAGCAGGACCTGACCGCCGACGATGCCGCCGGGCGGGTCGATGAGACCGATGACGGCCGAGCCGGTGACAGACTTGCCGGCCCCGGACTCGCCGACGACGCCGAGGATCTCGCCCCGCGCGATGTCGAAGGAGACGTCGTCGATGGCCGTGAGGGTGCCGCGCCGGCCCGCGAAGGCGACGCGCAGGTTGCGGACCGAGAGGACGGGCTCTGTCATGGCAGCTGTGTCATGCCGGCGCGATCACTGGAGTTTCGGGTTCAGGGCGTCGCGCAGCCAGTCGCCCAGCAGGTTGATCGCCAGGACGAGCCCGGCGAGCGCCAGGCCCGGGAAGGCGACGATCCACCACTCGCCGGAGAACAGGAAGCGGTTGCCGGTGCGGATCAGGGTGCCGAGGGACGGCATCGAATCGGGCAGGCCGGTGCCCAGGAAGGACAGGGTCGCCTCGGTGATGATGGCGAGTGCGAGGTTGATGGTGGCGATGACGAAGACCGGGCCGAGGACGTTGGGCAGGACGTGCCGCACCATGATCACCGGCGAGGACAGGCCGATCAGCCGTCCGGCCTGGACGTAGTCCTTGTTCTTCTCCACCAGCACCGAGGAGCGGACGGTGCGGGCGTACTGCACCCAGAACGACAGCCCGATCGACAGCACGATGAGCCCGATGGCGGCGTTCGTGTCCATCTGGCTGCCGACGGCGGCCTTGGCGACGCCGTCCACCACCAGGGCGATGAGGATGGCCGGGAAGGTGAGCTGCACGTCGGCGATGCGCATGATGAGGGTGTCGACGAAGCCGCCGAAATAGCCCGCCACCAGCCCGAGCACGATGCCGAGGAATCCGGAGACGACGACGCCGAGCAGCCCGACGATGAGGGAGAGGCGGAGGCCGTAGAACACCGCCGAGAGCACGTCGCGGCCCTGGTCGTCGGTGCCGAGGGTGAAGGGCGCGACCCCATCCGCGTACCAGAGCGGGGGCAGGTTCGAGTTGATCAGCTCGAGCTGGGCCGGATCGTACGGGTTCTGCGGCGAGATCACGGGGGCGGCGAGCGCCAGGAGGACCAGGACGAGGGTGACCGCGAAGGCCCCCATCGCCAGCTTCGAGCGGCGGAAGCTGGCATAGACGTCGGACTCGCGGAAGCGGGCCAGCGCCGAACGCTTCACCGGCGCCGGCGGGAGGAGGGGGGTGTCCTGCACGGAGGCGCTCATGAGGCCCGTCCCGTGGACAGCCGCAGGCGGGGATCGACGATGGTGTAGAGCACGTCCACCACGAGGTTGATGACGACGAAGATGGCGGCGACCAGCAGCAGGTAGGCCGCCATGATGGGGATATCGACGTTCTGCACCGCCTGGACGAAGAGCAGGCCCATGCCGGGCCACTGGAACACCGTCTCGGTGATGATCGAGAAGGCGATGACCGAGCCGAGCTGCAGGCCCGCGATGGTGATGACCGGCACCAGGGTGTTCTTCAGGGCGTGACCGAGGTGGATCGAGCGGGTGGTGAGCCCCCGCGCCCGGGCGAAGCGGATGTAGTCGGTGCGCAGCACTTCCAGCATCTCGGCCCGCACCAGCCGCATGATCAGGGTCATCTGGAACAGCCCCAGGGTGACCGAGGGCAGGATCAGGGCGCGCAGGCCCGAGGCGGTGAGGAACCCGGTCGTCCACCAGCCCAGCCGCACGGTGTCGCCGCGCCCGAACGAGGGCAGCCAGCCCAGCGTCACGGAGAACAGGAAGATCAGCAGGATGCCGATGAGGAAGGTCGGCAGGCTGATGCCGATGAGCGAGATGGCCAGAAAGACCTTGGCGAGCCAGGTGTCCCGCCGCAGGGCGCAGTAGACCCCCATGAGGATGCCGACGGTGAGGGCGAACAGCGTGGCACAGAGCGCGAGTTCGAGGGTGGCGGGCATGCGCTCGGCCAGCAGCGCCGAGACCGGCTGGCGGAACTGGTACGAGGTGCCGAACTCGCCCCGGGCGACGTTCCCGGCGTAGCGCAGGAACTGCACCGCCACCGGATCGTCGAGCCCGAGATCCTTCCGGATGGCGACGCGCTCGGCATAGGGCGTGTCGACGCCCACGATCTGGTTCACCGGGTCGCCGGCGAAGCGGAACATCGAGAACGCGATCAGGCCGACGGCGAACAGCACCGCGACCGACTGGAGCAGGCGCTGGAGGATGAAGGCGATCATGGGCGGGCGATCCGATCGTGCACATCGCCAAGACCGGCACGCCGAGCGATCGCAGACCGAAGCGCGACGTCACTCCGGGGCGCCGCAGGCGAGCCCGGAATCCAGGACTGCCGACGGTGTGAAGTCCTGCACCACCTTCGTTTCTGGATTCCGGGCTCCGCTGCGCGGCCCCGGAATGACGGGGTGCTCCACGCGCCATCCCGGCGGACACGCCAGCGGATGCGATCGCCCTGTCCGCGCCGGGCGGAGACGCGGGTCGGTGCCAGATCCTGAAACAGATCGGTCATGGGTGTCACGGCTGCTTCGAGACCCAGTACAGCATCAGCATGTTGTCCGGCCGCTGGACCAGGGTGACCTTCTTGGAGACGCCCCAGGCGAGGGCCTGCTGGTGCAGGGGGATGAAGCCCCAATCGGCCTGGATGGTGTCGAACCCCTCCTTGATCTCGGCGTTGCGCTTGGTCTGGTCGCTCTCGGCCTCGACGGAATCGGCGAGCGCGTCGACCTTCGGGTTGCAGTAATTGCCGAGGTTCCAGTTGCCGCGTCCGGGCTTGGAGCCGTTTCGGCAGCCGGCGATCTCGAACAGGATGTTGTGCGAATCCTGGGAGGAGGGGGTCCAGCCGACGAGGTAGAACGAGGTGTCGTAGGCCGGCGCCAGGACCTTGGCGAAGTACTTGGCCTTGGGCTGCGCGTTGAGGTTCACCTTCACGCCGACCCGGGCCAGCATCGAGACCACGGCCTGGCAGATCGCCTCGTCGTTGACGTAGCGGTCGTTCGGGCAATCCATGCCCAGGGAGAAGCCGTCCGGATAGCCGGCCTCGGTGAGGAGTTGCTTGGCGCGCTTCGGGTCGTAGTCCGGCCGCTTGAACTCGGAGGCGCGGGGGAACAGCACCGGCGCGATCAGCAGGGCGGAGGGCGCCGCCTGCCCGCGCATGACGCGCTTGGCGATCGTCTCCTCGTCGATGGCCCGGTAGAAGGCCTCGCGCACGCGCACGTCCTTGAACGGGTTCTTGCCCTTGACGTTCGAGTCCTTCAGCTCGTCGCGGGACTGGTCCATGCCGAGGAAGATCGTGCGCAGCTCCGGCCCGGCCATCACCGTGGCGGTGCCGCTCCCGTTGACGCGCTGGGCGTCCTGCAGGGGCACGGGGTCGATCCAGTCGACCTCGCCGGAGATCAGGGCGGCGACGCGGGTGGCGTCGTTCTGGATGGTGGTGAAGACCGCCTCGTCGAGGTTCGACTCCACCTTGCCCCAGTAGTTCGGGTTCTTCTTGAACACCGTGCGCACGCCGGGCTGGTGCTCGGTGATGATGAACGGCCCGGTGCCGTTCTCGTGCAGGGCGGCGTAGCTGGTGGAGGTGGCGCTCGGCAGGGTCGGCGCGACGGCGCCGTTCTTCTCGGCCCAGGACTTCGACATGATGTACCAGGTCGAGAACTGGTACAGGGCGATGGGGTTGGGGCTCTTGAGCTTCATGTCGACGGTGTGGTCGTCGATCTTCACCCACTCGGCGTCGGACGGCACGTTGGTGGTGAAGTTCGAGCCCGGCGCCCGCACGCGGGTGGCCGAGAAGATCACGTCGTCGGCGGTGAAGTCCGAGCCGTCATGGAACTTCACGCCCTTGCGCAGGTGGAAACGCCAGCGCGTCGGCTCCGGATTCTCCCAGGATTCCGCCAGCATGGGCGCGAGCTTCAGGTCCTTGTCGCGCGTGATGAGCGAGTCGAAGACCGCCCCGTGCATGCCGATGGTAAAGCTTTCCTTCAGGGAGTAGGGGTCGAGGGACTTGATGTCGCCCTGGAAGGCGAAGCGGAAGACGTTCGCCGCGGCGGCCGGGGCGGTGGCGGACAGGCCCAGCACGGCGGCGAGGGCGGTGGCCGAGACGAACGCTTTGACCGTGGACTTCAACAAGGCACCCATCCTCTTCGAGTCTGCTTCCCACGCGACTGCCGACACCTTGGCATGGATCGGGCCAAGCCCGAACCGGGTTCTCCGCGCCGTCCACGCCGAAGCCGCGGACCCGCCACCGCCCATCGACCGGGCCATTTCATGCCCAAAAATCGGTCAATAGCCACGAATCGGTCAAGTCCCAACCCAACGTGGTCGAAACGCAGCGACGGGTGCATCCGGACGACAGGGCCCGGATTGTCGTGTCGGGCCCGGGGGACGCTCCCCGAGCGCGGGCGCCGCTCCATATGATTTACGATCAGGCACCCGACGGAGCCGGCCCGCCGGTGCCTGGGCTCGGCGCGGGGCGTGCACCGCGCCCGGTTCGTGCCGGGCCGATCGTCACCGAGGACCCAGGGAGTTCGACATGGCCGATCTCGACCACACGCTGCAGCGCTTCCAAGGCCTCCTGCTGGCCGAACAGCCCGTCGCGATCGGCGAGGCCGAGGACGCGATCTGGGCGTATCTCTCCCAGGCCCAGGGCCTGTCCGCCCAGGTCGAGGCCCTGGAGCGGCTGCAGGAGGCGGTGAGGCCGTGGGACAGCCACTCGCCGTTCCTGCCGCAATTGCGGGCCGCCCTCGACCGGCATCGCACCCGCCTGGCCGAGCCCTCGGCCTGACGGAGGTCGCCCCGCCCTTGCGCCTCCTCAGCTACAATATCCGCCACGGCCGCGGCACCGACGGGCGCGTCGACCTGGAGCGCGTGGCCCGTGCCATCCGGTCGAGCCACGCCGACATCGTCGCGCTGCAGGAGGTCGATCTCGGCCGTGCCCGGACCGGCGGCGTCGACCAGGCCCAGGCCCTCGCCCGGCAACTCGGCCTGCGGGCGCATTTCCACGCCGCGCTCCAGGTCGAGACGGAGCGTTACGGCGACGCGATCCTCACGCGGCATCCCTCCCGCCTCATCAGGGCCGGGGGCCTGCCGGGGCTCGCCGGTCGGCCCGGTCTCGAGCCGAGGGGCGCCCTGTGGGTGGAGGTCGCGTGCGACGGACACCGCCTTCAGGTCCTCAACACCCATCTCGGCCTCGTCGCGGCGGAGCAGAAAGGGCAGCTGGCGGCGCTGCTCGGTCCCGACTGGCTCGCGGCGGCATCGGCGGCGGGACCGGTGGTCCTGGCGGGCGACTTCAACGCGACGCCGTGGTCGCGGGCCTACCGTCAACTGACCGCGCAGCTCAGCGACGCCCGCGCAATCGCGCGCAGCCGGGCGGGGCGCGCGACCTTCCCCAGCCGCTATCCGGTGCTGCGCCTCGACCACGTCTTCGTCGGCCCCGGCCTCCGGGTGGACCACGTGGCGGTGCTGCGCGACGGTGACGCGCGTCGCGCGTCCGATCATCTCCCGCTCCTGGCCACGCTGGATTTCGCCGCGCCGCCGCGGGCGGTGCGGCGGCCTCAGGACACGCCGGCCGCCGCCCCCGAGGCCTGAGTCGCGGGGGCCTCTGCGGGGTGCTCGCCCCGCCGGACCTGGTCCAGGGCGCCGGTCCGGCGCCAGGGCCGCCAGGCGTCGCGCACGCTCGCGGGGTCGCCGAGATGCCAAGACTCCACCACGCGCGCCAGGGCGCCGCGGGGTGAGGGCACCACCGGGCAGAGTCGGCGGGGCGCCACCAGGGCGGGGTCGTCGAGCACTGCGCGCAGGGAGCCGCGCCGGCGCACGGCCTCCTCGAAGATATCGCGCGGGCAGCCCGAATGGTGCGCGAGCAGGCCGTCCCGCAGCCGCAGGATGGCGGATCGCAGGAGGGGCGCGTCCTCGGCCGGCAGGACCTCGAGGGCGAGGTCGCACTCGCTGTCGTAGCCGAGGGAGCGGTTGTTGAGATTGGTCGACCCGACACGCACCAGGCGATCGTCGAAGATGCCGACCTTGGAATGCACGAGGATCGGGCGTCCCTCCGGCGTATGCGGCGCCAGGATGCGGAGGCGGTCGTGGCGGTCGGCCGCCCGAAGCTTGTGGATCAGTCCCCGCCGGGCGCTGTCCATGGTCAGCCGGTCGAAGGCGTTCGGGCTGCGCTCGGCCACCACGATGATGATTTCCGGTCCCTCGGCCTCGCCGAGGCGCTCCATCAGCGCGTCGCCGATCAGGGGCGATGTGAGGTACTGGTTCTCCAGGTAGATGACGCGGGCGGCGCCCCGGATGGCGGCAGCGTACAACGCGGCGTTCTCTTGCAAAGCCACGCGCTTCCGGCCGGCGGGCCGGGTGCGCGACAGGGCGACCGACATGTCCCTGAGGAGCGGGGTCACGGAGGCCGGCCAGGGCGTGCCGTCCCGCGCGGGCGGGGGCGTCAGCCGCTCGCCGGTTGCATCGAGCCAGCGTTGGCGCGCAAGGTCCCCCAGGGCGGCCGCCGCCGGCCCATCGACCGCCATCATGATGTCGTGGCGCGGCGGATAGGCCTCGCCGTTCGGGAGGCGCCGGCGCGGATCGCCGTCCCGGTGGGCCGGCGTGTCCCAGCGATTGGCCTCGAAGTCGCCGCCGCCGCAAAAGGCCATCGCATCGTCGACGACGAGGATCTTCTGGTGCTGGCAGGCGCCGAAGGGCAGCGTCGCATCGACCCGGTACGTGATGCCGGGACCGAGCAGGGCGCGGACCGCCGCGGGCGTCAGGTCCCGTCCGGCCGAGAGCGGCCACGGCATGTCCCAGATCAGAAGATGGATCGCGAGGTCCGGCCGGCAGGCGCGCAGGCTCTGGAGGAGGTCCGCCAGGGTTTCCCCCTCCGGGGCATGGCTCCCATCCGGCGCGAGGCGCAGGCGCGGGTCGAAACTCCAGCCGATCAGCAGGACGGAGTGGCGCGCCGCCAGCATGGCGCTGCGGGCGGCCGCGAAATACGCGGCGCCGTCATGGAGCACGGCGACCCGATGGGCCTGCTCGATGCGCCAGCAGGTCTGGCCCGGCCGCAGCCAGCGCCCCTCGGGGCGGGGTGGCCCCGGCGCGGGGGGGCCGGGCGCCCGGGAGGCTCGCGGAGCCGGATGCAGTCCGCGCGCGGCGAGCTTCGCCTGCACCCGGCGACGCGTCACCGCGACGGCGGCGAGGGTCGCGGCTAGGCCGAGCCCCAGCGGAATCCAGTGGGCGGCCGAGTCTGCCGCCGTCCGGCCGATCACGCCGAGATAAACGCAGAGAATCGTCCCGGGGATCATGCCGAGGAGGGTCGAGACGAGGAAGTCCCGCATGCGGACGCGCGTCAGGCCGAGGATGTAGTTCTGCGCATTGAAGGGCACGAAGGGACTGACCCGCATCAGGGTCAGCAACTGCCATCCGCCGTCGCCCACCGCCTCCATCGTGGCAACCATCGCGGGACGCCGGGCGATGACGCGCTCGACGCGCTGCCTCAGGACGGATCGCGCCGCGAAAAACGCCAGGACCGAGCCGATCGTCGCCGCTGCGAGGACGATCGGCAGGGACCACCATCCAAAGGCCAGTGCGCCGGCGATCGTCAGCGGCGTGCCCGGGATCACCAGCAGCGTGGCCAGGATGAAGAGGGCCGCGAAGGCGACGGGACCGAGGGGGCCGAGTCCTGCCGTCCAGGCGCCGAAGGCCTGGAGCCAGTCCTGAACCGGCAGGAGGAACCAGACGGCAGCCGTTGCCGCCAGACCGAGCAGGATGAGAAGCCAGGAGCGCATAACGGTTGATGTCAAACGGCCGCGCTCGCGTCACGCCGAAAATCGATGAACGCTCCGCTTCTCCGGCTTCGTCTCACCGCGTCTCCCGTTCCCCCGGCTGTTCCGGCACGGTCACACAGAATGCTTCGCGCGTCGAAGCGATGCGCTGCAGCATCCACCTTTGCACCCTCGCGGCGCATCCGCTATCGCTCGCGCACCCCGCCCACCGGCTGGCCGGACGATCAGGCCATGCGCCGCGAGCCCGGCGATGGGGCGCGACAACGCAGGATTCAAAAGCCATTCCCCAGGATGCCGAGATCACCTTCCGCGGCCGTGGGCGCGGCGTCCTCTGCGACGGGGGACTTCGGCTCGTGGTCTGCCCGCTCTGCTCCCAGGCGAACACCCCGCGCGGGGCAGAGGCCGGCCGATGCGCCTGGTGCGCCTACGTCCCCTCCCTCGACGACGTGGAGCCTGTGCGCGCGAAGGATCCGTCGCACGCCGACGATTAGGCCCGGGGGCGCGGTGCATCCGCCCGCCTCGATCGGGCGCCGATCGGCCGCCTCGGCCAGCGTCACCCAGCAGCGCTGAGCGCTCCGCATCGCCGCCAGGGTCTCGTGGCTTTGGGGGGAGGCCGTCGCCTGCGACGCGGTCGAGACACATGGGAAGTCAGCGAGCGAGCCCCCGGTCACCCGAGTGATCCCGCCGATCCCGTCGGCCTCTCGAATGTGCACGTGGGTCGTGCGCTTCAGGAACTCGGGCGCCGAGGCGTGATTGAACGCAAGGGTGGGACGCGGAAGCTCCGCAATCGTCAGCCTCTGAAATCGATGGCGGAATCCAATCCGAAGTCCCTGTACCTGGGAACGCTGGCCACGGCATGACCATGAAACTCCAGCCCGTTCAGATCGCGACGGGCAGCAATGACCGCGAGAGCCGGTTGGTTTTCGAGGATGGGATTCTCGTCGCCGTGCTCGTCCAGCTCTCCAGCGAGCATGACTCCGAGGCGGGACATTGGTTTCTGGAGGCGGGCTTCGGGTGCGTGGAGGATCCGCATGCGCCGATCTTCGCGGATCTCGACGAAGCGCAGGCTTGGATTGCCCGGCAATTGTCGGAGGGCCGATCCTTCGGCTGAGACGGCCCGCGTTCGCGCGTCGTCTCGATCACACCGCGTTGCGGATCGCGACGGAAAGGTCTTCGTGCGTGGCGATCCTCCATGGCGTTGATGTGTGTGAATGTGTGGTCCGCAATCGTCGGACATGGTCTCCCCGTCGCGCCGTCTTCGGATCGACCGGGTCTCGCCGATGCCTTGCCCCCCGATCGTGTCGGCGAGACCATTCGAACGCTGAAGCACAGAGAACGATAAAGTGCAGAATCGTTACCTTCCAACAGGTGACGATAGTCTGTAATGCTCGCTTCCATCGCGGCTGATCCTACGGGATCGGGTGGGGTCTGGACGGCGTAGTGCTGTACGACAGCCTCCTTCATCGGCGATGATTTTCGGATCTGAAAATCCGTGGTGCAAGAACCTATAATTTACTTTCAGGGCTCTATTCTCTCCGTGCTGGCGCACCCCGGATGCGCACCGGAGCGGCGACGTGATGCAGGCAGTCCAGGTTCTGGCGAGACCGGAGACGATTCCAGGGCCGGCTGAGGCCGCCCTCGGTCTGGCGCCGTATCTCGACGTGGTGCGACAGGGGTTCATCGTGTTCGAGCGGGGCCGGCTGGTCCTCTGCACCGGGCCGGCGCGGGAGCTTGTGGGCGGGTTCGGCCTGCCCGATCGTCCCAGTCTCCGTCAGGCCCTGCACACCCTCTGCCGCCTCCTGCCCCTCCGCAGGAACGCCTTGTTCGCCCAGGTGCGGCGCGCCCTGGAGCGCTGCGAGGGCCTTGCCTTCGAGATCCTGCGCGCGGGGTTGACGCTCGAGATCGGCATCCAGCCCTTCGGCCCCTCCCGCGGGGCCTGCCAGGGTTGGACCATCACCGTCGAAGACGTCACCCTGCGCCGCGCCGCCGAGATTGCCGCCAGCGAGCGGGCGCGCCTCGACCCCCTGACCGGCCTGCCGAACCGCCTCCACCTGCGCGAACGCCTTGAGGATGCGCTCGTCCAGGTGGAGACCTCCGACGGCACCTGCGCGGTGCTTCTGGTGGACCTGGACCGGTTCAAGCCCGTCAACGACACCCTGGGTCACGCCATCGGCGATGCGCTCCTCGCCAAGGTCGCCGACCGCCTCAGTGCCACGCTCCGTCCCAGCGACACGGTCGCCCGCATCGGGGGAGACGAGTTCGTCGTGGTTCAGCACGGCGTGACGGACCTCGAGGAGACACGCGTCCTGGCGCGCCGCATCGTCGACCTGATCGGCCGCACCTACATGATCGAGGGGCAACTGCTCACCATCGGCGCCAGCGTCGGCGTGGCCGTGGCGCCCCGCGACGGGACCGACGCGGATCGTCTCCTGAAATGCGCCGATCTCGCCCTCTACCGGGCGAAGCTCGATGGGCGCGGGGCCTTCCGCTTCTTCGAGGCCGAGATGGACGCGCGCATGCAGGCGCGGCGTCGCCTCGAACTCGACATCCGCCAGGCCCTCGGCCGGCGCGAATTCTCTCTCCATTACCAGCCGCAGCTGAATCTCGAGAACGATCGCGTGACCGGCTGCGAGGCGCTGCTGCGCTGGCATCACCCGGAGCGCGGCATGGTCCCCCCGGGGGAGTTCATTCCCCTCGCCGAGGAGATCGGGCTGATCGTCCCGATCGGCGAATGGGTCATCCGCCAGGCCTGCCGCGATGCCGTGACGTGGCCCGCGGCGATCACCGTCGCGGTGAACGTGTCGCCCGCGCAGTTCAAGGGCGATCGTCTCGTCGAGGTCATCGTCTCCGCACTGGCAGGTTCCGGACTCCCCGCGAGCCGCCTGGAGATCGAGATCACCGAGGGCGTGCTGCTCCAGGAGAATGAGCGCACCCTGCGGACCCTGCACCGGCTGCGGGCCCTCGGCATCCGCGTCTCCATGGACGATTTCGGGACCGGGTACTCCTCCTTGAGCTACCTGCGCTCGTTCCCCTTCGACAAGATCAAGATCGATCGTTCCTTCGTGGCCGACATCACCCAGAAGCCGGACGGAGACGCGGTGATCCGCGCGATCGCGGGTCTCGGGCGCAGTCTCGGCATGACCACCGTCGCCGAGGGCGTCGAGACCGAGGACCAGATGCGCCGCATCCGCGCCGAGGGCTGCACCGACGTCCAGGGCTACCTGGTGAGCCGTCCGATCCCGGCCGAGGCGCTCCTGGCCCTCTTCACCGACCTCGGCCCGCACGGCCTCGCCCAGGCGTGAGGCGGCCGCTCCCGACCCTGTTCCCCCTTTCCGGAGATCGGAAATGAGCGACCTCTACCGTCTCGTCTATGCCAGCAAGAACCTGCTTCAGGTGCCCGACGCCGAAGCGAGCCACGCGGTGGCGCAGATCCTCGAGACCTCGCAACGGAACAACGCCGAGGTCGGCGTGACCGGCGCCCTGATGTTCAACGGCGGCGCCTTCGCGCAGGTGCTGGAAGGCCCGCGCCAGGGGGTGGAGCGGACCTTCGAGCGGATTCAGCGCGATCAGCGGCACGGCGACGTCACGGTTCTCGAATGCGGGCCGACCGAGGCGCGGGGCTTCGCGAACTGGTCCATGGCCTTCGTCGGTCAGGCCGAGACCGGACAGACGCTGTGGAGCGATCTCGCCCGCGAGAGCGGGTTCGACCTGTCCCGGCTCGACGGCGACGCCGTGTTCCGGATGCTCCACGGTCTGGTGATCGAGGAGGAGGGCATTCCCGCCTCCGCGCCGGTGCCCGTCGATCCGGGCACCACGGACGCCCCCGCGGCGGCTCCGGCGCCCGACAGGACCGGTCTCGACGTCGACCGTCTCCGCGCGGAGGTGGCCGACCTGCGTCCGGTCAACCCGCCCGGTCCAGCCGGCCATCCCGCCGCGTCCGATCACGCCGCGCTGGTAGTGCTGCGGGAGGCGTTGGCTCAGGAGCGGCGCCGGACCACGGCGTTGCGCGAGGAGATCGACGACCTGCGCATCGCGCGGACACAGGACAGCGCCGCGGTCGAGGCCCTCCGCCAGGAGCGCGACATCTGGGTGGAGCGCGCCCGCTGCCTGGCCTCGGCCCTGTGCCGCGAGGCCGAGGCGGTCCGCAGGTCGCCCGACGCGCCCGTCGTCGCGGCGTCCGTCCGAGCCGCGTGACGGGGCCGGGACGCAGGTCGAGTGGGTCAGGCGCGTCGATGCGCTTCCGCCGGCCTGCCACCCGGCCGGCCGATGAGCGCGCGCCACCAGGCGGAGAAGGTTCGCGCATCGGCGAGCCGTGTCCGAAGGGGCCGGCGACGGGGTAGGCAGGCCTGCAGCGACGGGCTCAGGCGGGGATCGGCGCGATACATCGGGCGTGCTGCGATTCGTCTGTGATGGCGGTGGCCGGAGGGGGTGTCGGGATCGGGGCGCCGATGACCGTGAGACTCAGCCCTGGAGGCCGAGGATCAGCAGGACGACGGTGGCGACCGCCGGAACGGCGCAGAGGAGCAGGTCGACGATCAGGCGCGGTTGTCGAGGATCCGACCGGCTGGGGGAACGGCGCGCGACGCCGGACATCAGTTCGCCCGCGAAAGGTCGGACGCCGCAGCCATCCGACGGGGCGCAGCGAGGCGGGTGGCGGCGACCCGCGGCATGTCCGTCGCCGCCGTCACGTCCTTTGCCGCCGATAGCGTCCGCTGGCCCGCGGATCCGAGGACGAGGGTGCCCAGAGCCACGACCGCCAGGACGGCCAAGCCGCGCGCGAGGGGAGCCAGCGGCCGGGCCGCCGGACCTGCGGAGCGCATCGGCGCGCCCGCCCGCAGCGGCGGCAAGGCGTCCGTGGGATAAAGGGGCCTCAACTCGGCCATGGCAGAACTCCGACCTGAACTCACAACCTCGTTTTTATGTGGGTAAATTTCCCACGTCAATCAGAGTCGGTGGAGATCGGGTGTCGGGACGCACGCCGTGGGATTGTCTCCCACAGCCCGGCGGCTATGGTGTGCGCATGGCCGATCCGACCGAGACACCTTCCGAGGGGGCGAACCTCCACGCCCCCGTCGCGCGTCTGCTCCGGCCGCTCGTGCGCCTCTTCGTGGCACGGGGCATCACCTTTCCGGCGCTCACCACGCTCCTGCGCGAACTCTACGTGAACGTCGCCGAGTACGACTTCGCGCTGCCGGGCAAGGAGCAGACCGACAGTCGGGTCAGCCTGCTGACCGGGATCCACCGCAAGGAGGTCAGCCGTCTGCGCGGCGCTGGCGCTCCCGTCAGCGCCGTGCCGTCCTCCGTGTCGCGGACCAGCCGGATCATCGCGCGCTGGCTCGCCGATCCCGCCTTCACCGACCCGGACGGCCAACCCCGGCCCCTGACGCGGGCGAGCGACGGGAAGGGCCCGTCCTTCGAGGATCTCGTCGCGGCCGTGACCCGCGATCTGCGCCCCCGCGCCGTTCTCGACGAGTGGCTCGACCGGGGACTCGTGGTCGCCGATGCCGACGGCCACATCGTCCTCGCGGAGGCGGCCTACGTGCCGAAGGGCGGTGGGGAGTCGCAGCTCTATTACTTCGGTCGCAACCTGCACGACCACATCGCCGCGAGCGTCGCCAACGTCACTGCGCCGATCCCGCGCTTCCTCGAGCGCGCGGTTCATTACGACGGCCTGTCGAAGGAGCTGGCCGATCGCCTCGAGGCCCGCGCCCGCGAGATCGCCATGGAGGCGCTGCAGCAGGCCAACCGCGAGGCCCACGCGGCCTGTGAGACCGATGCCGGCGGCGCCCATCGCTGGAATTTCGGCGTCTACGTCTATGCCGAGGATGCGCCGGCCGCGGCGGCGAAGGCGTGAGGACAGCGTCCATGCGCGCACCGAACCGCCGCGACGCCCTGCGCCTGCTTGCCGTGGCGCCCCTCGCGCTTGCGGCCCGCGCCGACCCGCTCCCACCGATCCGCGACCAGGGCATCGGCGGCACCGGCGCGCGCCCGAGCCACCCGCCGGGTGACGGATCGGAGTCGGAGGGCGACCGCGGCCTGGGCGGCACGGGCGTGATCGGAACGATCCGCAAGTTCGGATCGATCATCGTCAACGACCTGCGCATCACCTATCCGCAAGACGTCCCCGTGCGGATCGACGGGCGACCGGCGGCGGTGAGCGACCTTCGGATCGGGCACGTGGTCCGCGTCGTCGCTCTCGAGACCGGCGGCATCCTCGCCACGCGCCGCATCGACGTCACGAGCGAGGTCGTCGGACCGGTCGAGGCCCTCCGGAAGGGCGGACTGACCGTCCTCGGCCAACGGGTCGCCCTGCCGACGACCCAGCGTGACGGATGGAGGGTCGGCGACCGCGTCGCGGTGAGCGGCCTGCGGCGCCCCGACGGAGTCGTCGTCGCCAGTCTGGTGGAACGGCGGTCGGAGGGAGCCGCGCGGGTGGCCGGTCCGGTCCGACGGGGGCCGGATGGCAGTCCGGCGATCGGCGATCTCCGCCTCGTCGGCGTCGATGCCGGGCAGATCGGACGGCGCGCCATCGTCACGGGCGTTCCGGCGGGGTCGAGCCTCACGGTGACGGGGTTCGAGGAATCGCGCGCCCTGTTCGTTCCGGGCCTGCGCCGCGTCTCCATCGAGGCCTATGTCGGCCGAAATGCACGGGGTCTCCAGATCGGGTCCGGCCTCGACATCGCCGGTCGGCCCGATCCCGGATTGCCCCGCCGCGGCAGCGTCCGCGCGGTCGTCACCGCCGAGCCGGCCCGTGACGGCCGCCTCGCCGTCGAGAGCCTGCGCATCGACACGCGCGGCACCGAGCGCCCCGGCCCTCAGACGGGTCCTGATCGGGGATCGCTCCCGAGATCCGAGGGCCGTGGTTTCGAGGGGCGCGGCCTCGACGGACGCGGCCTCGACGGACGCATGCCCGGGAGCCAACCCGGCGGCCCACCGCGCTTCGATATCGATACCCGCTTGCCGTCGGGCGGCGAGCATGCACGCCCCGGGGGTGGGTTCGAGGGTGGACCGGGCGGCATCGAGCGCCCCGGCGGGTTTGAGCGCCCCGGCGGCTTCGGACGTGGTCCGGGGGGAGGGCCCGGGGGGCCGGAAGGTCCGGGCGGCTTCGGCGGTGGCCCCGGACGTGGTCCGGGCGGGCCGGGCGGACGCTGAACCGTCGCCGTCGTGGCGCGCTCTGCGAGAGGCGCGGTGTCAGGCGGCCGGGACGCCGAGGGCCGTTCCGAGGCGGGCCCGGCACCGGGTGAGGCTCTGGAAGGCGCGGCCCGAGTCGCGCGCCAGGCGGATCAGCGCGGGAATCTGGCCGGGCCGGCGCGCGATGGCGGCGAGGACCGCGCGGATGTCGGGCTCGCCGTCGGGCTTCAGCGCCTGCGCAGCGAAGGCCGGGATCGCGCGGTCGGCCGGATCGCAGACGATGCGCAGGGCCGCGAAGGGCAGCCCGTGCCGCGCGGCATAGGCCGCCGCGACGTGAGATTCCATGTCGACGCCGGCGCACCCGGTGGCGGTGCGCAGGGCGGCCTTCGCGGACACGTCGATCACGGCGGCATCGACGCCGGCCAGCACGGCTTCGCGGACGGTCGAGCCCGATCCCGCCAGCGCGCGCATCCAGGCCGCGGCGATGGCCGGATCGGCCGGGTAGCGCTGCGTCGGCGTGACGATGGCGGTGGCGATCAGCACGTCGCCGGGCACCAGGGCCGGATCGAGACCGCCGGCGATGCCGAGACTGACCACGGCGCGGCATCCCGGCTCGTGCCGCGCGGCCAGGAGGGCGCGCAGGCGTTCCGGGTCGCCCCCCGCCCCGATTGCGCGAACGCCGGCGCCGGAGGCGAGGCGCGCCTCCTTGGCGAGGCCGGTCACGGCCAGGACGGGGAGGGCACCGGACGTGGCGATCGCGCTCATGCTGTTACGCGATCGATCGTGAACCAGAGTCTTCGCATCACGGGCCTTCGCATCACATGCCGAAGGCGACCGTCCGGGTGTTGCTGCGCTGGAGGTTGCGGTAGCGCGCCATGGCCCAGAGGGGGAAGAACTTCGGGTAGCCGTGGTACCGCAGGTAGAACACCCGCGGGAAGCCGGTCGCGGTGTAGCGCTCCTCGGACCAGAACCCGTCGGCGCCCTGGGTGCGGGTCAGATAGTTGATCCCGCGAGTCACCGCCGGATCGTCGGCCTCGCCGGCCGCCATCAGGGCCAGCAGCGACCAGGCCGTCTGCGAGGCGGTGGAGTAGCCGGGCTCGAAGGCCGGATCGATCTTGTAGGACGAGGCGTCCTCGCCCCAGCCGCCATCGGGGTTCTGGATGCGGATCAGCCAGGCGACGGCCCTGCGGATCTCCGGAGAGGCCGGATCGACGCCGGCCGCGTTCAGGGCGCACAGCACCGACCAGGTGCCGTAGATGAAGTTCATGCCCCAGCGGCCGTACCAGGAGCCGTCCTCCTCCTGGTCGTTCAGGAGGTAGGTGACGCCGCGGTCGAGGGCCTTGGAACTCTCCCGGGTCTCGCCGAGCTGCGCCAGCATCGAGACGACCCGGGCCGTGACGTCGGCCGTGGGCGGATCCAGCAGGGCGCCGTGGTCGGAGAACGGAATGTGATTCAGGTAATGGTGGTTGTTGTCGGCGTCGAAGGCGGCCCAGCCGCCGTCGCTCGACTGCAGGCCCTCGACCCACTCGCGGGCCCGGGCGATGGCGTTGCCGTAATCCGGCACGTCGGCGACGAGGCCGTGCTGGTGCATGGCGCGATCCATCGCCATCACCACCACGGCGGTGTCGTCGAGGTCCGGGAAGTGCGGGTTGGCGTACTGGAAGGCCCAGCCGCCGGGGCGGACGTTCGGCCGGCCAGCGGCCCAGTCGCCCTTGATGTCGAGGACTTGGAGCGGCTTCAGCCAATCGAGGCCGCGCCGGGCCTGATGCTCCGCGTCGGGGCCCCCGGCCTCGAGGAGGGCATGGCCGGCCAGCGCCGTGTCCCAGACCGGGGACAGGCAGGGCTGCACGTAGGCCTCGTGCTCCTTGACGACCACGAGCTTCTCGATCGCCTCGCATGCGATCCGCACCTGGGGATGGTCGGCCGGGTAGCCGAGCACATCGTACATCAGCACGGTGTTGACCATGGCGGGGAAGATCGCCCCGAGGCCGTCGTCGCCGTTGAGGCGCTCGCTGACCCAGGCCACGGCCTTGTCCGTGGCGCGCGCCCGCGGCGTCTTCGGAAAGTAATCCTGCGAGACCTGCAACATCCGGTCGATGGCACCGAAGATCGGCGTCCAGGGCCAGGTCGCGTGGGGGCTGCCGGGCCAGGTGCGCACGGTCTGCGGCGGGGCGACGAACAGCTCCGGGATGCCGATCCCGCGGGGATTGCGGGCGAGCGGCTTCCTCGCCTGGATCACCAGCATCGGCACGATCACGCAGCGCGCCCAGTACGAGACCTTGTCGAGGTGGAAGGGGAACCACTTCGGCAGATGCATGATCTCGACCGGCATCACCGGCACCGCGCGCCACGGGACCTCGCCGAAGAGGGCCAGGAGGAAGCGGGTGAAGACGTTCGAATTGGCGGCGCCACCGCGGGACAGGATCGCCTCGCGCGCCCGGCGCATGTGCGGGGCTTCGATCGAATCGCCGCTCATCTTGAGGGCGAAATAGGCCTTCACGCTGGCGCTCATGTCGAACGGGCCGTCATGGACCAGGGCCCAGCCGCCGTGCTTGCCCTGCGTGCGGCGCAGGTAGTTGCCGATCTTGGTCTCCAGCTCCGGCGCGATCTCGGTGGCGCGGAACTGGTGGAACATGATGTATTCGGACGGGATCGTCGCGTCGGCCTCGAGCTCGAAGCACAGGTGGCCGTCGGCATGCGACAGCGCCGTCAGCGCCTGGGTCGCGCGCACGACTCCCCGCTCGACATCCTCGAGGGAGATCTCCTGAGTCTTCGGGCGCTGCAGCGCCTCGACCTTCCTGAATGCGTCCCGCATCGTCCTCGCCTCACCGGCCGCGCAGGCGGCCGCCTTATCTCACGCCGCGCCGCGCGCTCGTGCCTGTCCGCACGTGCCGGTCCTCCGGGCGAGGGCCGATGCGGCGGTTGTTCCTGAACGGATGGCTCCCTCGATCGTCGATGGCAGACCGGTCGCGGTCCAATCGCCTGCCAGGACGAGATTCTCGTGGGCCGTGACGGCGCCGGAGCGCCGCGCGGCCTCGGCCGGCGTTGCCGCGAAGGTCGCCCGCTTCTCCTTGACGATCTGCCAGCTGGGCAGTTCGGGTGCAAGACCGGTCAAAGTCACGATTTCGGACCAGATCTGACGTCCCAAATCTTCGCGCGGCACATCCAAGAGGCGATCGGCGCCGCTGATGGTCACGGATAGACGATCCGGATAGGCAAAGAGCCACTCCGTCATTCCGTTCACCACGCCGAGCAGTAACGGCGATCCCGGCGGCGGAATCACAGCAAAATGCGCGTTGACGATGGAGCGGTGGCTCTGCGGCGCCGGCAGGCCCGGCAGCAGGTCGCAGGCGACCCAGGGCGGCAGGGCGAGGACCACCGAGTCCTCGGGGGCGAGCGCGATGGTCTCGTCGCTGAAGACGAGGCCGGCGATCCGGCCGTCCCCGAGGGCGAGGCTGCGCAGGCGGTGGCCGAAGCGCAGCTGCGCGCCGCGCCGGGTCAGATAGTCCACCGCCGGATCGACGAAGGCCGCCGAGAGGCCGCCGACGGCGACCAGCGGCCGGCAGGCTTTTCCGCCGGCCCCCAGGGTCTCGCGCAGGATTGTCGCCGCGAGTCCGGTGTCGCTCTCCTTGGGATCGGTGTTGAGGGCGGCCAGCAGCACCGGGTGCCACAGGCGGTCGTAGAGCATGCCCTCGCAGGCCATGCTCTCGCCGATGGTGCCACCCTGGCCCGGCGCCTTGCCGGCCGCGGCCTTCAGGATGCCCAGGGGCGCGAGGTAGTCGCGCGCCGCCGTACCGGGCACCCGGCGCGAGGCCTGCAGGACCCACCACGGCACGCGCCCCGCGTTGGGGCGCAGGGTCCAGCGCTCACCGGTCTTCAGGTCGGCGAAGGGGAAGGCCGCCTCGTCCGGGCCGGACAGGGCGCTCTCCGGTGCACCGATCGTGCGCATAAAGGCGAGCGCCGAGGTGTTGCCCGACAGGAGCAGGTGGTTGCCGTTGTCGATGGTCAGCCCGAGGGTCGGATCGTAGTACGAACGGCAGCGGCCTCCGGCCTGCTTGGCCGCCTCGTGCACGACGGCGCGCGCACCGCGCTCCACCAGTGACACGGCGGCGGACAGCCCGGCGAGACCCGCTCCGACGATGTGGACCGTGCCCACCATCAGACGATCCCGTGTCGGAGGACGACGCCGAGGAGCGCGCGCTTGCTCGGCTTGACGCGGGCGCGGGGCTTCTCCCAGCCGCGGGCCAGGACGGCGTCGAGGTACAACCGATAGGCCGCCGCCATGAGGCGCGGCGCCTTAGTTACCTTGCGCGGGCACTTGGCGATGATGTCCCAGGTCGCCCGGTAATGGGCCTCGGCCTCGCGGGCGACGGCGATGCAGACCTCGCCGATGCGCGGATGGTCGATGGCGGCCTGCGGCGTCGGCGCGGTCAGGCCGATGGCGGCCAGCTTCTCGCGCGGCAGGTAGAGGCGGTTGCGTTCCGCATCCTCGTCGATGTCGCGCAGGATGTTGGTGAGCTGCAGGGCACGGCCTTCATGGTGGGCGAGGGCGATGCCCTCCTTCTCGGCGATCCCGAAGATCCGCACCGACAGGCGGCCGACCGCGCTGGCGACCCGGTCGCAATAGAGGTCGAGGGTGGCCTCGTCGGGTGCGACGATGTCCTCGAAGGCATCCATCGCCATGCCGTCGATCACCGCCTGGAAGTCCTCGCGCAGGAGACCGTAGCGGCGGATCGGCACGACGAGGTCCTGCACCCGCGGCGCCGGCCGTCCGGCATAGAGGTCGTCGATGTCGGCGCGCCAGCGGTCGAGTTCCGCGGCGCGCACGGGGGCGGGGCCGCCGTCGTCGGCGACGTCGTCGACGGCCCGGCAGAAGGCGTAGACCGCGTACATCGCCGCGCGGCGATCCGGCGGCAGCAGGCGCATCGCCGTGTAGAACGACGAGGATTTCGCCGGAAGGGCGTCGACCGGGGGGGACGCGGTTTCGGCGGCGGGAGACAGGGTTGCGCTCATGCCCGGTTCCCTCGCGCGACCTTCGCGGCCTGAGCCTTCAGGGTCCGGCCTCGCAGGGGTCGGCGCGCCAGGGTCGCGGCGATGCCACCGAACGCGGTCAGGGCGAAGGCGGCCTTGCCGTGATGCACCTTCTCGCTCAGGGGATCGCGCGTCATCAGCCCCTTGCACAGCACGACGGCGAGGCGATGGATGGCCGCGATCTCCAGGCTGAGGCGCAGGTCGGCGATGAGGTCGGGCAGCACCGCGCCTTCGTCGAGCAGCCCCATGGTACGCTGCGCCAGCTCGCCGATGACGCCGCGGAGCGCCGGGGAGGCCTTCTCGGCGGCCAGCTCCGAGATCGCGGCACCATGCGAGTCGAGGGTCTCCTGCGGCAGGTAGACCCGATCGATCTTGCGAAAATCCTTCCCGCAATCCTGCAGGTGGTTGATGATCTGCAGGGCTGCGCAGATCGCGTCCGACGGGCCCCAGACGACGCTGCGATCCTCGCCGTGCACGTCGAGCACGTAGCGGCCGACCGGCATGGCCGACAGGCGGCAATAGGCGATCAGCTCGTCCCAGTCGGCGTAGCGGCTCTTGCGCGCGTCGAGGCGAAAGGCGTCGAGGAGTTCGAGGGCGTGCGTCGGCGCGAGCCCGCGGGCGGCGAGTTCCCGGCGCAGGGGTTCGGCGGCCGAATCGGCCGGGCGGGTGCCCGTCAGGTCGTCGGCCAGGGCGTCGAGGAGCTCGATCTTCCGCTCCGACGTCAGGCCCGTATGGTCGGCGACGTCGTCGCCGGCGCGCACGAAATCGTAGAACGCCAGGATCGCGCCGCGATGCTTCGGATGGATCAGGTGCGACGCGACGGGGAAGTTCTCGTCGCGGTAGCCCTTGCCGGTGCGCGCCTCGGTGGCTGTCTGGATCGTCGTGCTCATCACAGGCGTCCTTCCTGGCGGAACCAGGCGATCGCGTCGGACAGGCCCTCGCGGTAGGGCCGGGCGGTATAGCCGAGCTCGGCCCGCGCCTTCGCGTCGGAGAAGAACATCCGGTAGCGGGACATCCGGATGCCGTCGATCGTGGCGAAGGGCGCCTTGCCGGTGAAGCGGGCGATCTGCTCGGAGACGAAGGCGATCGGGTAGACCACCGCCCGCGGCAGGTTCACCGTCGGGGGCCTGCGGCCGACCATGCCGGCAATGTCCGCCAGCATCTGCGACAGGAGCACGTTCTCACCACCGAGGATGTAGCGCTCACCGATCCGGCCGTGCCGGAGGGCCAGCAGGTGGCCGGCGGCGACGTCGTCCACGTGGGAAAGGTTCAGTCCGGTATCGACGAAGGCCGGCATCCGGCCCAAGGCGGCTTCCAGGATGATGCGGCCGGTCGGAGTCGGCTTGACGTCGCGCGGGCCGATCGGCGTCGAGGGATTGACGATGACCACGGGCAGGCCGTTGCGGGCGGCCATCTCCTCGACCACGCGCTCGGAGACGACCTTGCTGCGCTTGTAGGCGCCGATGGCCGTGGCGGGGGTGAGGGGACGGGTCTCATCGGCCGACGCGCCGTCGTCGTGCGGCTTGATGGTGGCGACGCTCGACGTATAGACGACGCGCTCGATGCCGGCCCGCAGGGCCTCCTCCATCAGGATCACGGCGCCGTCGCGGTTGGTGGCGACGATCTCCTCCGGATCCGGAGCCCAGAGGCGATAGTCGGCGGCCGCGTGGACGAGATAGCGCTGGCCCTGGAGAGCCCGTGCCACCGCCGCGCGGTCGCGCATGTCGCCTTCGACGATCTCGACGTCGGTCCAGGTCAGGTTGGTGCGCGGCGAGGTGGCCCGGACCATGATCCGGACGGGGAAGCCGGCCTTGCGGAAGACGTCGACCAGGGCCGCTCCCAGGAAACCGCTCGCGCCCGTGATGAGAACCGGGCCGGCATCGAACGGGCCGGAAGGGGTCGCCTGTGGCATTTCTCTCGTAAGGGTCTGAGGATCTTGTGCGTGCGCGGAGCCCGAAGCGGACTTCGGACCCGAGGATGGCGCGCTTTTGTCATCGAAACCGGTGTCGGACAAGCGCAACGGGGACACACCCGGGCCGCAAAGCCCGGATGCTCCGTGCGTCCGCCCGGCGGCTCAGGCGAGCCGCAGGCGTCCCGACTGCCCGGCCTTCCGCTCGGGCAGGGCGTTCTTGACGGTCTGGAGGATGCCGGCGGCGTCGAGGCCGGCCTCGGCGTACATGGCGTCCGGC
>NZ_LMML01000012.1:0-236 GCF_001422215.1 Methylobacterium sp. Leaf89 | reverse complement strand
CCGCCACGCTCACCGCGATGCCCTCCGCCTCCAGCGCGTCGGCCGCCTTCAGCGCCTCCGACAGCCGCGTGCCCAGCGACAGCAGCGCCACCCGCGCCCCCTCGGGCGCACGCACCATCCGGCCCTTGCCGATCGGCAGCGCGACCCCGCGCTCGGGCAGGTCCACGCCCACGCCCTCGCCGCGCGGATAGCGCAGCGCGATCGGGCCCGTGTCGTGGGCATGCGCGGTGGCCACC
>NZ_LMML01000011.1:126034-159050 GCF_001422215.1 Methylobacterium sp. Leaf89 | reverse complement strand
CCCCGCAACCAAACTCAACAAAAAGCCCGCCCCGGTGAAATCCAGGGCGGGCTTTCGACGTTCACGCCTGCCCCAGGCCCAGGAAGGCGCGGGCCTCCGCCGGCGTGGCAACCCGACGGCCGTGCCGCCGTACGGTCTCCGCCGCCAGGGCGACGAGTTCGGCATTTCCGCTGGCGAGGCGCTCCCGGGTGATCCGGATGTTGTCCTCGAGGCCGGTCCGCACGGCATGCGCCCCGCGGGCGAGCGCCCAATCCATCACCTTCGCCTGATGCCGCCCGATCCCGGCCGCCGTCCAGGTCGCCCGGGGCAGGATGCGGCGCATCTCGCCGAGCATGAGGTCGAGGAGGTGCGGGTCCGCCGGCATGGCGTTTTTCACGCCCATGACGAACTGGACGTGCGGGCGGTCATCGATCAGCCCGGCCTCCACGAGACGCAGGGCGCCGTGAAGATGCGACAGGTCGAAGATCTCGATCTCGGGACGCACGCAGAACCGCTTCATCTGACCCGCGAGGTCCGTCACGAGGGTCGTGGGGTTCTCGTAGACGATGGTCGGAAAGTTCACCGACCCCGTGGAGAGCGAGGCCATGTCGGGACGATGCGACAGGGACAGGCCCCGGCTCGCCGGGTCGCGCCCCCGCCCGCCCGTGGAGAACTGGATCACCATGCCCGGGCAGGCCCGGCGCAAGCCCTCCTGGACGGCGGCGAAGCGGTCGGGATCCGAGGACGGCGTCTCGTCGTCGTTGCGCACATGGATATGCGCGAGGGTGGCCCCGGCGGCGTAGGCGGCCTGTGTCGAGGCGATCTGCTCCGCCACCGTGACCGGCAGCGCCGGGTTGTCGGATTTGCGGGGCACCGAGCCGGTGATCGCGACGGCGATGACGACGGGCTCGTTCATGAAACGTCCTCCTGTGCGGATGCGGCGATGGGCGCCCCTCCCCGCCCGGCATGGCCCGCGCGGGCGGCGACCGCAAGCGCGCCGCGCCGAGCGCGACAGGTCCCTTTCCGGGCCCGTCCACCCGCCTTAAGACTGGCGTCCATGCACGACACGATCCTGATCCTGAACGGCCCGAACCTCAACCTGCTCGGCCAGCGCGAACCCCACATCTACGGGCACGAGACGCTGGCGGACGTGGAAGCCCGGTGTCGAACCCTGGCCGCCGGCTTCGGCCTCGCGGTCGCCTGTCACCAGAGCAATGCCGAGCACCAGCTCATCGACTGGATCCAGGCCTACCGGGTGGGCTCGGCCGGGATCGTGATCAATCCGGGCGCCTACACGCACACCTCGATCGCGATCCTCGATGCCCTGAACGCCTGCGAGGTGCCGATCATCGAGTGCCACATCTCGAACGTGCATCGGCGCGAGGCCTTCCGCCAGCACTCCTACGTCTCGCTCGCCGCGACCGCCGTTATGGCGGGCTTCGGCACACATGGCTACGAACTCGCGGTTCGGCACATCGCCCACCTGCGCGGTGCCTCCTAGATTTCAGGCGGCCCGGGTCCGCAGCCGGGCCAGGCTGCTCCAGGCCGGTGCCAGGAGGAAGCTCGTCACCGGGATCAGGGCCGCGCCGACCACGAGACCGACGAGGCCGGAGCCCGCCGCGGTGACGAGCCACTCGACCGTCCCGGCGAGGGGACCGGCGACGCCCGCCGCCCCGGCCGCCACGGCGTGGATGGCGTGGCCGATCTGGGGCAGGCCGTAGCCCTCGAGGCCGTGCACCAGGATGCCGCCGCCGACCCAGATCATCGCGGCGGTGCCGACGATGGCCAGGATCTTGAGAAAGCCCGGCATGCCCTTGACCAGGGCGCGGCCGAGGCCGCGCACGAGGCTGCCGAAGGCCGAGCGCGACCCGTTGGCGGCCATCGCGACCCCGGCATCGTCCGCCTTCACGATCAGGGCGACGCCGCCATAGACCGCGACGGTGATCCCCACCGCCACCACGGCGAGGACCGCCGCCCGCATCCAGATCGAGCCCTCGGGCAGGGCCGCGAGGGTGATGGCCATGATCTCGGCCGAGAGGATGAAGTCCGTCTTGATCGCACTGGAGACCTTCCGATCCTCCAGGGCCTGGGCATCGCCGGCCGCTTCGTCGCGCTTCGCCGCGTGGGCATGGGCCTTGTGCGGGAACAGCGCCTCGTAGACCTTCTCGGTGCCCTCGTAGCAGAGATAGGCCCCCCCGAGCATCAGCAGGGGCGTGATCGCCCAGGACGCGAAGGCGCCGAGCGCCAGGGCGGCGGGCAGCAGGAACAGCAGCTTGTTGCGCAGGGAGCCCAGCGCGATGCGGCCGACGATGGGCAGTTCGCGCTCGGCGGCGAAGCCCACCACGTAGCGGGGCGTCACGGCGGCATCGTCGATGACGACGCCGGCCGCCTTCACGCCAGCGCGGCCCGCCTGGGCGGCGACATCGTCGAGGGAGGCCGCCGCCACCTTGGCGAGACCCGCGACGTCATCGAGAAGCGCGATCAGTCCGATGCTCACGGGAACCCCTGCCTAGCCGGCCATAGTCCCCGCGCCGGATGGCGCGGCGAGCTTGGCCTTTACAGGAGACGAACGAGGCGGCCATTTGATCCCGGAGCCGCGCCGATGACCGTCGGGACCTAGCGTCCCGTGCGATCAACGACGCGGGGTCGACCCTTGACGACGCGGGGTCGACCCTAGAACGGAATGTCGTCGTCGAGGTCGAAGTTCGGCTTCGAGCCGCCGCCACCGCCGCCCGAGGCGGGCCGGCGCTCGCCGCCGCCCGAGGGGCGACCGCCGCCGTAATCCCCGCCGCGGTCGCCGCCGCGTCCGCCACCACCGCCGCCGCCACCGCCGAAATCGCCGCCACGGCTGATCTGGCCGCCGCTCTCCTCGTCCATGCCCATCTCACCGCCGCCGCTGCGGCCGTCGAGAAGGGTCAGCTCGCCCCGGAAGCGCTGGAGCACCACCTCGGTGGTGTACTTCTCGGCGCCGGACTGGTCCGCCCATTTGCGGGTCTGGAGCTGTCCCTCGATGTAGACCTTCGAGCCCTTGCGCAGGTACTGTTCCGCCACGCGGGCGAGGTTCTCGTTGTAGATCACCACCGAGTGCCACTCGGTCTTTTCCTTGCGCTCGCCCGACATCTTGTCCTTCCAGGACTCCGATGTGGCGATGCGCAGGTTGACCACGGGATCACCGGAGGCGAGGCGCCGTGTCTCGGGGTCGCGCCCGAGATTGCCCACCAGGATCACCTTGTTCACGCTGCCGGCCATGCCGCTCTCTCCTACCGATCGATCTCACTGCGCGCTGCGGCCCCGAACGACCGGGTCGCCGCCCTGTCATGGGCCTCTCGGGCCCCGGCGGCAATCGCGGTCGGCGGGCTGTCCCCGTGACTCTCAGGGAATCGGGGGGATCTGTATGTTCTATCTTTGTTCCGTTCGTGAGGCAAGGCGTCCCGAGGGAAGCGCCCTGCCCTCCGCTCAGCGGATTCGGACGATGAGCTTGCCGAAATTGCGGCCCTGGAGCAGGCCCGCGAAGGCCTCCGGGGCCTTCTCCAAACCGTCGACGATGTCCTCGCGATGGACCACGAGGCCGTCGCGCAGCCAGGCCCCGACCTCCTGCAGGAACGCGGATTCCTGGGCGGCGAAGTCCCAGACGATGAAGCCCTGGACATGCAGGCGCTTCGACAGGATCGCGCGCATCAGCACCGGCACCCGGTCTGGGCCGGGCGGCAGCTCGGTGGCGTTGTAGCCGGAGACGAGGCCGCAGACCGGGATGCGGGCGAAGTTGTTCAGGAGCGGCAGCACCGCGTCGAACACAGCGCCGCCGACATTCTCGAAATAGACGTCGATGCCGTCGGGGCAGGCGGCGGCCAGCGCGTCGGGGAAGTTCTCGGCGCGGTGGTCGATGGCCGCGTCGAAGCCGAGGGTGTCGCGCAGGAAGGCGCATTTCTCGGGGCCGCCCGCGATGCCCACCGCCCGCGCGCCCCTGCGCTTGGCGATCTGCCCGACGAGGGAGCCCACCGGCCCGGTGGCCGCGGCCACCACCACGGTTTCGCCGGCCTTGGGCTTGCCGATGTTGAGGAGCCCCGTATAGGCCGTCATGCCGGGCATGCCGAGGATGCCCAGGGCGGTGGTGACGGGTGCGGCGTCCGGATCGAGGCGACGCAGGCCGCGGCCGTCGGAGACGGCGAAGTCCTGCCAGCCGCCGAAGCCCACCACCGTTTCGCCGACGCGGTAATCGGGATGCTGGGACTCGACCACCTCCGCCACGGTGGCGCCCACCATGGTGTCGCCGATCGCCACCGGCTCGGCGTAGGATTTCGCCGCGCTCATGCGTCCGCGCATGTAGGGGTCGAGGGAAAGCCAGCGGTTGGCGAGCAGCACTTCGCCCGCCTTCGCCACCGGCATCCGCGCCTCCTCGAGCCGGAAATGCGAGGCGTTCGGCTCACCGTGCGGACGGGCGGCGAGGACGATGCGGCGATTCACGTGGGTCATGGGGCGGCTCCAGGGTTTTCGCGATGGGGTTCGCGAGAGGCGACGGGCGCGCCGTGGACGCGCCCGTCGGGAGATCTCCCGACAGATGGGACGGCGGCAGCCGATGACAATTCCGTGCGGGTCGGGCGACGGGTCCGGCGGCCCCTCCGCGCGTTGTCCCGGAACGGCGACGGGCACGGGAGACATCGGGATGGCACGCGGATGGCGGATGATCGGGGCGATGCTGCTCGGCGTCACGGCGGCCCAGGCGGCGGAGAACCCGCTGGCGCGGGAGCGCTGGACGTCGCGGGTGCTGGTGATCTCCGCGCCCGAGCCCGGCGATCCCCGGGTCGCGGTCCAGCGCGCCGAACTGGAGCAAGCCCGGGCTGGCGTAAAGGAGCGCGATCTCGTGGTCCGCGAGGCCGTCGGCGATTCGCCCGGGGCCCGGAACCTGCGGGCGGTCCTCGGGCTCCCCGCGGACGGGTTTCGCGTGGTGCTGGTGGGCAAGGACGGCGAGGCCAAGCGGACTGCGACGGCGCCGATCCCGGCGGACGCGCTGTTCGAGACCATCGACGCGATGCCGATGCGCCGGGAGGAGAGGCGTCGCTGAGGCGCGGACCAGCGGCCAACGAAAAGGGGCCGCACGCGGCGGCCCCTCGAAAAACGCCGATCAGGCGATCCGATCAGTAGCAGCGCTCGACCAGCACCCGGCGGTAGCCGTAGGGGGTCCAGCGCACGCGCGGGACCGTGTAGCAGCCGCCGCCGTAGCCGTAATCGTAGGCGCCGTAGCCCACCGGGGCGTAGCCGTAGCCGTAGCCCGGGCCGTAGCCTCCGTAAAGACCTCCCGCCGCCAAGCCGAGGCCGACGCCGAGACCCAGGCCGCCGAGCCCGTAGCCGTAGCCGCGCCCGTAGCCGCGCCCGTAATATCCGCCGCGGTAGCCACCGAAGCCACCGCGATAGCCGCCGAAGCCGCCGCGATAGCCGAAGCCGGCATGGCGGAAGCCGCCGCCGCCGAAGCCACCCCGGAATCCACCGCCACCGAAGCCGCCCCGGAAGCCGCCGCCTCCGAATCCGCCGCCGTGGAAGCCGCCACCGTGGAAACCGCCGCCACCGAACCCGCCGCGCGCTTCCGCGGTGGCGGGAATCATCGCGAGCGCGCCGATCATGGCCGCCGAGGCCAGAACAACTCGTTTCATCACATCGTCTCCGAAAGAAGCCGAAACGTCCCCTTGGACGCACAAACGCGGTGGCACCCGGAAGGGTTCATGCGCGTTTCGACTCTCCCGTCATCGTGAAGCGCGCCGAGCCCCGCCCGGCCCCGGTGGTCGCCCCGGACATCGGGCCGCCCTTGAAATCGCCCGGGGTTTCGGGCGAGGAAGCGGGGCCGGCCGCCACGATCCTCCGGCGGGCGCGGTCGAGGGGGATGCGGGTGACCATGGTGCAGGATGTCGTGCGGGCTCGCGTTCGGATACGCCGTTTCCCGGTCCCCGCCCTTCTGCGCGCCGCCCTCCTGAGCGCCGCCTGCCTCGCCCTCGGCGGTCCGGCCAGGGCCGCGCCGGCGGCCGCCCCTGCCCCGGCGCCCTGCCGGGCCGTCCAGGCGGAGGGCGAGGCCTACACCGTCTGCACGGTCGACCTGCGCCGCGAGCGGGTGCGG
Source organism: Methylobacterium sp. Leaf89 (assembly GCF_001422215.1). Lineage (NCBI taxonomy): Bacteria > Pseudomonadati > Pseudomonadota > Alphaproteobacteria > Hyphomicrobiales > Methylobacteriaceae > Methylobacterium > Methylobacterium sp. Leaf89. The sequence continues at coordinate 152,965 of NZ_LMML01000011.1, read as the reverse complement.
CTGTTCTGGCTCGGGGCCGATGGCCTGCCCTATTCCTCGCTCTCGACCCTGGCGGAGAAGCAGGGGGCGTCCCTGCGCTTTGCCATGAATGCCGGCATGTACGACAAGGGCCAGGCCCCGGTCGGGCTCTACATCGAGGACGGGCGCGAGCTGAAGGGCGTTTCCACCGCCAACGGGCCGGGCAACTTTCACCTGAAGCCGAACGGCATCTTCTGGGTGAAGGGCGAGCGTGCCGGCGTGATGGAGACGGGCCGCTACCTGCGCAGCGCCCCGAAGCCGGATTTCGCCACGCAGTCGGGGCCGATGCTCGTCGTGGACGGGCATATCCACCCCAAGATCTCCGCGGACGGCCCGAGCCAGAAGATCCGCAACGGGGTCGGGGTCCGCGACGACGGCCGCACCGCCGTGTTCGCGATCTCGGAGCGGCCGGTGAGCTTCGGCGCCTTCGCGCGCCTGTACAAGGACACCCTCGGCTGCCGCAACGCGCTCTTCCTCGACGGCAGCGTGTCGAGCCTCTACGCCCCGTCGATGAACCGCTCGGACCTCAGCCGCCCCCTCGGCCCGATGGTCGGGGCGGTGGCGCGCTGAGGGACCGCCCAGACCCAATCCGTCCGATCCCTTAGGGATGGCGGATCGGGGCTTCGCTCGAGCGCCGCGCAGGCCTGCCGATCCGGGCGCCGCTTCGATCGAGCGGAGCCGATATCAGGCATCGTCCTCGCGGCCGAAGACCTCGCCCTCCTCCGCCAGCCGCGCATCGGCCTCGTCGCTGCGGAGGATCTGCAGGGCGCGGTACTGCTGGAGCAGGCCGCGCAGGCGGATGTTGGCCTCGGTGCAGTCGGCGGGCTCCGGGCTGTCCGCCCCGCAGCCCGCGATGGTCTCGGCCGTCTGCCGGTCCACGGCGGCGCGGTCGGCCGCGCTCAGGGCTTCGAGGTCGCCGAGGCCGAGTTCCAGCGCGATGAGCTCGGCGATCTCGCGCCGCTTCTCCTCGATCTCGGACATGTTCCCTCCGGGTCCGGTGCCGCCCCGTCTACAGAACGGTCAGCGCCGCCAGGTCGATCCAGGCTTGCCTCTCGTCGCCGTCGACGTCGCCGTCGACGAACCAGCGGCAGAGCGCCCGATCCCCTTCCAGGGCCACCACCGTCATGGTGGCCTCGTTGTCCTCGGATGCGACGTAGTCGCCGACCTTGATCGCCACGGACTGCCTCTTCGCCTCGCTGCTGCTGAACCTGACGCGGGCTGGCCTGGGTCTCAGGCGCGCTTCGCGCAAGCCCGGGTCTCAGGCGCGTTTCGCGCGCTTGCCGAACGCCACGGACAGGCGGGCGCGTACGCCCTCCGGGATCTCCGTGCGGGACTCGATGCGGACGGACGGCATCTCGGCCCCGATGGTGCTGCGCGGGTCGAAGGCGAACTGCAGGTGGCGCAGGCCGAGTTCGAGCCGGGTGACGCCGTCCGACTGGGTCAGGTCCTCGCCGAAGACCTCGATCAGCGGCCCGTCGGGATCGCCCTTCTCGATCTGGATGATGAAGTAGCCCGCCGGCTCCTCCTCGTCGTCGGCCCCCGAGATCAGGGTGATGCCGTTCTCGATGTCGAGGCGGACTCGTTCCACCGCGAAGGTCGTGACGTCGTCGTCGTCCATGCTGCGTGATCTCTCGGGAAACGCCCGCTTCGGCGGGGTGACTGAAGGAAAGCGGTCGGGGCCTTCGAGGTTTCGCGGGGGCCCGCTCAGCGCTGTCCGTGCTGGGTATCGGTGAAGAGGTCCTTGAACTGCCGCGGCTGCGAACGCCAGTACTGCCGCGGCGCGCGCACCTGCGCGCCGAGTTCGGCCGCCGCGTGCCAGGGCCAGCGCGGGTTGTAGAGCAGGGCGCGCGCCAGGGAGACCGCGTCGGCCCGGCCCTCGGCCAGGATCGATTCCGCGTGGGCGGCCTCGGTGATGAGCCCGACCGCGATGGTGGTGAGGCCGGTCTCGGCCTTGATCCGCTCGGCGAACGGAACCTGGTAGCCGGCCGAGAGCGGGATTTTCTGCTGCGTGGAGAGGCCCCCGGTGGAGACGTGGATCGCGGCCGCACCCCGGCGCTTCAAGGCGTGGGCGAGTTCCACCGTCTCCTCAAGGGTCCAGCCCTCCTCGACCCAGTCGGTGGCCGAGACCCGCATCCAGACCGGCTTGCCCGCCGGCACGGCCTCCCGCACCGCCTCGAAGCATTCGAGCGGGAACCGCATCCGGTTGGCGAGGGGGCCGCCATACTGGTCGGTGCGCTGGTTGGAGAGCGGCGACAGGAACTGGTGCAGCAGGTAGCCGTGCGCCCCGTGAAGCTCGAAGCCTTCGATGCCCAGGCGCAGGGCCCGGCGCGCGGTGGCGACGAAGCCGTCGCGGATGCGCTTCAGCCCTTCCGAATCGAGGGCGTGCGGCGCCACCTCGCCTTCCCCGTGCGCCAGGGCCGAGGGGGCTTCCGTGCGCCAGCCATCCGGTACCTCGGGGGCGATCTGCGCGCCGCCGTCCCAGGGGGCGCGGCTGGAGGCCTTGCGGCCCGCATGGTTGATCTGGATGGCGATCGGCACCGGCGCGTAGCCTCGCACCGCGTCGAGGACGCGGCCCAGCGCCCGCTCGGTCTCCTCGGAATAGAGCCCGAGGTCGGTGGGCGAGATCCGGGCCTCCGGCGAGATCGCGGTCGCCTCCAGGGTGAGGAGCCCCGCCCCCGACATCGCCATCTGAGCGAGATGCATCAGGTGCCAGTCGCCGGCCTGGCCCGCATGGGCCGAGTACTGGCACATCGGCGCGACGATGATCCGGTTCTCGAGGGTGAGGTTGTCGAGGCGCAGGGGCTCGAACAGGCGGGCGGTCATGCGGGGCTCCGGCGTGGCTGCATCCCCGCATAGGTGGCGCGCCGGCGCGCGCTTGGCTACCCGCCCGCCCGACTACCCGGCCCCGATCCCCCGGTCCTTCAGGCTGGCGCCGATCTCGTCGAGCACCCCGGCATCGTCGATGGTCGGCGGGGTGGTCCAGGGCTCCCCGTCGGCGATGCGCTTCATGGTCCCGCGCAGGATCTTGCCCGAGCGGGTCTTGGGCAGCCGCTGCACGGTGAGCGCCAGCTTGAAGGCCGCGACGGGGCCGATCTGCGCGCGGACCAGGGCCACGAGCTCGCCCTCGATCGCCTGGGTCGGGCGCGCGACGCCCGATTTCAGCACGACGAAGCCGCAGGGCTGCTCGCCCTTCAGGGCGTCGCGGATGCCGATCACCGCGCATTCGGCCACGTCCGGGTGGCTCGCCAGCACCGCCTCCATGCCGCCGGTGGAGAGCCGGTGCCCGGCGACGTTGATGATGTCGTCGGTGCGGCCGAGCACCGTGACGTAGCCGTCGGCATCGACGATGCCGGCATCCGAGGTGTCGTACCAGCCCGGATACGTGGCGAGGTAGCTCGCGCGGAAGCGTGCCTCCGAGCCCCAGAGGGTCGGTAGACAGCCCGGCGGCAGGGGTAGCCGCAGGACGATGGTGCCCATCGTGCCGGCGGGCACCGGCTTGCCGGCCTCGTCCAGCACCGCGAGGTCGTAGCCCGGCATCGGCACGCCGGCGCTGCCGTGCTTGACCGGCAGCCGGCCGAGGCCGACGGGATTGCCCGCGATGGCCCAGCCGGTCTCGGTCTGCCACCAGTGGTCGATCACCGGGCGGCCGAGGGCGCGCTCGGCCCAGGCCACGGAATCGGGGTCGGCCCGCTCGCCGGCCAGGAACAGGGAGCGGAAGCCCGAGAGGTCGTAGGCGCCCACCCGCTCGGCGCGCGGGTCCTCCTTCTTGATGGCGCGGAGCGCCGTCGGGGCCGTGAACAGGCAGGCGGCGCCGGACTCCGAAACCACCCGCCAGAGGGCTCCGGCATCGGGCGTGCCCACCGGCTTGCCCTCGTACAGCACCGTGGTGCAGCCGTGCAGGAGGGGCGCGTAGACGATGTAGGAATGGCCCACCACCCAGCCGATGTCGGAGGCGCAGAAGTAGGTCTCGCCCGGCGCCACGGCGTAGAGGTTGGGCATCGACCAGGCCAGCGCTACGCAGTACCCGCCGGTGTCCCGCACCACGCCCTTGGGTTTTCCCGTCGTGCCGGAGGTGTAGAGGATGTAGAGCGGGTCGGTGGCCGCCACGTCCACGCAGGCCGCCCGCCGGCCGTCGGTCTCCGCCCGTGCCACCGTATCGGCCCAGTCGTGGTCGCGCCCCGGCACGAGGTCGGCCGCCGCCTGCGGGCGCTGCAGGATCAGGCAGGCCGCCGGCTTGTGCGCCGAGGCGGCGAGGGCGGCGTCGAGGAGCGGCTTGTAGGCGACGACGCGGCTCGGCTCGATGCCGCAGGAGGCGGCCAGCACCACCTTCGGTGCGGCGTCCTCGATGCGGATCGCCAGTTCGTTGGCGGCGAAGCCGCCGAAGACCACGGAATGGACGGCGCCGAGGCGGGCGCAGGCGAGCATGCCGAACAGGGCCTCGGGCACCATCGGCATGTAGATCACGACGCGGTCGCCCCGGCCGACCCCGAGGTCGCGGAGCACCCCGGCGAGCACGGCCACCGCATCGCGCAGGTCCGCGTAGGTGATTCGGCGCTGGGTGCCGGTGACGGGCGAATCGTACAGGATCGCGGCCTGGTCGCCGCGCCCGGCCGTGACGTGCCGGTCCACGGCGTTGTGGCAGGCGTTCAGGGTCGCGTCGGGAAACCAGCGGCCATAGGCGCCGAGCGTCGCGTCGAAGGCCCGGGTCGGCGGGCTCGCCCAGTCGATCGCCCGGGCCGCCTCGAGCCAGAAGGCCTCGGGGTCGGCCAGCGAGGCGGCGTGGGTCTCGGCATAGCGGCCGGGCCGCGGATTCGGGGCGTGGGGCGTGGCGTCCATGGCGTGTCCTCGCGGAACCGGTCATGATGCCGGTTTCTCGGCACTCTACCGGAATTTACGCCGCCGGACTGCTGCGCCATCCTGCCGAACGGATCGAGGCGCAGGCTTTTGCTTCCGCGCTTCGCGAGACGAAGCCGGCGGACTTGAAAACCGCCGCCCTGGGGACCGGCGGCGCGAAGCCGGCGGACACGAAAACCGCCGCCCTGGGGACCAGTGGCGCGAAGACACCGGACACGAAAACCGCCGCCCTGGGGACCAGCGGCGCGAAGTCGGCGGACACGAAAACCGCCGCCCTGGGGACCAGCGGCGCCAAGACACCGGACACGAAAACCGCCGCCCTGGGGACCAGCGGCGGCGGCGAACGCTCGAGAGATGAGGCGGTGGGGGTGAGACGGCCGCTAATGCAGCTGGTCGGTTTCGCTTCGCAGGCGGTTCATCTCGTCCTTGAGGTGGAGCTTGCGTCTCTTGAGCTCTGCGATGCGCAGGTCGTTCGCCGAGGGTCGGATGGTGGCGTCGTGGATCTCCCGCTCGAGGGCTTCGTGCTTGCGGGCGAGCTGGGTCAGGTGCGTCTGCAGTGACATGAGCTGTGTCTCCTGTCTCGTTTCGACGGGGCCAGACTGGCATATGATCAGCCGGCTGTCGAAGCCTATCGACGGCTCGGCTTGACGGATGTTTGTGCAGGCGGATGGTTGTGCAGGAGGCGCGGCGGGTTCTTGCCCAGGCCGAGCGGCTGTCGCATGGTCTGCGGCGAAAGCGTCCCGGGGCATCAGGTGCGATGGCGGTCCAGTTCGATAACGATGCGTCGGTGGAACCCGCCGACGAGTTGGCGCGGCTGAAGCAGGAACACCGCGACCTCGACGGCGCGATCGATGCCCTCGAGGTCGGGGTGGTGGCCGACCAGCTGCAGATCCAGCGCCTGAAGAAGCGCAAGCTCTTCCTGCGCGACCGGATCTCGTATCTCGAGGACCAGATCACCCCCGACATCATCGCCTGACCGGGCCCCCGGCGGGCGGGTGTCCGGGCGGGTGCCGCCTTGCGGGCACGCCACCGCTTTTGTATTCGGCGTTCCCAAGGGCCGCGTCGCGTCGCACGGCCCGTCTTACCACCTGATCGCGAAGGGATCTGACGACCATGGCGGGAGCCTCCCCGGTCGCGATCATCATGGGCAGCCAGTCGGACTGGGCGACCATGCGGCATGCCGCCGAGACGCTGGATGCGCTCGGCGTCGCCCATGACGACCGCATCGTCTCGGCCCATCGCACGCCCGACCGCCTCGTCGCCTTCGCCAAGGGCGCCAAGGCCGAAGGATTCCAGGTGGTGATCGCGGGCGCCGGCGGCGCGGCCCACCTGCCGGGCATGACCGCGGCGATGACCCCCCTTCCCGTCCTCGGCGTGCCGGTGGAATCGAAGGCCTTGTCGGGACAGGACAGCCTGCTCTCCATCGTGCAGATGCCCGCCGGCATCCCGGTGGGCACCCTGGCGATCGGCCGGGCGGGCGCCGTCAACGCGGCGCTGCTCGCCGCCGCCATCCTCGCCCTCACCGATGCGGGCCTCGCCGCGCGTCTCGAAGCCTGGCGCGCCGCACAGACCGCGAGCGTCGCCGAGACCCCGCAGAGCGACCAGCCGTAAACTCCCATCTGCCGTGAACCGGAACCTGCCTTGAAAAGCGAATCGCCGTGACCGCCCTCCCCGACATCCGCCCCGGCGCGACCCTCGGCATCGTGGGCGGCGGCCAGCTCGGCCGCATGATCGCCCTCGCGGCCGCCGGTTACGGCCTGCGGGTCCACGTCTTCGCGCCCGATGCCGACAGTCCGGCCTTCGACGTCTCGGCCGAGGCCACCATCGCGGCCTACGACGACGTCGCGGCCCTGGCGCGCTTCGCAGCGAGCGTCGACGTGGTCACCTACGAGTTCGAGAACATCCCGGCGCAGGCCGCCGAGGCCCTGGCCGCGAAGGCGCCGTTGCACCCGAACGCCGCAGCACTCGCCACGACCCAGGACCGGCTGACCGAGAAGCGCTTCATCAACGACCTCGGCATCGAGACCGCGCCGTTCCGGGCCGTCGACACGGTCGAGGACCTGACCCGGGCGCTCGAAGAGATCGGCCGCCCGGCGGTGCTGAAGACCCGCCGCTTCGGCTATGACGGCAAGGGCCAGCGCATGATCCGGGCCGAGGGGCCGGTCGACGCCGCCGCCATCCTGGCCGAGTTCAACGGCGCGCCCTGCATCCTGGAAGGCTTCGTGCCGTTCGAGGCGGAGGTGTCGGTGGTGGCCGCCCGCGGCGCCGACGGGGCCTTCGCGGCCTACGACCCCTGCGCCAACGAGCACCGCGACCACATCCTCGCCGTCACCCGCGTGCCCGCCCCCGGCATCGCGCCGCAGACCGAGGCCGCCGCCATCGGCATCGCCCGCCGCATCGCCGAGGCGCTGGACTATGTCGGCGTGCTCGCCGTCGAGATGTTCCTGGTGCCCCAGGCGGACGGCCCGGCCCGGGTCGTGGTCAACGAGATCGCCCCGCGGGTCCACAATTCCGGCCACTGGACCATCGAGGGCGCGACGACCTCGCAGTTCGCCCAGCACGTCCGGGCGGTCTGCGGCTGGCCGCTCGGCGATTCGGCCCGGGTCGGCGGCATGGCGGTGGAGATGCACAACCTGATCGGCGGCGACGTGGACGACTGGGCCGCGATCCTCGCCCGGCCGGGGAGCCAGCTCCACCTCTACGGCAAGGGCGAGGCCCGGCCGGGCCGCAAGATGGGCCACGTCACCCAGTTGCTGCCAAAACCCTGAGACGCCGCCCGAACCGCGGCCCGATTGCGACACCCACCCGGCAACCGACGGTCCCGCCGGCCGTTTGGAGCCGTTTCGTGAAGGCGCGCGCGGCAAGCCATACCTTCGCCACATCCGACCGCTTGAGCGGAACCCGTCGCCGACTTTAAGCGCGCATTCACCGCGATGCGGGAGGGTGCGGGCGCAACCGGCCCCGTCCATGCGGGGCTCGGCACGGGACGCAATCGAATCGGGGGCGGCGTCGCGCGCGACGCCGGGGGGAGCGAGGACCATGACGGTTTTGAAGCTGCGGGCATCGAAGGCGGGGCTGATCGGGGCCACGGCGCTCGCGGCGGCCGCGCTGGCCGGTTGCGAGACCTATGGCGGCGGCGCCACCGCGACGCGCCAGTTCGCCGTGCTCGAATCCGACCAGACGGGCGCCACCACGGTCAACATCACCTCGCTCACCGACGTGATCCAGCGCAATCCCAACGACGCGGCGGCCTACGTCACCCGCGGCGCGGCCTATGCCCGAGCCGGCCAGTTCAACGACGCCATCGGGGACTTCACCAAGGCGGTGCAGATCGACCCGAATTCGGCCTCGGCCTACAACAACCGCGCGCTCGCCAACCGCCAGATCGGCCGCAACGACGCCGCGCTGCAGGACTTCTCGAAGTCGATCTCGGCCGATCCGAACTACGCCCCGGCCTATATCGGCCGCGCCAACGTGCTGCGCGCCCAGGGCGACCTCGAGGGCGCCACCACCGACCTCAACCAGGCGATCCGCCTCGCGCCGGAATCGGCCGAGGCCTACCACGCGCGCGGCCTCGTCCGGCAGAAGCAGGGGCAGAACACCCAGGCCATCGCGGATTTCGACGCCGCCATCGACCGCAATCCCTTCGTGGCGGCGCCCTATGCGGCGCGCGGCCAGAGCCTGATCGCCACCAACCAGTACGACAAGGCGATCGAGGACTACAACGCGGCGCTCAACGTCAACAACAAGGACGCCACCTCCTGGGCCTATCGCGGCCTCGCCTACGAGAAGTCCAACCGCAGGAAGGAGGCGGTGGAGAGCTACCAGCGCGCCGCGCAGATCGAGCCCGGCAACCCGGTGGCCAAGCAGGGTCTCGGCCGCGTCCAGGGCGGCGTCGGCTCGCTGTTCAACTGACGGACCCCGCGCGGGGGGGCGTTCGCGCCTCCGCAGGCTTCGCGACCCCGCCGGCCGCTCAGTCCGGCGGCGCGCGCAGGTGCGTTTCGAGCCCGGCCGCCAGGGCGTCGTAGTCGCGCAGGTGCACGCCGTCCGGCGGCACCGCCCGGGTGGTCAGGCCCGGTGGACCGTCGCGCAGGTCCGCGAAGGGGTCGAAGACCCGGCAGCCCTGCCGCGCGCACAGATCACGCAGGAGCGCCGTGTAGGCGGCCACCGCCGCCGGATCGCGCTCCGCCCCGGCCTCCGGCCCGATCGGCGGCACGGCCGCCACCAGCACCCGATCCGCATTCGCCGCCAGCCACGTCACGATGCGGCCCGTCGCCGCCGCGAACCCGCCCGCCATGCGCGCCGACAGGGGGTCGGCCCGCCGCAGGATGTCGTTCGTGCCGACGAACAGCACCGCGACTCCGGCCCGGACGGGGAAGGCCAGTCCGTCGATCGCGCCGGCATAGCGGCGGGCCGAGGTGCCGCCGATCCCGCCATTCACCACGTCCGGCCGCCGCGCCATGGCGGCTCCGAGAAGCTCGGCCTGCGAGTTGCCCGCCAGGAACACGAAGCCCGGCCGCGCCGCCGCCAGCGCCGCCCGGATCGCCGGCAGACGCGCGGCGAGGTGGGCCTCGGCGATCTGGCGATCGTGCCGAACCGCGTCCGGCGGCGCGAGGATCCCGCCGGCCCCCAGCCCCACAATTCCGAGCGCCGCCGCTCCGACGCCCCCGGCGAGCAGGCCGCGCCGGGTCCACGGCCCGGATCGCGGGCGGTCGTCGTCGGAGCCGCTCATCCGTTCCCCCGATGCCGGCCCCGGCGCCCGGGGCGTCCGGCATCAGCCCCGAAAGCCGGCCGTCGGGCAAGCCCGCTCAGGCGGCCTGGACGGTGGCGAGGAAGCCCGAGACCTCGGCGCTCAGCTGTTCGGACTGGCGCGCGAGTTCGGAGGCGGCGGCCAGGACCTGGGACGAGGCCGCCCCGGTCTCGCCGGCGGCCTGGGTCACGCTGCCGATGCTGACGGTCACCGACTGCGTGCCCTGGGCGGCCTGGGTCACGTTGCGGACGATCTCCTGGGTGGCCGCTCCCTGCTCCTCCATGGCCGCCGCGACGCCGACCGCGATGCTGCGCAGCTCGGCGATGGTCGCGCCGATGGTCCGGATCGACGTGACCGCCTGGCGGGTCTCGCTCTGGATCGTGGTGATCTGGTCCGAGATGGTCGCCGTGGCGCGCGCGGTCTGGGAGGCCAGCTCCTTGACCTCGCCCGCGACCACCGCGAACCCCCGGCCCGCCTCGCCGGCGCGGGCCGCCTCGATGGTGGCGTTGAGTGCCAGCAGGTTGGTCTGGGCCGCGATCCCCGAGATCAGGCCCACCACCGTGCCGATCCGCTCGGCCCCCTCGGCGAGGCCGAGGATGATCGTGTCCGTGGCCGCCGCGTTCTCGGAGGCCCGCTCGGCCATCGCCGCCGAGCGGGCGACCTGGGCGGCGATCTCGCCGATGGAGGCGGCCATCTCCTCGCTCGCGGCCGCCACGGTCTGGACATTGGCCGAGGTCTGCTCGGCGGCCGAGGCGACGCTCAGGGATTGCCCGGCCGTCTGGTCGGCGGTGCGGCTCATCGCCCGCGCCGTGGCCTCCATCTCGGTGGCGGCGGAGGACAGGCCGTGGGTCAGGCGTGCGACCTGCGCCTGGAACCCCCGCGTGGCGGCATCCAGGATCTCGGCCCGGCGCATCTTGGCGGCGCTCTCGATCGCGGCGGCGGCGTCGGCGTCGCGCTTGGCGATCATGGCGTCCTTGAAGACCTGGACGGCCCGGGCCATCGCGCCGATCTCGTCCCGGCGGTGCGCGCCCGCCACCTCGGTCGTGACGTCGCCGCCGGCCAGCTTGGCCATGGTGCCGGTCATGCCGCCGAGCGGGCGCACGACCAGGGCCAGCACGGTGTAGAGGCCGAAGCCGATGGCGGCGGCGGCCAGGGCGACCAGGGCCAGGAGCGCCAGGCGCGACCAGCCCGAATGGGTCTCGGCCCGGTCGAACTCGGCCTGCGCCTCCCGGACCTGCAGGGCGGTGAGCTGGCTCAGGACGACGTTGGCCTCCTCCATGCCCTTCACCAGAGCCGCGTGGGTCGCGTCGAAGTCGGGGGTGCCGCCGGCGGCGAGGCGACGGAGGATGTCGGCCGCGACCGCGGCGTTTTGGTCGATGCGCCGCTGCAACTCGGCGGCGAGCTCCTTCTCCTCCGGGGTCAGGTAGGTCGCCAGGTAGGCCGACCACTGGGTCTGGATGTTGCCCAGATCCGCGTCGATCTTCGCGGTCGCCCGGCCGGCCTCCCCTTGCCGGTTCCGAAGCGCGCGCGACGTCGCCAGCAGGTCGTCGTAGGCATCACGGATCAGGCTGAACTGCCGCAGTGGGACGATGCGGTCGCCGAAGACGGAATTGAAGCTCCGATGGTTTTCCGACAGGGCGAAGGTGCCGATCCCCGTGGAGAGGAGCAGGAGAAAGCCCATCACGCCGAGCAGCGTGACCAGGCGGCCTTTGATGGTGGTGCGCATGCGAAGATCTGCCGGATGGGAGAGTCGGGTGTCCGATCTCCCTTGGGTTCGGCGGGAGGCTCGGGATTCCTGCGCCGACCTTCTCCGGCGAAGTGGTGAAAGGTCGCTTTATTTCCAATCCGAATGCTTTGGCGTGTCCGTAAAAATCTTCGTGAAGCTCTTGCGAGACAACCACAGCATTTTCAGAGTTACTCTCTTTGGTTCCATCACGGTTTCGAGAGAGCCAATAGTCGTCGGCGCAGACGATGCGGGTCGGTCGTGGGCGGGCGCGACCGATCCGTCCATTCGTCCAGCGTAGACTTGGAGATTCCCGGCGCAGGACAGCGGCATCCCGGATGCACACCGACCGGTCCCGAAAGCGGTGGTTTCCGATCGCGGAGATGCCAGCGGATGCGGATGCCGGGTCCACCGTAACGGCATCGATCCTCCGCCGAACGGGTTCGCCCGGTAATGGCCGAAGCGAAGATCGCTCGCACGCGATGGGACGGAGTCGTCGCGGCTCCGCGCGATCTTCCGGCGATCTGCAGGGCTGCGCTCGAAGAGCGTCCCCGCCGATCCGACCCCGGACGTGTCCCGCTCAGGCGTCGCCCAGCAGGCGGTGCTCGCAGAGCATGCGCCGGACGGTGCCGCTGGCCGAGCGGTAGACCACGGTCTCGGTCTCGATCAGGCCCGGCCGGAAGCGGACGCCCCGCAGCAGGGCGCCGTCGGTGACGCCGGTGGCGGCGACGATGACGTCGCCCCGGGCCATGTCGTGCAGCTCGTACTTCCGGTTCGGGTCGCTGATGCCCATCCGGGCGGCGCGCTCGCGCTTGTCGTAGCTGTCGAGGATCAGGCGGCCCTGCATGTGCCCGCCGATGCAGCGGAGCACGCCGGCCGCGATCACGCCCTCGGGAGCCGCGCCGATGCCGAGATAGATGTCCGCTCCGGTCGCCTCGGCATTGGCGGTGTGGATGATGCCTGCGATGTCGCCGTCCGAGATCAGGCGGATGCCCGCCCCCGTCGCCCGCACGGCGGCGACGAGCTGCATGTGGCGGGGTCGGTCGAGGATGATGGCGGTGATCTGGGCCGGGTCGACGCCCTTGTGACGGGCGAGCGCAGCGATGTTGTCGGCCGGGCTGGCATCGAGATCGACGAGGCCGGCCGGGTAGCCGGGCCCGATGGCGATCTTCTGCATGTAAACGTCGGGGGCGGCGAGCAGGGAGCCGGCTTCCGCCAGGGCCGTCACCGCGATGGCGCCGGGCATGTCCTTGGCGCAGAGGGTGGTGCCCTCGAGGGGATCGACGGCGATGTCGACCTTCGGGCCGTCGCCGGTGCCCAGGCGCTCGCCGATGTAGAGCATCGGGGCGTTGTCGCGCTCGCCCTCCCCGATCACCACGGTGCCGTCGATGGGCAGCAGGTTGAGCTCCAGGCGCATTGCGTCGACGGCGGCCTGGTCGGCCTCTTTCTCGCGGCCCTGTCCGCGCAGGCGGGCCGCGGCGATGGCGGCCCGCTCCGTGACCCGCGCCAGCTCCAGCGTCAGGGACCGGGCCACCGGCGCGCGCGATTCCAAATTGCCACCAGACATGTGAGCCTCGCGCCCCTGCGCCTCTCTTGGGCGCTCCTTATGAACTAAAATGCGCGTTTGGCATGAAGTTTCGCGCCGCGCGCGCAGTTTTCTTCGTTCATCCCCAGATCGTGCGCACGGCCCCTATTCGCGCTCGATCCGGATCAGCTGGGGGGCCTCGGCGAGCAGGCCGTCGGTCGCGATCGCGTCGAGGGCGTCCCGGATCGTGCCCTCGGTGGCGGCGTAGGTAATCAGCACCAGGGGGACCGGCTGGCCCGAGCGGCCATGCGGGTCCTTCGAGGCCGCACTCTCGGAGCGGCGCTGCAGGATGCTCTCGATGGAGATGTCGCGCTCGGCCATGCGGGTGGCGACGCCCGCGGCGACGCCGGGGCGGTCGTGCACGGTGAGGCGGATGTAGTAGCCGCCCTCGTGCCGCTGCATGGCGACGCGCTGGGACGGGCTCAGGGCGGCGGCGGGGCGTCCGAAGGTCGGGCGGCGGGTGCCGGCGGCGATGTCGGTGATGTCGGAGACCACGGCCGAGGCGGTGGCCTCGCCGCCGGCACCGGGACCGATCAGGGTGAGCTCGCCCACCGCATCGGCATCGATGGTGACCGCGTTGGTCACGCCCATCACCTGGGCGATGGCGGAGGATTTCGGCACCATGGTCGGATGGACCCGCTGCTCGATGCCCCCGGCCGCCGCCTGTGCGACGCCGAGGAGCTTGATCCGGTAGCCGAGTTCCTCGGCCATGGTCAGGTCGAGGGGCTGGATCGCCGAGATGCCCTCGACCGAAACGCCCTCGGCGTCGACCTCGGTGCCGAAGGCGAGGCTCGTCAGGATCGCGAGCTTGTGGGCGGTGTCGAAGCCCTCGACGTCGAAGGTCGGGTCGGCCTCGGCATAGCCGAGGGCCTGGGCGTCCTTGAGGCAGGCCTCGAAGGTCAGGCCCTCGCGCTCCATCCGGGTCAGGATGTAGTTGCAGGTGCCGTTCATGATTCCGTAGACGCGCGACACGGCGTTGCCGGTCAGGCCCTCCCGCAGGGCCTTGATCACCGGGATGCCGCCGGCGACCGAGGCCTCGTAGGCGAGCGCCACGCCCGCCGCCTCGGCCTGCCGGGCGAGGGCCGCGCCGTGCTTGGCCAGCAGCGCCTTGTTGGCGGTGACCACGTGCTTGCCGGCGGCCAGGGCCGCCTCCACCGTCTGCCGGGCCGGCCCCTCGGCGCCCCCGATGAGCTCGACCACGCAATCGACCTCCCCGGAGGTCGCCAGGGCGACGGGATCGTCGAACCAGGTCACGCCGGCGAGGTCGAGGCCGCGGTCGCGGCTCCGGTCACGCGAGGAGACGGCGGTGACGCGAATCGCCTGCCCGCTGGTCTGGCCGAGGGCCTCGGCCCGGCGGGCGACCATCCGGACGACGGCGGCGCCGACGGTGCCGAGGCCGGCAACGCCGAGGCGAAGGCTCTGTGTCATGGGTGTGTTCCGTCACTCTGTCGCGCCGTGGACCTGCCGGGTCCGGGACCTGCCGCGTCCGGCGGCGGTGCGGGCCCGGCGTCGATCGGCGGAGGCGAATGCCGCGCTCGGCGCGGCCCGATCTTCTGCAACGATTTGCCGGGGGGCGCAACAAAACGGCCGGCCGTCGGGGTGACGCGGCGTTACGATCGGCGCCGACGGTAGCGGACCGCGATGGCGATGAGCGCGCAGAGCACCCCGGCATTGAGGATGTGCCAGAGGGCGTGGGTGCCCAGGGGCCAGGCCGGACACACCGCCCGGTCGAGGGTGCGGAAGGCGAGCGAGACGGCGAACAGGACGGCGACTCCCAAGAGGCCGAGCCCGGCCTCGCGCCGGGCGGGATCATGGCGGCCGAGCCCGGCCTCGCGCCGGGCGGGATCCGGGGGACCGCCCCGCGGCGCCAGCAGGCCGGCGGCGACGCCCGCCAGCGCCAGGATCGCGGGGGCGTAGGCGATCGAGCCGTTGGTGAGCGCGTCCGTCGACCGGCCGGTGAGCCCGTCGAGGGCGGGCTCCAGGCCGAGATTGACGGCCGCGAAGGCCAGGGTGGCGGCCAGCGCCGCCCCGGTCCCGAGGCCGAAGTAGCGCCGCATCGCCAGGAGGAAGTAGGCGTAGATGAAGAGCGCGATCGGGATGACGTCGGCCAGCAGCGCCCAGCGCACCGCCAGGGTGTGGAACAGGAACGAGCCGACGCCCACCACCGCCACCAGGGCGCTGAGCAGGAGGGCCGGCCTGTCGCCCGTGCGAGCGCGGCGCACGCGCGCCGCTGCCAGGGCGGCGGCGATCAGGAAGGCGCCGTTCGACAGGGCGTTGACCGGCTCCGCCCAGAAGCCGGGATCGCTGCGCTCGCAATAGGCGCAGATCGGCGTCAGCCAGTCCCCGTCCATCCGGACCTCCCCGTCACCGCCCGTCGCGCCTGCGGAGCACAACGCCTCGACCCGAGCCTCGCCGTCGAAGCCTTGCCAGCCCGCGGCGAAGGCCCGATGACGGGCATCCACGCGCCCCAGCTCCCAGAGACTCCCTGCCCATGCGGATCGCCACCTGGAACGTCAATTCGATCAAGCAGCGCGTCGGTCACCTCGTCGGCTTCCTCGACGAGGCCAAGCCCGACGTGGTCTGCCTGCAGGAGCTGAAATGCCAGGACGAGGGCTTTCCCCGGGCAGAGATCGAGGCGGCGGGCTACGCCGTCGAGACCCTCGGACAGAAGGCCTATAACGGCGTCGCCCTGCTGGTGCGCGCGCCCCTGGCGATGTCCGAAATCCGCCGCGGCCTGCCCGGCGACGACACCGACGAGCAGGCCCGCTACATCGAGGCGCTGATCTCCGGCGAGGGCGTGCGGCCGGTCCGCGTCGCCTCGATCTACCTGCCCAACGGCAACCCGGTCGACAGCCCGAAATACCCCTACAAGCTCGGCTTCCTGGAGCGGCTGCGGCGCCATGCGCAGGGCCTGCGCGAGGCCGAGGAGGCGGTGGTGCTGGCTGGCGACTACAACGTGATTCCCGAGCCGGAGGATGCGGCCGACCCCGAGGCCTGGCGCGGGGACGCGCTGTTCCTGCCCCGGAGCCGGGCGGCGTTCCGGGCGCTCCTCGCCGAGGGCTACACCGATGCCCTGCGCGCCTGCGATCCGCGGGCCGGCCTCTACACCTTCTGGGATTATCAGGCGGGGGCCTGGAACCGGAACGCCGGCATCCGGATCGACCACCTCCTGCTCTCGCCGCAGGCCGCCGACCGGCTGACCTCGGCCTCGGTGCAGAAGCACCTGCGCGGCCTGGAAAAACCCTCCGACCACGTGCCCGTGACGGCGGATCTCACGGACGCGTGAGCGAACGATCCGGGCGCCCGGGGGTTGGGCTCCGGCAATCCCTCACCAGAATCCCCCCAACACGGAGCAACCCCCCGCGTGAAACTCTACGGCACCAGCTACTCGCCCTACGTCCGCAAGGTGCTCGTCGCCCTGGCCGAGAAGGGCCAGGAGGCGGAGCACATCCCGCTGTTCTTCCACGACAAGGACCCGGCCTTCCAGGCGGCGAGCCCGCTGGGCAAGATCCCGGCCTTCGACGATGACGGCTTCCTGCTGGCCGATTCCTCCGCGATCCTGACCTACCTGGAGGCGAAGTTCCCGAGCCCGGCATTGTACCCGTCCGAGGCCAAGGCCCGCGGCCGCGCGATCTGGTTCGACAAGTACGGCGACACCGAGATGTTCGACGTCATCATCGCCCCCTTCGCCAACCGGGTGGTGAAGCCGAAGATGCTCGGGCAGCCCGGCGACGAGGGCGCCGTCGCCAAGGCCCTCAACGAGGACCTGCCGAAGATCTACGATTACCTCGAGGGGCAGATCGACGGGTCCTACCTCGTCGGCGACGCCTTCAGCGTCGCGGACATCTCGGTGGCCACGGGCTTCCACAACCTGCACCTGGCCGGCGAATCCGTCGATGCCGGGCGCTGGCCCAAGCTCGCCGGCTACGTCGACGCCACCCTGGCGCGCCCGTCCTTCGTCACGGCGCTGGCGGCCCGAACGTCTCCGAACTGATCGCCCGAATTGGTCACCCGAAGCGGTGCGACCGTCGGCGTTCAGCGCCGGCGGCGCGCCGATCCGGTGACCTGGGCGGTGGTCTGGGAGGCCTGCGCCATCGCGGCGGCGCGGTCCTCCTCGCTGGCCGAGGCCCAGGCCTTCTCGTAGAGGGCGACGATCCAGTCGTCCTTGCGCCCCTGGGCGGCTTCCCGGGCCATCGAGAGCCACATCAGCCCGCGGGCGCGCTGGGCCGGCACGCCCTGGCCGTTGACGAGGAGCTGGCCGAGCAGGGCCTGGGCGGGGGCATGGCCCTTCTCGGCGGCGAGGTTGAACCAGCGCGCGGCCTGGCGCGCGTCGGTGTCGACGCCGGTGCCGTCGAGGTAGAGCCGGCCGAGATTGTACTGCGCGTTCGGGTCGCCGAAATACGAGGCGGCATAGTTGAACATGTCGTAGGCGCGCTCGGGGTTCGGGCGCACGTAGGTGCCCTTGATCCCGTCGAGGAAGTAGGCGCCCAGGGCCGTGAAGGCGCTCGCGACCACGCCCGAGTTCTGGGCGTCCGGCCCCTCGTCGGTGGTGTCGTCGGCGATGCGCGAGAAGAACTCGAAGGCCTTGAGGTCGTCGTGGGGCACGCCGTCGCCCTCGGCGTACATGCGGCCGAGCTTCCACAGCGCCAGGGCATGGCCCTGTTCGGCGGCGTATTCCAGGGCGCGGGCGGCCCCTTCCTTGTCGCCGGCATTGTAGTCGCGCACGCCCATGCGCAGGGCCTCGCGGGCGCTGCGGTAATTGCCGCTGGGCACCGGTGTCCGGGCGGTGGCGTCGAGGGCCGCCGCCGGCAGGGCGCCGAGGAGCACGAGCCCGACCGCCGCGGCGAGCCGCCGGCCCATCGGGGCGAGCGGCCGATCCCGGGCGGCCCGGACCGGCCGCGGGGCGCGGCCGAGGGCTGTCCTAGATGTCCGCATAGGTGTGCGTCTCCTCGGCGCCGCCCGGATGGGTCACCGCGCCGTTCACCGCCGGCCCGACGGTCTGCTGGTACTTCCACAGGTAGCCGGAGGTGGCCGAGTTGGTGCGCGGGCTCCAGGCGGCGCGACGCGTCGCGAACTCCGCGTCGGAGACCGCCACGTCGAGGGTGCCCTTGATGGCGTCGAGGGTGATGACGTCGCCGTCGCGGATCAGGCCGATCGGACCGCCGACGGCGGCCTCGGGCCCGACATGGCCGACGCAGAAGCCGCGGGTGGCGCCCGAGAAGCGCCCGTCGGTGATGAGCGCGACCTTGTCGCCCATGCCCTGGCCGTAGAGGGCTGCGGTGGTGGAGAGCATCTCGCGCATGCCGGGGCCGCCCTTCGGACCCTCGTAGCGGATGACGAGGACTTCGCCCTCCTTGTAGGTGCGCTTCTGGACGGCCTCGAAGCAGGCCTCCTCGCCGTCGAACACGCGGGCCGGGCCGGTGAAGACCTGCTTGTCCTCCGACATGCCGGCCACCTTCACGATGGCACCCTCGGGGGCGAGGTTGCCGCGCAGGCCGACGACGCCGCCGGTGGGCGTCAGGGGGGTGGCGGCGGAGCGGACCACGTCCTGGTCCGGGTTCCAGTGAACCTTCTCCATGTTCTCGGCCATGGTGCGGCCGGTCACGGTCATGCAGTCGCCGTGCAGGAAGCCGTGGTCGAGCAGCGTCTTGAGCAGGAGCGGGATGCCGCCGACCTCGAACATGTCCTTGGCGACGTAGCGCCCGCCCGGCTTCAGGTCGGCGATGTAGGGCGTCCGCTTGAACACCTCGGCGACGTCGAACAGGTCGAACTTGATGCCGCACTCGTGGGCGATGGCCGGCAGGTGCAGGGCCGCGTTGGTGGAGCCGCCCGAGGCCGCGACGGCGGCCGCCGCGTTCTCCAGGCTCTTGCGGGTGACGATGTCGCGCGGGCGGATGTTCTTGGCGATGAGCTCCATCACCTTCTCGCCCGCGGTCATGCAGAATCTGTCGCGGATCTCGTAGGGCGCCGGGGCGCCGGCCGAGTAGGGCAGCGCCAGGCCGATGGCCTCGGAGACGGTGGCCATGGTGTTGGCGGTGAACTGCGCGCCGCAGGCACCGGCCGACGGGCAGGCGACCTGCTCCAGCTCGTCGAGGTCCTCGAGGGACATGTCGCCGACCGCGACCTTGCCCACGGCCTCGAACAGGTCCTGCACCGTCACCGGACGGCCCCGGAACGAGCCGGGCAGGATCGAGCCGCCATAGATGAAGATCGACGGCACGTTGAGGCGCACCATCGACATCATCATGCCGGGCAGGGACTTGTCGCAGCCGGCCAGGCCCACGAGGGCGTCGTAGGCGTGGCCGCGCATGGTCAGCTCGACCGAGTCGGCGATGACCTCGCGGGAGGGCAGCGAGGCGCGCATGCCGGCATGGCCCATGGCGATGCCGTCCGTCACCGTGATGGTGCAGAACTCGCGCGGGGTGCCGTTGGCGGCCGAGACGCCCTTCTTCACCGCCTGCGCCTGGCGCATCAGCGAGATGTTGCACGGGGCGGCCTCGTTCCAGCAGGAGGCGACGCCCACCAACGGCTGGTGGATCTGCTCGCGGGTCAGGCCCATGGCGTAGAGGTACGAGCGGTGGGGCGCGCGCTCGGGCCCCTCCGTGACATGGCGGCTCGGAAGCTTCGACTTGTCGGTTTTGCTCGCGTCCATCGTGTGTCTCACCGCCCCGGCCTGATACGCATGTGTGGGTTCGGCGCGACCGCGAACAGATGGGTGCGTTCCGTGGGGACCCACGGCGCGCGGCCCACCGGACCGTTTCTCGGAAAGCGTCTGAACTCCGCGGTAAAGCGTTGGGGGAACTATCGTTTACCGCGCTTGCTGAGGTGGTCCCGGTTTATGGCGGGATCGCGGCGGCGAGAGGGGTCTCCCAAGGCAAAGTCGGGATGCTTTCGGGGTGTTGCGACCTCGCCACAGCCACGCTTAGGGGCGGGATTTCTTCCGGACAACCTGAGGCGACGGCGGGGTTCGTCCCGGGTCCCCGCGCGAAGGCTTTGCCAACCTCAGGCCGGCTCGGACCCGTCGCCCAGCAGGGTCGGGCCCGGGGCGGCCGAGAGGGCGGGCCCGCTGTCGTCCTTGAGGGTCACGCCGGAGAGCCCCAGCGCGAAGGCCTGGGTCAGGAGCCAGTCGAGCTTGAACGCGGCCAACGCGTGCGAGAGCCCGGCCGGGCGCACGTTCGAGAGGCAGTTGCGCTCGGCATCCGAGCGCCCCACCCGCGGGGCGAAGGTGAGGTAGAGCCCGAGGCTGTCCGGCGAGGACAGGCCGGGCCGCTCGCCGATGATCACCACCACGGCGCGGGCCTGGAGCGCCGCGCCGATGCCGTCGCCGAGGGCCACCCGCGCCTGCGTCGCCACCACGATGGGTGCGAGTCGCCAGCCGGCCCGTGCGATGTGGGGCTGGAAGGCGGCGAGGAGGCCCGCCGCCCCCTCGTGCACGGCCCGGGCCGAGAGGCCGTCGGCGACCACCAGGGCGAGGTCCACCGGGCCGTCGCTGCGGGCGGCGAGCGCCGCGGCGCCCTCCTCCGTCAGGGCGCGGCCGAGATCCGGCCGCCGCAGGTAGGTCGCCCGGTCCGGCGCGGCGGAGGCCACGCGGAGCGTCTCGAACCCGAGGGCCGCGAGGCCCGCGCTCACCGCCTCGGCGTCGAGGGGCGTGTGCACGGCGTCCCGGGCCTGGGCGTGGGCGAGGCCGAAGCGCAGGACCTCCCGGGTCGGCAGGCCGGAGCCGGCCCGGCCGAGGCCGATGCGGGCGGGGGTGAGCCGGGCGAGGCGGGCCCAGGGGTCGGCCTCGGTGCTCATGCGGCCAGCCCGGGATCGGCGAGCCCCGGCGCGGCGGCGATCAGGCGGGCGCTCGGCCCCTCCGGCAGCAGGGCGCCGTCCACGTCGGTGAGCCCGATCCGCTCCAGCCAGGCCTCGAATTCCGGGGCGCGCTTCAGGCCGAGCACCTCGCGCAGGTAGAGGGAATCGTGGAACGAGGTGGACTGGTAATTCAGCATCACGTCGTCGGCGCCGGGGATGCCCATGATGAAGGTGCAGCCGGCCGCCCCCAGCAGGGTCATCAGGGTGTCCATGTCGTTCTGGTCGGCCTCGGCGTGGTTGGTGTAGCAGACGTCGACGCCCAGCGGCACGCCCATGAGCTTGCCGCAGAAGTGGTCCTCCAGCCCGGCCCGGATGATCTCCTTGCCGTCGTAGAGATATTCCGGCCCGATGAAGCCCACCACGGTGTTGACGAGGAGGGGCCGGAACGGCCGGGCCACCGCGTAGGCCCGGGCCTCCAGGGTCTGCTGGTCGATGCCGTGGTGCTGGCCCGCCGAGAGGGCCGAGCCCTGCCCGGTCTCGAAGTACATGCAGTTGTCGCCGACCGTGCCGCGCTTGAGGGCCAGCGCCGCCTCGTGCGCCTCTCGGAGGATCGGCAGGGTGACGCCGAAGCTGGCATTGGCCCCTTGCGTGCCCGCGATCGACTGGAACACGAGGTCGACCGGCAGGCCCCGGTTCATGGCCTCGATCGTGGTGGTGACGTGGGTGAGGATGCACCCTTGCGTCGGAATCTCCAGGCGCCGGATCAGGTCGTCGAAGAGGTGGAGCAGGCCGCTCAGGGTCGAGACGGAATCGGAGGCCGGGTTGAGGCCGATCACCGCGTCGCCGCAGCCGTAGGACAGGCCGTCGAGGATCGAGGCGGTGATGCCGGCGGCATCGTCGGTGGGGTGGTTGGGCTGCAGCCGCACGGCGAGGCGCCCCGGCAGCCCGATGGTGTTGCGAAAGCGCGTGACCACCCGGCACTTGCGCGCCACCAGGATCAGGTCCTGGTTGCGCATGATCTTGGAGACCGCCGCGGCGATCTCCGGCGTGATGCCGGGGGCGATCCGCGCCAGGGTCCCGGACGAGGCCGTCAGCAGGAACTCGCGAAAGTCGCCGACGGTGAGGTGGGCGATCTCGGCGAAGGCCCCCGCGTCGTGGGTGTCGAGGATGAGGCGCGTGACGTCGTCGGCTTCGTAGGGAATCAGGGGCCGGGCCAGGATCTCGCGCAAGGGGACCTCGGCGAGGCACCAGCGGGCCGCCACCGCCTCCTCGGCGGATTCCGCCGCCACGCCGGCGAGCCGGTCGCCCGAGCGCACCGGCGTCGCCTTGGCCATCAGGGCCGCGAGATCGGCGAAGACGTGGGTGCGGGGGCCGACGGTATGACGATAGGCCATGGCGCGATGCCCTCCGTGAACCGTTCACATCGCACGCCTGCCCGGTTCGGCAAGGGCGCGGCGATCGCGGCGCGCTAGGATGATCGGGGCGCGCTCGCCCCGGGTCTCAGGCCGCGCCCGCGTGCGGGGCCGGCTCCTCGGTGGAGATCGCGTCGACGGTGCGCTGGGGCGGGCTGCCCTGCCCGTCCGCGCGCACGATGCGGATCTGCTGGTTGACCGGCTGCATGTTGCCCCAGGGCGTCGAGAAGGCGATCTCGGCGGCGTCGCGCCCGACGCCGATGCGCACCAGGCCGTCGAGGTCGGCCTGGCGGGTCGCATCGAACAGCCACCAGCGCCCGTCGAGATAGGCCTCGAACACCGCGTGGAAGTCGCTCGGCACGAGGCCGTGGGCGTAGCAGCTGACGAAGCGGGCCGGGATGCCGAGCGCCCGGCAGAAGGCGGTGCCGATATGGGCGAAGTCGCGGCAGACCCCGGCCCGCTTGAGCAGGCTCTCGTCGGCGGTGGTCTCGCCGTCGCTGGTGCCGGGCTGGTAGGTCAGGTGGTCGTGGATCCAGTTGCAGATCGCGTTGACCCGCTGGTGGCCCTTCGGCAGGGCGCCGAACTCGGCCAGCGCGAAGGGCGTCAGCCGGTCGGACGAGACGAAGCGGCTCGGCAGCAGGAACGGCAGGATGTCGAGGGGCAGCTGGGAGATCGGCGTCTCGTTGACCGTCGCCGGGTCGGCCCGGTGTACGGTGAGCTCGACCTCGGCGCTGTATTCCAGGGCGAACTGCCCCACCGGCACGTTGACGCCGAGGTAGCGGTTCTGGAGGTCGGGCGTGATGTAGATGTCGCGCTTCAGGTTCGGCGACAGGATCAGGCTCTCGCTGAGGATCTCGACGCTACGCAGGCGCGCGACCTCGAGGTTGAAGATGAAGGTCGTGTCCGAGAGGATGTTGTAGGATAAGTTGCAGCCCAGTTGATAGCGCACCATCCGCTCCTTGCTGACAGGTCTCGCATGCATGTCGTGGCGGTCGGCATAGCAAGGATCGCGCCTCCGGGCGCGGTGTCGCGCACCGGACTTCAGCCCCGGCGCGGCACCAGGATCACCGTGAGCGAGCGCACGCCCTGCGCGCCGTGGATCAGCACGCCCTCGATGTCGGCGGTGGCCGAGGGGCCGGTGTGGAGCACGGCGTAATCGGCGTGGGCGAAGTCCGGGCGGCGGTAGGCCGCCTGGATGTTCACCAGGATGTCGGCCGGGTCGAGGAGCACCACCAGGTGCTGGGCGAGGTAGGCGACGGCGTTCACCTGCAGTTCGGCCTGCGTGAACAGCACCGAGCCGGTCTCGGCGACCCCGAACACCGCCCGCACGACGGCGACGTCGACGTCGGCGAGGTCCTGCGGCCGGGCCACGGCGCCAAGATCGCGGTTGCCCGCGATCTCCGGCACGGCCGAGGCGATGACCGACGCACCGGCCAGGCGCTCGCGCACGCTGGCGAAGGGGTCGCCGACGGGGTCGGCCTCGGCGAGCCGGCCGCCCATGCGCTTCAGGCGCTCGCCGAACTCGGCCACGTGGTCGTCGCCGACCAGGGGCGCGAAGAGCGGCACCTCCGGCAGGGGGTAATCGCCCGCCGGGCGGTTCTGGCGGATGCGCGCCAGGGTGGTTTCGCGGACGCTCATGTCGCACTCTTCGTCGTGTCGCCGGTCTTCGTGGTGCCGTCGGTCTTGGTCGTGTCGCGGGTCTTCGTCGTGTCGCCGGTCTTCTTGCCCCCCGCCTGGCCCATGCGGTTCTGCTTGTACCAGGCGTGGAAGGTCTGGCGCGGGGCCTCGGGCATCTCGCGGCCCTTCCCCCAGGTGTTGAGCGGGTTGTAGACGGCGAAGCGCGGCAGCACCTTCAGGGCGGAATCGGCGGCGCCGATGGCCGCCCGGTAGGTGGCCGGGCGGCTCAGGACCTGGCCCGCCGCCTTCATCATGCCCTGCTTCAGGAGCGGGATCTGGTGCTCCTCGGCCAAGACCTTCCGCCACGCGAAGATCTGCTCGTGGATGTTGATCTTCACCGGGCAGACATTGGTGCAGGAGCCGTTCATCGTCGAGGAGAACGGCAGGGTCGAGTATTTCCGCTTGTTGAAGGTCGGGTCGATGATCAGCCCGATCGGGCCCGAATAGGTGGCGCCGTAGGACAGGCCCCCCGAGCGCCGGTAGACCGGGCAGGTGTTCATGCAGGCGCCGCAGCGGATGCATTTCAGGGACGTCCAGAACTCCTCCATGCCGAGGCGCTCGGAGCGGCCGTTGTCGACCAGCACCATGTGCATCTCGGTGCCCGCGCGGGGCGCGCGGAAGTGCGAGGTGTACTGGGTGATCGGCGAGCCCAGCGCCGAGCGCGAGAGCAGGCGCAGGAACACGCCGAGATGCTCGATGCGCGGGATCAGCTTCTCGATGCCGATGGAGTGGATCTGGAGCTTCGGCACGTTGCCCGAGAGATCGGCATTGCCCTCGTTGGTGCAGGTCACCACCGTGCCGGTCTCGGCGATGGCGAAGTTGCAGCCGGTGAGCCCCGCATCCGCCTCCAGGATCAGCGGGCGCGTGTGCATGCGCTGGCTCTCGGCGAGGTAGTGGGCGTCGTCGTTCTCGGGGTCGGTTCCCATGGTGCGGGAGAAGACCTCGGCCACGTCGAAGCGGGTCTTGTGCACGGCCGGCACCACCACGTGGCTCGGCTCCTCGTTGTCGAGCTGCTGGATGCGCTCGCCGAGATCGGTCTCGATCACTTCGATGCCGGTGCCGGCCATGTAGTGCCGGAAGCCGCATTCCTCGGTGAGCATCGACTTCGACTTGATCAGCGACTTGGCGCCGTGATCCTTGAGGATGCCGTGCACGATGCGGTTGTGCTCGGCCCCGTCGGCGGCCCAGTGCACGTGCACGCCGTTGGCCTTCGCCTGGGCCTCGAACTGCTCGAGGTAGCGGTCGAGGTTCGCCAGGGTATGCGTCTTGATCTGGGAGGCGAGCTCGCGCAGCTCCTCCCATTCGGGGATGCCGAAGGCGGCGGTGTCGCGCTTGGAGCGCAGGTCCCAGAGCCGGGCGTCGTGCGCCTTCTGGTGCAGCGGCGCGGCGAGGAAGCGCTCGGCGGCCTCGGCCTGGTCGATGGGCCGGTCGCCGCGGATCTTGGCGCCGCGCGGCTGCGGCTCGCGGGGCGCCTTCGGGGAGATGGCCTCGGCCGAGATCGGCCGCGAGGCGCCCTCCGCGTGCTGCAGGCGCCGGCCGTCCTGGCCCCGCTCGCTCTCGTCGTTCGCGGCCAGCACCTCGGGATGGATCACGCCGTCGCGGCGGGCATCGTCGCGGGGTCGAAGGTCCTCCCGGGGACGGAGTTCGTCGGAGGCGCTCATGCGGTCGCTCCATTCAGGATGCGGGCGATGTGGATGTACTTGAGCGGCACGCCGAGCCGCTCGGCGCAGCCCTTCTGGTGCATCAGGCAGGAGGAATCGGCCGAGACGACGTAGGCGGCCCCGGCCTGGGCGTGGTCCGCGACCTTGTCGTAGCCCATCTTGGCCGAGACGGCGGGCTCGAACACCGAGAAGGTGCCGCC
This sequence comes from Methylobacterium sp. Leaf89, assembly GCF_001422215.1. Classification (NCBI taxonomy): domain Bacteria; kingdom Pseudomonadati; phylum Pseudomonadota; class Alphaproteobacteria; order Hyphomicrobiales; family Methylobacteriaceae; genus Methylobacterium; species Methylobacterium sp. Leaf89. Next base: position 127,291 of record NZ_LMML01000011.1, on the reverse strand, counting down.
GAAGCCGCAGCACTCGTCGGGCCGGGCGGGGGCCACGATCTCGATGCCCTTGACCTTCTTCAGGAGATCCAGGGGCTTGGAGAAGAACGGCGCGTTCAGCTCGGACGGGCGGGCGTGGTGGATGCCCCGGAGCGCGTTGCAGTTGCCGTGGTAGCCGACCTTGTGGGGGAACTCGGCCCAGGGGAATTCATCGACCTTGAGGATGTCGTGCAGGAACTCGACCAGCTCGAAGGTCTTGGCCCGCACCGCCTTGACCTCCTCGGTCTGCGGGATCGCCGTGAGGTGCTCGCGCACCTGGTGCACGCAGGAGCCGGACGGGGCCACCACGTAGTCGAACGGGGCGAAGTTCTTCACGAACAGGGCCTCGGTGGCGGCGGCCTCGGCGTGGCAGCCGGTGTTGGTCATCGGCTGGCCGCAGCAGGTCTGGTCGAAGGGGTAGTCCACGTCGAGCCCGAAGCGCTCCAGCAGCTCCAGGGTGGCCACCCCCACCTCCGGCTCGAAGGCGTCGACGTAGCACGGCACGAACAGTCCGATGCGCATGGCGTTCCCTGGTCCCGCGCCCGCCGGGACACCCCGCCGGCCGCCTTTGGAAATGTTCTACTCTGGGGCCGGGTTTAGAGCATCGGACCGGAAAGGGGAAACCGGTTTCTCGGGCGCGGGGGCGTCGACGGGTACCGCGAGGCGCACCCCGCAGGGGGGTGGGCGGGCCGGTCGAGGCGGCCCCCGCCGGCCCCCGCCGGCCCCGTCCCGCTGACCGATCCCGGCGCCCGCGCCGTTCCGGCCGCGCCGCGTGGGATGCGGGCGCGGCAAGGTTTTGATACGCCTCGGAAAGGTAAATGAAATTTCAAATCAAACACAAGATTTGCGCTACTGAGAGGAATAGAATGTATTAACTTGGACGATACAACGTTCGCATCAGGTCAATTCAGGTCACGGTGCGAGGACGGCATGGGCGCGGTCATTGTCGACGCGAAGGATTGGAAGGCGGGCAGCCCAATCTATTATCTGATGGGGCTCGGCAATGACGTTTACGACGTTCTCAATGCCGGCTCGGGTTACTCCTACGACACCAACGCCTCCTACGCGCTGACCTCCACGGACAACAACACGCTGCGCTTCGAGGTCCGCTCGGGCGACAGCAACTGGTACGACAAGCAGCGGAACGGCGCCGAGCGCTCGGAGGTGTCCAGTCGCGAACTCATCAAGCAGGGCGTTCCGGCCGAGATTGCCTACAAGTTCACGCTCGAGCCCGGCGCT
>NZ_LMML01000011.1:78256-125929 GCF_001422215.1 Methylobacterium sp. Leaf89 | reverse complement strand
CGCCGACGCTGGCTCTTTCGAGCGGCACCCTGGCCAAGGACGGGACCCTCACCGCCACCTTCAGGGGTGACGCGCCGGCCGGTGCGATCGTCAAGATCTACGACGGTGCGCAGCTCGTCGGGCAGGCTGTGAGCGGCGCCGACGGCGCCTACGCCCTCAAGATCCCGGGCGTCACCGCGGGCAGCAATGTCTTCACCGCGACGGCCACCGACGCCGCGGGCCACCTGAGCAAGGTGTCGACGGAGGTCGTCGTCGAGGTCGGTACCGCGGCGGACATCCTCGGGCGCATCGATGCCATCGCGGCGAAGACGGACCTGGCGGGCGTCTACCTGACGGACAAGCACGTGTTCACCGTGTCCTCGGTCGCGCAGATGCAGAGCATGAACGCCCTCGACAAGGAGGTGCTCGCCAAGATCGACGGCGGATACCAGTTCCAGTTCTGGAGCGGGACGGCCGACAATCGGACCATGACGCGCTACGACGCCGACGGCACGCTGGTGAACAGCTACACGGCCTTGACCAAGGACGGAGTTCTCGTCCGCGAAACCTTCGTCGATGCGACCGAGGCGGCCAGCTACGCACGCGAAGTCTACCAATACGGCATCACCGGCAAGAGCTACACCACCATCTACCAGGCCTACGACAAGGCCGGCAACGTCGTGCTCACGACCCGCAGCCACGCGGACGGCACCCTGGACTACTGGTCGAAGGTGGATGCCAGCGGAACGCTGACCAAGGTCTACGACGCCGCCGGCAAGCTCAAGTCCACGAATCTCGCCGGCAGCGACGGCGTCACGGTCGCTTCCAACTACAACGCCGCCGGCGACCTCGCGAACAAGACCACGACCTACGCCGACAAGTCGACCGACACGCAGATCTTCACCAACGGTGTCCTGACGAACGAGTTCGTGACGCATGCCGCCGGCAGCCTGGTCATGAAGGAGACGTTTACCTACAACATCGTGGGGCAGTCCTACGTCGCCCTGCACCAGAGCTACTCGGCCGCCAACCAGCTCCTGACCGAATTCAAGACCCGGGCGGACGGCTCGTACGACACCATCACCTGGCTGGCCACCGACGGCTCGACCCGCACGCGCATCTACGACGTCGCCCAGCGTCTCACCTCCGAGAAGATCGTGCTGGCCGACAAGTCGACCGATGTGAAGACCTACGTCGCCGGCGTGCAGACCCGCGAGGTCATCACCCGCGCCGACGGCACGAAGGAGGCCTGGGACTTCGGCATCTCCGGCAAGGCCTATGGCAGCATCCACCGCTGGTACGACGCCTCGGGCAAGCAGACCAAGCTCGAATACGTGGCCGAGAAGTGGGTCGACACCAAGTTCGCCCCGGTCCTGGGGCTGGGCACCGAGCCGGCGCCGACCCTGGCCATGGTGCAGGGCCGCGGCGCCCATGCGGGAATCGGCCCCGTGATGGGCCCTGCGCCGACGGCGGAGACCCAGATGGTCGGCGGGGCGCTCGTGGCGGTGCTGAAGGGCGAGGCGCTCGCGGGCTCGGCCGTGATGATCTACGACAACGGTCAGCCCATCGGCACGACGACGGCCGCGGCCAACGGCAGCTACAGCTTCAAGACGGCCGGACTCAGTGCCGGTCCGCACGTGCTCAGCGCCGCGACGCTCACCGAGGCCGGCCTCCTGAGCAAGAACTCCGACACGGTCGCCGCCTACGTCATGACCTCCGCGGAATTCGTGAAGCAGATCGGGGCGATCGGCGCCACGGCGGGGCTGGCCGGCGTCTGGCTCACGGACGGCAACGTCCTCACCGTGCCGGCCGGGCGCGTGGCCCAGTATGTCGAGCGCTACGGCGCCGCCCTCAAGGCGATCAAGGGCGATGGCTACAGCTTCGCGGTGAAGAGCGGCACGCCCGACAACCAGACCGTCTCGTCCTACGATTCCGCCGGCACCCTCCAGGACGTGGTGACGCGCTCCTACAAGGATGGACGCCTCGTCAAGGAGACGGTGGTCCACAACGAGGCCGACGCGGCCTATGCCCGAGAGGTCCACCAGTACGGGTTCACCGGGAAAAGCTACGTCGAGACCTATCAGGGCTACGACACGGCCGGAAACCTCGTGCTCTCGACCCGCAGCCACGCCGACGGCAGCCTGGACTACCAGGCGGTGCGCGAGGCGGACGGCACGACGACGATGCGCTTCTTCGACGCCAAGGGTGTCCTGGCCTCGACCACCGTCGCCGGCACCGACGGCAGTTCGAAGACCGTCACGGTCGACGCCGCCGGCCACGTCACCTCGGTCAACGAGGTCCACGCGGACAAGTCGGCGGTCGCGACGGTCTATGACGGCGCGGCGGTCAAGTCGACGACGGTCACGCACGCCCCGGGCGAAGCCATCGGCAAGGAGGTCTTCGAGTCCGGCATCAAGGGCCTCGCCTACACGGCCACCCACACCTCCTACGATGCGGCCGGAAAGGTCGTCGCGATCGAGCGGACCGACGCCGACGGACACCTCGTCTCGACGCTGAAGACCGGCGCGGACGGCACGACGACCACGGAAAGCTACATCGGCGGCGTGCTGGACGAGCAGATCGTCAAGTACGCGGCCGGCGCCTCGATCGCCAAGATGGTGTTCGACTTCACGCCGCAGGACGCGACGCACGCCTCGCTGGGCACGGCCTTCGACGCCGCCGGGCGCACGCTCTACACCGACGCGCTGCACCGCGACGGCAGCCACGACGTGACGGTCCTGGCGCGCGGCGTCACGGTCGGGTCCTCCCCGTCGGACGACCACTTCACCAGTGCCGGCGCCGACACCTTCGTCTTCAAGGGCGGGTTCGGCCACGACACGATCTCGGGCTTCAACGCCGGCACGAGCTCGCTCCACGACGTCCTCCAGTTCGATGCGGGGGCCTTCCTCCACGACAACCCGATCTGGTCGGCGCGGGACGTCGGCAACGACGTGGTGCTGACCACCATCAGCCACGACACCGTGACGCTGCTCGGCGTCCACAAGGACCAGCTCGTGTTGAACGACTTCCTCATCGCCTGAGGCGTCGCGGCCGGGCTCGGGGGGCATCCGCGAGGCCGGTTTGCCCGGCCTCCGGGCGCTGGCCGGGCCGGACCCTACGGCGCCCCCGCCACGGCGGGGGCCGAACGCCGCCGCGCTACCGTCCGTCCCGGGCGCCGGCCCGAGTCGGCGCCCTGCCTCGGCGATCCCGGCCGGAGCCGCGCGACACGGAAGGGGGCGTCGGGATCGCTCGCGGCCCCCTGCCCCCGGCGTTGCGGCTGAGGGGCCGGGAAAGCGGAAATCCGCGCCGGGCGCGGAACGGATGTCGGGCTCAGGGATCGCCCCGCCGCTCGATTCCAACCGCTCACGCCCCCCCCGCGAAACCCCGGAGGCCTCCCGGCCGACGTCCGCGCCGGCGCCCGGGAAGGTCAGGCGCGGCGCGCGGGGGACGCCTCCGTGATCGACCGTGTCCCGGACGGTCCCGACCCGATCCGATCCGATCCGACCTGGGCCCCGTGACCACGAGCCCGAAGACCGGGACGAACCCGCCGCCGGCCGGCAGGGCCAGGGTCGGGCGGTGCGTCAGGGGTCTGCCGCCGAGCAGGTCCGGGGCCGTTCGGATCTCACGCGCGCGGCGCGGACTCCCGGTGCCCCAGGCCGTCCGGCCGCGGGGCCGTCGACGCACCGGGGCGCGTCGGGGCCCCGCCGGGGTGGAGCACCCGGAGGGCGACGCAGGCGAGCACGGCCAGGGCCAGCCCGAGCCCGAGGGGCACCCCCGTCAGGTCGGCGACGAGGCGCGGCAGGGCGAACAGGGGCGTCGCGCACAGGAGGGCCCGCTCCGGCCAGCGCAGGCCGCCGGCGTCCCGGGCCGCCAGGACGAGGAACAGGGTCGCGGGCACCAGGGGCGCGAGGTCGTAGACCGGCAGGTAGGGCGAGAGCAGCGGCACCGCGGCGAGGAGAGCGGCGGCGCGCAGGGGCGCGGGCGTCGGCCCGCGCCAGCTGCGCAGCGCCAGCGCCAGCGCCGCCAGGGCGACGAGGCCCTGGAAGGCCCAGGCGGCGGCCATCGTGCCGCCCGCGAGCCGCACCGCGCCGAAAGCGCTGGCGTTGACGTCGAGGCCCGCCCCGGCGTCCCGGAGGATGATCTGGTTGGTGGTGCCGAGAGTCTGGAGGAAGCCGATCCAGGGCGCCGGGCCGAACGCCGCCAGGGCGGCGGCGGCGAGGGCGAGCATGGTGGCGAGGCAGGCGCCCAGGCAGGCCCGACGGCCGGTGGCCAGGAGCAGGAGCGGCGCCAGCACCGCGAAGTGCGGCTTGTAGCAGAGCAGCCCGAAGCACAGCCCCGCGAGCCAGGGGCGCCGGTCCACCAGGGTCGCGCCCAGGGTCAGGAGCGCGGCGGTGAACAGGGCGTTCTGGCCGTAGACGAGCGTGCAGAAGACGAGCGGATGCGCGAGCGCGATCCCGGCCCCGTCGCGGCACCCGGCCGCGAGTCCCATCGCGAGGGCGAACAGGCCGACGGACAGCGCGGTCCAGAGCCAGAAGGCGGCCTGCGGCTCCCACACCGCCAGGGCGGCGGCCGGCAGCAGGAACACCGGCGGGTAGTGCCAGGCGAAGCGGCAATCCGGCCCGAACGCCGCCTTCAGGTTCGCGAGGTGCACCGGCAGGTCGTAGGGCTCGCCGGCGCGGCCCTCCAGCGCGGCCCGGCCCGCGACCCAGATCTGGCTGAAATCCACGCCGAGCACGTCGCCCCGCCAGTTCCGCCGCGGCTCGGGGCCGGTGCCGTACAGCACCGCCACCACTCCGAGGGTCAGGGGCACGAGGATCCAGGCGGCGCGCCGGGCAAAGGCCAGGAGGCGCGCATCGGAGCCCACCAGGTCCGCGAACGCGGCGCGCCAGGCGCCGCGCGGCGCAGGCGCGGTTGCGTGCCGTCCCGTCATGGCCATTCCGATCACACGCACCAGGAACGCTCCGGGGCACGGGCGGCCGCGACGACGGTCCCGACCCGGGCGGCCGGAGGCTGTGTCCGCCCGGCTTCAGTAAGGCCGAAAGCGCTTAACAAACCGCGCCTGGCCCGGGTGGATGCGGTCCGGCCGGCGCCCCAGCGGGCCGCCAGGGTTCCGTCGGTCAGGTGGACCGTTGCGTCGCCGAGCCCGGTGGCGAGGCCGGTGGGCAGGGCGCCCGCGAGGGTGCGCCGGATGCAGAGAAGGCTCGTCGGGCCGATGGGCGCGGCGATGGACAGGCCCCGGCTCGCGCCGGCCGGCAGGGCCGTGGCGATGACGCTCACGGCGCCCGCCACGGGCGCCTCATCGACCTCCGTGTGGTCGTGGGCGACGAATCCCGCCCGTGGCGCGACCGTCGCGAGGGTCGCCTCCGGGGAGCCGATCGGCCCGCGCTTCAGGGCCGAGGAAGCCCGGGCTCAGGCGAGATCGGGCCCGTCGTTCCGTTCGTCGGCCCGCGTCGCGGTGCAGGACAGGACGACGACGGCGCTGGCGCAGAAGGTCCTGATGGCGGGATCCTCCGAAACGCGGACAGTCTCGGCAGGTCCGGAAGGCACGGCCGCGGCCGTTCCGGTCGCTGCCGGCTCCGGCCGGTGCCCCGGCCCCGTCGAAAAAGCACCGTCTCGCCAGGGGTTCGCCGCGTACCGCGCGACCGGCCGGGGACCGCCCGCCGCACCGTCCTCCGCGGGCGGAGGGACCTGCCGCCGGCCCCGCGCCCGGCTCGGGCCGGCGACATCCCCCATTCGGAGGATACCGCCGCCGGTTTTGGACTGATATTGGTCTTATCAAGATCAGACACATCATCAGTGGGGCGGGCCGATGCGGGAAACTCTGATCGACCGGATCTATGAAGCGGCCGGCACGCCCGAATTCTGGCCGGACGTCCTCCAATGCTTCGGAGAGACGGCGCATTCGGATGGCGGCGTGCTCATGGTCCTGCCGCCCGCGGGCACGCCGCGCTGGATCGCCTCCCCGTCCCTCGAGCGCCGCCTGCGGCATCACACCGACGCCGCGTCCTGGCGGGGCAGCGGGCGCACGGCGCAGTGGCGCGCCCTCGCCCAGGGGAGCTTCGTCCGCGACGTCGACCTGCTGCCGGGTTCCTATGACGGCCGGTCCTCCCGGGTCGACGAACCGTTCTGGCAAGTGGGGACGACGATCCCCCTCCCCACCGGCGACGTGGCGATCGTCACGGCCGAGCGCCGGGCCGAGGCCGGTCCGCACGAGGCCGGCCTCCTGCCGCGCCTCGATGCCCTGCGGCCGCATCTCGTCCGCGCCTGCCGGCTCGGGGCGCGATTCGGCTCCGGGCGGGCCCGCACCACCACCACGGCCCTCAACCGGATCGGGCTGCCGGCCGCGGTCCTGTCGGCCTCGGGGCGGGTCCTGGCCATGAATGCCCGCCTGGAGCAGCAGGACGAGATCCTGCCCTCGGGCCAGCATGGCGGCCTCCTGTTCAAGAGCCTGGCCAACAGCAAGCTCCTGCAGGACGCGGTCGCCGACGTGGTCGCCGGCCGGCGCGCGGCCCAGACCATGCCGGTGCGCGGCTACGCCGACCGCCGCGCCCACATCGCCCACATCCTGCGCTTCGACCGGCACCCCGGCGACGTCTTCGACGCCTCGGCGGTGCTCCTCATCCTGGTGCAGGTCGGCGCCCGGGCGGCGCCGGATGACGGCCTCCTCCACCTGCTGTTCGACCTGACCCCGGCGGAGGCGCGCCTGCTCCAGGCCCTGGCCGGGGGCCTTCGCCTGCAGAGCTATGCCGAGAGCGTCGGCGTCCAGACCAGCACGGTGCGGACCCAGCTCACCTCGATCTTCAACAAGACGGGCACCAAGCGGCAGGCGGAACTCCTCAGCATCGTGGCCTCGCTCTCGATGTTCAGCGGGCCGTCGGCCCCGTGCTGAGGCCCGCGTCGCCGGAGGCGGCGTCCGGCCCGGCCCCGTCCAGGAAGGCCTCCAGCGCGGCGGCGGTGGGGAAGGCGTCGAAGGCGCCGAACTGCGCGGTGGCCAGCGCCCCGCAGGCCGCCGCCCGCCGCAGGGCCGCGCCGAGGGGCGCCTTCGCCAGCAGGGCCGCCATCAGGCCGGCCGCGAAGGCATCGCCCGCCCCGACCGTATCGACGGCCGCCACCGGGAAGGCCGGCTGGCGCAGGGGCGGCAGGCCGGGGCGGAACGCGACCGCGCCGCGCTCCCCCAGGGTGACCACGAGGTGGTCGAGGCCCCCGTCGAGGAGGGCGGCGATGGCGGGCGTCGGGCGCCGCGTCTCGGCCAGGGCCTCGGCCGGGCCGAGGCCGAGCGCGGCCGCCTCGATCCCGTTGACGACGAGGAGCGTGGTGTCGGCCAGGATCGCGGGGTCGAGGGGGCGCATCGGCGACGGGTTGAGCAGGGTGGGCAGTCCCCGCGCCCGGGCCAGGGCGAAGGCCTCGCGGATGGGGGCATCCGGGGATTCGAAGGTCGCCGCCACGAGGTCGGCGGCCGCGACGCGGTCGGCCGCGGCCCGGACATCCGCCGCCGTCAGGGCGAGGTTGGCCCCGAGGCAGACCGCGAGGCAGTTCTCGCCCGCCGGATCGACGAAGGCGACGCCGGCGCCGGTCGAGCCCGCATGCGGCACCAGCATGGTCTCGGGAAAGCCCACCTGCGCGAAGGTCGAGCGGACCACCGGGGAGAACACGTCCGCGCCGACGGCGAAGAGCCCGTCCACCCCGACGCCGAGCCGGTGCGCGGCCAGCGCGAGGTTGAAGCCCTTGCCGCCGGGCTCCGCGCGGAAGGCCGAGCCCCCGAGGGATTCGCCCGCCTGCGGCAGCCGCGGGACCTTGACCGAGCAGGCGATCACGAAGCTGCCGATGACGAAGACCCGCATGGAGCACCCCGGCCCGATCCGATATAAGTATTCGTACCGGAGGTCGGACGGACGTGCGCCCCAGAAATCCAACGATACACGGCGATGTCGCGCCGGATCCGGCGGCCGGTGATCGCCCCTCGGTGCTGTCCCTCCTGCGGCTGCGCGCGGACACCGCCATGCCGCTCTACCGGCAGATCGAGGGCCAGCTGCGCGAGCTGATCCTGTCGGGCTCCCTGCCGCCGGGCGTCATCCTGCCGGCCGAACGGCAACTGGCCGACAGCCTCGGCGTCAGCCGCGTCACGGTCCAGCGCGCCTATGCCGAGCTCAGCGACGAGGAGCTCCTCGTTCCCCGCGGACGCTCCGGCTTCCTCGTGCGCCACCGCCCCGAGCCGGTGCGCCCGGGCATGGACCGCCTCAAGGGCTTCACCGAGGAGATGCGGGAGCTGGGCAAGATCCCCTCCTCCCGCATCCTGGAGCGGGTGGTCGCCGAGGACCGCTCGATCGCCTCGATCTTCGGCCTGCCCTCCACGGCCCCGTTCCTGCGGCTGACCCGCGTGCGCTCCGGCGACGGCGTGCCGATGTCCCGGGAGGTGGCCTGGTACAACATCCGGGCCGTGCCCAGCCTGGAGACCGGCGACCTCTCCGGCTCGGTCTACGCCTTCCTGGCCGAGCACCCGGGCGGCCGCCTCGTGCGTTGCGAGCAGACCGTGGAGGCGACGATGCCGAATGCGGCCGAATGCGAGATCTTCGCCTTCGCCCAGCCCCTCCCCTGCCTGCTGATCAAGCGCCACAGCTACAACCGCGACGCGGTCATGATCGAGTATGTCGAGGGCCTGTTCCGCGGCGACGCCTACCGCTACCGCCTGAACCTGAGCACCTGATCCGGGCTCCGCTCGATCGAGGCGGTGCCCGGATCGGCAAGCCTGCGCGGCCCTTGAGCGAAGCCCAGATCCGGTCTCCCGAGGGGATCGAACGGATGGGCCGGGTCCCTCCTCCGGTTGGTTCCTGCGGCGCCCCTCACCCCAACCCTCCCGCACACGGGAGGGGGGCCGTTCCGCACGTGCCAACCGAAGCGATCAACCGGACGCGGTCGGCGGCGCGGCCGAAGGGCCGTGCGCCGCGTCCGCAGCCTCGGACGCCTGTCCGCCAGAATTCGCGCGAAGCATCTAATCATTTTTCGTTATTCAAAGAACCAAAGGTTTGATTTTACTCGTTGTCCCGCTGCGGTACGTAAAATTGAACGAAAAAACGGCAGCGTTATCGTCTAGTGGCGAACGGTTGTTCTGGCGGCCTGATCTTTACTGACGCTCGTCTGGCTTCTCCGGAGCGCGCATCGGACCCTGTCCGCGTCGATAGATAAGCTGTGGTCGTCGTTGTTCGTATTTTTCTGTCGTAGGGAGACAGGGACGCCATGTATACGATTGACGGTAATCTCGGGGAATGGGCGCCTTCCGACCGTCTGAATCCCATCGACGGCGGGCCGATGGATTACGGCCTCTACGGGCACATCGAGAGCGGCGTGGCGACCTTCGCCATCACGGCACCCGCCGGGACCGCCATCGGAACCTTCACCACGATCTGGCTCGACACCGATGCCAACACGGCGACCGGATACCAGATCTTTGACCTCTACGGCGGCTACGACTTCAACATCAACATCGCGCCGGACGGGCAACCGTATCTCTATACGGGCGTCGACGGGGGGACACTCGTTTCGGTCACGCCCCTCACCCACGCCTACAACGCCGATCGCTCGGTGCTGGAACTCAGCCTCCCGACGGCCCAGATCGGCGGGCCGACCAGCCTGAACGTTTTCGCGGACGTCAACAACGCGGTCTTCATTCCGGGCGATTACGCGGCCGGCCCCTACACGATCGCTGAGACCAATCAGCCCGGAGACCTGACGCTGTCCGGGCTGACCGACGGCAATGCGTCCGAAGGCACGCCCATCGTGGCGACCCTCACCGATGCCGATGGCCTCGTGCCCGGTGGGCCGGCGCTCTACACCTTCTTGGACATCGTCGCGAATCAGGTGCTGCAGGCCACCGATTCCAACAGCTACACGCCGACCTACGGCGACAGCGGCAAGATCATCGCCGTCACGGTCACCTACACCGACGCCCTGGGGCACGCCGACTCGGCCTCGGCCTCGGCCGGCAGCGTCACGGACGTGGACCGCGCCGGCAGCGTCCTCCTGTCGGGCTCGGTGGCGGAGGGCCAGACCATCAGCGCCAGCCTGTCGGACCCCGACGGTCTCCCGGCACCGGGGGGCGTGACTTACGCCTTCCAACTCGACGGCGGCACGGTCGAGACCAACAGTTCCGGCCAGTACACCCTGGGCTATGGTGATGCCGGCAAGGGGCTCTCGGTGGTCGCCACCTACACCGATGGGCAGGGACATGCCGGCATCGCCTCGGCTGTCGGCGGCACCGTCACGGACGTGGACCGCGCCGGCAGCGTTCTCCTGTCCGGCTTGGTGACGGAAGGCCAGACGATCAGCGCCAGCCTGTCGGATCCCGACGGGCTCCCGGCACCGGGCGGCGTGACTTACGCGTTCCAGTTCGACGGCAGCACGGTGGAGACCAACACCTCCGGCGCGTTCACCCTCGGCTACGGCGATGCGGGCAAGGTGCTCTCGGTGGTGGCGAGCTACACGGATGCGCAAGGGCACGCCGGCATCGCCTCCGCCGTGGGCGGCAGCGTGGCGGACGTGGATCGCGCCGGCAGCGTCCTCCTGTCGGGCTCGGTGACGGAAGGCCAGACCGTCAGCGCCAGCCTGTCGGATCCCGACGGGCTCCCGGCGCCGGGCGGCGTGACTTACGCCTTCCAGCTCGATGGCAGCACGGTCGAGACCAACACGTCCGGCGCGTACACGCTCGGCTACGCCGATGCCGGCAAGGTGCTTTCGGTGGTCGCGAGCTACACCGATGGCCAGGGCCACGCGGACATCGCCTCGGCCGTGGGCGGGAGCGTCACGGACGTGGACCGCGCCGGCAGCCTACTCCTGTCGGGCTCGGTGGCGGAGGGCCAGACCGTCAGCGCCAGCCTGTCGGACCCGGATGGGGTCCCGGCGCCGGGCGGCGTGACTTACGCCTTCCAGCTCGACGGCAGCACGGTCGAGACCAACACCTCCGGCCAGTACACGCTCGGCTTCGGCGATGCGGGCAAGGTGCTCTCGGTGGTCGCGAGTTACACCGATGGGCAGGGACATGCCGGCATCGCCTCGGTCGCCGGCGGCAGCGTGGCGGACGCGAACCAGGCCGGCAGCGTCCTGCTGTCGGGCTCGGTGACGGAAGGCCAGACCGTCAGCGCCAGCCTGTCGGACCCGGACGGGGTCCCGGCACCGGGGGGCGTGACTTACGCCTTCCAGCTCGACGGCAGCACGGTCGAGACGAATACGTCCGGCCAGTACACCCTCGGCTACGCCGATGCCGGTAAGGTCCTCTCGGTGGTCGCGAGCTACACCGATGGCCAGGGCCACGCCGGCATCGTCTCGGTTGTGGGTGGCACCGTCACGGACGTGGACCGCGCTGGCAGCGTCCTGCTGTCTGGCCTGGTGACGGAAGGCCAGACGATCAGCGCCAGCCTGTCGGACCCGGACGGGGGCCCGGCACCGGGGGGCGTGACTTACGCCTTCCAACTCGACGGCAGTACGGTGGAGACCAACACGTCCGGCGCGTACACGCTCGGCTACGCCGATGCCGGCAAGGTGATATCGGTGGTCGCGAGCTACACCGATGGCCAGGGCCACGCGGACATCGCCTCGGCCGTGGGCGGGAGCGTCACGGACGTGGACCGCGCCGGCAGCGTCCTCCTGTCGGGCTCGGTGACGGAAGGCCAGACCGTCAGCGCCAGCCTGTCGGACCCCGACGGGGTCCCGGCAGCCGGCGGCGTGACTTATGCCTTCCAGCTCGACGGCAGCACGGTCGAGACCAACACGTCCGGCCAGTACACGCTCGGCTACGCCGATGCCGGCAAGGTGCTCTCGGTGGTTGCCAGCTACACCGATGCGCAGGGCCATGACAGTGTGGTGGCGGCTGCGGGCGGCACCATCACGGACGTGAATCGCGCCGGCAGCGTCCTCCTGTCCGGCTCGGTGGCGGAGGGCCAGACCGTCAGCGCCAGCCTGTCGGACCCGGACGGGGTCCCGGCGCCGGGGGGCGTGACTTACGCCTTCCAGCTCGACGGCAGCACGGTCGAGACCAACACCTCCGGCCAGTACACCCTCGGCTACGCCGAGGCCGGCAAGGTCCTCGCGGTGGTTGCGAGCTACACCGATGCGCAGGGCCACGCGGACATCGCCTCGGCGGTGGGTGGCACCGTCACGGACGTGGATCGCGCCGGCAGCCTGCTCCTGTCGGGCTCGGTGACGGAGGGCCAGACCGTCAGCGCCAGCCTGTCGGACCCGGACGGGCTCCCGGCGCCGGGGGGCGTGAGCTACGCGTTCCAGCTCGACGGCAGCACGGTCGAGACCAACACGTCCGGCCAGTACACCCTCGGCTACGCCGAGGCCGGCAAGGTGCTTTCGGTGGTTGCCAGCTACACCGATGCGCAGGGCCACGCGGACGTCGCCTCGGCCGTGGGCGGCAGCGTGGCGGACGGGGACCGGGCCGGCAGCCTGCTCCTGGCCGGCCTCAGCGATGGCCGGGCCGTCGAGGGACAGAGGCTGACCGCCCGGGTGACGGATGCGGATGGCGACCCGGCGGCCGGCAGCGTCGCCTACGACTTCAAGCTCGACGGGATCGTCGTCGAGACGAACAACACCGGCGTCTATACGCCCGGCTATCAGGATGGCGGCAAGGCGCTCGCCATCGACGCGACCTACACCGATGGTGCGAACCATCCGGGACTCGCGTCCCAGACGCTCGGGGCGATCGTGGACCTGGGATCGCGCGACGCCGTCACGTTCGCGTTCGCCTTCGACGCCTCGCAGGTCCGGATCGAGCAGGGGCGATCGTTCGTCATCGATCCGAGCGGACTGTCACACGACGTCACCGGGATCTCCGAAATCAAGTTCACCGATGGGACCATCGTCGAGAACGATGCCAGCCCGCTGGTCGACGACCTGTTCTACTATGGCAGCAACAAGGACGTCTGGCGGGACGGCATGGATGCCGACACGCACTACGCCCAGTTCGGCTGGCTGGAGGGCCGCGATCCGAACGCGGAATTCTCGACGACGGGCTACCTGGCGGCCAATCCGGACGTCGCGGCCGCGAAGGTGAATCCCCTGACGCATTACGAGACCAACGGCTGGAACGAGGGCCGCGATCCGTCGCTCGGCTTCGACAACGAGCTGTACCTCGCCCGGAATCCCGACGTGAAGGCGGCGGGCATGAATCCCCTGGTCCATTACCTCGCTTTCGGCCAGGCCGAGGGGCGCGAGACCTATGCCGCCGTGGGCCGCGCGCTCGACCTGAACACGCACCCGGGCTTCGACGCGGAATACTACCTGCTGTCCAACCTCGACGTCGCCCAGGCGGCGCTCAAGGCCGGCGGGGACAGCTTCGCCTTCGCCTACCAGCACTACGAGACCAACGGCTGGCACGAGGGCCGCGATCCGAACGCGATCTTCGACACCCAGGGGTATCTGGCAGCCTACCAGGACGTCGCCGCCGCCAACATGGATCCCCTGGCGCACTATCACGACTTCGGCTGGAAGGAAGGGCGGGATCCGTCCGCCGGCTTCCACACGAACGCCTACGAGGCGGCCAACCCGGACGTCCGGGCCGAGCAGATCGACCCGATGCTGCACTACCTGCAGTTCGGCGCGCTCGAGGGCCGATCCCCCCTGGGCTGACGGCCTCGGGCGGCTGGGAGGCCCCGGCCGCCCGAGCGGCGCTTGCGGTGAGGGCGGGCCGCCCGAGCGACCCTCCGCCCTCAGCGCAAAAGGTTCGTCTTCGCCAGGTCGAGGACCGAATCCCCGCGCCCGCTCATCACCGCCCGCAGGACGTAGAGGCTGAAGCCCTTCACCTGCTTGCCGTCGATCTTCGGGGGCATCGAGAGTTCCTGGCGGGCCACCACGCAGTCGAGGAGAGCCGGGCCCGGATGGGCCATCACCGCGCGCACGGCGTCCTCGAGTTCGGCCGGGTCCTCGACCCGGACGGCATGGATGCCGGCGCCGCGGGCCATGGCGGCGAAGTCCGGGTTGTCGAGGGACACGCCCGTCTCGATGTAGCCGGCGGCCTTCATCTCCAGCTCGACGAAGCCGAGGGTGCCGTTGTTGTAGACCACGATCTTCAGGGGCAGCTTCTGCTGGCGCAGGGTGAGGAGGTCGCCCATCAGCATGGTGAAGCCGCCGTCGCCCGAGAGCGACACCACCTGCCGGTCGGGATAGGCCGATTGCGCGCCGATGCCCTGCGCCATGGCGTTGGCCATCGAGCCGTGGACCCAGGAGCCGATCAGCCGGCGCCGGCCGTTCATCTTCAGGTAGCGCGCCGCCCAGATCGTCGGGGTGCCGACATCGGCCGTGAACACCGCATCGTCATCGGCCGCCTCGCTCACCAGCTTCGTCAGGTATTGCGGGTGGATCGGCGGCTTTGCCGATTTCAGGCCGAACCAGCCCTTGGCGGGCGCGCCGGTGGCGAGGTCGTCGAGGTCCTCGCGCGCCTTGGCGTAGTGCTTCAGGGCGGCGTCGAGATGCTTGCGCTCGGTCTTGACGGTGAGCTTCGGAAGGAGGGCCCGGAGGGTGTCGTCCACGTGGCCGACGAGGCCGAGGTCGAGCTTGCACCGGCGCCCGAGCTGGCCGGGGCGGATGTCGACCTGCGCGATCGTCGCGTCCTGCGGGTAGAACTGCCGGTAGGGGAAGTCGGTGCCGAGCATCAGCAGGGTGTCGCAGGACATCATCGCGGCGTAGCCCGACGAGAAGCCGATCAGCCCGGTCATGCCGACGTCGTAGGGGTTGTCGTACTCGACCACGTCCTTGCCGCCGAGGGCATGCACGATCGGACTCTTCAGGGCCTCGGCCAGTTGGAGCAGCTCGGCATGGGCCCCGGCGCAGCCGCGTCCGCACAGCAGGGTGATCCGCTCCGAGCCGTTCAGCAGCGCCGCGAGCGCGTCGAGCTCGGGCTCGGCCGGGCGCACCACGGGCCTGGGCGGGATCAGCCCCGCATTGGGGGCGACGCCGCGGGTGGGCGCGTCCATCAGGGCGACGTCGCCGGGGATGATGACCACGGCGACGCCGGAGAGGCCGATCGCCGCCCGCATGGCGTTCTCCAGCACCTGCGGCAGCTGGGAGGCGTCGCCCACCATCTCGCAGTAGTGGCTGCACTCGCGGAACAGCTCGCCCGGATGCGTCTCCTGGAAGTAGCCCGAGCCGATCTCGGACGACGGGATATGGGCCGCGATGGCCAGCACCGGGGTGCGGGTGCGGTGGCAATCGTAGAGGCCGTTGATCAGGTGGACATGGCCCGGCCCGCAGGACCCGGCGCAGACCGCGAGCTTGCCCGAGAGCTGGCTGTCGGCCCCCGCCGCGAAGGCCGCCACCTCCTCGTGGCGGACATGGACCCAGTCGATGGTGCCCCGGGCCCGCAGCGACTCGGTCAGCGCGTTCAGGCTGTCCCCGACGATGCCATAGATCCGCTGGACGCCCGCCTGGTCCAGGGTGTCGACGATGAGGTCCGCGACGGTGACGATCTTCATGGCGCTCGGCTCCGGTTGTCCCCCTGCCGAACCGGATGCCGCACCCGGCGGTTCCAGCCGAGGGTTGTGTCCCACGCGCAGCTGTCATCCGGGGGCGTTGGCGCGGGGCGCGACCTCGTCGCGACCCTCGGCGTATACGCTGCGCGGTTTCCGGCCCCGACTTTTCTCGCGAATGCGGGCAATTTGAGCGACCCGGTTAGGCCGCCCTTGGCGCGGGCCGCCGAATCTGGGCTGTCCGATCTGTCTCGAGATCCGTCCCATGCAAGACCGCCGCGCCGAACCCCGGATCCTGTCCGATGAGACCGGCAGCATCACTCTCGACGAACACACCGAGATCGCCTGCCTGGTCCATGATGTCTCCCTGGGCGGGGTCAGGATCACCCTTCCGGATGCCGCCCGGGTGCCGAGTCCCTTCCTGCTGACGGCGCCACCGCTGGACGGGACCAAGCTCTGCCACGTCGTCTGGCGCACCGACGAAATGATCGGTGTGCAATTCCGCTGACGATCCGCCCGGCGGATCGTGGATACCGAGTCGTAACCACTGGGACTCTACCTTCGCCTCGACCACAACCACATGGCACCCCCGATGGAAGAGAGACGATCCGAGCCCCGCTCCCGCACGTTGCTGACAGGCAAGATCGCGTTGCAGGGTGGCGGCGTGATCGACTGCACGCTGCGCAACCGCTCCGCGTCCGGCGCCCGGCTCCGGGTCGCCAGCGTGGTCGGCATTCCCGACCGCTTCACGCTGCTGCTGGAGCTGCAGGGCGAGCGCCGCCCGGCCCGGGTCGCGTGGCGCAAGCCGGGTGAGATCGGCGTCCAGTTCCTCGACGAACCGGCCCTCTAGGACCGGCGGGCTACCAGATCTCGAGGACGGCGAGGCGGTCGGTGGCCGCCACCGTGGGGACCTGCATCGGTGCCAGTCCCGTGACGCTGACGACGCCGTCGTCGCCGAAGCGGTGCAGGCGCAACCGCCGGGGCGGGCTCGAAAGATGGAGCGCCACGGGGCGCGGCGCGCTGTCCGGGCGCGGCGCCCGGGCGTTGCGGTCCCAGCCGTCGAGCCCGAGCCAGACCGGCACCAGCAGGGCGCCGTCCGCCCGCTGGAAACTCGTCGCCACCAGATCGGGCACATCGACCGGCAGCACGACCCCGATGCGGTCTCGGGACGCCGTCGCGTCCTCCGCGCGGCCGCCGAACAGGCGGATCAGGCTCCGAACGGCGGCGAAGGACGCGCTCGGCGTGCCGTCATGGGCGATCAGTCCGAACCGGCTCTCCGGATCGGCATCGCCCCCATCGAACGCGGAGATCAGCTCGTAGAGATAGGTCCGGCGTACGCCCTGCAGGTAGCTCCACAGGAGGAGGCGCGGCAGGTAGCGGGCGCGGAGAGCTTCCGAGACCGGCAGGTGGGCGCTCCGGGTGGCCAGCGCCGTGTGATAGCCGGTCTCGGTGACGATGACCGGCGCGGTGCCGAAGACCGGCCGGACGGCCGCGAGGAAACCGCCGAGACTGCCCGCCCCTCGGGTTTCGGGATGCTCCAGCCCCGGATAGGCGTGGACGTTGGCGAGATCGACCGAGGCGGACAGGTTCTCCGCGGCGGCGATGTTGGCCTGGATGTAGCTCGGCCCGGCCACCCGGACGGTTCGGTGCCGCGGGGCGTCCCGCACCGCGCGGAACAGCGCCGCCTGATGCTCCGCGGACAGGCGGGCAAGGCCCGGACGCGCGGCCACCGGCGGCTCGTTGCCGCCCTCCACGACGACGAGCCCGTCGTCGGCCCAATCGGCGATCTCGGCGAAGCGCTCCGGCGGCACGCGCGGACCGGGGGTCAGGCCGTCATAGAAGACCAGGCTGAAGCGGTAGCCCCGGCGGGCGAGCCCCGCGATCCGCTCGAACTGCCCGGCCGGCTCCGTGCCGACGAGGACGATGTCGTCGCGCAGGTGGCGCACGCCGAGGTCGTCGAGGGCGGCGGCACAGTCGGAAAAGCGCGCGACGTAGGGCGAGCCGCCATGGCCGAGATGCACGTTGATGCCGATGGCGTCGATCAGGTCCTCGCAGCGGTGCGCCGGCGCGGGTGCGGCCTCGATCCGCGATGCGAAGGCCCCCGCCCCAAGGGCCAGGGTCGCCCGGCGGGTGAGCCCGCTCACGCCAGGCTCGCCAGAACGGTGGCCCGGGAATCGGTCTCGACGGGTTTGTGCGCTTCCGTGCGGGTCGCCCGGGCCTCCTGAACCGCCGTCAGGAGGTCGCGCAGGTGATGCCCGAGCAGGGCCTGCGCCGTGGCCGAGCTGAAGTTGTGGTCGACTTCGGGCACGATCGCCACCGGCGCGCCGAGGTGCCGATCGGCCCGACCGGGCGCGCGGCCGAGATAGCGGTGGAGGGCGGCGAGCCCGGGGTCGCCGGCGCTGTAGACCAGGCGGATCTCGGCGCCCCGTCGCCGCAGCCGCGCCACCCGTCGGGCGACGGAGCCGCCGGGGGAGATCGGGTTCACGAGGCGCCGCAGCCGCCGGACGGCCGCATCGAGGCCGCGCTTGGCCAGGGTCGCGCCGATCGCCCGCACGTGGATCTCGCCGCGCAGGAGCCGCCGCCAGGTCGCGCCCCGCTTGAGCAGCGCCGCATAGGTGCCGGTGCTGCCGAACGTCTGGCGGATCACGGCGTCGACGTCCTGATCCGGGTCCCAGTCGAAGCAGTAGGGGTTGATCAGGAGCGCCCCATCGACCCGGGCGTCGCGGCAGAGGGCCTGGAACGCCGCATGGGCGCCGCTGCAATTGCCCATGAGGACGATGGGGCCTCGGACCTCGGCGAGGTGATCGAGGGCACGGCCCACATCCGCGAAACCGTCGGGGGCGTAGGGCGGCCTGCGACCGTCCGACCGGCCGCCGCTGTCGCCGATGCCCGCGAGGTCGAAGCGGAAGGACGGAATGCCGTCCACCGCGAGCCTGCGGGCGAGCGTGGTGGTCTGCCGGCCCCACCCCGAATGCACGGTCATGCCGGTGGAGACGAACACCACCGTCGGCGCACCCGGATCCTGCCGCCGGGGCGTACAGCTGATGCCGAACAGGTCCGGCTGGAACCGGGCGGGCGCCTCGGACCAGCCGGGGCCGACGAGGTGCGCCGGGCCGAGATCCAGGGGAATGGCCGGACCGGCGATGGTGACGCCGTCCGTTGCGAAGGCGGTGATCCGATTGAAATCCGCCTCCGGGACCTCGGCGAAGATCGGGTCGCCGACGAGAAGCGGAAGGCCCGGCAGCGGCCCCGTCTCGACGGCGCTGCCGAGCGCCGTCAGCCGTCCCGCCAGCGTCCGGGTCTCCGGTGCGAGAAGCAGGGTTCGCGGGGCCGGCGCGCGGGTGATCGCGCCGGCGTCGAGGGCGCCGACATCGGTCAGGAAGGCTGCATCCATGCGAAAGCCCCCGACCGACAGGCCGTCCGGATCCGCCTTCGGGGCCGCGCCCTCCGCGACGCCGCCCACCGTCCGGGCGCGAAGCCGCATCTCGCGGAGATAGGCGCGTCCGGTCGCGGCCGGTGCCAGCAGGACCAGGCGGTCGACGCTCTCCTCCTGGGCCGCCAGCAGGGCCAGGTTGGCACCGAGGCGCAGGCCGACGAGGACGATCTCCGTGACGCCGGTCGTCTCGCGCAGGAAGCGCATCGCCCGGCGGATCGCCGCGACGTTGGCCGAAACCCGCACCTCGCCGGGATCGCCGGAGTTGCCCTCCCCCGGATAGTCGAACCGCAGGGTCGGGCAGCCGGCCGCGGCGAGTCGATCCGCCAGGGCGCGCCAGGGGCGATGGGCGGCCATCTGCTCGAACCCACAGGCGCCGCACAGGAGCACGCCGCGCCGGCCCGCGGCCGGGTGGACCCATCCGAACAGGTCGTCGAAGGTCACGGGCATGGCGGCGTCGGGCGCCGCGTGCGTCTCGTGCTCGGGGCGGACCTCACGCGTCATGACCGAACCTCACGCTTTCGCTGCTGTTGAGGGCCGCGACCGCGCCCTGCGGGAGCCGATGGCACCCGGGGAAGCGAACCAGCCGCTCTGTCCCCGGTGCCAGGTGGAAGCCGCTGTCGCAGGGCCGCGCCGCGGAGCTCCGCACGCTCACCCCGAGGGCGAGATGGTCGGTTCCGATGCGCAGGGTCGGCACGGATGCACCGGCCACGGGTTCGACCCGCAGGCCGATCGCCTCGGGAGTGACCGGCCGGAGGCCCGGAAAGTGGAAGCTTTCGGCGACGACCGCGCCGTCCGCATCGGTGAGACGGGCATGCGCGAGGTCGTGGATGCGGGGGCCGAAGCGGTAGCTGTCGGTGGCATCGAAGAAGCGGCCGAGCATCTCGGCGGAGGAGAGGGTCAGCGAGGCGCGCGGGTCGACCGTGATCCCGCGTTCGGCCCGGGCCGCGACTTTGCCGGTGCGATCCGCGAAGATCAGCCCCAAGCGCAGGTCGACCGGCCGGGCGGTCTCGTTGTGGACATGGAGGTGGAGACCGCTCAGGCCCTCGTCCGACAGGGTGACCTGCACCGGGCGGAAGGCGCGCTTCAAGGCGTACCAGCCGGATTTCGGGGTTTGGGTCCAGTCGATCACGCCCCAGCCGGTGCCCGGCCCGAGGTCACGCAGGAACCAGACGAGGCCGCCGGCAGTCGGCGAGCGCGCCCGGCGCCACTCGGCGAAGGTCGCCTCCATCACCTCGGCCACGGCGGCGCGGCCGAGTTCGAGGTAGCGCTCGGGATCGGCGGCGCGCAGGGCGGCGGGATCGACCCCGTAGAGCAGGGCGACATAGTGGTCGCGCACCTGCTCGAAATCCCAGTCGGCGCCCCGGTCGCGGGGGATGCCGCGAGCCCAGAGCGGATCGGCGGGCCCCATCTGCCTGAGCGTCGCCGGTTCAGGCGGGTTGGCGAAAGCGAGGCATTCGCTGGCGAATCCCACCTCGGCCCGGCGCGCATCCTCCAGAGGGCGGCGATAGGCACCGACGCCGTAATAGTGGGTACAGCCCGCGCTCGGCGAGAACGGTAGGTCGCCGCCCGAGGGCGAGTTCGGTACCACCACGAGGTCGGGACGGGTGCCGGTGACGAGTCCCGGCAGCGTCTCGGTGCAGAAGGCGTCGGCCCAAACCGTCCGCGGCGCCCCGAGCATGGCCGCCTGCTGCCAGACTTCGCTGCCGCCGCAGATCACGGCGAGGCAGGGTGCGAGCTGAGTCCGCTCGAGGATCCCCGACACTTCCCGGTCGAGGCTGGCGGCAAAGCCGGCGGCGTCGTGCGGATAATCGAAATTCGCCAGCATCAGGTCCTGCCAGACGAGGATGCCGGCGGCGTCGCAAAGGTCGTAGAACTCGGGCGAGGGATAGAGGGTGGCGCCGGAGACGCGCAGCATGTTCATGCCGGCCTCGCGCGCAAGGTCGACGAGGATGGCGCCATCCTCGGTGCCGAGGCCGACGAGGTCCGGGGGGGTCCAGTTGGCACCCCGACAGAACACCGGCACGCCGTTGACGGCGAGCGCCAGGCCCTCCGCGAAGGGTCGTGCCAGCGACAGGCTGCGAAAGCCCGTCCGGCCGAGATCGACCGTCGTGCCGTCGATTTCCACGCGCACGGGATGGAGGTGGGGCGTGCCGTGGGTATGGGGCCACCAGGGCGCCACGCCGGGCAGCGCCAGGATTCCGGTGAACAGATCGGGCTCGGATTCCGTCAGGGTGACCGCGCGCCCGGCGCAATGCAGCGTGACCGATGCGGGATGGCCGTCGATCCGCAGGCGCGCGGACAGCCGGCCCACGTCGCCGTCATAGGTGGCCCGCAGGTCGGCTTCCGCCAGGCCGCGGCGCAAGGGCTCCACCGTGATCGGGCGGTAGGGACCCACGAGGTCGATGTCCAGGCACCAGCCCGGCATGAAGCCGAGGAGGCTCGTTCGGACGTGGCGCAGGGAGCCCGGCGTGATCATGCGGGGGCGCCAGCGCCCGCGTTTGCCCGGGCGGTCGAGCTCCGTCTTGAGCGACCGGAAGCAGAGGCCGAGCTCGGCCCCCGGCCGGAGATCGGCCTCGACGGCGTAGGCCTCGAACATCGAGCGGGAGACCAGCACGGGCATGCCGTCGAGCCACACCTCGGCGAGGGTCGCCAAGCCCTCGAAGCGCAAGCGCACGGCACCGCTTTGGGTCAGCCGGGTCCGGTACCAGACGTCCTGGTCATGAATCAGCGTCGGTGCCGACTCCGACCAGCCTCCGGCGTCCCGCAGGGCCGCGGCGACGGTTCCGGGCACCGGGGCGGGGATCCAGTCCGCCGCCTCCGACAGGTCGCCCGGGCCGGCCCAGGCGCCGGGCGGCGTCAGGGCGAGCCGCCAGGGGCCGTCCACGGCCTGCGGGACCACACCGTCGATGGACCGGATCCTGGCCACGCTCCGCCCCTATCGATCGAGCGCGCGGTCGAGGGCTGCGAACACGTCCGCGTAGGTGGCCGCGAGCCGGTCGAGACGCGGCGCGAGACCGTCGGCACTGCGGCGGTGGAAGGCCCGTGCAAGCTGGAACTGGAAGGCCTTGGCCTCGACGGCGAGGCGCGCGGCCGCGTCCGAGGCTGGAGCGAAAGGCCCCGCAGCTGCCGCTTCGAGCCAGGCGAGATGGCTCGCGAGCATCTCGAAATTCGCTCCGAGCTGGCGCGTGGTGTTGAAGGCGTAGGCGTGAAAGACCCCGAGGGGGCGCTGGACCAGGGCAGGCGCCGTCCGCGCGAGGGCGTCGCGGAACGCCAGGACCGGATTGTGCGCCGGCGCCCGCGTACGGTGGCGCCGTAGCAGGTCGAGGGCGGCGCCCGGCAAGTCGGCCGGGCTCATGGGGGACGCGACCGCCTTCACGAACTCCGCGTAGGGCGGCAGCACGGCAGGTCCGAAGATGCCGTGGTAATTGTCGCCGGAGAGCCGGAAGCGACCGGCATTGTGAAGGTAGTCGAGCTCCCGGGTTTCGGGGTCGAGGGCCAGGATACCGATCGTGGTCTTGCCGTGCTCCCGGCCGTAGGTGGTGCCGGAAGTATCGGGCAGGTGGATCGCGTCCACTTCCACCAGCACCGGGCGGCCCTGTTGGACCTGGATCAGGGCCTGCGCTTCGAGGGTGTCGTAGACCGCGAGCTCCAGCACCTCGATCCCGTAGAGCCGCTCGAGATCGGCCGCCGGCGGCTTGAAGAACGTGAACTGGTCGCCCTCGAAATCCTGCCGCAGGGTGAAGCCCAGCATCGCCTCCGGCACGAGGCCGCGCCCGTGCAGGAGTTCGATCCAGAGATCGACGTAGCAGTTCGTTTCCGGCCAGTTGCGGTCGGCCGCATGGAGCAGGTGCGGCGCGTAGAGCGTCTCGGGGGCGAGCCCCTGCGCCGGCCGGAGGCGTGCGGCGGTCACCGGATCAGCCCCACAGAGTGATGCGCACGGCATCCGGCCAGGCGGCAAGGTCCAGGCCGTGATGGCGCAGGAGCGCCAGGGTGATCCGTTCCAGGCCGAAGCCGACGCAGGCAGTGTGCGCGACGCTGCCGTCGGCTTGGCGCAGGTTCCAGGTCGTTCCGAAATGGTCCTGATGGTAGTTGAAGCTGAGGCAGGCGGTCGGCTTCTCGACGCTGTTCACCGGCACGTTCAGCTCGAACTTCAGGTTCTGCTGGCGCTGGTTGTTGGCGAGCATCCGCCCGGCCCGGCCGAAAAACGGATCGTTGGCGACGTCGATCGCCAGCGGCAGCAGGAGGCTGCGGATCATCTCGGTGCCGCGGGCGAGCCAGGATTCACGGAAGGCCAGCACCTGCTCGGGGCTGCCCATGCGCACGTATTCGCGCATCCGGAAGAGCTGCATCCGGGTCGGCTCCAGGCTGGGTTCGCGCCGGAAACAGTACGATTGCAGGTCGAACAGGCCGCCCTCTTCGGGCAGGCGGCCGCGCGCTGCGGCGGCCGGGTAGAGGGGGTAGCAGGCTGCGGGGGTGAGCACGATGTCCGTCGCCTGCTGGTGACCGGTCCAGTCGCTCCGGGCTTCGACGCAGGCGAGAAGCTCGGCATGCTCCGCCTCGTTGCCGCAGAAGCTGTGAATGGTGCCGGCGAGGTTCGGGAAACCCTTGAGGTAGCCGCTGCGCTCGAAGGCTGGCCGGCTCATGCCGGGGGGAAAGCGCATCACCTCCGCCCCGTCCGCCGCGCCGAGGCGGCTGATCAGGCGCTCGAGGGCATCGACGACGCTCTCGAAGGCGCCGCTGCGGCCGTAGAGGCCGTCGACGCCGGTGCGTACCAGGAGGCCCTGGTCGAACAGGCGGTCGAGGAAGCTCGGGACGCCATCCGGGGCCTCGTCGAAGATTTCGGCGGCGCGGGAATCTGCCCGGGGAGAGAAGGTCGAGTCCATCACGCGCTCATGAGCTGGCCGCCGCCCTTCTGCACGAGCAGAAGCTTGGCGGTGTTGGCGAGGATGCGGTCGTTTCCGATCATCAGCGGCGCCGACAGGACGTCGCGCAAGGGCCGGCCGAGGCTGAAGGGCGTGCCGTTCTTGTAGCCGGCGAGGCCGACGATCGAGAGGGCGCGCTGCACGATGTCGACGGCCATCTCGGAGGCGGTCGTCTTCAAGTTGTTCAGCATGACGGAGAAGCCGATCGACCCGATGGTGTCGACGTCTCCCTGCGCGTCCTCGTAGCGGCGCAGCGCCGACACGATGGCGGCCCGCATCGCCTGGAGGGCGTTCGAGACTTCCGCGAGGCGCAGGGCCGTCGGCGGCACCTGACCCGGCTGGCGCCGGGCCTCGGTCTGCACGAAGGTGCGGGCGCGGTCGACAGCGGAATTGGCGATGCCGAACCAGACGCTGCTCCACAGGAGGTGCGAGGAGGCCAGCATCGACTGGGCCGCGATCTCCGCGAAGGGCTTGGGCAGGATCTGCTCGACGGGAATGTCCCGGGCCTCCAGGCGGAAGCCGTCGCTGCAGGTGCCACGCATGCCGAGAGTGTCCCACACGCTCTTGCGCTCCAGGGAGACCTGGTCGGCGAACAGGGCCACCAGCACTTGGTCGGAGCCCGCGGCCTCCGGGTGGCGCCGGGCAGTGGCGAGGATCAGGTCGGCCTGCGTCCCGTAGGAGATCACGGAGGCGTCTTTGCCGAGGGCGAAGACGCCGCCGGTGGTCTCGACGGCGCAGAAGCTGGTGCGCAGGTCGCCGCCGATCCCGGCCTCCGTGGTCGAGGAGGCGACGAGGAGCTGCTCCTGGGCGATCCGCTCCATCAGGTGACAATGCCACGCGCTGTCCAGGCCGTGGGCCACGAGGCTCGCGACCTTGATGTGGTGCATCGCGAACACCATCGCGGCACTGCTGCACGCTTGCCCAAGCATGCAGCACAGGTCCGCGATCTCTCTCAGCCCGGCCCCTTCGCCACCGAACTGTCTCGGGATCTGCAGGCCCAACAGGCGCTCCGCCTTGAGGGCCGTGACCGCTTCCAGGGGGAAGCGGCCGTCTCGGTCAACGGCGTCGGCATGGAGCGCCGCGATCGTCGCCGCCCGCTGCGCGCGCTGGGCCAGGGTGCTCATGCGGCCTGCGGATGGAGGACGGTGGCCACGGTCTCGCGGATCGCAGCGATCGACGCGAAGGACTTGCGGGTCAGGAACTCGTCCGGGAACTCGATGCCGAACCGCTCCTCGAGGGCCAGCATCAGCTGGACCGAACCGAACGAGTCGAGGCCTCGATCGAACAGGCTGTCGTCGTCGCCGATCTGTTCGGCGACCGGCGCGAGCACCTCATTGGTCGCGAGGATCTCGCGGATGTCCTGGGAGGTGACCAAGGTACGGCTCCTTTCTAAGCAATAGCACATGTATTGGCTGGCAATTTGAATTGTCAAACAACAAGGGCTACGATGGTAAATACCGGGCTCTGTTGTGGGTGATCGGGGTGGTCGATGGCCGACGCTCCGATGCTCACCCAACGCGCCGGTCTTCTAATCGATTTTCGTACCAATCCTAGAGGAAGGCGACTTTACAGGCGCTTTCCCCAAGATCCTCCGGCTCGGAAATTCACCGGCATTCGCATCGTCAGGGACAACACCTGATAGCGTGGTAAACAAAGTCTCGCAATAATTGACAAAAGGCGGAACGATTCAGGATAATGCCTGGAATGACGTGACTTTGCGGGCCGGCGCGCGCTCAGGTTCGACGATCAGGCGTTGATCGGGTCCGCTCCCGTTCGGCGGACGCACACGATCCTTCGGCGAGAGATGATCTACAACCTGCAGATCCTGCGCGCCCTGGCGGCCTATTCGGTCTTCCTGACGCATTTCGGACTGTACGCGGGCCCCATCCTGCCGAGGCCCGACGCGATGGCGTTCGGAGCGGCGGGCGTGGACGTGTTCTTCGTCCTGTCCGGCTTCATCATGTTCGTGAGCACGGCCGGGCGAAGCGAGACCCCCGGTTCGTTCCTGCTCCGTCGGGCGATTCGCGTGGTACCCCTCTACTGGCTCGTCACCCTCGGGCTGGCGCTGATCGCGCTTGCCGGACTGAAACCCATCGGCATCGTCGAGCTGCGGCCGGATTACGTGGTGCAGTCACTGCTGTTCCTGCCGTTCTCGCGGGGCGGCTACGTCGAGCCCCTCAATTCGGTGGGCTGGACGCTCAACTACGAGATGTTCTTCTATGCCGGCTTCGCCGCCTTGCTGCTGGTGTCGGACTTGCGCGCGAGGATGATCGGCCTGGCCGCCGCCTTCGGTGCGCTGGTCCTGCTCGGCCTGGCGCCGTTACCGGGCCTCTACTGGGCCTATTACACGAAGCCGATCGTGCTCGAATTCGTGGCCGGTGCGGCTCTGGGCTACGCCTATCTTCGCTGCGGGGCGCCCTCGCCCGGCTTCCCGGTCCGGCGGGCGGCCGTCGGCGCGCTCGCGGTCGCGGGCGCCCTCATCCTCGGTGGGCAGGCGGTGGCGGGCGCCCTCGGCGCCGATTTGGAGATGACGGGGTTCCTGCGCCCTCTCGTCTGGGGGAGCGCCGCGGCGCTCGCCGTCGGCGCGCTGCTTCTGCTGGAGCGGGGCGGCATCGTCCTGCGCTCGAGGTGGCTGTTCTCCCAGGGGAACGCCAGCTACGCGTTCTACCTGATCCACAATCTGATGTTGCATGCCGGCGCCAAGGTGGCGGCCGTTCTGGTGGTTCCCGGTCCCCTGCGCGTCGTCCTGGTCTTCGTCCTGGCCTTCAGCGCTTCCGTGCTCCTCGGGGAATGGCTGTTCCGCCGCGTGGAAAGGCCCATCGGGGCCGCCCTGCGGCGGTTGTGCGACCGGAGCCCGGGCCCTGGACCGCTGCCCGGCGCGGTTCCTTCCTGAACGAACGGACGCCGCGATGCGAAACCACCGTCTGTCTTGGCCCTTTCTAAAAACCTAATACGGGCAGGCTGATTTTCGATAAAAGCGTCCGCAGACTGTTATCTCTAAGTACTGATCGTGCGTAAGATGACTTCAGCACGTGGGTTTATCATAGTAGTTTAGTTCGAAGAGAGAATGCTCTCAGGGGTCGGTGTCATGCCGTCCGTCTGCGGAGGTTCTCTCGGTGTCCGGCAGGCCGGCGAGGATGTTTCGGATGCGTATAGCGATCGTTCACGACTGGTTATACGTGGTCGGAGGCGCCGAGCAGGTTCTGCGCCAGCTGCTGAAGATTTATCCGCAGGCCCATGTCTATACCCTGTTCGACTTCCTGCCCGAGTCCGCGCGGACCTATCTCGGCTACACGCAGGCGCGCACGAGCTTCATCCAGCGCCTTCCCCTCGCGCGCACGCGGCACCGGCACTACCTGCCGCTGATGCCGCTCGCCATCGAGCAGTTCGACCTGTCGAGCTACGACCTCGTCATCTCGAGCAGTTACGCCGTGGCCAAGGGCGTACTCACCGGACCGGACCAGCTTCACGTGTCCTACGTCCACTCCCCCATGCGCTACGCCTGGGATCTGCAGCACACCTATCTGCGGGAGAGCGGCTGCGCGAGCGGCGTCAAGGGCCTGCTCGCTCGTCTCATCCTCCACCGGATGCGCCTGTGGGACTACCGCACCGCCCCCGGGCCGAACGCGATCATCGCCAATTCCGGTTTCGTGGCGCGGCGGATCCACAAGGTCTACGGCCGCGGCGCCGAGGTGATCCCTCCGCCCGTCACCCTGTCCAGCCAGCGCTACGACGGACCGCGCGGGAACCACTTCCTGGTGGCGAGCCGCCTCGTGCCCTACAAGAACGTCGAAGCCGTAGTGCGTGCCTTCGCGCAGCTGCCCGGCCTCGACCTCGTGGTCGCCGGCACCGGTCCGGAGGCCGAGCGGCTGAGGGCGATCGCGACCCCGAACGTCACCTTCGCGGGGTTCGTATCCGACGAGGAGTTGCGCCGTCTCATGGCCACGGCCCGCGCCTTCGTCTTCGCGGCGGAGGAGGATTTCGGGATCATCGTTGTGGAGGCCCAATCGGAGGGCACGCCGGTCCTCGCCCTCGGGCGCGGCGGCGCTCGCGAGACCGTGCAGGCCCGTGGGCCGAACCGCACGGGCCTGTTCTTCGACACGCCCGAGCCCGATGCCATCGCGTCCTGCGTCTGCGACTTCATCCGCCAGGAGGACAGCTTCACCCGCGAGGCCTGCCGGAACCAGGCGGAGCCGTTCTCCGCCGATCTGTTCCGCATCCGCTTCTCGCGCTTCGTCGACGAACAGCTCACGATGCATCGCGCCGCCTGCGAGCCACGCCTGCGCACCCTCTCCCGGCTCGAGGCCGTTCCCCGCTTCGAAGCCGTGTCCTGAGGAGCGGCGCGCATGTCCCTCCTCACCCTCGACATGCCCGACCGCGCGCCGGCCGCCGGGCGCGTACCCGAGCAGGACCGCGAGCGCGGCGGCGCGCTCATGGCGCCCCTCCTCAAGATCTGGCGCCGCCGCGTCCTGTTCGCGACCGTCTTCGTCGCCGTCCTCGGGCTCGCGGTGGGCATCCTGTTGCGCACGCCCGCCCAGTACGTGGCGACCGGGTCCGTCATCGTGGCCGAGCCGGAGCCGGGCGCCAGCAACGCCTCGATGGCCTGGATTCAGAAGCTCGGCGATCCGGCCGATCTGGAGAGCCAGATCCTGGTGATCCGCTCGCCCCGCCTCATGCGTCTCGCCGCCGAGAGCGGCCTCGCCGAGGCGGTGATGTCCGAATGCCGTGAGACCGTCACCCGTGGGCATCCCGACCGGATCACGGAAAAGAAGGATGCCGTCTGCGCCAAGCTCGGCGCGGACCGCGACGCGCTCGTGGAGTATCTGCAGAAGCGCTACATGGTCGGCAGCGCCGGCCGCTCCCGCGTCATCGCCATCGGCTACAAGTCGCCGCTGCCCGAGGTGGCGCAGACGATGACCAACGCGCTCATCAACGCCTTTCTGGAAGACCAGCGCAACGCGCAGGCCTCGAGCCGCAAGGCGGCCACCGACTGGCTGTTCACCGAGATCAAGCAGCTCGACGCCTCGATCCGCGACGACGAGGCGCGCATCCAGGCCTTCCGCCGCCGTAAAGGCCTCGTGAAGGGTGCGACCGGTCCGATCAGCGCCGAGCGCCTCACCGGGATCAGCCAGCAGCTCGCGGCCTCCGAGGCCGCCAAGGCGGATGCCGCTGCACGCCTGAAGGAGATCGAGGCCGACCGTCGACGCGGCTCCGACAGCGCCCCGGCGGTGCTCGCCAGCCGCGCCGTAGGCGACCTCAAGCAGCAGATCAGCGGCGTCAGTGCGCAGCTCGCCAACCAGAGCACTCTGCTCGGCCCGAACCACCCGACCGTTCGCGCCCTGCAGACCGAGCAGGCCAGCCTGCGCGCCCGGATAGACCGGGAACTCGCCAACGTCGCCGACGGCCTGCGCAAGACCTATGAGGCCTCGAACAGCCTGGCCCGCTCCCTCCGCGCCCAGATGGACGCCGCTAAGTCCGAGGCGGCCGCTGCCATGGACGACGAGGCCTCGATCGAGGGCATGGTCCGCAACGCGGAGATCAAGCGCGCCCGCTATGCCGACCTCGTGAAGCGGGCGAGCGAGCTGGAGACCGAGCGCCGCATCCTCACCGGCAGCACTCGCTTGGTCAGCCTCGCCGAAGTGCCCCAGGAGGCGTTCTCGCCCAAGCCCGTCCCGTTCCTGGTCGGGGCCGTCGTACTGGCGACCGTGCTCGCCGCCGGCGCCGCCCTCCTGCGCGATCTCGCCGACCGCCGGGTCCGCACGCCCGCCCAGCTGGTGGCCGGCACCGGCGCCCCGGTCTTCGCCCAGCTGCCCTGCCTGGATGCCGGCGGCCTGATGGGCCGCCTTTCCGACCGGCGCCGCGAACTGCCGCTGGCCGAAGCCCTGCAGCGGGCGCAGGCGGATCCCGGCATGCGGAACGTGCTGCGGACCCTCCACGCCCACCTGTTCCTGGCGGGCGGCGACGGCTCGCGCACGGTGCTGGTGACCTCGGGCAAGCCGCGCGAGGGCAAGTCCTTCACGACCTTCGCCATCGCCGGCCTCAGTGCCGCGAGCGGTCGCCGTGTCCTGGTGATCGAGTGCGACCTGCGCCGGCCCAACTTCGAGGCCTCCCTCGGTCTGGGCCGCAGCCCCGGCCTCGGCGGCGTCCTGCGCGGCGAGATCGACGCGGCGGCGGCCGTCATCGCCAAGGACGGATTCGACGTCATCCCGGCCGGCGTTCCGACGCCGGACTCGACCGAGCTTCTGATGAACCACCGCATGGCGAACCTCCTGCGTTGGAGCCGGCGCTACGACCTCGTGCTCCTCGACAGTCCGCCGACCAGCCTGCTGATGGATGCCTGCATGCTCGCCCGCCACGTGGACGGCGTGCTCTGCTGCACCCGTGCGGGCCGCTCGCAGCTGTCCGATACGATCGAGACCGTGACGAGCCTGCGTCAGGCCGGCGGCGCCGTCCTCGGCATCGCCATGACGATGGTCAAGCCCGGCGGCCAGCCGGCCTACGAGGCCATGCCCCTGTCCTTGCCGCATCGTACGGGAGCCGCCTGATGGCCGGGACGCTCTCGACCGCGACCGGTTCCGAGCGGGCGCGCACCGCGCATCCGGTGGAGGCGCGGGCGGCCCAGCCCCGGGTGCTGTTCGTCAGCCACACCGGCACCATGTCCGGCGCCGAGCTCGTTCTGCGGGACGTCGTGCGGGCCTGGCCCGGCTCCCAGGCCTTCCTGTTCGAGGGCGGCCCCCTCGCCGACGCCCTGCGAGAGGCCGGTCTGACGATCCGGCTCGCAGCGCCGGGCGCCGACCTCTCCGGCCTGCGCCGGGACGTCTCCCCCTGGCGCGCCCTTCCGGTGCTCGGCAGCCTCGCCCGTTTGGCGCGGGACCTCGCCCGGGCCGCGCGCGGCTGCGACGTGGTCTATGCCAATTCGCAGAAGGCCTTCCTGCTCGCGGCCCTGCCGGCCCGTCTCGTCGGCCGCCCCCTGGTCTGGCACCTGCACGACATCCTCGACGGCGCCCATTTCGGCCCGGCGCAGCGGATCGTGCAGGCCCGGCTCGCCAATGCCTGCGCGGCGTGCGTCATCGTCCCCTCGCGGGCCGCGGCCGAGGCGTTCGTGCAGGCGGGCGGACGCCGGGACCGGGTGACGGTGGTGCCGAACGGCCTCGACCTGATCCTCGACCCGCGCCCCGTGGCCGAACTGCGCACGGAGCTCGGCCTGCCCGCCGGGCCCCTCGTCGGCGTGTTCAGCCGTCTCGCACCCTGGAAAGGGCAGGACGTCGTGATCGAGGCGCTGGCTGAGATGCCGGGCCTGCGCTGTCTGGTGGTGGGCTCTGCCCTGTTCGGCGAGGATGGCTACGCGGCGGGCCTGCGCGACCTCGCGGCGGCCCGCGGCGTCGCCGACCGGG
This sequence comes from Methylobacterium sp. Leaf89, assembly GCF_001422215.1. Taxonomy (NCBI): domain Bacteria; kingdom Pseudomonadati; phylum Pseudomonadota; class Alphaproteobacteria; order Hyphomicrobiales; family Methylobacteriaceae; genus Methylobacterium; species Methylobacterium sp. Leaf89. The sequence continues at coordinate 94,740 of NZ_LMML01000011.1, read as the reverse complement.
TCCTGTTCCTGGGCCAGCGCAGCGACGTGCCTCGCCTGATGCAGGCCGTCGATGCGGTGGTTCATCCCTCCGTGGACCCCGAGCCGTTCGGCCGGACCCTCGTCGAGGCGATGCTGGCCGGCGTGCCAGTGGTCGCCACCGATGCCGGCGCTTCCAGCGAGATCCTCGACGGCGGCGCCCTCGGCACCCTCGTACCGCCCCGTCGCCCCGACCGCATCGCCGCCGCCCTCGCCGAGATCCTGGATCGCCCGGAGGCCTTCGCGGAGCGCACTCGCCTGGCTCGCGAGCGGGCCCTCGCCCGCTACGGCGCCACCCGGATGCAGGACGACCTCGCCGACCTGATCCGCCAGGCCGCCGCTCGCCCGTGACGCTGACGGACAATCCCCCCATCCGGAGCCGCCGAGCCACGATGACCCGCGTCCTCGTCAACATGCCGAGCCAGCATGGCGGCCGCCCGTCCGGCGTGGCGTTGGTTGCCTTCCGGGTGATCGCCGGGCTGCTCGACCGGGGCACCGTCACCGTCGTCTTGCGCTCGCCCTGGACCCGCGCGCAGCTGCCCGAGGCGATTCGCGACCGGGTCGCGGTCGTGACCGTGCCGCGCCCGCGCCTGATGATCCTCGACGTCCTGCGCCAGGCCGTCACCGTCCCGGCCCTGTGCCGGGCGGAAGGGATCGACCTGGTCTTGAACGCCGATCCCTACGGTGCGGCCTTCGGCGGCCGGGCCCGCGTCACCGTCGTGCACGACCTCTACTTCCGAACCATCCCGGACTGCACCGGGTGGCGCGAGGCGCTCACGACGGACCTGATCTTCCGGCTGGTCCTCGGCAACAGCGCCCGGGTGATCGCAGTCTCGGACACCACCCGGGACAGCCTCGGGCAGTTCTACCCCTCCCTGCGCGAGCGCGTCCGGAGCGTGCCCTCGGCGGCCATGCTCGATGCGTCGGCGTCGGGCGGGATCGCGCCCGAAACCGCGCGGGGCGCCTACGTTCTGGCGGTGGGCAACGCCACCCACAACAAGAACTTCGCCGCCCTGGCGCAGGCGGCCGCGGCGCTCTCCCAAACCCATCCCGACCTTGCCATCGTCCATGTCGGCGAGGACGCGCAAGAGACCATCGCGGCGGCCCTGGCGGGGGCGCCGGTGCGGCTGACGCGCCTGTCGCGCATCGGCGAGGATCGCCTCGCCGCTCTCTACCGGGACGCCCTGTGCCTGTGCGTACCCTCCTTTGCCGAAGGATTCTGCCTGCCGGTGCTGGAGGCGCAGACCCTGGGCTGCCCGGTGTTGTGCTCGGACCGCTCGGCGACGCCCGAGATCGCCGGGAATGGTGCGCTCACCTTCGATCCCGCCGATCCCGCTGCGCTCGCCGCGGCCCTGCGCCGCCTCCTGCACGAGCCCGACCTGCGCGCCGACCTGATCGCGCGGGGCCACGCCAATGCCCGACGCTACGACTGGGCCGAGACCGCCCGGCGCTACGAGGGCGTGCTGCTCGAGGCCTTGCGGGACGCCGCCCGCCCAATGTCCGCCGGGGAGGCCTCGGATGCGCATCCTGCACCTTAGCTCCCTCTACGCCCCCGAGCAGGTCGGCGGCGCCGAACTGATGGTGGAGACCCTGGCCCGGACCCAGGCCGGCCTCGGCCATGCCGTGGCGGTGGCCTGCGCCTCGCGCCGGGTGGAGGCGCCGACCCTCCAGGACGGGGTCACCGTCTACCGGACCGGCCATGGCACGCCCTTCCACAGCCTCGACTGGCCGCAGCACGGACGCCTCGACCGCCTCCGCTACAAGCTCGCCACGCAGTGGAACCGGAAGACGGTGATCCGGATGGAGGCGGCGGTCCGCGCCTTCGCCCCCGATGTCGTCAACACCCACTCGATCTCGGAGATCACCCCGGCCGTCTGGCCGATGCTCCGGCGCCTCCATATTCCGGTTGTCCACACGCTTCACGACTTCACCAGCCTGTGCACCAACGGCGCGATGGCGAAGCACGGACGCGCCTGCGCCGGCCAGCATTTGAAGTGTCGGCTCTACGCCGAGCCGCACCGCCGCTGCCAGCGCGCGGTCTCCGCCGTCGCGGCGGTCGGCACCGACATCCTGGACAGGCACCTGGCGGCCGGGTTCTTCGCGGAGATTCCCGACTCGCTTCGCCGAGTGATCTGGAACCCGATCGCCTCCGGTGGCCCCTCCGCTCGTCCGCCGCGCAGGCCCGGCGATCCGGTCGTCTTCGGCTCCCTCGGCCGCATCGAGGCCTCGAAGGGCACCGACGTGTTGCTGGCGGCCTGCCGCCACCTGCCGCCCGAGGGGTGGCGCCTCGTCGTCGCCGGCCGGGCTGCGGATGGGCTCGCGCGATACCGCGCCCTGGCCGAGGGGTTGCCGGTAACGTTTGTCGGGTATGCCGAGAAGGATGCCTTCCTCGACACCATCGACTGTCTCGTCGTCCCGCCGGTCTGGCCGGAGGCGTTCGGCCGGACGGTGGCGGAAGCCTATGGTCGCGCCGTGCCGGTGATCGGAACCGCCGTGGGCGGGATCGGCGAGCAGGTCGGCGCCGGCCCCTGGCTCGTCCCTCCCGGCGATGCGTCCGCCCTGGCCACCGCGATGGCGCGGGTCGTGGCGGCGCCGGAGCGCCTTCCCGAGGGCCTGTCCCGCGCCGAAGCCGTTCGCTCGGGCACCGACCCCGACGTCGTCGCCGGCGCCTATCTCGAGTTCTACGCCGCCGTTCGCGCTGGCGTCGCGACCTCCCCCCATCCTCTCCCGCCGGTGGCCTTCTCCGAGCCCCCGCGTCTCGACGAGTGTCGCCCATGACCGCTTCCATGATGACCGCGTCCGAGATGGCCACCGCCGCGATGACGGCCCCGGGCCTCACCCGCGCCCAGCTGGCCCCGTCCGCCGCCCCGGCGCTCGCGGTGCGCGGCGCGGAGAGTGCCGCACGGATCGCCGCCACCGGGCCGCTGCGCATCCTACATCTCAGCGCGCTCTACCCGCCCTACATCGTTGGCGGCGCCGAGCGGTCGGTGGAGCATCTCGCCGAGGAGCTGGTGACGGCCGGCCACACGGTGGCGGCGGCCTGCATCGCCCGGGAGGCCGAGCCCAAGATCGTGCGCAACGGCGTCACCGTCTACCGCATGGCCCACAACAACGATTTCTGGCTGGAGGACTGGCCGAAGGCGACGCGGGTCGGCCGCACCTGGGCCAAGCTGAAGCAGCAGTGGAACTTCGCCATCGCCGCGGAGTTCGGCCGCGTCCTCGACGATTTCCGGCCCGACATCGTCAACACCCACTCGCTTCTCGACGTCTCCACCCTGGTCTGGCGGGAGGCGGCCAAGCGCGGCATTCCGATCGTCCACACGGTCTGCGAGTACGACCTGATCTGCGGCAATGCCGCGATGTTCCGGCACGGCAAGCCCTGTACGCACTGGCACCTCGGCTGCAAGGTGGTGAACGCCACCAAGCAGATCACCAACCGGGCGGTGGGCGCCGTGGTCAGCGTCGGAACCGAAATCCTGAAGACCCACGTGACGCACGGCCTGTTCCGCCACCTCGCGCCGGAGCGCCGCCGGGTCATCTACTATTCCTGCACGGTGCCGGACGGCGACCCAGAGGCGCGGCGGCGGATCGACCGCACCGGTCGGCCGATGACCTTCGGCTATCTCGGCCGCATCAACGTCGAGAAGGGCGTCGGCACCCTCGTCGACGCATTCCGCGCGGTGGGCCCCGGCGACTGGCGCTGCCTCGTGGCCGGCCAAGCGATGGACGACTCGATCGACCGCTTCACGGCGCAGGCCGAGGGGCTGCCGATCGAGTTCGTGGGCTGGGCCAAGCCCGCCGACTTCCTCAGCGAGATCGACGTGCTCATCGTGCCCTCGTTCTGGGCCGAGCCCTCGCCGCGGACGATCTACGAGGCCTACGTCATGGGCGTGCCGGTGATCGGCGCGGCCTCGGGCGGCATCCCCGAGCTGATCGGCGAGAACAACGCCGAATGGCTGTTCACGCCGGGCAACGAGGCCGAGCTCGCCGACCGAATCCGGGCCGTGATCGCCCGCGGCCGCGTCGGTCTGCCGGACGAGCGCAGCTTCCAGCACGTCATCCGGGAATCGACCTCCGAGCGCGTGGCGGAGAAGTATCTCGATCTCTACGCCGAGCTTGTGGACGAGCGCCGGGCCGACCGCGCGTGAGCGCCACCGCACTGCTTCCGGGGCAGGCCGCCACCGCCCCGGCCGCCCTCGGGGTCACCGACGAGCCGGACGTCTCCGGCCGCTCCTTCGCGGCGGCCCGCTGGGTGGCGCTGGCCTCCGTCGGCAACGTCGTCCTCAGCTTCGGGGTATTCCTGGTCCTGGCCCGGCTGATCGAGCCCGCCCAGTTCGGGCTCGTCGCCGTCGCCGCCGTGTTCATCGACATCCTGCAGATCGTCGCCCGCGGCGGCCTGCCCGACGCGGTGGTCCAGCGGGCCGATCTCGACGAGGCCTTCGCCGCTACCGCCTTCTGGGTCACCCTGGCCTCCAGCGTCGTCTACGCGGCGGCCCTCGTCGCCCTGTCCTGGCCGATCGCCTGGCTGCTCGACCTGCCCGAGCTGCGGCCCGCCCTCTGCGCGCTCTCCGCCTGCTTCGTGATCTCGGCCCTGGGCGCGATCCACGAGGCGCGGCTCCAGCGCAGCTTCGGCTTCCGCAAGCTTGCCCTCCGGGCGCTCGGCGCGAACCTCCTCGGGGGCGCCGCCGCTCTGGCCCTGGCGCTCGCGGATTACGGGGTCTGGAGCCTCGTGGTCCAGCGCCTCGTCGCCACCGGCGCGACCACGCTCCTGACCTGGGCGGCGATGCCCTGGGTCCCGGCCCGGCGCCTGGATCTCGCGGCGGCCCGGCGCCAGATCGCTTTCGGCTCCCGGGTCTTCTCCACGAATCTGCTGCTGGTCTTCTCGATCCGCAGCCAGGAGGTGATCGCCGCCTATTTCCTGTCCACCGCCGATGTCGGCCACCTGCGCCTCGCCTGGCGCTGCATCGACCTCGTGAGCCAGGTCGCGGTGATCCCGTTCTCGGCGGTCGCGCTGACCACCTATGCCCGCCTGCAGGACCGACCGGCCGACCTCGCCGCCGCCTTCCACGACTTCACCCGGACCTCCGCCTTCCTGGCGCTGCCGGCCTTCTTCGGTATGGCGGCAGTGGCCCCGACGGTGATCCCGTTCCTGTTCGGCGAACAGTGGCACGACGCGGCGCCGGTCCTGCGCATCCTGGCGCTGCTCGCGCCGGAATTCGTCGTGACCTCCATGCTGTGGATGATCTTCACGGCGCTGGGCCGCAGCGGCACCGCCCTGAAGCTCGCCGGCGCCCAGTTCGGGATCGGGGCCGTGACGGCGATCCTCACCGGACCGTTCGGCCTGTCGGCCCTCGTCATCGGCCACGTGGTCCGGGCCTACCTGTTCTCACCCCTGATCGTCGCGCGGGCCGGGCGCTTCGTGCCGGTGAGCAACGGGGGCCTCGTCGGGGTGCTGCTGCCCGCCACGGCCTGCGCCGGCGCCATGGCGGCCCTGGTCTTGCTAGTGCAGGAGCCCATCAACGCGGCCCTCGGCGACCGACTCGGCCTCGTCGCCTGCGTGACCCTGGGCATGATGGCCTATGGCACCCTCGCCCTTGTCTTCCTGCGTCCCACCGTCCGCGCGGCGCTCGGGTTCTTCGTCCGCCGCGGCGGCTGAGCCACCGGCCTCCCGGCACCTGCACGCTTCGCAAACCTTTGCGCGCCAGAGTGCACGCGCGGGCGGAGGCATGCCCGGGCCGGGCACGCGGCGTCTTCTCGGGGGCCGGAGCGATGACGGGACCAGCGGGGCCGATGGCGGCCGGGATGCGGCGGATGCGGGCGGTGCCGATCATGGCCGACCGTGCGGCCGTGTTCCTGCTCGGGGTCGCCCTGCAGCTCAACGTCCTGACCTCGAGCTTCGGGCTTCCCTTCCAGCGCCTGTCGGACCTCCTGCCCTTCCTGCTGATCCCCTGGTTCGGCCTGCGCCGCGCCGTGATCGCCGAGGGGCTGCGCCAGGCTGTCCCGATGGGGGCCGTCGGAATCCTGATCGCCCTCTCGCTGGTGCTGAAGGCCGAGATCCAGGCCGGCGACGTCTACCTGACCCTCGTCCTGCTGCTCTACTTCGTCCTGGCGATGATCCTGCTTGTGATGTTCCGCGACCGGAGCCTGGAGAACGCCTTCTGCTGGGGCCTTCTCGCGGGCCTCGGCGGCTCGCTGGTCGTCCTGCTGCTCTCGTCCTCCGGTTTGCCGCTGGACCGCTTCGGCCTCGGCGTCCCGACCGATGGCCTGGACGAGGAACTCAAGCTCTTCGTCGAGGACAAGCAGGGCGGCCTCTGGGCTTCCGGCAACGAGACCGGCCACGTCTTCGCCCTCGGCGGGGCGGCGGCCCTGCTGCTGAGCCTGCGCTACCGCTTGAACCTGATCTACCTTGCCTATTTCGCGGCTCTGCTGGCGAGCTTTCCCCTGACCAACAACCGCTCCGGGCTGTTCATGCCGGTGCTGATCCTGCTGGTGCTGATGCGCCGGAGCATCCGGCTGCAGGTGGTGCTGCCCGTCCTCGGGGTGCTCGGGATCCTGCTCATCGGCTTCTCGATGACCGGCGAGATCCCCCTGCCCCAGAAGTTGGCGCAGTCCATCGAGACGCGCTTTGCGGGCGACGGCAACGTCTCGGGCAATGCCGACGAGCGCTTCATTTCCGGCTTCACCGCCCTGCAACTCGTGGCGGAATACCCGTTCGGTGTCGGCGAGACCACGCGGCGCGAAGAACTCCGCGCCCTCACCGGGCTGGTGACGCCGCATAACGGCTTCATCTCCCTGGCGCTCCAGAGCGGCATCGCGACGGCGCTGCTCCTCCTCGCCGCCCTCGTGCGCATCGCCCGCGCACCCGCCGCCGCCGGTCCCTTCGTCGCCTACACGGCCCTGTTCCTCGTGCCCTCGATGATGTTCGAGGAATTGTCGGTGAACCAGTACTTCCTCTTCTTCATGGCGGTGCTTCTGGCCTCGCTGGTCGTGCGGTCCGGTTCGGAGCCGGCAACCGGGCGCTAGGGGTACGGGCGGCACGTCGGCCGATCCGGTCGCCCCAAGGTTTTCGTGCGGTGCCCACTTCTACCGGTGTCGACCTCCCTGGGTGTCCCCCCGCACGCGGGTTGCCAAGGCAGCGTTGACCTGTTCCATCCGCTAAAATAGATTATAAGCATAATCTTAAAGCGGCGGATGGTCCGGCTGCGGAGGATGCGTCATGCAGAAGTGGTTCGCACCCGGTCTCGCGTCCCTCGCCCTCGGCGCCTGCTCGCCGGCGGAGACGGCGGTGAGCCCGGAACCGCCCCTCGTTCAGGTGGCCGAGGTCGTCCGCGGTTCCGGCGCGGTCGCGCGCTACACCGGGGTGATCCGGGCCCGGACCGAGAGCAACCTGGGCTTCCGGGTCGGCGGCAAGATCTTCGAGCGCCTCGTCGACCCGGGCGACCGGGTGCGTCGCGGGCAGCCCCTGATGCGCCTCGACCGCACCGACTTCACCCTCGCCCTCGACGCCGCCCGCGCCTCTGCCGAGGCGGCCCGGGCCCAAATGATCAAGGCCAAGGCGGACGAGGAGCGCAGCCGCAGGCTGGTGGCCGACGGCTGGACCTCCCGGCAGACCTACGACCAGAACAAGGGCGCGGCCGACGCCGCCATCGCCCAGCTCGCTCTTGCCGAGGCCCAGGCCAGTCAGATCCAGAACCAGGCGGGCTATGCCGAACTCCAGGCCGATGCCGACGGCGTCGTCATGGAGGTGCCCTCCGAGCCCGGCCAGGTGGTCGCGGCCGGCCAGACCGTGGTCAAGCTCGCCCGCGACGGGGCGCGCGAGGCGGAGGTGTTCCTGCCCGAGGGCAGCCGGCGCGCTGCCGAGGGAGAGGCCTCCGCCACCCTCTACGCCGAGGGCGCGGCGACGTACCCGGCGCGCCTGCGCGAACTCTCCGCCACCGCCGATCCGGCGACGCGGACCTACCGGGCGCGCTATATCCTCTCGGGCGGGGGCGAGGCCGCCCCACTGGGCGCCACCGTCACCCTTCAGCTCATTGATGCCGCGGCGGCCCGCGTACCGCGCGTCGAGGTGCCCCTCGCGGCCCTGTTCGACCAGGGGCACGGCATAGCGGTCTGGCGCTACGATGCCGCCACCGAGACCGTGCGTCCGCAGATCGTGCAGGTCGCTCGCCTGGGCGAGGAGCGCGCCGAGATCGTCGACGGTCTGAACCCCGGCGACCGGATCGTGGCGCTCGGTGCCCATCTCCTCACGGCCGACCAGCGGGTGCGCCCGGCGCCCGCCAGCAGGACCGGGGTGGTGCGATGAGCGGCCTCAACCTCTCCGCGCTCGCCGTCCGCGAGCGGGCCGTCACCCTGTTCCTGCTGATCGCGCTGACGGGGGCGGGCTTCTTCGCCTTCCAGAAGCTCGGGCGGGCGGAGGACCCGGCCTTCACCGTCAAGGTCATGACGGTCTCGGCCGCCTGGCCCGGCGCCACGGCGGAAGAGATGCAGCGCCAGGTCGCCGACCCCCTCGAGAAGCGCCTGCAGGAGCTCGTCTACTACGACCGGGCGGAGACCACGGTGCGCCCCGGCCTGATGGTGACGAAGGTCATCTTCAAGGATGCGATGCCTCCGGCCAAGCTCCAGTCGGAGTTCTACCAGGCCCGGAAGAAGCTCTCCGACCAGGCCTCCAGCCTGCCGCGCGGCGTGATGGGGCCGCTCTTCAACGACGAGTTCTCGGACATCTACTTCGCCCTCTACGCCGTACAGGCCAAGGGTCTGCCACACCGCCAGCTCGTGCTGCACGCCGAGGACCTGCGCCAGCGCCTGCTGCGGGTGCCGGGCGTGGAGAAGATCAACATCCTGGGTGAGCAGACCCAGAAGATCTTCGTGGAGATCTCCTACCAGCGCCTCGCCACCCTCGGCATCACCGGCCAGCAGCTGCTGGCCGCGCTGGCTAACCAGAACGACGTCACCCCGGCCGGCTTTGTCGAGGCGGCGGGACCGCGGGTGTACGTGCGTCTCGACGGGGCCATCGACGGCCTCGACGCCATCCGGAATCTTCCCGTGGCCGCCGGCGACCGCAGCCTCAAGCTCGGCGACATCGCCGAGGTCAGGCGCGGCTACGAGGATCCCCGGACCTTCGCGATCCGCAACGACGGCGACCCGGCCCTGATGCTCGGCCTCGTGATGAAGCCCGGCTTCAACGGGCTGACGCTCGGCGCGGCGCTCAACGCCGAGGAGGTGGCGATCCACCACGAGACGCCGGTGGGCATCGCCTTCACCAAGATCACCGATCAGGCCAAGGTCATCGACGACGCCATCCACGAGTTCATGGTCAAGTTCTTCACCGCCCTCGGCGTGGTGATCCTCGTCTCCCTGGTGGCACTCGGCTTCCGGGTCGGCATCGTGGTCGCGCTGGCCGTGCCGCTCACACTCTCGGCGGTGTTCGTCGTGATGATGGTCACGGGCCGCGATTTCGACCGCATCACGTTAGGCGCCCTCATCATCTCGCTCGGCCTCCTCGTCGACGACGCCATCATCGCCATCGAGATGATGGTGGTGCGCATGGAGGAGGGCGCCGACCGCATCGCGGCGGCGACCCATGCCTGGAGCGCCACGGCCGCGCCGATGCTCACCGGCACCCTGGTGACCATCGCGGGCTTCCTGCCCGTGGGCTTTGCCGCCTCCACGGCAGGTGAGTACGCCGGCAACATCTTCTGGGTGGTGGCCTTCTCGCTGATCCTCTCCTGGATCGTGGCCGTGACCTTCACGCCCTATCTCGGCGTGAAGCTCCTGCCGAACATCCAGCGCGTCGTGGGGGGACACGAGGCGATCTACGCCACGAAGACCTACGCGCGCCTGCGCCGCGTCGTGCGGATGTCGGTCGACCACAAATGGCTCGCCGCCGGCATCACCGTGGGGCTGTTCGCCCTCGCCTTGGCGGCGATGGGCAAGGTCGAACAGCAGTTCTTCCCGAATTCCGAACGCCCCGAGCTCATCGTCGAGGTCACGCTGCCGGCGGGCTCGGCCTTCGCCACGACGGAGGCCAGCGTCAAGCGGATCGAGGCCGCGGTGCGCGATCTGCCGGAAGCTGGCGCGATGACGAGCTACATCGGCCAGGGTATGCCGCGCTTCGTGCTCTCCTTCGATCCCGAGCTTCCCGATCCGGCCTTCGCACAGATCGTGGTGCAGACGGCCGACGCGCAGGCGCGCGACGTCCTCAGGGGCAAGCTGCGCCGACTCGTGGAGGACGGCCGCTTTCCGGAAGCCCGCGTGCGGGTGCTCCAGATCGTGTTCGGCCCACCCATCCGCTTTCCCGTCGCCTTCCGGGTGGTGGGGCCCGACCTCGACGTTATCCGCGGCATCGCCGCCGAGGTTCGGGAGGTCATGGCGGCCAATGCCAACATGCGCCTCGTCCATCTCGACTGGGGCGACAAGACCCCGAGCCTGCGCCTCGCCTTCGACCAGGAACGTCTGCGCCTCATCGGCCTGACCCCGAAGGAGGCCGGCCAGCAGCTGCAGAGCTACCTCAACGGCACGCCCGCCACCCAGGTGCGCGAGAACCTGCGTTCCGTCGACGTCGTCCTGCGCAGCCCCGGCCCCGAGCGGCGCTCCCTGGGCGAGATCGGAGACCTGACGCTGACGACCAGGGACGGTCGTCAGGTGCCGGTCTCGCAGGTGGCGCGCCTGGAGAGCCGGACCGAGGACGCGGTGCTCAAGCGCTACAACCGCGAGACCTACATCCGCGTCCAGGGCGACGTGCTCGACGGCAAGCAGCCGCCGGACATCCATGCCCAGGTGTTTCCCCTCCTGGCGCCGATCAAGGCCAATCTCCCGCCGGGCTACCGCATCGATACCGCGGGTGCCGTGGAGGAGAGCGAGAAGGCGATGATGTCCCTGGTGGCGGTGTTCCCGATCATGCTGATCGTGACGCTCACCGTCATCATGATCCAGGTCCGCTCGTTCGCCACCATGTTCATGGTCTTCGCCACCGCCCCGCTGGGCCTGGTGGGCGCAGCACCGACCCTGCTGCTCTTCCACCAGCCCTTCGGCTTCAACGCGATCCTCGGGCTGATCGCCCTGTCGGGAATCCTGATGCGCAACACCCTGATTTTGGTGGACCAGATCCACCACGACCAGGCGGCGGGCCTGGGGGATTACGACGCGATCGTGGAATCCACGGTGCGGCGCGCCCGTCCCGTCATCCTCACGGCGGCGGCGGCGATGCTGGCCTTCATCCCGCTCACCCACTCGGTGTTCTGGGGGGCGCTGGCCTACGTCCTCATCGGCGGCGTCGGGGTCGGCACCCTGCTGACCCTCCTGTTCCTGCCCGCCCTCTACGCCCTTTGGTTCCGGGTGGCGCGCCAGCCGCGCGACGCGCGGGGCGCCACCGAGACGGCGCCGCAGGGGGCCGGAACCTGACGCAGGCGCGGGGCGAGATCCCGGCAGCGGTGGTATAAGCGTATCGCGCCGGGCTTGCCCGAGACCGCGCGGGCCGTCTGCCGATCCGTACCCTGTTCCCCTCGGCGGGCCGGCCGATGCGGACCTGTATCGATGACGGCCCGCATCTATATAAGACCGGGAAGGCAGCGGGAGAGCCGGAGATGCCGAGAGTTTCGCAGGAGCAGGCCAAGCTCAACCGCCAAAGGGTCGTCGCGGTCGCCGCCGCCCTGTTCCGGGAACGTGGCCTGCACGGGGTGGGGGTGGCCGACATCATGGCCTCGGCCGGCCTGACGCATGGCGGCTTCTACGGCCAGTTCGCCAGCAAGGATGCGCTGGCGGTCGAGGCGTTCGACGCGGCCCTCGGGGAGGACCGGCGGGGCGCGCTGGACATGCTCATCGCCAACTACCTGTCCGTGGGCCACGTCCAGTCGCCCGGCATGGGCTGCCCCCTCGCCGCCCTGGCCAACGACGTCGCCCGCGAGCCGGCGGGGAGTCCCCTGCGGGGACGCTTCACCCATGGGGTCCGACACCTCGTGGGCCTGCTGTCCGAGCTCTCGCCCCAGGGTGCGAAGGAGCGCCGCCGCCAGCGCGCGCTCGCCAAGTTGTCGACCCTCGTGGGCGCCGTCGTGCTGGCACGGGCGGTGGACGATCCGAGCCTCGCCGAGGATCTCCTCCGGGCCGCACGGACCGCCGCAGGCGAGCGCGGCGACCCACCGACCCCCGACAGCGCGTCGCCGCACTGAACCGGCACCGACGCGTCGCCTCCCGGGGCAGTCCGGGACGGACGGAGCCTTACGCCGGACGCGGCAGCTTGCAGCTGTCGAGAGCGTTCAGGGCCTTGGCGCGGGCGGAATCGTTGAAGTAGCCGGTGCTGCGGTAGCCATCGAGCTCGCTCTTGTCGAGGCTTGCCAACGTCTGGTTCGCGTAGCAGCCGCAGGGGCGGGCGAGGGAGACCTCGGAGACGTTCTGCAGACGGGCCTGGGTGACGGTGCAGGCGTGACGCACGCGGCCGGTCAGGTTGCTGGTGGAGGCCGTCTTCAGCGCCGGATCGGGAGTGTAGCCTTCGAGCGACGCGGTCGGGCCGGACTTGTTGGCGTTGCAGGCGGCGACGAGCGAGAGCAGGCCGGCGGCGAGCAGGAGCCGGCCGGTGCGCGGGGCGATGGAGCGCATGGAATGATGGGTCCGTGAAAGCGATTCGGGAACGAACCGGTTTCACGTCCGGGCCCCCGCCGCGCAAGGGCGCCGGGGCCACACTGGGACGGCAAACGCCGAAGCTTCCGGGAAGCTTCGGCGCGCCGGTTTGGTCGACCGTGTCCGAACCCCGAAGGATTCAGCCGACGATGTCGGAATCCTGGAAGAACTGGGCGATTTCCGCCTTGGCGTTCTCGAGGCTGTCGGAGCCGTGGACGGTGTTCTCGCCGACCGACTCGGAGAAGGTCTTGCGGATGGTGCCCGCGTCGGCGTTGGCCGGGTTGGTGGCGCCCATCACTTCGCGGTACTTGGCGACGGCGTTCTCGCCCTCGAGCACCTGCACGACGACCGGCCCGGAGGTCATGAACTCCACGAGCTCGCCGAAGAAGGGACGCTCCTTGTGGATCTCGTAGAACGTCTCGGCCTGGGCGCGGCTCATCTGGATGCGGCGCTGGCCGACGATGCGCAGGCCCGCCTTCTCGATCACGGCGTTGACCGCGCCGGTCAGGTTCCGCTTCGTGGCGTCGGGCTTGAGAATGGAGAAGGTGCGCTCGGTGGCCATGGTCCGTCCGGTTGTGATCGCTCAGCCGAAAATGGCTTCGGCGCCGGGCTTATAGCCGGCAGGCCCCCGGCCCTCAACCCGAGGCGCGAACGCGGGGGATAACCGGAGCGCGGCCGCGGGTTTTCCCGCTGCCATGGCTTTGGCGCAACAGCGCCGGAAATTCGCCCGAATGCGGACGCCTCCTGTGGCCAGACGAACACGGCCCTGCCCCCGCGCCGGGTCGCTTGCCGATCCCCTTGCCGACTCTCTGGCCGCCGGCCTCCCGCCGCAGCCACGCCACACGGAGACCTGGACATGCGCGTCGCCCTCACCGCCGCCCTCATCCTCACCGGCCTCGCCCCCGCCTTCGCCGCCCCGGCCCAGGACCCCTCGGGGACCTGGCTCACCGGGGACGGCCGCGCCAAGGTCCGCATCGACCGCTGCGGCCCGGGTGCCGCCAACATCTGCGGGAAGGTGGTCTGGGCCAAGACCGCGACCAACGAGGACGGGACCCCGCGCACGGACATCAAGAATCCCGATCCAAAGAAGCGCGGCCGCCCCGTGCTCGGCCTAACCCTCATCGACAACCTGAAGCCCGAGGAGGCGAAGTTCTCCGGCGAGATCTACAACGCCGACGAGGGCAAGATGTATCAGGTCAGCCTGGAGCGAGAGAGCAGCTCCGAGCTGTCGGTCTCAGGCTGCCTCCTTAAGGTCCTGTGCGGCTCGCAGACCTGGACCCGGGTGCCCGACGTGAACCAGCAGGCCTCCGCTGCCACGCCCGAGTCGGCGCCCGCGCCCCGGCCCGCGCCGAAGGCCGCCAAGGCCGCCCCCGCGAAGGCGCTCGCGGCGCCGGCCGAGTGACGCCAGCGGCGTGACGCGTATCGGGTGACGCCTCCGCTCAGACCGCCGCGAATCCCCGCTGAACGGCCGGCCGCGCCATGACGCGGTCGAGCCAGGCCCGCACGTGGGGCACGCTGGCCAGCTCGATGCTCTGCTTCTCGTGGTACTTGGCCCAGGGCAGGATCGCGATGTCGGCGATGGAGAAGTCGCCCGCCACGAAATCGCGGTCCGCGAGGTGCCGGTCGAGGACGCCGTAGAGGCGCTGGGCCTCCGCGGTAAACCGGTCGATGGCGTAGGGGATCTTCTCCTGCGCGTAGATGCGGAAATGGTGGACCTGGCCGAGCATGGGCCCGAAGCCGCCGACCTGCCAGAACAGCCACTCGTCCACCGCCACCCGGGCGCGCTCGTCGGCCGGGTAGAGGCAGCCGGTCTTGCGCCCGAGATATTGCAGGATCGCACCGGACTCGAACACCGTGATGGGGTCGCCCCCCGGGCCGTCCGGGTCGACGATGGCGGGAATCTTGTTGTTCGGCGAGATTTTCAGGAAGTCGGGCGCCATCTGGTCGCCGCGGCCGATATTCACCGGCACCACCCGATAGGGCAGTCCGCACTCCTCCAGCATGATCGGGATCTTCCAGCCATTCGGCGTGCTCCAGGTGTGCACGTCGATGGGTTTTCCCGGCGCGTGTGCCATGCTGATGTTTCCGACCCTGTTCAGGCTCGCCCGACCCGCCGAAACAATCGGGAACGCGAGCGGATGGTTGCAGACTCCGTGCCACCGCCACAACACGTGACACGAGCGGTGGATCGCGTCGACACCCGTACAGATGGCACTTGCCCTCGCCCGGGGTTGTGGCTGTGATGCGCCCGGCCCGCCGCACGGCGGCGCCCAAGCGTCCCCGGGGGTCGTCATGCTGTCGTTCCGTTCGCGTCACACCCGTGCTTTGTTCGCGGGCTTGCTGCTTCTGGCAAGTCCCCTCCTTCTGACAAGCCCGTTCGTCGCGGGCGGTGCGCTCGCACAGGCCGCGGCGGCAAAGCCCGCCAAGGAGCTCAGCGTCGGCCAGAGTGCCGCGCGCGAGCGCCAGAAGAAATGCGGCGCCGAGTGGCGCGCCCTCTCAGTCGCCGAGAAGGCCGCGCAGGGACCGAAATGGCCCCAATACTACAGCAAGTGCGTCAAGCGCCTGAAGCAGATGAAGGCCTGAGGGGATCCGGCCGCGCGCGGGCGTCCGCGGGCGGCCGACATCGTGTGCGGGGCCGGGCGGCCCCTTTCGCGGACCGCCAAGGAACGTAAGCCTGGCCGTCCCGGTTGCCGATCCTGACAGGCGGATTCCGGACGGACGCGACGATGCGGGAACGGCAGGCGCTGCAGCGCGCGGTGGCGGTGATGGCCCTGGTCCCGGTGGCCTCCGGCCTCTACGGCGTGCTGTTCGGGCTGAACGGGATCGGACGCGGCGGCCTCGTCGACGTCTCCGCCGACAGCCACTTCCGCTACCTCTCCGGCCTGCACATGGGCATCGGCATCCTGTTCTGGACCTGCGTGCCCGGCATCGAGACCAAGACCACCCTGTTCCGCTTCCTCACTCTGGTGGTGGCGCTGGGCGGCCTCGCCCGCCTCCTCGGCTGGGCGCTGACCGGATTGCCGTCGTTCCTGATGCTGGCCGCCCTGGCCGTCGAACTCCTCGTCAGCCCGCTGCTCTGCCTGTGGCAGGCCCGGGTCGCGGCGCGTGCCGCCGACGCGATGCCCGGCGGGGTCATCGGGTGAGCGCCCTCGCCGACAGCCCGCCCCGCATGCCGGACCGGATCCTCGCCGCAATCGAGCGCGTGGTTCCGAAGCCCGCCGCCTGGGCCTTCGCCGTGCGGATCTGGCTCGCCATGATCCTCGCCCTCTACGCGGCCTTCTGGCTGCAGCTGTCGAGCGCCTCCTCGGCGGCCGTCTGCGTGGCGATCCTGGCCCAGCCCAAGCGCGGGCAGGCCCTGTCGAAGGCGCTCTACCGCTTCCTCGGCACCCTCGTGGGGGCGGCCGTGGCCATCGTCCTGATGGCCTTGTTCGCGCAGGACCGGGTGGTGCTCCTCGTCGCCTTCGCCACCTGGCTCGGCCTGTGCGTTTTCACCGCCCACTTTCTGCAGGACACCCGGGCCTACGGGGCCATGCTGTCGGGCTACACCGTGGCGATCATCGCCATCGCCCATATCGACACGCCGCAGAGCACCTTCGACGCGGCCGTGGACCGGGTGGCGGCGATCACCCTCGGCATCGTGGCGATCACCGTCATCAACGACGCCCTCGGCTCGCCCAGCATCTGGCGGACGGTGCGCGACGCCCTGGGCGACGCCCTCGCGGAAACCCGGGCCTTCGCCCGCGAGACCCTGACCCGGGGCGATCCCGGCTCCGAGCGGACCGCCGCGCTGATCCGCAAGATCGCCGCCCTGCGGGGCGACGCCAGCGCGATCGCGGGCGAACGCGACGACGGGCC
>NZ_LMML01000011.1:2396-78245 GCF_001422215.1 Methylobacterium sp. Leaf89 | reverse complement strand
CCCCCCCGCCATGTCCGGGCGGCCCTGGCCCGCCTGCCCGCCCCGTCGCCCGCCGTCGCGGAGGCGCGCGCCCTCTGCCTCGGGCTGACGGAGCCGGAGGCCGACCCGGCCCTGGCGGTGGCACGCCTGTCGGACCTCGTCGCGGAGGCCGTGCGGGCGGGCGACCAGCCCCTCGACGCGATCCTCGCCCTGCAGCGCGCCCTCGATTTCGCCCGGGCGGCCGCCTTCGCGGCCAATGGCTCCCGCGTCCTCGCCCATGGGGGGCGCCCCTTGCGCGACGTCCCGCTCCCGACCCACCGCGACGTGCCCGAGGCCGTGCGGGGCGCCCTGCGGGTGGTGATCGCCTTCGGCCTCACGGCCCTCCTCCTCGTCGCCACGGGATGGCCGGCCACCTCCTTCGCCCTGGTCCAGGTGGCGGCGACCTGCTCGCTCTCCGCGATCACCCCCGACCCGCGCGTCTTCGCCAAGGGCGTGCTCATCGGCATGCCGCTGGCCGCCCTCTGCGCCGGTCTCGTGCTGTTCGGCGCGCTCGCCGGCGTCCAGGGCTTCCCCCTGCTGGCGATCGCCATGGCGCCGGTGGTCTTCGCCGCCTGCTTCCTCAGCCTCAACCCGCCGACTTTCGGCATCGGGTTCATCCTGCTGGTGTTCTTCCCCGTGCTGCTCTCGCCCGCCAACCCCCAGAGCTACGACCCGCAGGGGTTCCTCACCAACGCCTTCCTGGTGATCTTCGCGGCGCTGATCCTGTTCTTCACCGTCCGGATCATCCTGCCCATCTCCAACGCCCGCCACCGTGCCTTCGCCCTCGATTCAGCCCGGCGCGCCCTGGTCGAGGCCTTGGTGGGCCGGGGCGGCGACGCCACGACCCGGACGAGCCTCAACAGCGACCGCCTGCTGCAATTCGCCCGCTGGAGTTCGGGCAGCGCGGCCGTGCGCCGGGCGAGCCTCGACCGCGCCTTCGAGCTCGCCCGGATGGAGTCGGCGGCCGCGCGCGCCCAGGCGCAGCTGCGCGGCCTCGCCCGGGACGGTGCCCTGGCTGCGGTCGCGGGCCGGGCCCGCGCGGCCCTTGCGAGCGTCGATGCCGGCCGGATGCGGGAGGCCGCCGCGGCCCTTCTCGCCGCGGGCGGGCCGGCCGATCCGGCCACGCGCCTGCACCTCGCCCGGGCGGTGAGCGACCTCGCCACGGTCGCCCACGTCGCCGAGGGTCAGGGCCGCTTCCTGCGCCGCCTCGGCATCCGGGGCGCCTGATGCGCAGCGACCTCGATCTCGGCGGCGTGCTGCTCTCGCCCTTCGTGGCCTACGCCGCCGGCGCGCTGGCGATCCTCCTAGGTCTGCGCCTGCTCTTCGCGCGCCTGCGCATCGCCCGCTACGTGGCCAACCCGCCCCTGGCGGAGGCCGGCCTCTACGTGTGCATCCTCGCTCTCCTGATCGTGTTCCTGTGACCATGGCTCAAGACCCGCCCGCCGAGACCGCCGCCGCAGGGCCCGACGGCCGCTCCCGCGGCTCCGCCCCGGATACCCGCCCCCGCGCGCCCGGCCGGGGGCGCCGGGTGCTGCGCCTGCTGATCACCGGGCTCATCCTGGCCTGCGCCTTCGTCGCGGCGGCCCTCGTCTGGCAGTTCTACGTGACTGCCCCCTGGACCCGCGATGGGCGGGTGCGCGTGCAGGTCGCCAGCGTAGCCCCCCAGGTCTCGGGCCAGATCACGGAGCTGCGTGTCGCCGACAACCAGACCGTGAAGAAGGGCGACATCCTCTACGTCATCGATCCGTTCGACTTCGAGGTCTCGGTGACCTCGGCCCAGGCCGAACTCGACAACCGGGAGGCGGACCTCCAGGTCAAGCGGACCCAGGCCGCCCGGCGCGAGGCTCTGACCACCCTCTCGACCTCCATCGAGGAGAAGCAGCAATATGCCGGCACCGCCAAGATCGCCGAGGCGGCGGTGGCCTCGGCCAAGGCGCAGCTGTCCCAGGCCAAGATCAATCTCCAGCGCACCCAGGTGCGCTCGCCGGTGAACGGCCGGGTGACGAACCTCTTGCTGCGCCCCGGCGACTACGCCACCACCGGCACGGTCAACATCGCCGTCATCGACACCGATTCGTTCTGGATCGACGGCTATTTCGAGGAGACCAAGATGGCCCGGATCCACGTGGGCGATCCGGTCTCGGCCGAGCTCCTCGGCTACGATCCGCTGATCCGCGGCACGGTGGAGAGCATCACCCTGGGCATCAGCACCGCCAACGCCACCGCGAGCACCCAGGGCTTGCCGAACGTCGACCCCGTCTACACCTGGGTCCGCCTCGCCCAGCGGGTGCCGGTGCGCATCCGCATCGACGTCGTGCCAAACGGCGTCACCCTGGTCGCCGGCATGACCGCCACCGTCTCGGTGGGCGCGCCCGGCGCCCATCGGCGGGACTGGCTCGCGGGCCTGCGGAGCCGCTTCAGCGGGACCGCGGTGCCCACCCCGTAGGTTGTAGCGACGGGGCGTGCGGTGGCAGCTGCGCCCAAGCGACTGCGGCGACAGGACATTTCAGGGTCGAGTCCCTGGGAATGAATACAGTCGCGAAATCACGCAAATAGGCTCTTGACGCATTCGCGATCCGGTCGCACCTTGATGTGGTGCTTCGACGGCAAAGCACAGCTCAAGCAACGAGGAGGCCTTGATCGGATAACGATCACGACCGACCTGACGCAGGAGATGTGGGAATGACTCCACCCCAGCAGGAAGCTGCGGCGATCATCCAGGGCTGATTCGACCTGGACGTTGAGCAGCGCACACGCGAATTACGGGACGGAAGCGGTCTCCGGGGCGCAGAAGCGGCCAGAACGGCACGACTTCAGACATGCACCAGGCCCCACCTCGGCCGCTTCCGCCGCCGATCTATTTAGATGAGCCGGCGTGCTTCGCGCCGAATGATCACGATATCTTCGTCTCAAGGCGTCGCCGCCGCGCTCCCGCGCGAGCGGCTCGACCCATGAGCGGACGTAGGAGAGTTCGCGCGCCGCCGCGACGCTCGCCTCTGCCACGGGGGGGAAGCTCCCCCGGAGGCGGCCGCCTCTCTCAGCTAACCAGGGAGCGCCTCGCCCGGCCGCATGACGTCGTGTCCGACCCGGCACCGACCGTGCATGTCCGCGGCGCGGACGCAGGCCCGCTTCTACTCGATCCCCAGCTTCGCCTTCAGCAGGGCGTTCACTGCTGCCGGATTGGCCTTGCCGCCGGTGGCCTTCATGGTCTGGCCGACGAACCAGCCGAGCAGGGTCGGCTTCTCGCGGGCCTGAGTGACCTTCTCGGGGTTCCTGGCGATGATCTCGTCCACGGCCGCCTCGATGGCGCCGGTGTCGGTGACCTGCTTCAGGCCGCGCGCATCGACGATCTGGCGCGGGTCGCCGCCCTCGGACCAGACGATCTCGAACAGGTCCTTGGCGATCTTGCCCGAGATCACGCCCTCGCCGATGAGGTCGACGATGGCGCCGAGCTGGTCGGCCGAGACCGGGCTGGTCTCGATGCTGTGGCCTTCCTTGTTCAGGCGCCCGAACAGCTCGTTGATGACCCAGTTCGCCGCGGCCTTGCCGTCGCGGCCCTTGGCCACCGCCTCGAAATAGTCGGCCGAGGCGCGCTCGGCGATGAGCACGCCCGCATCGTAGGGCGACAGGCCGTAGGACGCGATGAAGCGCGCCTTCTTGGCGTCGGGCAACTCGGGCAGGCCGGCGGCCAGGGCGTCGACATAGGCCTGGTCGAATTCCAGCGGCAGCAGGTCCGGGTCCGGGAAGTAGCGATAGTCGTGCGCCTCTTCCTTCGAGCGCATGGAGCGGGTCTCGCCCTTGCCCGGATCGAACAGGCGGGTCTCCTGGCTGATCGTGCCGCCATCCTCGATGATCGCGATCTGGCGGCGGGCCTCGGTCTCGATGGCCTGGCCGATGAAGCGGATCGAGTTGACGTTCTTGATCTCGCAGCGGGTGCCGAGCGGGTCGCCGACTCGGCGCACCGAGACGTTGACGTCGGCGCGAAGCGAGCCCTTCTCCATGTCGCCGTCGCAGGTGCCGAGGTAGCGCAGGATGGTGCGCAGCTTGGTCACGTAGGCGCGCGCCTCCTCCGACGAGCGCAGGTCCGGCCGGGAGACGATCTCCATCAGGGCGACGCCGGAGCGGTTGAGGTCGACGAAGCTCTGGGTCGGGTTCTGGTCGTGCAGGGACTTGCCGGCATCCTGCTCCAGGTGCAGGCGCTCGATGCCGACGGTGATCGACTCGCCGTCGGGCAGATCGACCAGCACCTCGCCCTCGCCGACGATCGGGTCCTTGAACTGGCTGATCTGGTAGCCCTGCGGCAGGTCCGGGTAGAAGTAGTTCTTCCGGTCGAACACCGAGCGATGGTTGATCTGCGCCTTGAGGCCGAGGCCGGTGCGCACGGCCTGGGCCACGCACGCTTCGTTGATGACGGGCAGCATGCCGGGCATCGCCGCGTCCACCAGCGAGACGTGGTCGTTCGGCTCGCCGCCGAACTCGGTGGAGGCGCCGGAGAACAGCTTGGAGCGGCTCGTGACCTGGGCGTGGATTTCCATGCCGATCACGACCTCCCAGTCGTGCAGGCCGCCCTTGATGAGCTTCTTGGGGTTCACGGCAGCGGTCATGATGGCCCGGATTCAGCGTTGCGGGGCGCGGGTACGCGCCGGAAAGGTGGAAGTGTCGGCCCGCCCGGTCAAGCGCGCAGGCGGTAGAGCTGGTGCGCCAGGAAACCGAGGGTGCCCCACAGGAAGGCGGCGATCCAGCGCACGGGGAAGAAGGTCGGCCCGTCGTGGCTCACCGGCGCCGGCCACGGGATACCGATCGCGGTGACGCCCCAGGACACCAGCACCGAGACGGCGAAGGCCATCAGCGAGACGAGGATAACCTTGACGAACTGGTCCGACTTCCAGCCCATCACCAGGGCGATGGCGATCAGCACCGGATCGAAGGCGGCCCAGATCCAGACGTCGAAAGGATAGACCGGGACCGTCATCGCGTGCGCCTCATGCCCACCACGCTGCCGGCAGCCTGGTCCGCCCGGTGGCGTCCTCGATCACCTGGGCGGCGGCGAACAGCGTCTCCTCGTCGAAGGGCCGGCCAATGAGCTGGAGCCCGAGGGGCAGCCCCTGCGCGTCGAGGCCGGCCGGCACCGAGATGCCGGGCAGGCCCGCCATGTTCACCGTGATGGTGAAGACGTCCTGCAGGTACATCTCGACCGGATCGCCCGAGCCCTTCTCGCCGATGCCGAAGGCGGCCGACGGGGTCGCGGGCGTCAGGATCGCGTCGACACCGGCGGCGTAGGCCTGCTCGAAGTCGCGCTTGATCAGGGTGCGGATCTTCTGGGCCCGCACGTAGTAGGCATCGTAGTAGCCGGCCGAGAGCACGTAAGTGCCGATCATGATCCGGCGCTTCACCTCGCGGCCGAAGCCGGCGGCGCGGGTGTTCTCGTACATCCCGGCGATGTCCTTGCCGGGCACGCGCAGGCCGTAGCGCACGCCGTCGTAACGGGCGAGGTTCGAGGAGGCCTCGGCCGGGGCGACGATGTAGTAGGCCGGCAGGGCGTAGGGGGTGTGCGGGAGCGAGATCTCCCGCACCGTGGCGCCGGCATCCTTCAGCATCGCGGCGCCCCGGTCCCACAGCGCCTGGATCTCGGCCGACATGCCCGCGACCCGGTATTCCTTCGGGATGCCGATGGTCAGGCCCTTCACGCCGCGGGCCACCGCCGCCTCGAAGTCGGGCACGGGCAGGTCGGCGGAGGTGGTGTCGCGCGCGTCCGCGCCGGCCATCGAGCCGAGCAGGATGGCGCAGTCGCGCACCGTCCGGGCGATCGGGCCCGCCTGGTCGAGGGAGGAGGCGTAGGCCACCGTGCCCCAGCGCGAGCAGCGCCCGTAGGTGGGCTTGATGCCGACGGTGCCGGTGAAGGCGGCGGGCTGGCGGATCGAGCCGCCGGTATCGGTCGCGGTGGCGCCGAGGCAGAGATGGGCGGCCACCGCCGCCGCCGAGCCACCCGACGAGCCGCCCGGCACCAGCTTGGCGTCCGATCCGGCCCGGCGCCAGGGCGAGACCACGTCGCCATAGGCGGAGGTCTCGTTGGACGAGCCCATGGCGAACTCGTCGAGGTTCAGCTTGCCGAGCATCACCGCGCCGTCGCGCCAGAGATTGGCGGTCACGGCTGATTCGTAGGCCGGCGTGAAGCCCTCGAGGATCTTCGAGCCGGCGGTGGTCGCCACGCCCTCGGTACAGAACAGGTCCTTGATCCCGAGGGGGATGCCTTCCAGCGGACGGGCCTCACCGGAGGCGATCCGCGTGTCGGCCGCCTCCGCCATGGCCAGGGCCCGGTCCGGCGTCTCGACGAGGTAGGCGTTCAGCGCCCGCGCCTTCTCCATGGCGTCGAGATGCGCCCGGGTCAGGTCGGTGGCGGAGAAGTCCTTGGCCTGGAGCCCGTCGCGGGCCTCCGCCAGGGTGAGTTCGTTCAGAGAGGTCATGGGTTGCGAGAGTCCTGGGCGCTCGTCCTGGTGGGTCCCGGGGCACAGCCGCCGTCGCCGTTCGGGCGCCGTGCGGACCGTCCTTCGGGGCGGCCGGTTTTGAGGTCGGCGGCGCGTGCGCCTACTCGACGACCTTCGGCACTAGGAAGTAGTGGTCCTCGGTCTCGGGGGCGTTGGCCACGATGGCGTCGGCCTTGGCCCCGTCGGTGACCGCGTCCGCGCGCTTCTTCATCGCCATGGGGGTGACCGAGGTCATGGGCTCGACCCCCGTCACGTCGACCGCGCCGAGTTGCTCGACGAAGGCCAGGATCGCGTTCAGTTCGCCCTGCAGGGGGGCGACCTCGTCCTCGCTCACCGCGATGCGCGCCAGGTGCGCGATGCGCCTCACCGTCGTTGCGTCGACCGACATGCTGTCTTCAGATCCTCAGGCCCCCATCCGCAGCCCGTCGGGGTTCCGCGGGCGATGGGGCGTCGGGCCGGGCTATAGCACCCGCCTTCCCGCGCTCGCAACGGCGGGGCCGCGCGAGGGCCGGATCGGGCGGAGCGGCCCGGACGCCTCAGGCGATCGCGTGATGGGGCAGTACCGGTGATTCGATGAGGATCCCGGCCCGCGCCGGCCCGCGATCCGCCTGTCGGAACCCGACGAGCAGGATCTCGCAGGCCAGGGCCAGCATCAACTTGTGCCGCAGGGGCATCCGGCGTGGTGCGGGTCTCGTCGCGTGGGGCGGCAGGGGCATGCGGTCGGCTTCCAGCGTCGTAACGGTTCGTTAACGATGCTCTGGCCGATCCGGTCCCCGCAAGGCTATGACAACGTTTTCTCAAGGTTAACGACGAGCCGGAGATCAGATTCATGTGGGAGACGGTGTTCTCGCCCTGCGCGCCGGGTCCGGTGGCGACCGAGGCGGCCCTTGACCGGGCGGAGGCGGAGCTCGGCTACGGCCTGCCCGAGAGCTACCGCGCCTTCTGCCGGACCCTCGGGGCCGGGCTCGCCAACGGCTCCTTTCGCGTGGCGGTCCCGAGCGAGGCGCCCGAGACGGACCTCGTCGCCCAGTCCGAGCTGATCGCCCACAGCATCGCCTCCGTCCTCGGCGACCGGCCCGAGCATCGGTTCGAGGTGGAGGGCGACGATCACAGCGTCGTCGAACGGGCCGGCTTCTTCGGCCGGTCGGAGGCCGGCGAGTTCCTGTTCTGGGACGTGGTGCCGGGGCGCGACGAGTACGAGATCTGGGTCCTCGGCGCCGACCTCGAATCGGTGCGCTTCGGCGGGGCTGACCTCGTCGACCTGATGCGGCGGAGCCAGGGGGCTGCCGTGCGCGGCATCCTCGGCATGGGCGCCGAGCCCCTCCCCGCCAGCTTCGTGGGCGACGGCACCGAAGGGTCGGCCGGCCTGCACTGATCCGCGAGGATCCCCTTGCCGGCCGGGAGCGGATCGCGCAGGACGGGCGGCGGCACGGGAGAGCGACGGACATGGACGAGGCCGAGATGCGGGCCTTCGCGGAGGCGTCGCAGGGCGGCCCCCGCCTCATCGGGATCGACCTCGGCACCAAGACGATCGGGCTCGCCCTCTCGGATGTCGGGCGCCAGATCGCCTCGCCCCTGGAGACGATCCGGCGGGTGAAGTTCACCCCCGACGTGAAGCATCTGGCGGCCCTGTGCGAGCGGCACGCCGTCGGCGGCCTCGTCATCGGCCTGCCCCTGAACATGGACGGCAGCGAGGGCCCGCGGGTCCAGTCGACCCGCTCCTTCGTGCGCAACATGAAGCCGCTGCTGCCCCTGCCCGTCCTCTACTGCGACGAGCGCCTCTCCACCGCCGCCGTCACCCGCGCCCTCATCGCGGCAGATGCCTCGCGGGCCAAGCGCGGCGAGGTCGTCGACATGCTGGCCGCCGCCTACATCCTGCAGGGCTGCCTCGACCAGATGCGCCGCGCCCTGGGCGAGGAGGCGCCCGAAGACGACGCGTGACGGCCCTCAGCCCACCAGGGACACCGACCCGCTGCCGTGGCGCTCGATGCGCCCGTCGAGCTCCAGCTCGAGCAGGGTGGTCTGGACGACCCGGACGCTGAGGCCGGCGGTGCGCGCCAGTTCGTCGGTTCCGATCGGGGTCGGGCTCAGATAGGCGATGAGGCGGGCGCGGTCGTCCACCGGCTCCGGCGCCGCGAAATCCTCGGCGGGGAGCGGCAGGACGATGCCGTCCACGTCGAGTTCGTCCCAGAAGATCGGCGCGTCGGCGAGGTCCGGCCGGTCGACGGCCAGGGCTTCCACCCTGCGCGCCTCGCTGCCCCCCGCCAGCAGCGGGGCGATGACGTCGGTGACGTGGGCGGCGTCGGAGACCAGGGTCGCGCCCTGGCGGATCAGGTCGTTGGTGCCTTCCGCCCGCGGATCCAGGGGAGAGCCCGGCACGGCGAAGACCTCCCGGCCCTGCTCCAGGGCGAAGCGGGCCGTGATCAGCGAGCCCGAGCGGCGGGCGGCCTCCACCACGACGGTGCCGTAGGCAAGGCCGGAGATGATGCGGTTGCGCCGGGGAAAGTCGCGCCCGCGCGGTTCCCACCCCATCGGCATCTCGGCCAGCACCGCCCCGCCCGCCTCCAGGATCGCCTCCACCAGGGCCGCATGGTTGGCCGGGTAGATCCGGTCCTGTCCTCCCGCCAGCACTGCCACCGTACCGCGCGCCAGGGCGGCCCGGTGGGCGCGGGCATCGATGCCCCGCGCCAGCCCCGAGACCACGACGAGCCCGGCCTCGCCGAGCCCGCGCGCGAGGCGCTCGGTGAAGGCGAGGCCGGCGGCGGAAGCGTTGCGCGAGCCGACCAGGGCGATAGCTGGACGGTTCAGGATCGCGGCCTCACCCCGGATCGCGATCAGCGGCGGTGCCGAATCGGCGGCCTGCAGCAGCTTCGGGTAATCCGCCTCTCCGAGGGCGACGAGGCGGGCGCCGAGGCGACCGGCCGCGCGGAGCTCGGCCTCGGCTTCTTCCCGGCTCGGCGGCGTGATGCGCCGGCCGCTGCGGCCGGTGAGGTTCGGCAGGGCGTCCAAGGCCGGCCCGGCGCCGCCGAAGCGGTTGACCAGGGTGCGGAAGCTGCGCGGGCCGATCCCCTCGCTGCGGATGAGGCGCAGCCAATCGAGACGCTGGGCATCGGTGAGCTGCATCGCCCTCCCCTCCCGGAGCGGGCGGCGAGCCTCAGCCCTTCTGCCCGATGCGCCCCTCGGTCCCGTCGATCAGCCGGCGGATGTTGGGCGCGTGCTTCCACCATAGCAGGATGGCGAGCAGGAGGAACAGGCATGCAACCGCAGGCTGTCCCAGGGCCCACAGGACGAGGGGCGTCAAAGCCGAGGCCGCCAGCGCCGCGAGGGAGGAGTATTTCAGCGTGAAGGCGAGGCCCAGCCAGATCGCCGCGAAGGCCAGGAGGCCCAGCGGGCTCAGGGCCAGCAGGACGCCCAGGAAGGTCGCGACGCCCTTGCCGCCCTTGAACCCGAGCCAGACCGGGAACAGGTGCCCCAGGAAGGCGCCGAAGCCCGCCACCAGGGCCGCCTCCAGTCCGAAGCGACCGGCGAGGAGCACCGCGAGGGTGCCCTTCAGCGCATCGCCCAGCAGGGTGGCGGCCGCGAGCCCTTTACGCCCGGTGCGCAGGACGTTGGTGGCGCCGATGTTGCCGGAGCCGATCGCCCGCACGTCGCCGAGCCCGGCATAGCGGGTCAGGATCAGCCCGAACGGGATCGAGCCGAGGAGGTAGCCTCCCGCCAGCGCCGCCAGCAGGACGGGCCACGGCAGCATGTTCAGAGCGATCACGCGGCGGCCTCGGTCTCGGCGGGGGCCCGGAAGACGATGCGGCCCGCCACCATCGTCAGCACGGCGGCTCCCTGGAGGCGCGCCTCGTCGAAGGGCGAGTTCTTGGAGCGGGACTTCAAGGTGCGCTTGTCGAGGACGTAGGGCAGGTCTGGGTCGATCAGCACCAAGTCGGCCGGCGCCCCGGTCGCGAGGCGGCCGGCGGCGCGCCCGAGAAGGGCCGCCGGGTTCGCCGTCAGGGCCGCCAGCAGGCGCGGCAGGGCAACGTCGCCGGTATGGACCAGCCGCAGGGCCGCGCCCAGCAGGGTCTCGATGCCGAGCGCCCCGTCGGCCGCTTCGGCGAAGGGCAGGCGCTTGGTCTCGACGTCCTGCGGGTTGTGGTCGGAGACAACGACGTCGATCACGCCGTCGTTGAGGCCCGCCACCAGGGCGAGCCGGTCCGTCTCGTGGCGCAGCGGCGGCGAGAGTCGGCAGAAGGTGCGGTAATGGCCGATGTCGCCCTCGTTGAGGACGAGGTTGTTCACCGAGGCGCCGCAGGTGACCGGCAGCCCGTCCGCCTTGGCCCGGCGCACGATCTCGACCGAATCCGCGCAGGAGATCATCGCCGCGTGGTAGCGGGCGCCGGTGAGGCGCACGAGGCGGATGTCGCGCTCCAGCATCACCGTCTCAGCCTCGCGCGGGATGCCGAGGAGCCCGAGGCGGGAGGCCATCTCGCCCTCGTTCATCACGCCGTCGCCGACGAGGTCCGGCTCCTCCACGTGCTGCATCAGCAGGGCGCCGAAGTCGCGGGCATAGGTCAGCGCGCGGCGCATGACCTGGGCGTTCGCCACCGCCTTGAGGCCGTCGGTGAAGGCCACGGCCCCGGCCTCCTGCAGGAGGCCGAACTCGGTCATCTCCTGGCCGGCGAGGCCCTTAGTGATGGCGGCGGCGGGCAGGACGTGGACGCTGGCCGTGTCGCGGGCACGGCGCAGCACGAAGTCGACGATGGCCGGCCCGTCGATGACCGGGTTGGTGTCCGGCATGCAGACCAGGGTGGTGACGCCGCCGGCGGCGGCCGCCGCGCTGGCGCTGGCCAAGGTCTCGCGGTGCTCGGCGCCGGGCTCGCCCACGAAGGCGCGTAGATCGATCAGGCCGGGGCTGAGGACGTGGCCGCCGCAATCGACCGTCTCGGCGTCGTCCGGCACCCCGGCGACGGGCCCCCAGCCGACATCCTGGATCAGGCCGTCGCGCACGAGGACATGCCCGGGCGACTGCCGGCCCGTGGCCGGATCGCACAATGTGGCGTTGGTCAGGAGGATGGGACGCATCGTCATGCGTCGCGGTTTCGACCGGGCGCGCCGTGGCGTCAAGCGGGATGCGGCGGGCACGCCGATCCCGACCGCGGCGGCGTGCCCTGACTGCGCTCCGGCGCGTCGTCTCAGACCTCGTAGATCGGATCGTTGCCCGAGGCCTTGTTGAGCTTCAGGCCGTGCAGGCAATCCGCCTTCGCCGCGTAGCTCTCGCTGCTCCTCGAGATCTCCTCGCCGTTCTTGGCGTAGTAGACCCAGTACCACTGTCCCTTCGCATCCTTCTTCATCTTGTAGCAGGGGTAGGACATTGCCGACATCGCTTCGCTCCTCGGTTCACGGCGGCCGCGACCTGCCTCCGCCAAATAATCAAACTCTAGGTTTGATTATTTATAACTTGTTAACCTGAGAGAAGTTTTGCAAGGCTTCTGGGCATGAAAAAGGCCCCGCCCTTTCGGGCGAGGCCTCGGGATCGCGGTTCGCGGAGGCGGCGAAGTCTTACGCGGCCAGCGAGCGCAACACGTAGGGCAGGATGCCGCCGTTGCGGAAGTACTCGAGCTCGTCGAGGGTATCGATGCGGCAGGTCAGGGGCACCTCCCGCTTCGTGCCGTCCGCGGAGGTGATCTCGGCGATCATGGTCTGGCGCGGTTTCAGGTCGCCGGACAGGCCCCGGATCGAGACCGTCTCGTCGCCCTTCAGGCCCAGGGAGGCCCAGGAGGTGTCGCCTTGGAAGACCAGGGGCACGATGCCCATGCCGACGAGGTTCGAGCGGTGGATGCGCTCGAAGCTCTCGGCCACCACGGCGCGAATGCCCAGGAGCTTGGTGCCCTTGGCCGCCCAGTCGCGCGACGAGCCGGTGCCGTACTCCTTGCCGGCGAAGACCACGAGGGGCGTGCCCTCGGCCTGGTACTTCTGCGCGGCGTCGTAGATGAACATCCGCTCGCCGGAGGGCTGGAACAGGGTCCAGCCGCCCTCGACCACGTTGCCGGACTCGTCGCGGACCATCTGGTTCTTGATGCGGATGTTGGCGAAGGTGCCCCGCATCATGACTTCGTGGTTGCCGCGCCGGGTGCCGTACTGGTTGAAGTCCTGCACCCGGACCTGGTGTTCCTGCAGGTAGGCGCCCGCCGGGGAATTCGCCCGGATGTTGCCTGCCGGCGAGATGTGGTCGGTGGTGATCGAGTCCAGGAACAGGCCGAGGATGCGGGCGTCGACCACGTCCTCCACCGGGGCCGGGGTCTTCTTCATGCCCTCGAAATAGGGCGGGTTCTGCACGTAGGTGGAGGTCGAATCCCAATGGAAGGTCTCGGCCTCGGTGACCTCGACGGCCTTCCAGTAGTCGTCGCCGCCGAACACGTCGGCGTAGCGGGACTTGAACAGGGTCGAGGTGATGTTGGCCTCGATGAACTCTTGGACCTCGGCGCTCGAGGGCCAGATGTCCCTCAAGTAGACGGGCTGGCCATCGGAGCCCGTGCCCAGGGGCTCGGTGGTGATGTCGATCTGCATCGAGCCGGCCAGCGCGTAGGCGACCACCAGCGGCGGCGAGGCCAGGTAGTTCGCCCGGACATCCGGGTTCACGCGGCCCTCGAAGTTGCGGTTGCCCGAGAGTACCGCGGCGGCGACGACGTCGTTGTCGTTGATCGCCTTCGAGATCGCGGCCGGCAGCGGTCCGCTGTTGCCGATGCAGGTGGTGCAGCCGAACCCGACGAGGTTGAAGCCGAGCGCGTCGAGGGGCGTCTGCAGACCGGCGCTCTCGAGGTACTCGGCCACCACCTGGGAGCCGGGCGCCAGGGAGGTCTTCACCCAGGGCTTCGAGCGCAGGCCCCTGGCGACCGCGTTGCGGGCGAGGAGCCCGGCGCCGATCATCACGCTCGGATTCGAGGTGTTGGTACAGCTCGTGATCGCGGCGATCACCACGTCGCCGTGACCGATGTCGAAGTTGGCGCCCTCCACCGGGTAGCGACTGGCGAGGTCGGCCGCCTTCTTGAACTCGGTCTCCATGGATTGCGCGAAGCCCGGCTTGGCGCCGTCGAGGAGCACCCGGTCCTGCGGACGCTTGGGGCCGGCCAGGGACGGGCGAACGTCGCCCATGTCGAGTTCGAGCGTGTCGGTAAAGACCGGGTCCGGCGTGGCCGCGTCGCGCCACATGCCCTGCGCCTTGGCGTAGGCCTCCACCAGGGCGATCCGGTCGTCGGCGCGGCCGGTGACGGTGAGGAAGTCGATGGTCTTCTGGTCGATCGGGAAGAACCCACAGGTGGCGCCGTATTCGGGGGCCATGTTGGAGATCGTGGCGCGGTCGGCCACCGCCATGTCGTCGAGGCCGGGGCCGTAGAACTCCACGAACTTGCCCACCACGCCCTTCTTGCGCAGCATCTGCGTGACGGTGAGCACGAGGTCGGTGGCCGTGGTGCCCTCGGGCAGCTTGCCCGACAGCTTGAAGCCGACGACCTCGGGGATCAGCATGGAGAGCGGCTGGCCGAGCATCGCGGCCTCGGCTTCGATGCCGCCGACGCCCCAGCCCAGCACGGCCAGGCCGTTGACCATGGTGGTGTGCGAATCGGTGCCGACGAGGCTGTCCGGATAGGCGAGCTCGGTGCCGTCCGAAGCATCGGGATCCTGCTTCGTCCACACGGTCTGCGACAGGAACTCGAGGTTCACCTGGTGGCAGATGCCGGTGCCGGGCGGCACCACGGAGAAGTTGTCGAAGGCCGACTGGCCCCACTTGAGGAAGGTGTAGCGCTCGCCGTTGCGCGAGTATTCGAGCGCGACGTTGTCGGCCAGCGCCTTCGGCGTGCCGAACTCGTCGACGATCACCGAGTGGTCGATCACGAGGTCGACCGGCACCAGCGGGTTGATCTTCTGCGGGTCGCCGCCGAGCGCCACCATGGCGTCGCGCATCGCCGCGAGGTCGACCACCGCGGGCACGCCGGTGAAGTCCTGCATCAGCACGCGCGACGGCCGGAAGGCGATCTCGGTCTCGGTCTTGCCCTTGTTGCCGAGCCAGGCGACGGTGGCGGAGATGTCGTCCTTCTTGACCGAGCGGTCGTCCTCGAAGCGCAGCAGGTTCTCGAGCAGCACCTTCATGGAGAAGGGCAGCGCGGTGGCGTCGGCGAGGCCGGCCTTCTCGGCGTGCGGGATCGAGTAATAGGTGTAGGCCTTGTCGCCGACCGTCAGGGTCTGGCGGGACTGGAAGCTGTCGAGCGATGCCACGGCGTTCTGTTTCCTCGCGAGCGGTTGGTCGAACACGCGCAGGCATAACCTGCGCCACGAAAACACGTGTTCGGCTGGGAGCGCTATGAAGCGCGCGCCGCCCCGGGGGTGCCCGGATAGGATGTTGCGCGAAGGGCGATTTGGACGCCCTGAAATCTCGCGCGGCGCAGCCTGCGCGCGTTATAGAACACTTCGAAACTGGCCGCTACCGGGCGTCTGACAGCGCGTGGGATCTGTTCGGAGGGCGGGTCTACGCCGCGACCAGATGCGCCGGATCCGCCCCCTCGGCCACATGCTGGGATGCGTCGAGGATCTCGCTTCCGACGATCCTCGCCTCGGCGAGCTGCACGTCGAGGGCGTCGGTCTCGGCGTCATATCGGGACGTCATCGGCTCCGGGCCTTCGCCCACGATCGAGGAAGGCGGTGATGAAAGGGAAGGTCGAGAGCAATCGCACCACGAAAACCACGCGAAGCTCGGGAGCGTCCGATCCACAGCCGTCGAGAGCGAGAGGGCTCGAATAGCACGTTGGGATGTGCTCCGGCATGCCGGCCCGGATCGCGGTCGCCA
The DNA here is from genome assembly GCF_001422215.1 of Methylobacterium sp. Leaf89. NCBI lineage: Bacteria > Pseudomonadati > Pseudomonadota > Alphaproteobacteria > Hyphomicrobiales > Methylobacteriaceae > Methylobacterium > Methylobacterium sp. Leaf89. The sequence goes on along the minus strand of NZ_LMML01000011.1, from coordinate 62,918 downwards.
CGGTGCTCCCCGGCTCCGGATGGTGCGACGGACCGTGCGACCGTCGGCTGGGTCCATTTTGCGCGCCCGGGTCTCGCCACCGAACGATCCGCGTGCGATGGGCGAAGCGCCGGGGGACGGAGACCGCACATTCCTTCGTTCGGTCTGCTCGACAGGCGCCACCTCTTGAGGCTCATGATTCAGGACCCCCCGTGCGGCTGACCGCCCAACACCTCGCCGTCCGCCGGTCCGGCCGCCGCATCTTCGCGAACCTGTCCTTCGCCCTCGGGCCGGGGGAGGCGCTGATGGTCACCGGGCGGAACGGGGCCGGCAAGTCGACGCTGCTCGCGGTGCTGGCCGGCCGGCTCAAGCCCGAGGCCGGGACCGTCGCGGCGAGCGAGGTCGGCGAGGCGACCCTGTCCGAGTGCCTGCACGTGGTCGGCCACCGCGACGGGCTGAAGAGCCCGCTGACGGCGGAGGAAAACCTCGCCTTCGCCCGCGACCTCCTCGGCGCGCCGACCGCGACCCCGCGGGCGGCCCTGGAGGAACTCGGCCTCGGCCACGCCCTGCGGCTTCCCGTGGCCTATCTCTCCGCCGGCCAGCGCCGGCGGGTGGCGCTGGCCCGCCTCCTGGTCTGCCGGCGCCCGCTCTGGCTCCTCGACGAGCCGACGGCCGCCCTCGATGCCGCCTCGCAGGCGGTCCTGGCCGGGATGATGGCGCGGCACCGGGCGACGGGCGGCCTCGTCATCGCGGCGACGCACCAGGCCCTCGGCCTCGCCGACGCCCAGGAACTGCGGATCGAGGCGCCCGCACCCGCCCCACCGACGCTGGCCCGGACGACGGTCGCGGCCGACGAGGTCTGGTGGTGATGCGCGCCCTGAGGGCCCTCGTCGCCCGCGACCTCGCCCTCGCCGCCCGCGTCGGCGGCTCGGGGGCGCTCTCCCTCGTGTTCTTCCTGATGATCGTCGCCCTGGTGCCGTTCGCCCTCGGCCCGGACCTGAACCTGCTGTCGCGGATCGGCCCGGCGATCCTCTGGCTCGCCGCCGTGCTCTCGACCCTGATCGGCCTCGACCGCCTGTTCCAGGCCGACGAGGAGGACGGCTCCCTCGACCTGATGACCGGCTCGCCGGCCCCCCTGGAGGGCGTGGTGCTCGCCAAGGTGCTGGCCCACTGGCTCACCACCGGCCTGCCCCTCGCCGTCGCCTCGCCCCTCTTCGGGCTCCTCGTCGCCCTCGATGGCCGGGCGATGGCGGCGACCGCCCTCACCCTCCTGGTGGGCACCCCGGCCCTGACCTTCGTGGGCGCGGTCGGCGCGGCCCTCACCGCCTCGATCCGCCGGGGCGGCCTCATCCTGGCGGTCGTGGTGCTGCCCCTGATGATCCCGACGCTGATCTTCGGCGTCTCGGCGAGTGAATCGGCCCTCGGCGGCACCGTCCCGTTCACCACGCCGCTGGCCATCCTGTGCGCCCTCAGCCTGATCGCGGGCGTGATCGGGACGCTCGCCGCCGCCGCGGCCCTGCGCTGGTCGGAATAGGGCGTCAGGCGATCGCCGGGGTCCCCCGCAGGCCTGCGACCCGGACCTCCGGCGGCGCGGGGTGGGCGGGCCGCACCCGGCCCGGGCGCCCGGCGATCCGCAGGGCGATGCCGACGAACAGCGCGATCATGCCGGCCTCCAGAAGCAGCAGGGGAAGCCAGGCGGCGTCCAGGGGAATGGCGGCCAGATCCAGCGCCTCGCTGGCGAGCACGGCCCCGATCGCGCCGGCGGTGAAGACCGGCAAGGACCGGCGGCCGAGGCGGGTCAGCGGGTGGTCGCGCGGCACCTGGTGCAGCAGGCGGATGAGCGGGGCGCGCGGCAGGGCCATCACCAGGTAGGCCAGGGCGAGAACGTGCAGGACGCGCAGGGGCGACTGGTAGGTCTTGCTCGCGCCGAGCCAGAAGGCGTCGTTGCGCGTCGCGGCCCAGTCCGCGGCCGCCGGCCAGAGACGAACCACGACCACCGCCAGGACGAGGTAGCCGACGAGGTAGCCCAGGGCGAGGCCGGTCAGCCCCCGGGGACGCGGCAGGGCGACGCCGTCGACCAGGCCCTGCCCGATGGTGATCCCCAGGGCGAAGATCAGGGTCCAGGGCAGGATCGTCAGGGCGAAGGGCGCGCCCGAGAGGCTGTTGCTCAGCACCAGATGGAAGTGGCCGGCCGCGATCCAGAGCAGCAGTGCCGGCGGCAGGGGCGTCCAGAACCGCCACCCGGCGAGGCGCAGCAGGATCGGGGCGATCAGCATCAGGGCCACGTACAGGCGCAGGACGGACGAGTAGCCCACCGTCTGGCGGAGGGTCAGGGCATGGCTCAGCAGGTTCGGGAAGCCGTGGTCCCGCAGCAGGGCGGTGTCCTGCGCGTGCACGCCCGTCACGCCTCGAAGGGCGAGGATGGCCGCCAGGAGACCGAGCGTCGCGAAGACGATGACCAGTTCGAAGGCGTAGATCCGGGCCGCCCGCCGCCACAGATGGGCGACGATGTCCGGCAGGCGGCGCCGCGAGGCCTGGCTCCCCGCGAGGGCGATGGAGATGCCGCTGAGCAGGACGAAGATGTCGGCGCTGTCGGAGAAGCCGAGCCGGGAGGGCGACACGGCCGAGACGGCGCCGTCCTGGGTGTGGTTTACGAAGATGTTGATCAGGCACAGACCGCGAATGGCGTCGATCGTCGTTCTTCGCTGCGGCATGCCTCGCCCCGATGCGGCCTACACGCACCGATCGTAGTGCGGAGGGCTTAAGGTTGTGTTGCGACCTCCGGACGTGGGCCCGGGGAACGGTTGGGCCGTTCCCCGGGCCGAGGCCTCGTGCGCCTCACGCCGGATCGGCGTCGATCCGCATCCGCAGGATGGCGTAGGGCGGCGCCTGCAGGTCCTTGCCGCCGTTGTATTCCGGGCGTCGGTTCACCTGGGCGGACGAGATGTGGAGCCAGCGGTCGGGGGTGATCCAGAACGTGTCGGCCCAGATCAGGCGCGGATCGGAGGCGATGATCGTGACGGTGCCGTCGGGGTCGCGCCGGCCGACCGCGTTGAACTCCTGCAGGGCGAGGTAGACCCGGTCCTTGGAATCCGTGGTCAGGCCGCCGGTCATGCCCTTCTCGCCGAGATCCGTGACGCCGGCCGCCACGGCCCCGTCGCTGGCCCCGGGATCGAGGAGCGCGGCGGTCTCCACGGCGTAGAGGCGGCGCCCGATCAGGGGCGCGTAGTAGAGGCGCCGGCCGTCGGGGCTGAGCGCGATGCCGTTGGCGCCGCCCTGGACCGGGCGCGGCGGCCCCTCCCCCTTCCGCTGCACCACCGGGCGGTCCTCGACGATCTTGAGGAGGCCCTTCTGCGACCGGGTGCTGGCGTGGCCCGCGAGGCGTCGCACCACCCGGCCGCTGGCGAGGTCGACGGCCAGGATGGCGCCCTCCCCGTCCTGGCCCTGGTCGGTGATGTAGGCGCGGGCGTACCCGTCGCGGATGTCCACCCGCAGGTCGTTGAGCGACGAGGTCGGGGTGATGCCGGCCTCCAGGGGCACCACGCGGCGGATGCGGTTGTCGGCGAGATCGATCTGCACGAGCTTCGCGCCGCCCTTCACCGGCGGGCCGGAGCCGTCCGGCAGGCCGGCATCGAGGCACCACAGGGTGTCGTCGCGGTCGAAGACGCCGTTGGGCACGTGGAACAGGCGCGCCTGCGGCTGCTCCGGGTCGGGCTGGTTCGTCGGCAGGTCCGGGTAGGGCCGGACCTCCCCGTCCGCCAGCACCTCGCCCAGGGTGTAGGGCACCGTCGCGGTGAAGCGGGGCATCATCACGAAGCGCCGGCCGCCGGCCGAGATGGCGAGGCCGGTGGGGGTCGAGGGGGCGTTCGCCGTGAACGCGAGTTCGAGCCCGCCCGCCGCCCGGTGGGTGGCGACCTCGGAGGACGGCGCGGCCGCGGCCTCGCCGGGTCGGGCGAGGGCTGCCGTACCGGCGATGCCGGCACCGGCGAAGCCGGCGGCGAGGAGGTCACGGCGAGCGAGCGTCATGGCGGGATCCGGTCGAGCGAGGATGGGGGACATGGCGGGTCAGCCCCGGGCGGGGCCGCGCACCTTGAGATCGATCGCGAGGACGTGCGCGCCCGCGCCGATGAAGAGGCGCCGGCCGTCCGGGCCGCCGAAGGCCACGTTGGCGGCGTCGGTCGCGGTGGCGATGCGTCCGAGGGGCGTGCCGTCGGGCGCATAGATCCGCACACCGTCGAAGCAGGCGGCATAGACCCGGCCGTCGGCATCCACCGCGAGGCCGTCCGGCACGCCGGCCTCCACGGTGGCGAAGGGTTCGGGCGCGCCGAGCCTCCGGCCCTCCACCACCGGGAAGGCCAGGATGGTGCGCGCGCCCTCGGGATTCTTCAGGGCGGCGCTGGTGTCGCTGACGTAGAGGCGCGTCCCGTCCGGGCTGAAGGCGATGCCGTTGGGCTGGCCGACGGCGTCGGTCATGCCCTCGACCCGGCCGGCCGGGTCGATCCGGTAGACCCGCCGGGCCCCTTGCGCCGGCGGCGCTATCAGGCCCTCGTCCGGCATGGTGATGCCGAAGACGGGGTCGGTGAACCAGATCGCGCCGTCCGGGGCCAGGGCGGCGTCGTTCGGGGAATTCAGCGGCCGGCCCGCGAAGGCGTCGGCCAGCACCGTGAGGCGGCCGTCCGGCTCCCGCCGCACCACCCGCCGCCCGCGATGCTCGCAGGTGACGAGGCGGCCCTCGGCGTCGAGCGTGTTGCCGTTGGCGTTGTTCGAGGGGTCGCGAAACACGCCGGTGCCGCCGTCGTCGGCGATCCGGATCATCCGGTTGGCCCGGACATCGCTGACGATCAGGCCGCCGAGGCCCGGGGCGTAGCACAGGCCCTCGCACCAGCGCCCGCCGGCATAGAGGGTGCGCAGCACCGCGCCGGGATCGACCACCTCGCTCAGCCGCGGATCGTCGACCCGGACGATGGGGGCCGCTGCGGCCGGCCAGGCACGCAGGGCGAGGGCCGCTCCCGCGCCGCCGAGCAGCGCGCGTCGTCGTATCGTCGGCATCGGTCCTCGATGGGCTGCGGGTGCGATGAGCGCGCCGCCCCGTGGCCGGGGCGGCGCGGGACGGGTCAGCGCGCGGCCGGCGCGGGGGCGGTCGAGCCGGTGGCGTCCGCGGTCCCCGGCTTGAAGCTCCACAACTCCGTCGGCAGGGCCGCCGGCGCATCGGGCTTGTAGAAGGCCGAGTCCTGGATGCGCGAGGTGGTGACGTAGAGCGTCCCGTCGGGCCCTTCCGCGAAGGTGTCGGGCCAGCGCAGGCGCGCGTCCTGCACCACGGTGCTCAGGGTGTTCCCCTTCGCCGAGAGGTCGCGCACCTTGATCGCATCGTCCTGCGGCGAGGTCACGTACATCCGGCCGTCCTTGCGGGCGATGATCAGGCCGTCGGCGGGGCCGTTCTCGCCCACGATCTCGATGCGGCCCGACACGCTCTTGTCGGCCAGCGCGGTCGGCATCAGCGCGGTGGTGATGCTCCCCGCGAGCGTCTCGGTGGGCAGGCTGTAGAGCGTCTTGCCCTTGATCGCCTGCCAGTACAGCGTCTTGCCGTCGGGGGAGAGGGCGATGCCGTCGGCGGCGAACTCGACGCCGCGCCCGTCCGGCCGGCGCAGGGGCTTGCCGTCATAGGTCACGGTGACGCCCGTGTCGGGTTGGGTCGACGGGTCGCCGTCGAGGACCCGGTGGGCCCGGCCGCTGTCGAGGTCGACCACCACCAGGGCGCCCCGGGCGCCGGAATCGGTGAGGTAGGCGGTCTTGCCGTCGGGGGAGAAGCGCACGTCGTTGAGGTAGGAGCCCTGCGGCGCCACGCTCTCGTCGAACGCGATGGTGCGCGCGGGCTGGTTGGTCTTCAGGTCGATCTCGACGAGCTTGGGACCGCCGGGCACCAGAGCCGCCATGGCGGGGGCGGCCGGATCGAGGACCCAGAGGTTGCCGTTCGGGCTCGCCACCACGCTCTGGACGCAGACCCAGTGATCCTTGGCCGAGATCTCGTCCTTCTTGGCGTTGCGCCAGGAGTTCCAGGCCGCATCCGGGAACGGCACCAGCTTGCCGTCCTTCAATTCGGCCACCGACACCGCGGTGTCCTCGGTCCAGCGCGGGAAGTTCACGAAGATCCGCCCGTCCTTGGAGACGGTGACCCCTGTCACCTGGTGGTCGAAGCTCGCCACCTTCGTGAGCGTCGCCGTCGGCGCGGCGGCGGCGGCGCCCTGCGCCAGGACCGTGCGGGGGAGGAAGACGACCCCCGGGAGGAGGACGGCGCCCAGGAGGGCCGCGGCGCGCGTCCGGCCCCGCCGCCGGGGGCGGGCCGAGAGGCGCGGCGGGGCGGCGAAGATCGGACGGTCGGACTGATGGTGCGTCATCGGAACCCTGGAAAATGGAATCCCTGGCATCGGATTCCCTGGCATCGCGCCGATCGCACCGTGCGGCGCGATCGTGACGACCTAACGCATGAAGTCTCGGCCAAGGTTCATCCGCCCCGCGACTCGTGAACGGCGGCGCCCCTCTCCCGCGCGACCGAGCGGCGGCCTCGGATTGCGCGGTTGGCCGGTGTCGCACGGACCCGGCCCGCGTCCGGATGCGAGGGCGCTCGGCACGCTTTCATATGTTGTTTTTTGCAAAGTCGTTTCAGGATCTTCGACCGTTAAAGACAAATTCACGGATTGTAATTAGAGTTACGAGCATCAAAATGCGACCCGTCTAGTCGCGTATCAGTCACCGTTTCCGCGAAAGAAATTGACGATGTTGGGCGCCGGTCTTCGTGCAACACTCGAAGCGCTCGATCGATCGCAAGGTCGAATCGAGTTCGCGATGGATGGAAGTGTCCAGAGCGCGAACCAGATCTTTCTCGATCTCATCGGCTATACGTTCGCAGAGGTCCGTGGCCGCCCGCACAGCCTGTTCGTCCCTCCGGAGGAGCGGGACACCCCGGCCTACCGGGCCTTCTGGGACAGCCTGCGCCGGGGCGAGCACCAGGCGCGCGATTTCTGCCGGATCGGCAAGGACGGCCGCCGGATCTGGATCCGGGCGAGCTACAACCCGATCCTCGATCGCCGCGGCAAGCCGGTGAAGGTGGTGAAGTTCGCCACGGACATCACCGCGCAGGTGGCGCGCAACGCCGCGTTCGAGGGCCAGATCGCGGCGATCAACCGGTCGCAGGCGGTGATCCACTTCACGCCGGACGGTCTCGTCACCGACGCCAACCCGAACTTCCTCGCCGCGCTCGGATACACCCTCGACGAGATCAAGGGTCGGCACCACAGCCAGTTCGTGGCGCCGGCGGACCGGGACACGCCGGCCTACGCCGCCTTCTGGACGGCGCTGGCGGGCGGCGCCTACCAGGCCGGCGAGTTCCGTCGCCTGGCGAAGGGCGGCCGCGAGGTGTGGATCTACGGCGCCTACAATCCGGTCTTCGGACCCGACGGCCGGGTGGTCTCCGTGGTGAAGTTCGCCAGCGACGTCACCGCCCAGGTCGCCGACCGGCTGCGTCGGCAAGAGGGCCAGCAGGCGATCGACAAGGATCTCGGGGTCATCACCGGCTCGATCTCCGACGTCAGCCATCAGGCGACCCTCACGGCGGAGGCGGCGGCCCAGACCTCCGGCAACGTCCAGGCGGTGGCGGCCGGCGCCGAGGAGTTCTCGGCCTCAATCGAGGAACTGAGCCGCCACGCGTCCGAGGCGAAGGTCGCGTCCGAGGAGGCGGTGATCCGGGCCGAGGAGGCCTCCGGCATCGTCGCCGGGCTGACCTCGGCCGCCGACAAGATCGGCGAGGTGATCTCGGTCATCCGCACGATCGCCGACCAGACCAACCTGCTGGCGCTCAACGCCACCATCGAGGCGGCCCGCGCCGGCGAGGCGGGCCGCGGCTTCGCCGTGGTCGCCGCCGAGGTGAAGGCCCTGGCCAACCAATCGTCCCGGGCCACGGAGGAGATCGGGACGCAGATCGCGGCGGTGCAGGGCTCCACCACCCAGGCCGTGACCGCGATCGAGGCCATCGCCCGGACGATCGGCCATCTCAGCGAGATCTCGCTGAGCGTCTCATCGGCCGTGACCGAGCAGGCCGCGGTGACCCGCGACATGACGATCAACATGCAGAACGCCGCCCGGAGCGTCGAGGTCGTGCGCCAGAACATGGACGGGATCGCCGCCGCCACGATCGACGTCGACGCCTCGGTGCGCAAGGCCGGCGCCGCAGCCCGCGCCCTGGCCTGAGGGGCGGGCGAGGGCCGGTCGTACCGGATCAGTCCGGGCGCGGGCCGGCCCCGGGCTGCATCACCGCCGGCTCGGAGCCCGAGCCGCGCACCCGGCCGCGCAGGGCCGGCGGCGCGCCCGGCCGTCCGGGTTCGCGCCGCTCGAGGCCGGGCACGACGCGCTCGGTGAGGTCCACGCAGCGGCCGACCAACCACGTCATCCAGTTCATCGCGAAGCTCCCAGCCTGACCTGTCTGATAGATCGGGTGTCGCGCCGCCAAAGCGAGGGGGTGGGCCGGAAATATCCGCTCCGCCGCCCGTCAGTCGAGGTCCTGCAGGTGGCGGGCGGCGATGACGGACGCGGCGGTGCGGTTCTCGACGCCGAGCTTCTCGTAGATCCCCTCTAGGTGCTTCGTCACCGTGCGGGGGCTCAAGCCCAGGATCTCGCCGATGTCGCGGCTCGACTTGCCGCGCGAGAGCCAGAGCAGCACCTCCGCCTCCCGTCCGGTGACCCGCAGGCGCAGGCGCAGGCGTTCCAGGCCCGCCTCGGTGCCGTCGCGGGACAGGCGCAGCAGGATCTCGTCGCCGGTGCCGCCGATGAAGCTGAAGGTATAGGCGGTGCCCGCGCGGTCGCCGAGGGTCAGGGCCGGCGCGCCCGTGCCGGCGAGGCAGCCCCGGAGCCAGGCGGCCCCCTGCGGCGGCAGGCTCGAGGGAGCGCCGGGCTCGGTGAAGCCGCCGAGCAGCCGGGCGGCCTGGGGCGTGCCCCAGAGGACCGTGCCGTCGCGGTCCACCGCGAACAGGGTGCGGCCGGTGGTGTCGAGGGCGGCGCGCGCGCTCTGGGCCGCCCGGGCACCGGCGAGATGCACGCGGATGCGGGCCAGGATCTCGTCGGGGGCGATGGGCTTCGTGACGTAGTCGACGCCCCCCGCTTCCAGGCCCTTCACGATGTGCTCGGTCTCCGACAGGCCGGTCATGAAGATGACGGGCACGTGGGCGAGGTGCCCCTTCGCCTTGAGGCGGCGGCAGGTCTCGAACCCGTCCATGCCGGGCATCATCGCGTCGAGCAGGATGACGTCGGGGGTGATCTCGTCGACCAGGGCCAGGGCGAGGTCGCCCGCCACCGCCACCAGCACGGTGGCGCCCGAGCGCTCGATCGCCTCGGTGAGGAAGCTCAGGGTCTCGGGGGAATCGTCGACCACCAGGACGGTGTCGCGCTGCGCCTCAGCCATCGGCGGGCTCCAGCAGGCCCTCGATCACCGCCCGGGCGCGACGCAGGTCGAAGGCGGCGGTGAGCCCCCGCATCTGCGCGATGAAGGCGGTCGGTGCCGCGGGGCCGCTGTCCATCTCGGCGAGCTTCGCCTCGATGCCGCGGATGTGCCCGATGCGCACGAGGCGCAGGAGGTCGGCGAGGTGCTCCGGCCGCGGGTCCGGCGCGGCGGCCTCGGGCGGGGGCGGCGCGGGCGCGTCCCCCGCCGTCCAGTCGAGGCCGAGGAGCCCGGTGACGCATTCGAGGAAATCGCGCAGGTCGAAGGGCTTGGCGATGATCGCGTCGTGAGGCGCGTCGTCGCCCCGCACCGGGCTGATCTCGTGCACGTTGGCCGACATCATGGCGATGCGCGCCGTGTGGCCGGCCTCCCGCAGGGCCTTGGCCAGCACCCAGCCGCTCATGCCCGGCATGGCGATGTCGAGGAGGAACAGGTCGGGCGGCTGGGTCTCGGCCAGCGCCAGGCAGGCCGGGCCGTCGCCCGCCTCCCAGACCACCAGGCCGAGGGGTTCGAGGATGTCGCGCATCAGCCCGCGATGGGCGGCATCGTCGTCGGCCACCAGGATGGTGCGGCGGGCCCCCGCGTAGACGCGCGGCGGGGCGCTCGCCTGCGCCGCCAGCACGGGTTTGGGCCGCGCCACCGAGGCCAGCATCAGCCGGAGGCGAAAGCGCGTGCCGCGCCCGACCTCGCTCGCCACCGTGATCTCGCCCCCCATCACCTGGGCGAGCAGGTGCGCGATGGTCAGCCCGAGGCCGGTGCCGGGGGTGGAGCGGGCGGCGGCCATCGAGCCGCGCTCGAACGGCTCGAAGATGCGCTCCAGGTCGTCCGGGCGGATGCCGAGGCCGGTGTCGCTGATCGTGAACACCGCGATCTGGCTGCGGTAGGTCAGATCGAGGGTCACCGTGCCGGCGGGGGTGAACTTGATCGCGTTCGACAGGAGGTTGAGCAGGATCTGGCGCAGGCGCTTCTCGTCCGTGGCGACCACCGCCGGCAGGGTCTCGGGCCGGGTGAAGCGGAACGCCAGGGCGGCGCCCTGGGCCTGGAGCCGGATCATGTCGACGATCTGGTCGAGGAAGTCGGCGAGCCGGACCTCGTTGCGGTGGATCTGGAGGCGGCCCGCCTCCATCCGGGAGATGTCGAGCAGGCCGTCGATCAGCCCCGAGAGGTGCTGGGCCGAGCGCCGGATGACCCGGATCCCGTTCTGGCGCGGGGCCGGGATCGCGGGATCGCCCTCGAGGAGCTGCGCGTAGCCCAGCACCGCGTTGAGGGGCGTGCGCAGCTCGTGGCTGATGCCGACCACGTAGCGGCTCTTGGCGAGGTTGGCGGCCTCCGCCACCTCCTTGGCCTGCTGCAGCTTGGCGTCCGTGACCTTGTGGGCCTCGATCTCGGCCTGGTAGAGCCCGGTCTGGCGGGCGGTCTCCTCCAGGGCGACCCGGCGGCTCTCCTGGGCCAGCACGAACAGCCAGGCGACGATGCCCAGGATCACGATGAGGATCAGGAACACGCTGGTCAGCGCCGCGCCGAGCACCGCGCGGTGCTCGGGATGCTCGGCGCTGGCCCCCGCATGCACGATGCCGAGGATCAGCCCGATCGCCGCCACCAGGGTGAGCATCAGCGCGAGGTAGCGCCCCAGCGGCGCGCCGATCCAGGCGGCGGTGCGGGCCGGGGCGACCCGGGCGAGCACGCTCTGGGCCTGGGCTTCCAGGCGGCCGTGCGGCTTGCAGAGATCGCCGCAGCGGGCGTCGAGGGAGCAGCACAGGGAGCAGATCGGCCCGGCATAGGCCGGGCACTGGGCCATGTCCTCGGGCTCGAACGGGTGCTCGCAGACCCGGCAGGTGATCTCGGTCGCCCCCTGCCAGTCCGTGCGCGGGGTACGAGCGAGGTAGTAGCGCCCGCCGGTGGCGAGGGCGATCGCGGGGGCGCCCGCGACGGCGACGACCAGGGCCAGCAGCGGCGCGAACGGCACGGCCTGCGTCCCGAGCCAGCCCGCATGGGCCACGAACCCCGTGAGGATCGCCAGCGCCATGGCGCCGGTGCCCACCGGGTTGACGGCGTAGAGATGGGCGCGCTTGAACTCGATGCCGGGGGGCGACAGGCCGAAGGGCTTGTTGATGGCGAGGTCCGCCGCCAGCGCGCCGACCCAGGCCGAGACCACCACGGCGTAGAGCGACAGGGTGCTGACGATGGTCTTGTCGATGCCGAGCTCCATCAGCAGCAGGGCGATGGCGACGTTGAAGACGAGCCAGACCACGCGGCCCGGATGGCTGTGCGTCAGGCGCGAGAAGAAGTTCGACCAGGCGATGGAGCCCGCATAGGCGTTGGTGACGTTGATCTTGAGCTGCGAGACCACCACGAACAGGGTCATCAGGGCGACCGCGCCCATGCCCGAGGGCACCACGTAGCCGAAGGCCACCGCGTACATCTGGGTCGGCTCGGCGGCCCGCTCGGCCGGAACGCCGTGCGCGATCGCAAGCACGGCCAGGAACGACCCGAGCAGGATCTTGAGCATCCCGGGCAGGATCCAGCCGCCGCCGGCGCCCAGCACCGCCGCCCACCAGCGCCCGGCGCGCTCGGGCGTGCGCGCCGGCACGAAGCGCAGGAAATCGACCTGCTCGCCGACCTGGGCCAGCAGCGCCAGGAGGATGCCGGAGGCCAGCCCGAAGCGGGGCCAGTCGAAGCCCCCGAGTCCGTCGGCCCCCGGATGGGCGAGCCAGGCCGCCACCGGGGCGTCCCCGGCCCAGGCGATGCAGGCGAGCGGCACGAGGTTGAGGACGATCCAGACCGGCTGCGTCCAGAGCTGGAAGCGGCTGATCATGGCGAAGCCGTAGACGACCAGCGGGATCACCGCGAGGGCGCTGACGAGGTAGCCGAGGCTCGGCGGCAGCCCGAAGCACAGCTCCAGCGCCAGGGCCATGATCGCCGCCTCGATGGCGAGGAACAGGAAGGTGAAGCTCGCATAGATCAGCGAGGTCACGGTCGAGCCGATATAGCCGAAGCCGGCGCCCCGGGTGAGGAGGTCGATGTCGACGCCGTAGCGGGCGGCGTAGAGGCTGATCGGCGTCGCGGTGGCGAAGATGATGGCGCTGACCACCAGGAGCGCCGCCAGGGTGTTGGTGAACCCGACCGTCAGCACCAGGGTGCCGCCGATCGCCTCCAGGGCCAGGAAGGAGAGCGACCCGAGGGCGGTCTGGGCGACCCGGAACCCGGACCAGCGCCGCGCCTTCTTGGCGGTGAAGCGCAGGGCATAGTCCTCCAGCGTCTCGTCGGCGACGAGGCGGTTGTAGTCGCGCCGGATCGGCAGGATACGCTGGTGCTCGGTCATCGTGTTCGGTGGGGACGGTATCATGCGGCGCGGGGTCTGGCGCGGCATCCCGGCCTGTCCGAAACCGTGGCGCTCCGTCGTCCCCAGCGTAGCAAGGACCGTGCCCGATCCCGTGTTTCCACGTGGGCGCGCACCCCGTCCAGTGGCCGGAGCGGCGATGGGACCCTGGACTCGCGGGCAGTTCGCCAGAATGGGCCTGTCCGCCCGGCTCCGACATACGCAAAACAGCGTATAGGCCGCACTGCACAACGCGGCCTAGCCTCCGCTCCGTCGATCCGCGGCCGTCCGATGCGCCGTGCGACGACCGACAGGGGTTTTGGGCACGATGGCAGAGGACAAGGGCAACGGCCTGCAATCGGCGCTCCGGCGCAGGCTTCTCATGGGGCTCGCCGGCGCTCCGGCGATCGCCTTGATGCCGCGCATGAGCTTCGCGGCGGCGCCGCCGACCTCGGCGGTGAACACCACCGGCCTCGCCGTGACCGACACGGAGGTCACGGTCGGCATCCTGCACTCGGCCACCGGCACGATGGCGATCTCCGAGACCGGCTCGATCCAGGCCGAGAAGCTCGCGATCTCCCAGATCAACGAGGCGGGCGGCGTGCTCGGCCGCAAGATCAAGATCATTCAGGAGGACGGCGCCTCCGACTGGCCGACCTTCGCCGAGAAGGCCAAGAAGCTCCTCGTCAACGACCACTGCGCCGCCGTGATGGGCTGCTGGACCTCGGCCTCGCGCAAGGCCGCGTTGCCGGTCTTCGAGCAGTATAACGGCCTGTTGTACTACCCGACCTTCTACGAGGGCCTGGAGCAGTCGAAGAACGTCTTCTACACCGGCCAGGAGGCCACCCAGCAGATCCTCGAATCGCTGAACTGGGTCACCAAGGAAAAGAACGCCAAGACGTTCTTCTTCATCGGTTCGGACTACATCTGGCCGCGCACCTCGAACAAGATCGCCCGCAAGCACATCGAGAACGTGCTCAAGACCAAGGTCGTCGGCGAGGAATATTTCCCGCTGGGTCACACACAGTTCAACTCGGTGATCAACAAGCTCAAGCTCACCAAGCCGGATGTGATTTTCACGGACGTGGTCGGCGGCTCGAACGTGGCGTTCTACAAGCAGCTCAAGGCGGCCGGCATCGACCTCGCGAAGCAGACCCTGCTGACGATCTCGGTGACCGAGGACGAGGTCGACGGCATCGGCGGAGACAACATCGCCGGCGCCTATTCCTGCATGAAGTACTTCCAGTCGCTCAAGAACCCGAACAACGAGAAGTTCGTCGCCGCCTTCCACAAGATGTGGGGCGAGAAGACCGTCATCGGCGACGTGACCCAGGCCGCCTATCTCGGGCCGTTCCTGTGGAAGATGGCCTGCGAGAAGGCCGGCTCCTTCGACGTCGACAAGGTGGTCGCCGCCTCGCCGGGCCTCGAGTTCAAGGAGGCGCCGGAAGGCTACGTCAAGATCCACCCGAATCATCACCTCTGGTCGAAGACCCGGGTCGCCAGGGCCCTGCCCTCGGGCCAGTTCGAGGTGGTCTACGAGAGCCCCGACCTGATCGAGCCGAACCCCTTCCCGAAGGGCTACCAGTAGGACCTCAATGTGCCCTCCTCCCCCTTGTGGGGAGGAGTTGGAGGTGGGGGTGGNGGGGGGGGGTGGTTGGGTGACCCTCGACCTGCGGAGGCTGGCGGCGCCACCCCCACCCCTACCCCTCCCCACAAGGGGGAGGGGAAATCTGAGGCCTAACTCGGCCCGATGCTTGCACGACCTTCGCGGCATCCTTCGGAGAACGAACCCATGTTCGGTGACTATTCGCTCGGGGATCTCAGCTCGATCTTCGTCATGCAGGGCTTCGCCGGGCTGATCCTGTTCTCGGTCTACGTTCTGATGGCCCTGGGGCTGGCGATCATCTTCGGCCAGATGGGGGTGATCAACATGGCGCACGGGGAGTTCATGATCCTCGGCGCCTACATGACCTATCTCTGCTCGGGCTTCTTCCAGACCCAGCTGCCGGCCCTGTTCCCGGCCTACTTCTTCGTGGCGATGGCCCTGGCCTTCCTGGCCTCGGGGGCCCTCGGGATGCTGGTGGAATGGGCCCTAATCCGCCACCTCTACAAGCGCCCGCTCGACACGCTGCTGGCCACCTGGGGCCTCTCCCTGATCCTGCAGCAGGCCTACCGCACGATCTTCGGCGCCCGCGAGGTCGGCGTCGAGCTGCCGTCCTGGCTCATCGGCTCGGTGCAGGTCACCGATACCATCGAGATCCCGATCAACGGCATGTTCGTCATGGGCGTCACCACTCTGATCACCGTCGGCGTCGCCCTCCTGATGTACCGCTCGCGCTTCGGCGCCCAGGTCCGCGCCGTGGTGCAGAACCGCGCCATGGCGGGCGCCGTCGGCATCGACACCGAGCGGGTGGACCGCCTCACCTTCGGCCTCGGCTGCGGCATCGCGGGCATCGCCGGCTCGGCCTTCACCATGGTGGGCTCCACGGGGCCGACCTCGGGCCAGCTCTACATCGTCGACACCTTCCTGATCGTGGTCTTCGGCGGCGCCGCCTCGCTCCTCGGCACCATCGCGTCGGCCTTCTCGATCTCGCAGACGCAGTCGACCCTGGAGTTCTTCCTCTCGGGCTCCACCGCGAAGGTGCTCACGCTGCTGGCGGTGGTCGGCATCCTGATGCTGCGGCCCCGGGGCCTCTTCACCCTCAAGGTCCGGCGCTGAGGAGCCCGAACGTCATGACCCGCTCCAAAACCCCCGTCGTCAACGACAACCCCTTCATGAAGCCGATGGAGTGGGTGAGCCTGGCGCTCCTCGTCGGCGTCATCTTCGTCCTGCTGCCGATGCTGCTCGACGCCTTCCGGCTCAACCTCGTCGGCAAGTACCTGACCTATTCCTTCGTGGCCCTCGGCCTCGTCATCTGCTGGGGCTTCGGCGGCATCCTGTCCCTCGGCCAGGGCGTGTTCTTCGGCCTCGGCGGCTACCTGATGGCCATGTACCTCAAGCTCGAAGCCTCCAGCGTCGAGAACACGAAGATCCAGTCGACGCCGGGCATCCCCGACTTCATGGACTGGAACCAGATCACCGCCCTGCCCTGGTTCTGGAAGCCGTTCGAGAGCCTGCCCTTCACCCTCCTGGCGGTGCTGGTGGTGCCGGCCCTCTTCGCCTTCGTCATCGGCACGGCGATGTTCCGCCGCCGGGTCGGCGGCACCTACTTCGCCATCATCACCCAGGCCATCGCCGCCATCCTGACGATCCTCATCGTCGGGCAGCAGGGCTATACCGGCGGCATCAACGGCATCACGGACCTGCGCACCCTGCACGGCTGGGACATCCGCACCGACAGCGCCCACAACATCCTCTACTTCGTCAACGCCGGCCTGCTCGTCGCCTGCATCCTGTTCGCCCAGATGGTGAAGAAGTCGAAGCTCGGGCGCATCCTGCTCGCCATGCGCGACAAGGAGGACCGGGTCCGGTTCTCGGGCTACCAGGTCGCGAGCTTCAAGACCTTCGCGTTCTGCCTGGCGGCGGTGTTCGCGGCCATCGGGGGCGCGATGTTCACCCTCCAGGTCGGGTTCATGTCGCCCTCCTTCGTCGGCATCGTGCCCTCGATCGAGATGGTGATCTACGCCGCGGTCGGCGGGCGCCTGTCCCTGTTCGGCGCGGTCTGGGGCACGCTCCTCGTGAACTGGGCCAAGACCAGCTTCTCGGAGAGCTTTCCGGAGCTCTGGCTGTTCGGCCTCGGGGGGCTCTTCATCCTGGTGGTGCTGGCCTTCCCCAACGGTCTGGCGGGCATCTACCGCACCCATGTCGAGCCCCGCCTGACCCGGCGCGTGAAGGCCCTGGAGCCCGCGCCCGCCGTCGCCCTGCCCCACGCGGCCGAGTAGGACCTCCGATGAACGCAGCCCTCCTGCCCTCGCACCGCATCGGCGCCGATCCGGCCGAGAAGGACTTCCTGCTGGCGGTGGAATCCCTCACCGTCTCGTTCGACGGCTTCAAGGCGGTCAACGACGTCTCGTTCTACGTCGACCCCAACGAGATCCGGGTCATCATCGGCCCCAACGGCGCCGGCAAGACCACGGTGCTCGACCTGATCTGCGGCCGCACCAAGGCCAGCTCCGGCTCGATCAAGTACAAGGGCCAGGAGCTGACCCGGCTGTCCGAGAGCGCCATCGTGCTGGCCGGTGTCGGCCGCAAGTTCCAGACGCCGTCGATCTACGACGACCTAACGGTGTTCGAGAACCTGGAGATCTCCTTTCCGCGCGGCCGCTCGGTGTTCGGGGCGCTCACCTTCAAGCGCGACGCCCAGGTCCGCGACCGCATCGAGGAGGTCGCCAGCATGATCTTCCTCAAGGACCAGCTCCTGGAGCGGGCCGAGTTCCTCAGCCACGGCCAGAAGCAGTGGCTCGAGATCGGCATGCTCCTGATCCAGGACCCGGAGTTGTTGATGCTCGACGAGCCGGTGGCCGGCATGAGCGTCGGCGAGCGCATCAAGACCGCCGAACTCCTGAACGAGATCATCAAGGGCCGCTCGGTGCTGGTGATCGAGCACGACATGAAGTTCGTCGAGGACATCGCCCACCGGGTCACCGTGCTGCACCAGGGCAAGGTCCTGTCCGAGGGCTCGATGGAGCGGGTCAAGAACGACCCGAAGGTCATCGAAGTCTATCTTGGCCACTGACGGGGAAACGGCGCCATGCTCCAGACCACGCCTTCTCCCGCCGCCGTGCCGCCCATCCAGGCCGGGCTCCAGCCGATGCTGGCGATCGGCGACCTTCACGCGGCCTATGGCCAGAGCGAGGTGCTGCACGGCCTCGACATCGCGGTGGCGCCCGGCGAGATCGTCGCCGTGATGGGCCGCAACGGCATGGGCAAGACCACGCTGATGAAGACCCTGATGGGCATCGTGCCGGTGAAGTCCGGCACGATCCGGGTCGACGGGGCCGCGGTCGAGGGCCTCAAGAGCCACCAGCGCGTGGCCAAGGGCCTCGCCTACGTGCCCCAGGGCCGCATGATCTTCTCGGCCATGACCGTGCAGGAGAACATCGAGACGGGGCTCACCGTCACCGGCGAACGCCGGGTGCCCCAGGACCTCTACACGATGTTCCCGGTCCTTCTCGAGATGAAGGGCCGGCGCGGCGGCAACCTGTCGGGCGGCCAGCAGCAGCAGCTCGCCATCGCCCGGGCCCTGGCGAGCCGGCCCAAGGTTCTCCTCCTCGACGAGCCCACCGAGGGCATCCAGCCCTCGATCATCCGCGAGATGGGCCGGACCCTGAAGAAGATCCGCGACGAGCGCGGCCTCTCCATCGTGGTCTCCGAGCAGGTTCTGAGCTTCGCCCTCGACGTCGCCGACCGGGTGCTGGTGATCGAGAACGGCGTGATCGTGCACGAGAGTCTGCGCGCCGACATCGACGAGGCCCAGGTCGCCCGCTTCCTTTCGGTCTGATGGAGGTCAGAATGGTCGATTACGAGATCTTCGAGCTCGGCGACTTCGTCCTCCAGTGCGGCAAGACGCTGCGCAACGCCCGGCTCGCCTACAAGACCTTCGGCACGCTCAATGCCGCCCGGGACAACGCCATCGTCTACCCGACCTGGTACTCGGGCCAGCACACCGAGAACGAGTGGTTGATCGGGCCGGGCAAGGCGCTCGATCCCGACACCTACTTCATCATCGTCCCGAACCTGTTCGGCAACGGGCTGTCGTCCTCGCCGAGCAACACGCCGCCCCCCTGGAACGGGCCGCGCTTTCCCAACGTCACCGCCTACGACAACGTCACGGCCCAGCACCGCCTCGTCACCGAGCATTTCGGCATCGAGATGCTGGTGTTGGTGACCGGGTGGTCCATGGGCGCGCTGCAGACCTACCATTGGGGGGCGCTCTACCCCGACATGGTGCCCCGCATCCTGCCGTTCCAGGGCTCGGCCAAGTGCTCGCGACACAACTTCGTCTTCCTCGAGGGCGCCAAGGCCGCGCTCCAGGCCGACGCCGCCTACGCGGAGGGCTGGTACACGAGCCCGCCGAACCGGGGCCTGCGCGCCTTCGGCCGGGTCTATGCCGGCTGGGGCCTGTCGCAGACCTTCTACCGGATCGAGGCGGACCGGACCCACATGGGCTACGCGTCCCTGGAGGACTTCCTCGTCGGGTTCTGGGAGGGGCTGTTCTACACCCGCGACGCCAACGACCTGCTGGCGATGCTGTGGACCTGGCAGAACGGCGACATCAGCGCCAACGACCGCTTCAACGGTGATCTCGACGCCGCGCTCGGAGCGATCCGCGCCGACGCGATCCTGATGCCGGCCTCCACCGACCTCTACTTCCCCCCCGAGGACAACGCCATCGAGGCGGCGGCCATGCCGAACGCGGATCTGCGCGTCCTCGACACCTGGTGGGGCCACTTTGCGGGCGGACCGGGGACGAGCCCCGACGACATCGCCACACTCGATGCGGCCCTGAAGGAGCTGCTCGCACGCTGACGGCGACCGGGCCCGGCGCGCGCCGGCCCGACGATCACCGCCACATCACCCGCCAGCGGATCTCACCGCCGGCGCGAACGGGGACGCATGTCCCCTGTCTGGGAAGGGAGCACCGACGCAACATGCCCGAGACCCTGATCAAGGTCGATCTGACCCAATCGGCCTACGACAACGACATGGTGCACAACCGCTGGCACCCCGACATCCCCATGGTGGCGATGGTCAAGCCCGGCGACGACTTCATCGTCGAGACCTACGACTGGACCGGCGGCTTCATCAAGAACAACGATTCGGCCGACGACGTGCGCGACATCGATTTGTCGATCGTGCACTTCCTGTCCGGCCCGATCGGCGTCGAGGGTGCCGAGCCCGGCGACCTCCTCGTGGTCGACCTCCTCGACATCGGCGCCAAGCCCGAGAGCCAGTGGGGCTTCAACGGCTTCTTCTCGAAGAAGAATGGCGGCGGCTTCCTCGACGAGCATTTCCCCCAGGCCCAGAAATCGATCTGGGACTTCGAGGGCATGTTCACGAAGTCGCGCCACATTCCCGGCGTGCGCTTCCCCGGCCTGATCCATCCCGGCCTGATCGGCTGCCTGCCCGATCCGAAGATGCTGGAGACCTGGAACACCCGCGAGAAGGCGCTGTTCGACACCGACCCCAACCGGGTCCCGGCCCTGGCCACCCTGCCCTTCGCCCCCACCGCCCATATGGGCCGGCTCAAGGGCGAGGGACGCGACAAGGCGGCGGCGACGGGCGCCCGCACGGTGCCGGGCCGCGAGCACGGCGGCAATTGCGACATCAAGGACCTGTCGCGGGGCTCGAAGATCTACTTCCCCGTCTACGTCCCCGGCGCCGGCCTCTCGATGGGCGACCTGCATTTCAGCCAGGGCGACGGCGAGATCACCTTCTGCGGTGCCATCGAGATGGCAGGTTGGGTCCATCTCAAGGTCAGCCTGATCAAGGACGGCATGGCCAAGTACGGGATCAAGAACCCGATCTTCAAGCCGTCGCCGATCACGCCGAAGTTCGACGACCATCTCATCTTCGAGGGCGTCTCCGTCGACGAGTACGGCAAGCAGCACTACCTCGACGTCACGGTGGCCTACCGCCAGGCCTGCCTCAATGCGATCGAATACCTGAAGAAGTTCGGCTACTCGGGGGCCCAGGCCTACTCGATCCTCGGCACCGCGCCGGTCCAGGGCCACATCTCCGGCGTCGTCGACATCCCGAACGCCTGCGCCACCCTGTGGATTCCGACGAAGATCTTCGACTTCGACATCAATCCCGGCGCCGACGGACCGACGAAGTTCCTCGACGGCTCGATCCAGATGCCCCTGTCGCCCGATCTTTGAGGATCCGGTCGCGCCCGATCCGGCGCGCATTCCCCTCCTCCTGGCAGGGGGACCGCAGATGCCGGTTCGCGCGCCGAGACGTCTCCCGTCGCACCACGTCATCCCGGGGCCGCGCAGCGGAGCCCGGGATCCAGACGCACAGGTGGTGCGAGACTGCATGCCGTCGGCGGGTCCGGATTCCGGGCTCGCCTGCGGCGCCCCGGAGTGACGCGGCGGGTCGCATGCGAACGCGCGAACGTCCAGAGTCGTGGGTCGCACTCCGCTCGCCGCCCTCCACCCAGCAGACAGCACCGAGAGGTCCCCATGCCCGTCTACGATTACGCCTGCGAGGGCTGCGGCCCGTTCACGGTGCTGCGCCCGATGGCCGAGTTCCGCGATCCCCACGACTGCCCGGATTGCGGGACCGCCTGCGGCCGCGCCTTCCTCACCGCGCCGAACCTCGCCTCCATGGATGCGGGATTGCGCAAGGCGCACGCCACCAACGAGCGCAGCCGTCATGCCCCCCGCAAGGTTTCGGGGCACGGCGCCGGCTGCGGCTGCTGCAGCGGGTCGGCGAAGACCAAAACGCAAGCAACGCCGGCCGCCAAAAGCTTTCCATCGGCGCGCCCCTGGATGATCAGCCACTAAATTAAGCACTGGCACTGCAATTGCAAAGTATTACCCGACAGCAGATCTGCACAGTGTCTGGGCCTATCGAGATATAATTCCACAGCTGAAGTGGATGGGATGGGTCCGAGGCGGGATCGATGCTGGAGCGTGGGGTGGTACGATGATCCAGAGATTCGAACGGGGACCGGTGCCGAGGCGCCGGATGGGATGGGGGGCGGCCCGGGGCGCGCTCCTGTCGGCGGCGGTCGCGTCCGCCGGCGTCCTGGTGGACGGGCCGGCCCTGGCGCAGACGGCCTCGCCGGTGGGCCAGTTCAACGACCAGACGCAGCCGCGCACCGACCCGGCCATCGCCGACAAGCCGAAGGACCCGGTCCGGGTCGGCCCGCTCGCGCCCTGGGCCACCGAGATGGCGGCCCGCGGCCTGACCTTCGACGTCAACGTCTACGACTTCTACCAGGCCAACCCGACCATGGGTCTGCGGCCCGGCGAGCAGTCGAACTCGGCCTATTTCGTCCTGTCGATGACGGCCGACATGCAGAAGATCGCCGGCATCTCGGGCGGGACGATCAACTTCACCCAGACCTTCTTCGGCCTGGTGCGCAACCTCAACATGGCCGCCGACATCGGCGATACCACGGTGGGCTACCAGCCGCCGTTCAACCCCAACTTCGCCCGGCTGTCGCTGTTCACCTACCAGCAGAAGCTGCTCGACGACCGCCTCGTGGTCGAGGTCGGCCGCACCCATCCGGACCGGTACTACGGCCTTCCGCCGTGCAACTCGATCAATTCCTGCTTCCAGGACATGTTCTACTTCAACGCCGGCTTCACCTCGCCGCTCTACGGGGTCTGGGGCGCCAACGTCGCCTACAAGCTCTCGCCGACCACCTACGTCCAGGCCGGCGCCTTCAGCGTGAACCCCAACACCAACGGGCTGTCGGGCTATGATTTCGGCTACGAGCGCCTGGCCGGCGCGGTGGTGATGACCGAGATCGGCCGCAAGACCGACTTCTCCCAGGAGGCCTATCCGGGGCGCGTCTCGCTCACCGGCTTCTACAACACCGCCGATCACGAGGATAACTTCAAGACGGCGCTCGGCCGCTCCAAGGGTCTGTTCCCCGGCGATCCGGCCCTGCAGAAATCCGGCACCTCCGGCGTGGTGCTGACCGCCTCGCAGACGGTGTGGCGGGCCGACGGGGGCGCGGAGGCCGCCAACCCGCACCCGGCCTCGGTCTCGGTCTATACCGGCACCGGCTACGCCTTCGACCCGACGATCCCGATCCGGTTCAATTCCTTCGCCGGAATCCTTCTGCAGTCGCCCGACCAGTCCCGGCCCAACGACACCTACGGTCTGAAGGCCAACTGGCAGCGGATCAACGCCAACTACGCCGACTTCCTGGCGGATGCGAACTTCATCTCGGGCGGCTCGGGCGCGCCGTTCTCGCGGGACAAGTTCATCTTCGAGGCCAACGCCCACATCGACGTCGGGGCCGGCGTGATCCTCGAGCCCGTGATCCAGTACGTCGTCAATCCGAACTCGTTCTGGAACCCCTACACCGCCCGGCGGCCGAAGGACGGCGTCTATGGCGGCTTCACCCTCGTGGTTCCCCTCGGAACCCTCCTCGGCCTCGCGCCGGGCTAGGGGCTCGGGGGACCCCGTCTCCCCCCACGCGTGCCGCCAAACACCGCGGCACGCGCCACGTCTCGAAACCGGAGGATCGCGCCATGATGCACGGAGACATTTCGTCGAGCCAGGACAGCGTCGGCGTCGCCGTCGTGAACTACAAGATGCCCCGCCTGCACACGCGGGACGAGGTCCTGGAGAACGCGTCCAAGATCGCCGACATGGTGGTCGGCATGAAGTCCGGCCTGCCCGGCATGGACCTGGTGATCTTCCCCGAATACTCGACCCACGGGATCATGTACGACGCGGCCGAGATGTACGAGACCGCCACCACGGTCCCGGGGCCGGAGACCGACATCTTCGCCGCCGCCTGCCGCAAGGCGAAGGTCTGGGGCGTGTTCTCCCTCACGGGCGAGCGCCACGAGGAGCACCCGAACAAGGCGCCCTACAACACCCTCATCCTGATGAACGACCAGGGCGAGATCGTGCAGAAGTATCGCAAGATCATGCCCTGGACGCCGATCGAGGGCTGGTATCCGGGCGACCGGACCTACGTCTCCGACGGCCCCAAGGGCCTGAAGATCAGCCTCATCATCTGCGACGACGGCAACTACCCGGAGATCTGGCGCGACTGCGCCATGCGGGGCGCCGAGCTCATCGTCCGCTGCCAGGGCTACATGTATCCGGCGAAAGAGCAGCAGGTCCTGATGTCGAAGGCGATGGCGTTCGCCAACAACACCTACGTGGCGGTGGCCAATGCCGCCGGCTTCGACGGAGTCTACAGCTACTTCGGCCACTCGGCGATCATCGGCTTCGACGGGCGGACGCTGGGCGAGTGCGGCGAGGAGGAGATGGGCATCCAGTACGCCGCCCTATCGAAGTTCCTGATCCGCGATGCCCGCGCCCACGGGCAATCGGAGAACCACCTCTTCAAGCTGCTGCATCGCGGCTACACCGGCATGATCGCCTCGAAGGAGAACCGGCACGGCCTGTCGGAATGCCCCTACGACTTCTACCGCCGCTGGATCGAGGACCCCGATGCCACCCGCGAGGCCGTGCGGGCGATCACCCGGCCGAGCGTCGGCACCCCGGAATGCCCGATCGAGGGCATCCCCTTCGTGGGCAAGGGCGAGGGCCCGCCCGACCCGGCTTGATCCGGCGCCCCTCACCCGTGTGATGCCTCGAGGGGCCTCGGCCAGCGACGGCGCGACGATGCGCGGGAACCCGGTTGACAGGCGCGAGATGTGTCGTATTGTCATCGACACACAAGCGAAATCGATCATGCCCACCACCACCCGCTTCGCCGTCGCCGTCCACATCCTCGCCGCCCTGGCGGTGAGCGGCGGCAAGCCTCTCCGGTCCGAGGATCTCGCCTATTCCGTCAACACGGGCGCGGTGGTGATCCGGGGGCTTCTGTCCCGCCTCGGCGAGGCGGGGCTGACCCGTTCGCAGATGGGGGCGGGCGGCGGCGCGCTGCTGGCCCGACCGGCCGAACGCATCCGCCTCCTCGACGTCTACGGCGCGGTGGAGGATACGGCGCTGTTCACCCTGCACCGGACCCCGCCCTGCGAGGCCTGCGCGGTCGGCGGACAGATCCAGGCCGCCCTCAGCCCGATCCTCGGGCGGGCCCGGCAGGCCCTGGAGGACGAGTTGGCGACCGTCACCATCGCCGACATCGCCGCCGAGGTGGCGCGCCTCGGCAAGTTCACGATCCCCCTCTCCTGGTGATCGTTTTTTACCCTAAAGTGTAATCGCGTCGTCGACATAACAACATTCAAGATGGATGCGGCCGGCATTGAATGCGGATCGTTCGCCACCGGGGCGCGGACGGCTCGAAGACGCAAAGCCCCCGGCAGCAACCCCCTTCATGACAGGAGCGACACCATGAGCATCGGTATCCTTGGTTCCGGCGGCCTCGGCTCGAACGTGGCGCGGGCGCTGGCTCGCAACGGCATCGCCGCCACGGTGGCGAACAGTCGGGGGCCGGCCTCGCTGGCGGCCCTCGTCGCGGAACTCGGTCCCTCGATCACGGCGGGTACCGTCGCGGAGGCGGCCAGCGCCGACATCGTCTTCGTCGCGCTGCGCTGGACCGACACCGAGACGGTGCTGAGCCGCCTGCCGGCCTGGAACAACCGCATCGTGGTCGATGGCACCAACCCGGTCGAGTTCCTCGACCCGAATTCGCCCGCCGCGAACGATCCGGCCAACCCGCTGGCCGCCTACGGCATCAAGGCCGTCGATCTCGGTGGCCGCGCGTCGAGCAGCCTGATCCGTGCCCTCGTCCCCGGCGCACGCTTGGTCAAGGCCTTCAATCACCTCGACGTCAACGCCCTGCCCCAGCCCCAACTCTCCGGCGGTCAGCGCGTGCTGTTCTATTCCGGCGACGATGCGGCCGCGAAGGCCGAGATCCGCGCGCTGATTGAGGCCATGCGGTTCTTCCCCGTCGACCTCGGCGCCCTCGACACCGGCGGCCCGCTGGCGGAACTGCCCTTCGGCCCCCTCGCGGCCATCAACTTCGTTAAGGTCTGACCGGCGGTCCCGCCTACGATTCGGGCTGGACCGCGAAGCCCGGATCGAGGGCCGGTTCCGCTGCCGCGGGGCCGGCTCTCGCCGTTCTGCGCCGCGGGGCCGCGCCGCCGCCGTTTGACCCGGGCGGGCGGCGCCTCTACCGCCCTTGCCGAGACCCGTCGCCCCTGATCGACACCCCGGAAGGAGGACGTCCCGGCATGAGCCAGCCCGAGACCGACGCGCGCCTGCGCCGCGCCGCGGAGCTGGAGCGGGAGGCCGCGCGCCTGCGGGCCGAGGCCCGCCGCTCCGCCGAAGGGCCGGGCATCGGGCCGGATGAGGCCGGACTGGATGGGGCGGGGCCGGAGGCCGACCCGATCCCGCACCGGCAGGCGATCCTCGACAGCACGACCCGCTTCGCCATCCTGGGCACGGATCGCGACGGGGTGGTGACCGACTGGAATGCCGGCGCCGCCCGCCTCTTCGGCTGGCCCGCCGCCG
The DNA here is from genome assembly GCF_001422215.1 of Methylobacterium sp. Leaf89. Taxonomy (NCBI): domain Bacteria; kingdom Pseudomonadati; phylum Pseudomonadota; class Alphaproteobacteria; order Hyphomicrobiales; family Methylobacteriaceae; genus Methylobacterium; species Methylobacterium sp. Leaf89. Next base: position 37,076 of record NZ_LMML01000011.1, on the reverse strand, counting down.
CCATCCGCGGCCGCGGCATCGCCTGCCTGTTCACCCCCGAGGATCGCGCGATCGACCGGCCCGGGATCGAGATGCGCCTCGCCCTGGAGCAGGGCCGCGCCGAGGACGAGCGCTGGCACCTGCGCGCCGACGGCACGCGCTTCTGGGCCTCGGGCGAGATGATGCCCCTGCGGGACGGCGACGGCCGGCACATCGGCTACGTCAAGGTCGTGAGCGACCGCACCGCGGAGCACCGGGCCGGGGACGCCCTGCAGAACGCGGAGATGCGCCTGCGCCGCGCCCAGGAGGCCGGCGGCATCGGCGTGTTCTCGGTGGGCATCGACGACGGCCTCCTGCATCCGACCCCGGAATTCTGCCGCCTCTACGGGCTGCCCGTGGCCGCGACCTATCCGGCCTCGGTCTTCGAGCGCCTGGTCATCCCGGACGACTCGCACCTCGTCTCCACGGCGGAGAGCCGCCGGCGGGGCGAGCCGCCCCGGGACGTCGAGTACCGCATTCGCCGGCCCGACACCGGCGAACGCCGCTGGATCGCCCGCCGGGGCGAGATCGAGCGCGATGCCGCGGGGCGCCCGCTTCGCTTCTCCGGCGTCGCCCGGGACGTCACCGAGGCGCGCTCCGCCCGCGACGCCCTGGCCACCAGCGAGGCGCGCTACCGCGCCCTGTTCGAGGCCGTCGACGACGGTTTCTGCATCATCGAGTTCCTCGACGGGCCGCACGGCCCCTTGAGCGACTACGTCCACGTCGAGGCCAATGCCGGCTACGAGCGCCACACCGGCATCCCGGACATCGTCGGCCGCACCCTGCGCGACCTCGCGCCGGCGGAGGCCGAGGGCTGGCTCGAGCTCTACGGCGGCGTCCTGCGCACCGGCACCGCGATCCGGTTCGAGCGCGCCTTTCCCCTGGCCGGCCGGCACATCGAGGTCTCCGCCGCCCGGATCGAACCGGCGAGCCGGCGCCAGGTCTCGGTGCTGTTCCGGGACATCTCGGCCCGCCGCCGGGCGGAGGACGCCCTGCGCGCCAGCGAGGCCCTGGCCCGGGAGAACATCGAGCGGGTGCAGCTCGCCCTGGCCGCCGGGGCGATCATCGGCACCTGGCTTTGGGACCTGCCCACCGACCGCTTCAGCGTCGACGAGGCCTTCGCCCGCAGCTTCGGCCTCGATCCCGCCGCCGGGCGCGAGGGCCTGAGCCTCGCCCAGGTGGTGGAGACTGTGCACCCGGACGACCGCGCCGGCCTCGCCGAAGCCATCGAGGCCGCGATCGCCCGGGGCGGCGCCTACGCGCACCAGTACCGCACCCGGCGGGTCGACGGCCGCTACTACTGGCTCGAGGCGAACGGCCGCGTCGACCACGGCCCCGACGGCACCCCGCTGCGCTTTCCCGGCGTGCTCATCGACGTGGAGGAGCGCCGGGCCGGCGAGGCCGAGCGGGCGCGGGTCACCGAGCAGCTGCGCAGCCTGAACGAGACCCTGGAGCAGCGCGTCGCCGAGCGCACGGCCGAGCTGATGCGGGCCGAGGAGGCCCTGCGCCAGTCGCAGAAGATGGAGGCGGTGGGCCAGCTCACGGGCGGCCTCGCCCACGACTTCAACAACATGCTGGCGGGCATCGTCGGGTCCCTCGAGCTGATGCAGACCCGCATGCTCCAGGGCCGGGTCGGCGACCTGGAGCGCTACATCGGCGCCGCGCAGGGGGCGGCGCGCCGGGCCGCCGCCCTGACGCACCGCCTCCTCGCCTTCTCGCGCCGCCAGACCCTGGCCCCGAAGCCCACCGACGTGAACCGCCTCGTCGAGGGCATGGCGGAGCTGGTGCGCCGCACGGTCGGGCCGGCGGTGTCGGTCGAGGTGGTGGGCGCGGCCGGCCTGTGGCCGACCCTCGTGGACCCGAGCCAGCTCGAGAACGCCCTCCTGAACCTCTGCATCAACGCCCGTGACGCCATGCCGGACGGCGGCCGCATCGTGGTCGAGACCGGCAACCGCTGGCTCGATGCCCGCGCGGCGCGCGAGCGCGACCTGGAGCCGGGCCAGTACGTCGCCCTCTGCGTCTCGGACAACGGGACCGGCATGACGCCCGACGTCGCCGCCAAGGCCTTCGATCCGTTCTTCACCACGAAGCCCCTCGGCGAGGGCACCGGCCTCGGCCTGTCGATGATCTACGGCTTCGCCAAGCAGTCGGGCGGCCAGGTGCGGATCTACTCCGAGCCCGGCGCGGGCACGATGGTGTGCATCTACCTGCCGCGCCATCTCGGCGCAGCGGAGGGGGTGGAGACGGTGCCGGACCTGTCGGAGGCGGCCCGGGCCAAGGTCGGCGAGACGGTGCTGGTGGTGGACGACGAGCCCACGGTGCGGATGCTGGTGACCGAGGTGCTGGAGGATCTCGGCTACGCCGCCATCGAGGCGGCCGACGGCGCCTCGGGCCTCAAGGTGCTGCAATCCGACGCGCGCATCGACCTCCTCGTCACCGATGTCGGCCTGCCCGGGGGCATGAACGGCCGCCAGATGGCGGAGGCGGCCCTGGTGTCCCGGCCAGGCCTGAAGGTGCTGTTCATCACCGGCTACGCCGAGAACGCCGCCCTCAACCACGGCCACCTCGCCCCCGGCATGCAGGTGCTGGTCAAGCCCTTCGCGCTCGAGGCCCTGGCCACCCGCATCCGCGGCCTGATCGAGGGCACCGCGTGATGACCCTCGCCGGTTGATTCCTCGGGCGCTTCGCACGCGCGGGTCCCCTCCGGGAAGGAGAGGGACAGGGTGAAGTGCGGGACCGCGTCGGATGGGCCACGCCCCCCACCCCGACCCCTTCCCACACCGGAGAGCGACGGCCCGCCGAGATCGCTGCCGCGGGCCCCGTCCGGGTCCAACGCCTGTTCGGCCGTCTCCCGAACTCGCGGCGCGTCGCAACCGGCTGTAACTGCCCGGACGGCAACGATCCGGCCGCCGTCGCCCGCGTTGCCGGTGTCATCGCAGGCGGCTGAGTGAGTCCCCCCACCCAAACGGGAATCGCCGGTTCATCCCCGTCCTTTCGCACCGAGCGCGATTCCGACCAGGATGGTGAGCGCCGCGACGACGAGCCGTGGATCCAGCCCTTCGGCCAGGATGACAGCCGACAGACCGATCCCCACGACAGGCGTCGCAAGAACACCGAGAGATGCGGTGGTCGCCGGCACGCGCCGGTTCACGACCGTCATGGCCCAGAACCCGAGCGCTGTTCCGATGACGCCGTTGTAGGTGAGCGCCAGCAGCGCGGGCGTCCCGATCCGCGTCGGCGGTGCACCCTCGACCGTGAGCGCCAGGATCACGAGGACGATGGTCGCGAGCAGGCATTGCCAGGGCATGAGCTGGAGCGGCGTCGCCTCCCAGCGATGGGCCCGGGTGTAGACGATGCTGACCGACCAGCAGAGCGCGGCCACGATCACCAAGCCGTTCCCGAAAAGGACCGCCGCGTCCCCCCACGCGAAGCTGCCCGGCTCGAAGAGCACCAGCAGGCCGGCGATGCCGACCGCGATGCCGGCGACTTGCCGCGCGGACACGCGCTCGCCGAGGAAGAAGAAGGCGGCGGGCGCGACCCAGAGCGGGGTGGTGTAGCCCAGCACGATGGCGCGGCTCGCCGGAACGAAGACGAGCCCCGCCGTCATGAGGCTCGCGAAGGCGACCATGTGAAAGAGCGCGATCACGAGGATGACCGGCAGGTCGGCCCGGGACGGCAAGACAAGCTGTCGGGCCGCAAACAGGGATGGGAACAGGACGAGAGCGGCCAGCCCGGTGCGGATGGTGACTGCCCAGAGCGGCGTGACCTCCCGTACCGCCAGCTTCATGACGACCCAGTTGAGGCTCCAGGCCAGGACCACGAAGGCGAAGAGGCCGATGGTGGAGAGGGCAGAGGCCGAATCCCGCTTTTGGGCGGGGAGAGCGGCAGTGGGTGCGGGCATCGCGGCGGCCTCATGTAGACAGGTCTGTCTACACTGTCTCACATGGGACGGCCTGTCTACATGGTCGGGATGACATCAGACCCAGGCACCGCGGCATCCGCTCCCATCCCGGCCCGGGATCGCATCCTGCGGACGGCACAGGATCTGTTCTACAGACAAGGCATCCGCGCCACCGGCATCGACCGGATCATCGCGGAGGCGGGGGTGACGAAGGTGACCTTCTATCGGCACTTCCCCTCCAAGGACGTCTTGATCCGGGCTTATCTCGAGCGGCGGCACGTGGCCTGGATGGCTTGGTTCCGCGCGGCGCTGTCGTCCGCCCGCGCCGCTCAGCCGGAGGCAGAGCGCAGGGAGGCACCGCTGGTGCCCGTGCTCGACGCCGCGCGAGCGTGGTTCGGCCTCGCCGACTTCCGGGGGTGCGCCTTCGCCAACACGGTCGCGGAGGCGGGGGAGGCCGCCTTGCCACTCGCCGGCATCGCGGCACAGCACAAGCACGAGGTGCGGGATGCGATTGCGGCGCTGTTGCCCCCGACCGCGAGGGGTCGCGCCGAGATCGCCTGGGCCGCCACTCTGGCCCTGGACGGAGCGGCTGTGAACGCGCAGTTCGGCGAAGCTTCCGCGGCTGCGGCACTGGATGGCCTCCGCAGCCTTCTCGATGCCCTCGGCTCGCGCCCGTCCCTTCCATGAGGGTCCGCTTTCCGCCCCGCGCCGGACTTGGCCGAAAGCCCATGAACGACCGCGTCCGGGAAGCGCCGGCGCCTGTCTCTGCGGCTTCCCCGGGTCGCAACCTGCCCCCGATGGTCCAGCGGAGGCGGGCGCTCCCGGAATCCGCCGACCCTTCGCCGACCTTCCGCTGCGCCGCGCGCTTCAGGCAAATCCCGTCAGGTGGCGCGGGCTGCGTGGTCCACTCTGCCGGCGGATCGCGGACTGGGCGATCACGGGTGACGCGCCGGTGCTCGGCATCCGGCTGCGGCGGGTGACCGTGTGAACGGCCGTTGAGGAGGGGGGGCGGACCTGATGCGTCGCGTTCAAAGCTCGCGTCGGCGCGTGCCGGCCCTGTCGCCTTCGATAAACCGGCGGATGACGTCCGTCTCCCGATCCGTCTCGCCTGTGGAAACGCGTTCGAAAAGACGATCGAGCCAGATGGACGTGAAGAAGACCAGAACCCAGCCTATCGCAAGCAAGAGGAGTTCGGTTCCTGCAGCGTAGATTTTCCCATAGCAAGCCCTGACGAGCATCTGAGATGCAAAGGCGATTGGATAAAACCAGAAAACCTTCCAGTTTGAGGGCATCGTATGACTCCAGGCGCCGTCATTGTCCGATGCGAAACTCAACGAAGGTTTATCAGGGAAGTGCCAAAGTGAACTTCTATCACAGGTTTTCGGCGGCCCTGTTCAAGCGGATCCGTTCCATCGAGCAACACCTATTGGAACATTGTGGCTGCCGTCTGCAATGGGTGGCTTTCTGCTGGTCCGCTTCCGGACGGCGAACGCATCGAAGCGGACAATACCTGGGAACCGCGCAAGACCCATCTCGAATCCTCGGGAGGTCCATTTTCACATTACAAATGATTCACACAAACAACGTACGCGTGAGAAGAAATATTGGTAAATTTATGGTGCATATACCATCATCGATCAATAATAAATTTTGATACATATCCCATAATATTCTGAAACGAGAATCTAGATTTATATTAATCACAAGATTTATTATCACCTCCATGCTTTCATCATTTCCCAATACAGCTACGACAAGCGCGCGATGGCCAAAGGTCGATTTTCCCCGCCCGGCTGTGTCTTGGAAGATACACTCGATTCAAAAGAGCGATGCGAAGCACCTAGTCAATCGAGACGGCACTTGCCAAATCGAATTGGGTTGGTTCAATTTGAAATGACAGATCAAGAAAGCTTCATGGTCTTTGCGGGTAAGCGGTCCGACGAAGCGGTATTTGCCGCTTTCGAATTATAAAGTAAGGCTAAAGACTTTTCCGGGTTCTTATCTTTCAATACCAAAAAACAACTTCACCCTTCATCCCAAGTGTGATCGGCGTGCGCTTCAAACTGCACATTTGATGGCGCGAAAAGGCGATACATTGCTCGACGACAGGGACCTGTGATGAAGCAGCTACTTCACACGGCCGCATTGGTCGCATGTACATTTGCTTCGGGCTGCGGCACCTATATCCCGAGCACGCGTGATATTACAAGTACTGACAGTGATGAAGTGGAGATGATCGAAGAGATCTCCCGAACAATCAACTGTGAATTGAGTCATACCGTAACAAGAATAATTGACCTTGACGATTTTGACTCCAGACGTGGAGGGGGCGGACGTACCTACGCAAGCTTTCTAAAAGAGTGGGGAGTTCAAGTTGCGCTTAATATGACCGTTTATGAACGGACGAACTTCAATCCGACAGTCCTCGTCACGCCTCCACCCACTCCATCTGTGATTACGACGCTCGCTGGCGGCGGAACGCTCAACGGGGAAGCCTACCGTCTGCAGAAAATAAACTTCTTCTACACAGTACAGGATCTCTACCGGCCCAGGTTCTTCAAGGAGGCAGAATACAATATTGAGGCTTGTCGAAATCCGGCGCGCTACAAAGCAGGATCACCCCTCGTAGACAGCGACCTGAGGCTATTTTCTCTTATTAAAGGAAGAATAAGTTCGACGGCGCTGGGCTTCAGCCGTGGTCCCGAGAGCCCGGTCCTATCCTCGGGGGAGAAAAATGCCCTCTCACAAACGGTTTCGTTCAAAGTCACAGCATCTGGACAATTTAACCCTTCGTTCAAGCTGACCAGGGCCGGCCTCAACCCGTCCGGCAATCTATTTTCGACTGGCCGTGATCGCACCCATGAGCTCGTCTTCACCTTCGGTCCACTTGACAAATCACTAGCTGGACGCAGCGCTTTGGCGCCTTTGGCCCAGCAAATTCATCTCGATACCCAGCTACAGACTGGTATCAGGAATTCGCTGATCAGTCCTTGATAGGAGTAGGATCATGGTAAAATCGCTGAAGAACAGAGCGGTCAAAGTAAAGAGTGATCTCGAAAAATCGAACAAAAAAGCAATCAATCGAAAAAAAACTAGCCAGAAAGATAAAATCGTAGAGGCGCTTATTGATGCGAAACTAAGCGACGCATCGTTGACAGAAATTATGCTCCATTGCGCGTCGATTTTACAATACAATAAGATCAAGAAAATTAGCAATGCTGAATCTGTATTTTCTGCGCAGAACGTATGTTACGTAGCAAAAAGCCAGGATCCGAAATCTATAGTAAGAATTCGACGGGGCGGATTTGCGACGCAAGAGCGCATGACCCGTGAGCAAGCGGACGCAGCAAATCTTCTACCTTGCGGATACGAGCGGCGGAACTAAAGACTTAGTTTTGGATCTTTCATCTGACTATTTTTCTTTCAGAAAGACTTGATTTTACACTCGGTGCGGACCGAAATAAAAAGAATGATAAAGCAATGCTGGCTCTAAAATAACAAGTGAATTAACGGCTGTCCGACTTTGTTTCAAGGCGCCGGGCCAACAGCCGGTTTCGACCTTTAGTCCAGGTTGCCGGAGGACTAACGAACTTCCGCTTTGGACAAGCTCCGACAATGGGTCAAGTGGCTGAGTTGGGTCGCAACCGGCCCCCCGATGACCAGGCGGAGGGGGCGCTCCCGGGATTCGCCGCCCTTTCGGTCGCCGCCCCTTAGGCAAATCCCGTCAGGTGGCGCAGGGCCGCCGCGTGCAGCTCCGGGTTGGCGGCGGCGATGACGCGGCCGTCGAAGTCCGGGGTGAGCGGGCGGCCGGCCCAGTCGGTCATCACGCCGCCGGCGCCCTCCACCACGGGGGCCAGGGCCATCACGTCGTAGACCTTGAGGCCGGCCTCGACGACGAGGTCGCAATGGCCCGAGGCGAGGAGGCCGTAGGCGTAGCAGTCGCCGCCGAAGCGGCGCAGGCCCACGGCGGCGCTCAGGGCCGCGAAGGCCTCGGCGTCGGCCCCCCGGAACAGGTCGGGGGAGGTCGCGAACAGCCGGGCCTCGGCGAGGGCGCGCCGGCTGGTGCGGATCGGCTTGCCGCCGAACCAGGCGCTGCTGCCGTTGCCGTGCCAGCGCTCGGCCAGGGCCGGCATGTCGATCAGGCCGAGGAGCGGCCGCCCGCCCCGCACCAGGGCGATCAGGGTGCCGAAGAGCGGCATTCCGGTAATGAAGCTCTGGGTCCCGTCGATGGGGTCCACCACCCAGGTCAGGTCGTGGCTGAAGTCGCCGCCCTCTTCCTCGCCGAGGATGCCGTGCGCCGGGTAGGCCTGGCGGATCTCGGCCCGCAGGCGGGCCTCGATGCCGCGGTCGGCCTCGGTGACGGGGCTCGCATCGGCCTTGGCCTCCACGGCGAGCGGCGTGCGGAAGTGGCGGCGCGCCAGGGGGCGCACGCTGTTGGCGAGGTGGTGGGCGAAGGCCATCAGCCCGTCGGGCGTGGCGTCGAAGCCCGCCGGTGGGGCGAGGGTCGGGAACATGGGATCGGCCTTGGGCGACGGGGAACGCGGGAACGGGAGGGCGGCGGTCACAGCGAGTGCAGCCAGCGCGGCCAGTCGGGATGGTGGAACAGGGTCCGGGCCCGCGCGAGCTTCCAGGTCCCGTACTTGTAATAGTCGAAGTCGAGGGTCGAGACGCGCTCCTGGATCATCGCCCAGGTCGCCCATTTGAGGTCGCCCAGCGCCTTCAGCACCGCGGTGCGGGCGTCGATCTGCGGGGTCCAGCGGCCCCAATAGGCCTCGATCATCTCGCGCTCGACCGCGGCCGGGAACGCCATCTCGTCGAACCACAGGGCGAGCTCGTAGGCGCGCTCGTTGTTCGAGGCGTACTCGAAGTCGACGAGGCGGACCTGGTCCTGCCCGTCGAGCATGAAGTTGCCGGCCAGGGTGTCGTTCATGCAGGGCACGAGGTCGAGGCCCGAGGCCAGGAGCGCGGCCTTGGCCTGGCCGTAGCGCCGCATCAGGAAGGCCGCATCCTGCGGCACCCGGCCGCCGACGGCCTCCACCTGCCCGACATGCTCCTCGATCATGTCGAAGATCGTCTTGGTCAGGGTCAGGGCCGGGGCGTCGTTGAAGGCCCGCAGGGCCCGGACCGCGTTCTGGCGCACGACCGGGCGCAGGAAGTCGAGGTTCGAGGACGCCCGGAAGTCGTCCAGGAAGGCGAAGATCTCGACGCCGTCCTCCGGCAGGTAGTCGAGCACCGCCACCCCGAAGCCGCAGGCCTCGGCCCGCCGGCTGGCCTCGTGGGCGGCATCCCGCGCGATGAACATCTCGGTGCCGCGCCCGGGCACCTTGAGGAAGACGTCGATCCCCTCCCCCGCCTGGACCCGCCAGTTGGTGTTGCTGATGCCGCCCGAGACGGCGCGGTAGCGCAGGGGCGTGCCGGCCCAGGCCGGCACCCGGGCGAGGATCGCCTCCAGGGCCTGCTCGGGGGCGCCCCGCCCCTCGCCCATCCGTGTCCAGCTCATCGCGTCCTCCCCGCAGCCGTCCGGTCCGTCACAGCCGGCGCAGCCAGAGCTCGAAGTCCGGCGCCGCCATCGTGGTGCGCGCGTGCCGCAGCCGCCACTGGCCATACTTGAAGAACTCGATGCCGGGCCGGCGCGAGGTCACCGCCCGGATGATCCCCCAGAGGCCCCACATCAGGTCGTCCACCGCGCCGTAGAGGCGGCAGCGGGCGAGCAGGGCGTCGGTGCAGCGCCCGGCATAGGTCTCGATGGCCTGCCGGCGCTCGGGCTCGAAGACATAGGCCTCGTTGAGGAGCGCGCCGATCTCGAACCAGGGGTCGAAATCGCCCGCGAGGTCGAAATCCACGAGGCGGACGCCGTCGGGCGCGAGGCCGCCCCCGTCGAAGCGCAGCATGAGGTTCGAGGCGGTGCCGTCGTTGCGGCAGAACCGCCGGTCGAAGCCCGCCGCCGCGATCGCCGCGCGGATCAGCTCGGCCTCCGCCAGGAGCACCGCGAAGTCGTCGGGCACCGGGGCGGCGCAGGCCCGGGCCTCCGCCGCGAGGGCGGCGATCCGCCCGAACGGGCAGAAGCTCTGGCCGAGGGGCTCCGCCCCGTGCAGCCGCCGCAGGGCGCCGAGGACCTGCGCCATCGTGTCCGCCTCCTGCAGGTCGCCGACCCGGGCGTAGCGCCATGGCTCGGGCAGGTCGGCCAGCACGACCACGTCCTCGCCCTGGGCCAGCAGGGCCGGGCCGAGGCCGAGGGCCCCGGCCCGGCGCGTCGCCTCCGCCATGGCGGGGCGGATGTCGGCGGCCATGTCGGCGTGGCGCCGCTTGACGAAGACGGGATCGGCGCCGTCGCGCCGGACCCGGGCGCAGTCCGAGGCCACCGCCCGGTGGGTCGGGGATGCGACCGGCGCCGCCGCCAGGGCGATCTGCGCCGCCCCGGCCTCCCAACCCGGGAGGCGCGCGAGGGCGTCGGCGATGCGCGTCGCGAAGTTCGGTTCGGGGGCCATCATCCTGTCGGCTCCGGTTGCGCGGCCCGCACCGGGTCGCCGCCCCGGCGGCACAGGCGCCTGGCCGCCTCCCGCATCAGGGCGAGGCCCGCCGCGAGGTCGGCCGGGTCGGTGGCCTCGGCCTCGTTGTGGGCGATGCCGTCGATGCTCGGCACGAAGACGAGTCCGGTCGGGCAGATCCCGAGGAAGCTCAGGGCGTCGTGCCCCGCCACCGTGTCCATCCGCAAGGTTTCGAGGCCCTGCGCCGCGGCGCAGGCGGCGACGAGGTCGCAGACCGCCTCGGGCATCGCCCGGATCGGGCGCTCGCCCCGGCTCGTGATCGTCAGCCCGGTGCCGGCCCGGTCGGCGGCCCCGGCGAGGAGGCGGTCGGCCCGGCGCCCGGCCTCGGCCAGGATGGCGTCGTCGGCGGACCGGAGCTCGACCGAGATCGCGACGTGTGCGGCGACCACGTTGGCGGAATTCGGCGCGACCTCGACACGACCCACCGCGGTATACAGCAGGCCGGGCCACGCATCGGCCAGCGCCCGGATGTCCGCGATGGCATAGGCGGCGGCGAGCAGCGCGTCGCGCCGGCGCTCCATCCGCCCGGGCCCCGTATGGGCCTGGACGCCGGTGAAGGCCGCCTCGATCTTGGTCGCCCCCCAGTTGCGGGTGACGATGCCGATGGTCCGTCCGGCCTCCTCCAGCGCGGTGCCCTGCTCCACGTGGATCTCGAGGTAGCAGGCCGGCTGCGGCGGCGGTGCGTCGTCGCCCGCCTGGCCGATCGCCGCCAGGGCCGCCCCCAGGCGGATGCCGTCGTCGTCGCGGCAGGCCAGCGCCTCCGCCACCGTGTGTCGGCCGACATAGGTACCGCTGCCGAGGAGGCTCGGCCGGAAGCGGGCGCCCTCCTCGTTGGTCCAGTTCACGGCGCAGAAATCGGCGTTGAAGCGCCCTCCGGCCCGCCGGGCCGCCATCAGGCCGGCACCCACCCGTAGGGCGGCGGCGACGCCGTAGGTACCGTCGAGGCGGCCGGCGCGGCTCTGGCTGTCGAGGTGCGAGCCCATCATGACGAGGGGCGCATCTTCCTGATCCGTCAGCGAAAACAGGCCGAACTGGTTGCCCGTCGCGTCGACCCGCAGGGTGCCGCCGGCCGCCCGGACCATCTCCGCGAACACGGCGCGGGCGGCGCCGTCCGCGGGGCTTGCGCAGAGGCGGGTCACGCCGCCCCCGGGGGTGGCGCCGCAGGCGGAGAACCGGTCGAGCAGGTCCGCGAGGGCCCGCGCCTCGCCGGCCTCAGGTATGGATGGTCTCGATCTCATGCCGGGCGAACGCGTCCTGGAACGCCTCCGGCGGCGGCTTGTCGGTGACGATGCTGAGCTTCTCGCCGAGACCGAAGGTGCAGAGATTGGCCTGCCGGCCGAACTTGCGGGAATCGGCGAGCAGGACGGCCCTGCGCGACTGACCCTTCAGCGTCCGGCGCAGCACCGATTCGTGCTCCTCGTAATCCATCCAGCCGTGCTCGAGATCGCAGGCGGCGATCCCCATGAAGGCGATGTCGAAGAAGTAGCGCCGGGCGTAGGCCACGGTCTCGTAGCCCACCAGCGCGTTGTCGTTGCTCCGCAGGGTGCCGGGCGTCAGGTTGACCCGGGCCGGGCCGCTGCCGAGATGCAGGGCCACGTCCACCGAGTTGGTCGTGATGGTGAGGTTGCGCCCGGTGAGCCGCCGGGCGAGGGCAAGCGTGGTGGTGCCCGTGTCGATGAAGACCGACATCCCGTCCAGCACCAGGGCCTCGGCCAGAACCGCCACGCGCCCCTTCTCGCGGGTGTTGAGCTTGCCGCGCTCCTGCAGGGGGCGCTCCTGATCGAGGCGCGGCGGCACCGCGCCGCCGTGGATGCGCCGGAGCAGGCCGCGTTCCTCCAGCATCTTCAGATCGCGGCGGATGGTTTCTTCGGACACCTTCAGGAAGAGGGCCACATCCGCGACGCCGACCCGGCCCGTCCCATGGAGGCGGGACAGGATTTCCTGGTGGCGATGATCCGTCAGCATGCTCGATGGCCGTCCTACCGTTCACCCGATGATAACGGTGATCCGTGGCCGCGGTCGCGCGGGAATGCGGACGCGGCATCCGGTATCCCATGCTCGTTCGCGTTGTCCTGCAACTGGAATGATGCATCGAATCTCGCCTTGCGCCGCCGACGCGTGTGACCGGTCGGTCAAAAACCACAGACACAGGTCGTTTCCCGAAATCCTGCGGCATCACCGGATGCAATCGAACCCCCACCCCGGCATGGTCCGCACGTCGCCCGACGCGTATGTCTGCCGAAATTCCCAAGGAAAACGTTCCACGTTTCGATTACGCCGCGACTGGCGAGGTGGGTCAATCGGGGAAATCTGGGTTTTGTGGTTTCTGTGGCTTTACTGCTCATTGCCGGGGCCGTTTGCCGATCCCTTGGGCAGTCCTGCCCGCGGGATACCCGCGTCCGAGCCTCAGCCGACCAGGTCGGGAGCGCGGCGGTGACGCGTCGCCTGTTCGTAGTCGTAGGCGAAGCCGAGGAGGTCGGCCTCGCTCCACATCCGGCCGACGAAGATCAGGTTGAACGGTGACCCCGAGGCGTAGAATCCGGCCGGGACCGTCACGCCGGGCAATCCGGCGATGTTGATCTCGCACACCGTGGTCTCGTTGATCGCCTCGTCGCCGTGAAGGGGCGGAAGTTCGTTCCGCATCTGCGGGAAGACGAGGCCGTCGAGGCCGCTCGCGTCCATCACCGCGTCGAAGATCGCCAGGTAGGCCTCCCGCAGGGTGAGGAAGGCGGAGAGATCCGGTGGCACGGTCGGGTTGGCGAGGATCGGCGCGAAGGCCGGGATGGCATGCAGGTAGCGCAGCACGCCGATGGGGCCGAAGGCGTCCTCGGCCTCGGTGGCCGCGGCGAAGGCCTCGACGCTGCGGATGGCGGCGCTCGGGCCAAGGCGCTGCAGATAGAGGTGCAGGTCGTAGGGGACCGATTCCATGCCGCGGGCATCGAAGTGATTCAGGCCCGGCGTGGGGCGGCCCAACGCCGCGAAGCCGGTCCCGGCGAAGGGATCGGCCACCAGCGTGGCGCCGCGGGCGGCGATCTCGTCCTGTGCGCGGGCATAGAGCGTGCCCGCCTCCGGGGAGAGCGGCAGGTCGCGCCAGCCCGGTCCGAACAGGCCGAGGCGCTTGCCCTTCAGCGCTCCGGTGTCGAGGTGGGCGGTGTAGCCGCCCCGCGGGCGCTTGCCGATGCCCGCCACGGTCTTCGGATCCGCGGGGGTGTAGCCTGCCAGCACGTCGAGGGTCAGCGCGGCGTCGCGCACGCAGCGGGCGATGGGACCGACCACGTCGCGGGTGCTGCCGGCGAGCGGCACCACGCCGGCATTGGGCACCAGGGCGAAGGTCGGCTTGATGCCGACCAGCCCCTGCGCCGAAGCGGGATTCTGGATCGACCCGCCCGTTTCCTCGGCGAGGCCCAGCACCGCGAAGCTGGCGCCGACGGCAGTCGCCGTCCCGGCGCTGCTGCCGCCGGGCAGGCTCTCGGGCGCGGCCGCGTTCAAGGTCGGGCCGGCCCAGCTGTCGTTGGCGTGGCTGCCGGTGGCGCTCAGCACCGGCACGTTGGTCTTGCCGAGCATGACGCAGCCGGCGGCCCGCATCCGCGCCACCACGGGCGAGTCGGTCTCCGGGATGAGGTCGACGCCGCCGGTCCGGGCGCTCAGGAAGTGCCAGCCGGCGGTGGTCGGCAGCCCGGCCATGTCCATCGGGTCCTTGATCACCACGGGAACGCCGGCCAGCGGCCCCAGGGCCTCGCCGGCCGCGCGCCGGACATCGATGGCGCGGGCATCGGCCAGGGCGTCCGGGTTCATGACGATGAGGGCGTTGTAGTGCGGGTTGTGCGCCGCGATGCGATCGAGGAAGGCCTGCGTCAGCGCCTCGGAGGTCACACCGCTGGCAAAGGCGTCGGCCGCATCGGCCAGGGTCATCTCGACCACGTCGAAGGGGCTGCGTGTCGTGGCATCCATGCCGGACGTCTCCTGACTGGAAAAAACGGGGGTGTGGCCCTCAGGCCATGCCGACGAACTCGTCGATCATCGCCCGGTCGCGGGCGACATCGGGCGGGACTTCGCGGGTGATGCGGCCCTTCTGCAGGATCAGCACGCGCTGCGAGAGGGACGCGATGAAGTTCAGGTTCTGCTCCACCAGCAGCACCGCGAGGCCCCGTTGCCGGCCGATCGCCCGGAGCGTCTCGATGATCTCCTCGATGATCGAGGGCTGGATGCCCTCGGTGGGCTCGTCGAGGAGGATGATGCGGGGGGCCCCGCAGAGGCAGCGGGCCAGGGCCAGCAATTGCTGTTCGCCCCCCGAGAGGGCACCGCCCGGCCGGTCGAGATAGGCCTTCAGGCGCGGGAACAGGGTGAGGATGTCGGCGATCACCGCCTCCTCCCTGTCGCGCGACAGAAGGCAGCCCATCCGCAGGTTCTCGTGGACGCTGAGCGCCGGAAAGATCTCGCGCCCCTGCGGCACGTAGCCGATGCCGGCCCGGGCCCGGGCGGTCGGGGAGAGCCGGGTGATGTCGCGCCCGTCGAAGGTGATCGATCCGGCCGTGGCGGGCAGGTTGCCGGTGAGCGTCCGCAGCAGGGTCGACTTGCCCATGCCGTTATGGCCGAGGATGCCGACGAACGCGCCCTCATTCACCTGCAGCGACACGCCGCCGAGGATCGGGATGCGGCCGTAGCCGGAATGCAGGTCGTCGACGGCGAGGAGGGGGGCGGTCATGCGGCCTGCTTGCCCAGATAGACGTCGCGGACGCGGGCGTCGGACAGTACCGTGTCGACATCGCCCTCGATCAGGATGCGGCCCTGGTTGAACACGGTCACGGTCTTGGCGATCATCCGGATGAACGGCATGTCGTGCTCCACCACGATGACCGCATGGGTGCGGTTGATCTCGCGGATGAGGGCGGCGGTGCGCTCGACCTCCTCCTTCGTCATCCCGGCGGCGGGCTCGTCGAGGAGGATCAGCTCCGGCTCCTGGGCCAGGACCGTGGCGATCTCGACCCATTGACGCTGGCCGTGGGCGAGCTGCCCGACGAGGCGGGTGGCGATCTCGGTGAGCTTGAGGCGGGTCAGCGTCTCCTCGACGATGGCGCGGGTGCGGGCGAGCGACTTCTTGCGGCCCGCCGCGACGAAGACGTTCTCGCGCACCGACAGGCCGTTGAAGACGTTGGGAACCTGCGTCTTGATGCCGACCCCGAGGCGGGCGATCTCGTGCGGGTGCGCGGCCGTGATGTCGGTGTCGCGGAAGTGGATGCGCCCGGCGCTCGCCGTGAGCTGGCCGGTGAGCATCTTGAAGAAGGTGCTCTTTCCCGCGCCGTTCGGACCGATGAGACAGCGCAGCTCCACCTCCCCGAGGACGAAGTCGACCGCGTTGACGGCGGTGACGCCGCCGAAGCGCATGGTGGCGCCCTTGGCTTCCAGCAGGGGGCGGAGGGGTTTCGCCGCGGGGGACACGCTCATCGACGGACCTCCCCGGCCAGGGCCGCGCCCGGGGCGGGCCCGAGGGGCTTGGCCCGCATCCGCCGGCCGATGAGCGCCGTGCCGAGGCGCAGGAAGAGGTTGCGGGCCACCGGCACCAGACCCTGCGGGATCAGCAGCACGAAGGTGACCAGGATCGCGCCGAGGCCGAGGTTGGAATCGATGAGGCTCTGGGCGCCGGCCTCGATGGTCAGCCACTGTATCAGTACCGCCCCGAGGATCGGGCCGAGCAGGGTGCCGAGTCCGCCGACGAGAACGAAGATGATCACCTGGGCCGACATGGTGAGGCCGAAGACCGTGGGGCTGATGAAACCGCCCCAATTCGCGAACAGGCAGCCACCGAGGCCGGCGATGCCGGCCGAGATCATGAAGGCCAGGAGCTTGTAAAGGCGCGGATCGTAGCCGATGAGCTGCGCCCGGGTCTCGTTCTCGCGGATCGCCACGACCACGCGGCCGAACCGGCTCGCCAGGATGGCGCGCAGGACCACGTAGACGAGGATGAGGCTCCCCATCGCGGCATACCAGATCCCCTCGGGGTCGAGCGGGTTGCCGGCATCGCCCGGCAGGTTGAGGGCCGGGATGGCCGGGATGCCGTTGAAGCCGCCGAGTTCGGCCTCGCCGATCCGGTACTGGCTGCCCGAGGTGGTGTTCACGAGCTGGAACAGGATCACCGAGACCGTCAGGGTGATCACCCCGATATAGGCGTCCGAGATTCGGCCGTAGAACATGAAGTAGCCGAGCAATCCCGCGAACAGCATCGGCACCACGATGGCGAGCAGAACCGGCAGGGTCGAGTCACCGAGGTTCAGGACCGCGACGGCGTAGGCGTAGCCGCCGAGGCCCAGGAAGGCGGCCTGCCCGAACGACATCACGCCGCCATAGCCCCAGATGAAGCCCTGGCTGAGGGCGAACATCGCCATGGCCACGAAGCCCGTCATCTGCACGAGGCCAAAGGTGTCGAGGAGGTGGGGGGCTCCGAACAGGATGACGAGGCCCGAGGCGACCATGGCGAGGAAGCTCAGGGCCGCCGGACGGACCAGGGCTCGGAGCGGCGACGGGGGACGGGTCATAGGCTGCGCCTCAGGTAGCGGCCGGTGATGCCCTGGGGCAGCACGCGGATGAGCAGGACTGCGGCGACCAGAAGGGCCACGTCGCCGATGACGGGGGTGGTCTTGAACGAGACGAGCTCGTTGATGACCCCGAACAGGGTCGAGGCGAGCCCCGTGCCGGTGAGGATCGCCGGGCCGCCGCCCAGCACTGTGATGAAGGCGCGCGAGATGTAGGCCGCCCCCATGGCCGGCGAGATGCCGGAGATCGGTGCGAGCACCCCGCCGGCGAGACCCGCCAGGCCGGCCCCGAGGGCGAAGGTCGCCATGTAGATCCGGTCCGGCGAAACCCCCAGGGAGGCCGCCATGCGCGGGTTCTGCATCGTCGCCCGCAGGATCAGCCCGAACCTCGTAAGGCGCAGGAGCAGGTAGAGGCCGGCCAGGGCCGCGCAGGCCACCGCCACGATGACCAGGCTGTAGAGGCTCGCGCCGTAGCGCCCGATCTCGAAGCTCCCGACCGGCGTGGACACGCCCCGGACCACGTTGCCGTAGATCGACGTGACGAGGCCGATCAGCCCGAGGCTGATCCCCCAGGTCGCCAGCATCGTGTCCATCATGCGCCCGTAGAGGAAGCGGATGACGGTGCGCTCGAGGACGAGGCCGATGAGGCCGACCACGAGGGGCGGCAGCACCAGCATGGCGACCCAGATGTTGAGGCCGGCATCGGAGGCGGCCACCGCCGTGTAGGCGCCGAGCATCATGAACTCGCCATGGGCGAGGTTGATGATCCGCATCATTCCGTAGATCACCCCGAGGCCGAGGGTGATCAGCGCGAGTGTCGCGATGCCCGCCAGGACGTTGAAGGCGAGGAGGCCGACGAGATCGGGCGCCATGCTCACCCTCAACCCTTCAGGTCGGGGGTGAACTGCTTGTTGATCTTCGGATTCTTCAGGAGGTCGCAGGCGCCGGCCGTGTCGGCGGGGAACTGTTCCGGGAAGCTCGCGAGGATCTCCCACTTCTTGTCCTTGGGCCGGGCGAGGTAGGTGTTGCGGATGGTATGGTGGGTCGCCCCGTCCATGGTCACCTTGCCGGTCGGACCCTCGTAGGAGATGCCGGATTCCAGGGCGGCGATGACCTTGTCGCGGTCGAGGGAGCCGGCCTTCTTCACCCCCTCGGCCCAGAGCATGATGCCGTCGTAGGTGGCGGTGTCGAGTTCGCTGAGGTCGGTGACGTCGGCGCCGAACTTGGCCTGCATCCCCTTGACGAACGCGACGCTCCGGGCGTCGGGCAGGTCGTTGTACCAGCCGTAGCAGGTGACGATGCCGGTGGTGGTCGAAGCATCCATGGTGGTGAGTTCGTCGCCGAGCCCGAAGACCGAGGAAGCCACGGGAATCCGGCCCTTCATCCCGGCGGCGTCCCACTGGCGGTAGAAGCCCGAATGGTTGGCGCCCACCAGGGCCGAGAGCACGAGGTCGGGCTGGGCCTGCTGGATTCGGCTGATCGCGGAGGAGAAATTCGTCACGTCGAGGGGGAAGAAGTCGGTACCGGCGACCGAGCCGCCGCCCTCCTTCATGAACTTCGTCATCCAGCTCGCGGTGATATGGCCGTAATTGTAGTCGGCCGCGATGATGTAGGCCTTCTTCCCCCAGGTCTTCAGTGCATAGTCGACGAGGTGATTCACGGTCTGGGCCGGCGTCGTGCCGGTGCAGAACACGTTGCGGTCGCAGACGCCGCCCTCGTATTGGGTGTTGTAGAAGTACAGGGTCTTGGACCGGCCGAAGATCGGCCGAATCGCCTCGCGCGAGGCCGATGTGATGCCACCCTGGATGACGTCGACCTTCTCCTTCAGTGCGAGTTGCTGGGCGTACTGCGTGTAGAGCTGCATGCTCGACTGGGTGTCGTAGGCGATGATCTTGATCGGCCGTCCGAGGAGGCCGCCGGCCTTGTTGATCAGTTCCACCGCGTATTCGGTTGTCTCGATCATCCGCTTGCCCTCGAGGCCGAGGGCGCCGCTGCCGTCGAGGAGGCTCCCGAGCTTGATCGGTTCCTCGGCGGCGAGGCCGTGGCGGGCGAGGAACGGCGTCGCGAGGGCGCCCGCCGCGGCGGCCGTGCCGAGCTTGAGCGCGCCGCGCCGGCTGATCGTCGGGTCTGTCATGCGTTCGTGCTCCTCAGGATTGCCGGCGGGAGGCCGTGTCCGCCGCCGGACGCTGTCAGGGCCTCGCGAAACCCAGCTTGGCAAAAGCAATGCCAACAAAACCCACAGATCGGTCATCGCCGTCGATCGAGGGCGCGATTGCCGTCCGCTTGGTCAGATCGGACAATTGAGCGCCACCCCCGGGGGCAGAAAGCCACAAATCGTGCAGCTCCAAACCGGGTCGCGCTGGCATCGACCACCTTGTCGCCCCCGGCCCGGCAAGAGCCGTACCGTTCGGTCCATCCCGACCGTTGCCCGTTCGGGAGCGCGGCGTGCGCAAACCAGCACTCGCGCGGGCCGGACGCGCGGCCTAGCTTGGCCCGTCCTCTCATCCAGACGCGAACCCGCCATGCCCGAATGCCTCGTCTTCCGCGTGCCGACCCGTCATCCCGCCGACGTCTCGGGGGTGATGGACCTCATCGCCGCCGGCGCCGTGACGGCGGACGAGATCGTGGCGATCTTCGGCAAGACCGAGGGCAACGGCTGCGTCAACGACTTCACCCGCCCGCTCGCCGTGATGGCGCTGGAGACCGCCCTCGCCGGCGCGATGGGCTGCACGCCCGCGGCGGTCGGCGCACGGGTCGCCCTGGTCATGTCGGGCGGCACCGAGGGCGGGCTCTCTCCCCACCTCCTCGTGCTGGCGCGCCGCGATGGTCCCGAGGCCGAAGGTGCGTCGGCGCTGGCGATCGGCACCGCCTTCACGGCCGATTTCCGGCCCGAGGCGATCGGCCGGATGGCACAGGTGCGGGCGACGGCCGCGGCGGTCGGCGAAGCCATGGCCCAGGCCGGGCTCGACGATCCGGAGGACGTCCACCTCGTGCAGGTGAAGTGCCCGCTCCTCACCAGCGCCCGCATCCATGAGGCCGCCGAGCGCGGGGAAAGTGTGGCCACCCACGACACCTACGCCTCCATGGGCTTGTCGCGCGGCGCCTCGGCCCTGGGCATCGCCCTGGCCCTGGGAGAGGTCTCGGGCGAAGAGCTTTCGGACGCGGCCATCGGCACGCGGCGCGACCTCTATTCCGGGCGCGCGAGTGCGTCAGCCGGCATCGAGCTGATGCGCAATGAGGTCATCGTCCTGGGCAATGCCCCCGGCTGGTCCGGCCCCCACGCCATCGCCCACCGGGTCATGCGCGACGGCATCGATTTCGGCGCGATCCAGGGTGTCCTGGCGGATCTCGGGTTTCCCCCTTCGGGCCAGCTGGCCCCCGGGGAATCGGAACGCGTGATCGCCCTGCTCGCCAAGGCGGAGCCTTCGCATGACGGGCTGATCCGGGGCCGGCGCCACATCATGAACGACGACAGCGACATCAATGCCACCCGGCACGCCCGCGCCCTCGTGGGCGGGGTTGCCGCCGCCGCGATCGGGCGCACCGATCTGTTCGTCTCGGGCGGTGCTGAGCATCAGGGACCGGACGGCGGCGGCCCGGTGGCGATCATCGCCCGTGTGAGGGACTGACGCCATGCCCGACTTCGACCTCGCCATCCGGGGCGGCACGCTGGTCACCGCCACCGACACGTTCGCCGCCGATCTCGGCATCCGCGGCGGTCGCATCGCGGCGATCGGCGAGCGGATCGCCGATGCGGCCCGCACGATCGACG
The DNA here is from genome assembly GCF_001422215.1 of Methylobacterium sp. Leaf89. Taxonomy (NCBI): domain Bacteria; kingdom Pseudomonadati; phylum Pseudomonadota; class Alphaproteobacteria; order Hyphomicrobiales; family Methylobacteriaceae; genus Methylobacterium; species Methylobacterium sp. Leaf89. The sequence continues at coordinate 16,307 of NZ_LMML01000011.1, read as the reverse complement.
CCTCCGGCCTCCTCGTCCTGCCCGGGGGCATCGACAGCCACGTCCACATCGCGCAGGCGTCCGGCCCCGGCATCGTCATGGCGGACGACTTCGCCTCCGCGACTCGCGCGGCGGCGGCCGGTGGCAACACCTGCGTGATGCCCTTCGCGCTCCAGCCCCGGGGCGCGTCGCTCCGCGCGGCGACCCATGCCTACCGGGCGCTGGCGGAGGGGCAGTGCCACATCGATGTCGCCATCCACCTCATCGTCTCGGACCCGACGCCGGCGGTGCTCGGGCAGGAGCTGCCGGGCCTGATCGCGGAGGGTTACACCTCCTTCAAAGTATTTATGACCTATGACGACCTCGTCCTGAACGACCGCCAGATCCTCGACGTGTTCGATCTGGCCCGCCGCGAAGGCGCCCGCGTCATGGTCCATGCGGAGGGCTACGACGCGATCCGCTACATGACCGAGCGACTGGAGAAGGCCGGCGAGACGCGCCCCTTCGGCCATGCCCTGTCCCGGCCGCAGGTGGTCGAGCGCGAGGCGGCGCACCGGGCCATCAGCCACGCCGAGCTCGTCGACCTGCCGATCGTCATCGTCCACGTCTCGGGCCAGCAGGCCATGGAGCAGATCGCCTGGGGCCGGGAGCGCGGCCTGAAGATCCACGCCGAGACCTGCCCGCAATACCTGACCCTGACCGCCGACCACATGAAGGGTTTCGGCTCAGACGACCCGATGGCGGGGGCCAAGTACGTCTGCTCGCCGCCGCCGCGCGAGGCCTCCAACCAGGCCGCGATCTGGCGCGGGATCCAGACCGGATTGTTCGACGTGGTCTCCTCCGACCATTGCCCCTTCCGCTACGACGATCCCGCCGGCAAGCTGAACCCGAAGGGCCGGACCTCCTTCCGCTGGGTGCCCAACGGCATCCCGGGCATCGAGACCCGTCTGCCCATCCTGTTCTCGGAAGGCGTCTCGGCGGGGCGCATCTCCCTCAATCGCTTCGTGGAACTCACCGCCACCAACCACGCCAAGCTCTATGGGCTCTACCCGCGCAAGGGCTCGATCGGAATCGGCTTCGACGCCGACCTGACGCTGTGGGATCCGAACCGCCGCGAGACGATCCGGCAGGCCAACCTCCACCACGGGGCGGACTACACCCCCTGGGAGGGGTTTTCCGTGACGGGCTGGCCGGTGATGACCCTCGCGCGGGGCGAGGTCGTCGCCGAGGATGGGCGGGTGACCGGGCCGCCCGGGCGCGGACGGGTCCTCGACCGGACGCCGGGGCCGGGATCTGCCGCCTGATCCGGCCGGCCGCCCCCGGGCGGCGCGCGCCAGCCCGGTTGCCGTCGACCGGAGACGGTTTGGGTGGCGAAACGGGGATCGTCTGGCCCGTCCTTTGCTGGGGATCGGGCGGGGAGACAACGCATGGACGTCGAGCTGATCCGCCTGACCAAGCGCTACGGCCACACGACCGCCGTGGACGGCATCGATCTGAAGGTGCGCTCGGGCGCCTATTGCTGCCTGCTCGGCCCCTCGGGCTGCGGCAAGACCACGACCCTGCGGATGATCGGCGGCCACGAGACGGTGTCCGGCGGCGACGTGGTCATCGGCCCGCGCTCCGTGGGGGATGCCACGCCGGCCGAGCGCGGCACGGCGATGATGTTCCAGAGCTACGCCCTGTTCCCCCACTTGAATTGCCGTGACAACGTCGCCTTCAGCCTGAAGATGCGCGGCATCGCGAAAGCCGAGCGCCGCGCCAAGGCGCTGGCGATGCTCGACCTCGTTCAGATGGCCCATCTGGCGGAGCGCTTGCCGGCGCAACTCTCCGGTGGCCAGCAGCAGCGCGTGGCGCTCGCCCGCGCGCTGGTCACCGGACCCAAGGTCCTGCTCCTCGACGAGCCGCTCTCGGCCCTCGATCCATTCCTGAGGGTGCGGATGCGGACCGAGCTGAAGCGGCTGCAGGCCGAACTCGGCATCACCTTCATCCACGTCACCCACAGCCAGGAGGAGGCGATGGCGCTCTCCGACCTCGTGGTGGTGATGAATGGTGGACGCATCGAGCAGGCGGCCGCCCCCCGCACCGTGTTCGAACGCCCGGCCACCGCCTTCGTCGCCCGCTTCATCGGCGGCCACAACGTCATCCGCCTGGCGGACGCGAGCGAGGTGGCGGTGCGTGCCGACCGGATGCGCCTCGGCGCGCAAGCCGGCCCGGACGCGGTGCCGGCCCGCGTCGTCTCGGTGGAGTACCAGGGCACCAGCGTGCATGTGGGCTTCGCGGCCGACGGCCTCGGCGGAATACCCGCCACCGCGCTGACGGCGGTGATCGACGACGCGGCCTATGCGGGCGCCCCCCTCGCCCTCGGCCAGACCGTGCCGCTGGGCTGGGACGCCGACGCCGCCCATCGCCTGAGCGCCTGACCCGACCGCGTTTCCTCAGAGGAGCCTGCATGACGACCACGATCAAGCTGAGCCGCCGCACCCTGCTCCAAGGCGCGGGTGCCACCGGACTGGCCCTCGGCGCCGGTCCGATCACCGGCTTTCCCAACGTGATCGCGGCCGAACCCGTGACCCTGCGCTACCTCGGCACCGCCGTGAACCAGTCCGGCGACATCGCCCGCAAGGTGAAGGAGGATCTCGGGATCACCATCGAGTACATCCCCGTCGTCACCGACGAGGTGACCAAGCGCGTGGTGACGCAGCCGAATTCCTTCGACCTCCTCGACACGGAGTTCTTCAGCCTGAAGAAGCTCATCCCCTCGGGCAACATCCAGGGCATGGATGCCCGTCGGATCAAGCAGGCCGACAACATCACCCCAGTCTTCACCAAGGGCCAGGTCGGGGGCAAGACGATCGGCGACCAGGGCACGGCGCCCAAGAAGGTCTTCTATCTCGAGGGACAAAACGCGAAGACCTTCGCGGGTTCGCCCACCGAGTGGATCACCCTGATCCCCACCACCTACAACGCCGACACCCTCGGCATCCGCCCGGACCTGATCAAGCGCCCGATCGCGAGCTGGAAGGAACTCCTGAACCCCGAATTCAAGGGGAAGGCCTCGATCCTCAACATCCCCTCCATCGGCATCATGGATGCCGCCATGGTGATCGAGGCCACGGGCGACTACACCTATCCCGACAAGGGCAACATGACGAAGGCCGAGATCGATCGCACCATCAAGCTGCTGATCGAGGCCAAGCGCGCCGGCCAGTTCCGCGCCTTCTGGCAGGACTTCAACGAATCCGTGAACCTGATGGCATCGGGCGAAACCGTGATCCAGTCGATGTGGTCGCCCGCCGTCACCAAGGTCCGCAGCCAGGGCGTGGCCTGCACCTACCAGCCCCTCAAGGAGGGCTACCGGGCCTGGGCCACCGGCTTCGGCCTGCCCAAGACCCTGACGGGCCGCAAGCTGGATGCGGCCTACGACTTCATCAACTGGTTCCTCTCCGGCTGGGCCGGCGCCTACCTCAACCGACAGGGCTACTACTCGGCCGTGCTGGAGACGGCCAAGGCGCACATGGAGCCCTACGAGTGGGCGTACTGGATGGAGGGCAAGCCCGCCGAAAAGGACATCAAGGGACCGGACGGCAGCGTGCTGGAGAAGGCCGGCGCCACCCGCGACGGCGGCTCCTTCGAGACCCGCATGGGCAGCGTCGCCTGCTGGAACGCCGTGATGGACGAGAACACCTACATGGTCCGTAAGTGGAACGAGTTCATCGCCGCGTGAGCGGGGCGACGATGCGAACGCCCTCCCCCGCAGAGGGGGGGAGGGTTTCGCCTGTCACGAGGGTTGCGCCATGACCGACATCGCCCTTCCCGCCGCCGTGACGGAGGCGCCGCCCGCCAAGGCCCCCGCCGCCAGCCTCACGACGAGGACCCGCCGCCGGCAGGCGCTGGCCTACCTCCAGGCCGCGCCGATGGTGCTCGTCTTCCTGGTGTTCTTCGTGGTGCCCCTGGGCCTGACCCTGATCGTCAGCTTCTGGGAGTACAACGAGTACGAGATCATTCCCGCCTTCACGGTGCAGAATTACATCGACGTGTTCGAGGGCTGCCTCAACACGGCGGATGCCTGCACCACCGTGCGGACCTACCTCTCGACCCTGAAATTCTGCGCGCTGACCTGGGCCTTCACCCTGGGGATCGGCTTCACGGTGGCCTACTTCGTCGCCTTCCACGTCCGCTCGCGCACCATGCAGATGGCGCTGTTCCTCGTCTGCACGATTCCGTTCTGGACCTCGAACGTGATCCGGATGATCTCCTGGATCCCGCTGCTGGGCCGCAACGGCCTCGTCAACGACACCCTGATGGGGATGGGGCTGATCAGGACGCCCATCGAGGGCCTGCTCTATTCCGACTTCTCGGTGGTGCTCGCCTTCGTGCACCTCAACACGGTCTTCATGATCGTGCCGATCTTCAACAGCATGGCGCGCATCGACCGGTCGCTGATCGAGGCGGCCTATGATTCCGGCGCCACCGGCTGGCAGACCCTCTGGAACGTGGTGGTGCCCCTGGCCAAGCCCGGCATCGCCATCGGGTCGATCTTCGTGGTGACCCTGGTGATGGGCGACTTCGTCACCGTCGGCGTCATGGGCGGCCAGCAGATCGCCTCGGTCGGCAAGGTCATCCAGGTCCAGATGTCGGCCCTGCAGCTGCCGGCGGCCGCGGCCAACGCGGTGGTCCTGCTGGGCGCCGTGATGCTGATGATCGTGGCCATGACCCGGCTCATTGACTTGCGGAAGGAACTCTAGACGTGAGCGACCGCCGCCGCTCCCCGGCCTTCTACGCCCTGGCGGCGTTCTTCGCCCTCTTCGTGGCCTTCCTGTACGGGCCGACGCTGACGATCCTCGTCCTCAGCTTCCAGGGGCCGCAGGGGGGCCTCACCTTCCCGATGAACGGGGTCTCGACGCACTGGTTCGGCAAGCTCTGGGCCGGGCTCGGGATCGTCGACATCTGGGGCGCCCTCTGGCGCTCCCTGCGACTCGGCCTCGTGGTGATGGGGCTCACCGTCGTCATCGCGTTCTTCGCCGGCCTCGCCTTCCGCAAGCGCTTTCGCGGCGAGGGCGCGCTGTTCACGGTTGCGGTCGCGAGCCTGATCGTCCCCTCGATCGTGGTCTCGCTCGGCATCGGGTTGGAATTCCGGCTTCTCGACGAGGCGGTGAAATGGGCTGCGGCCGAGACCGGATGGGGCTGGCTGCAGGAGCACGGTACCCTGATGGGGCTCTACACCTCGGCGCTGGGCGCCCACCTCACCTGGACCCTGCCCTTCGGCCTCCTGATCATGTTCGCGGTCTTCAACCGGTTCGACCCGGCCTACGAGGAGGCCGCCCGCGACCTCGGCGCCACCGGGTCTCAGACCCTGCGTCACGTGGTGGTGCCGATCCTCGGCCCCTCGCTGGTCGGCGTCGCGTTGTTCGGCTTCACCCTGTCCTTCGACGAGCTCGCCCGCACCAGCCAGGCCATCGGCGGCCGCAACACCCTGCCACTGGAGCTGCAGGGCCTGACCACCACCGTCACCACGCCGGAGATCTACGCGCTGGGCACCCTCACCACCGGCCTGTCGCTCGCGGTGATCGGACTGGCGTTGGGGACCAGCCTGTACCTGCAGCGCTGCAAGGCGAAGGCGGGCTTGCGGCTGGGGTGACGTCAGTCCGGGAGCTTCGTCAGACCGGCGATTTCGGACAACCTTCGAATCTCGCACACCTGGGTCATTCGAAAGAAACACCTCCAGGTTATCATCTGTCGTCGATGAAGCCTGGAGTTTTACCAACCGATGAGGCGTGCCTATCTGATCGTCGCGGCGACGGTCGCTGTTCTCACTTGCCTGTCTTGGGTCGCGAGCGTTCGATTCAGTGAGGCGAGCTTCCTCCCGATGCAGTGGGGGATCGACGGTCGCCCGACATGGTACGCCCCGAAGTGGATGGCGCTCAGCTTCGGTCCCATGATCGGATGCTTCGTGATGGCATCGATCCTGATCACACGCCGATACGATCACGACGGTGCACGGGCCGTCAGAGACCTTCTCCCCGCGATCGTCATCGTGACGGGCGGCCAAGCCTTCTATCTCTTCGTGCTTTTGACTCGTGCGGCGGCCTAGCCGAGCCGACGTCAAAGCGGCCCCCGAAGGTCGGAGCCGACGCGCGACGCTACATAGCCGCTTCCAGCACCTGCGCCTTGTCCTCCGTGAACGCTGCGTGCGCCGCTTCCGTACGCCAACAGGCGGCGCGGTGGTCCGGCTTCACGTTGACGTAAGGTGGCGCCTCGACCCGGCAGCGCGCCTCGGCGAGGAAGCAGCGCGGGGCGAAGGGGCAGCCCGGCGGGCGGTTGGCGAGGTCGGGCGGGCTGCCGGGGATCGTCTTCAGGCGCGTGCCCTTGGCGAGCGCCCCATCGGCGCGGCTGCGCAGGAGGCCGATCGTGTAGGGGTGGTGGGGGGCGAGCACCACGTCCCGGGCGGAGCCCTCCTCGACGATGCGGCCGGCATACATCACCGCGATCCGGTCCGCGACCTCCACGGCGGCGCCGAGGTCGTGGGTGACGAAGATCGTCGAGAGGCCGAGCTCCGCCTGCAATTCGCGCAGGAGCAGCAGGATCTGGATCTGAACGGTGGCGTCGAGCGCCGTGGTCGGCTCGTCGGCGAGCAGGACCTGCGGCCGGCAGGCGAGCGCCAGAGCGATCATCGCGCGTTGGCGCATGCCCCCCGACATCTCGTGCGGATAGGCGTCGAGGCGCCGCTCCGGGCTCGGAATGCGGACCCGCTCGAACAGGGCCAGGGCGCGCTGGCGGGCCGCCCCGGCGCTGATCCGCTCGTGCTGGCGGATCGCCTCGGTGATCTGCTGGCCCACCGTGTAGACGGGATCGAGGGCCAGGAGCGGCTCCTGGAAGATCATCGCCACGGCCCGGCCGCGCAGGGCCCGCAGGGCTTTGGGCGACAGGGCCATCACGTCCGCGCCGCCAACCCGGATCGTGCCGCCGATCCGCGTCCGGCGCTCCGGGTTCAGGCGCATGATCGCCCGAAGGGTGACGCTCTTGCCGGAGCCGGACTCGCCGATCAGCGCCACGGCCTGGCCGCGCTCCAGGGTGAGGTCGACCCCGTCCACGGCCTCGACCACGCCGCCGAAGACCACCGTCAGGCCGCGGATCGCGACGGCCGGCTCGGGTGCCGATACGCTCATGCGGCCACCGTCAGGCTGGGCGACAGGGAATGGCCCGAGCCGGGCTGGCGGGCGAGGCAGGCGACGCGGTGGCGCGCATCGCGGCCGTCGAGGGGCGGGACCGTGCCGCGGCAGACCTCTTCGACGAGGGCGCAGCGCGGGTGGAAGCGGCAGCCGGCGGGCGGGTCGATGGGGTTCGGCGGGTCGCCGGCAAGCGGCGCCACCGTGGTCCGCGCATCCGGGTCCATCGAGGGCATCGAGGACAGGAGCGCGGCCGTGTAGGGATGGGCCGGAGCGGCCAGCACCGTGTCGGCGGGGCCGATCTCCACCACCTGACCGAGATACATTACCGCCACCCGGTCGCAGATGAAGCGCACCACGTTGAGGTCGTGGCTGATGAAGAGGTAGGTGAGGTTGAACTCCTGTTTCAAATCCATCAGCAGGTTCAGCACCTGCGCCTCCACCGACTTGTCGAGGGCCGAGACCGCCTCGTCGAGCACCACGAGGCGGGGTTCGAGGGCGAGCGCCCGGGCGATGTTCACCCGCTGGCGCTGGCCGCCTGAGAGCTCGTGCGGGTAGCGCGCCGCGAAGCGCGCCGGCTCCAGCCCCACCCGGGCGAGCAGGCTGCGGGCGCGCTCGATGGCCTGGCGCTTCGGGATCCCGTGCACCTGTGGCCCGAAGGCGATGGACCCCTCGACGGTCATGCGCGGATTCAGGGAGGAGTAGCTGTCCTGAAACACCATCTGGGCCTGGGCCCGGAAGTCCCGCAGGGGCAGCGCCCGGCTGCCGATGCGCTCGCCGTCGAACAGCAGGTCGCCGGAATCGTGGCGGATCAGGCCCATGATGAGCCGGGCGGTAGTGGACTTGCCGCAGCCCGACTCGCCGACCACGCCGAGGGTCTCGCCCTTCAGGATTTCGAAATCGACGCCGTCCACCGCTCGCACCACCGCCTTGGTGCCGCCGATGCCCTTCTTGACGGGGAAGTGCTTCACAAGTCGGTCGACGGTGAGGAGGGGCTGAGCCGGGCCGCCCCGGTCGCGGGCGATCGGGACGGTGGCGAGGCCGATGGGCTGGCTCATACTTTCACTTCCATGGCGGACCGCAGGCCGTCGGAGAACAGGTTGAACGAGATCGAGACGATGAAGATGGCCAGCCCCGGCAGGGCCGCGACCATCGGGTTCACGTAGATCGCCGTGCGCAGGGTGTTCAGCATCAGGCCCCATTCGGGCTCCGGCGGCTTCACGCCGAGGCCGAGGAAGGAGAGGCCGGAGGCCAGGATCATCGATACGCTGATGAGGCTGGTGGCGTAGACGAAGATCGGCCCCAGCACGTTGCCGAGCACCTGCACGCGCAGGATCATCAGGGTCGAGGCGCCGGAGAGGCGGGCGGCGTCGACGTAGTCGCGGGCGCGGATCTGGGTAGTCACGCTCTCGGCCACGCGGGCGATCTGGGGCACGAACACGCAGGTCAGCGACACGATCGAGTTGAAGATGCCCGCGCCCAGGGCGCCAGAGAGCGCGATGGCGAGCAGCACCGAGGGGAACGCGAAGAACACGTCCACCGTGCGCATCAGCACGGTGTTGACCCAGCCGCCGACGTAGCCGGCCAGGATGCCGATGCCGGATCCGATGACGAAGGCGAGGATGACGGGGGTGACCCCGATGAACAGGGACAGGCGCCCGCCCATCATCAGGCGACTCAGCATGTCGCGGCCGAGTTCGTCCGAGCCCAGGAGGTAGGTGGCGTCGCCGATAGGCTTCAGGCGCCGCAGCATCGAGCCGCGATAGGGGTCCATCGGGGTGATCCAGGGCGAGAGCAGCGCCACCGCCACGATCGCCAGAATGATGCCGGCGGCGGCCATCGCTACGGGATCGCGCAGGAGCTTGTGGCCGACCTGCCCCCAGAACCCCCGCGAGGGCACGAAGGCGTCCGGCGCCGTCGGCGCCGGGGCGGCCCCGCCGGCGATGTCGAGGATCGGTGCGGCGGCCTGTGTCGCGCGTGCCATCAGCCCCTCTCGATGCGCGGGTCGAGCGCCGTCTGGACGACGTCGACGATGAGGTTGAGGGCGACGAAGAACATCGCCAGGACGAGAATCGAGCCCTGCAGCAGGGGCAGGTCGCGCTGGAAGATCGCGGCGTTGAGGAGGAAGCCGGTGCCGGGCCAGGCGAACACGGTCTCGATCAGGATCGAGCCGCCCAGCAGGTAGCCGAGTTGCAGGCCCATGATGGCCAGCGCCGTCGGGGCCGCGTTCTTGACGACGTGCCGGAACACGCCGAACTCGCTCATGCCCTTGGCCCGGAGCGCACCGACGAAGTCCTGCGCGAGGATGTCGCCCACCAGCGCCCGGATGGTGCGGGCGATGACGCCCATGGGAATCACCGACATCGTGAGGGCCGGCAGGATGATGTAGCGCAGGTGGTCGAGATCGGGCCGCCAGTTGCCCGAGCCGTCGGGCCCGGCCCCAGTGGGCGGCAGCCAGCCGAGTTGGGCCGAGAACACGATGACCAGCACCATGCCGAGCCAGTAATGCGGCACGCTCACCCCGAAGACCGAGACCGCCGAGGCGAGCCGGTCCAGGACCGAGTTGCGGAAGTAGCCGGCCACGAAGCCGAACAGGCACCCGAAGGTGAAGCCGATCAGCGTCGCCACGGAGGCCAGGATCAGGCTGTTCACCACGGCCCGCCCGACCTCCTGCACCACGGGGCGGCCGGTGGCGATGGAGATGCCGAGATCGCCCTGAAGCACGTGCCAGAGCCAGATCACGTACTGGACGGGCAGCGGCTTGTCGTAGCCGTAGGCCGCCCGCATGGCGTCGATGGTCTCCTGCGTGGCGTCCACCGGGAGCACCGCGCTCAAGGGATCGCCGGGGGCGAGGTGGACCAGCATGAAGCAGACGACGCTCACGCCGAGCGCCACCGGCGTCACGGTGAGCAGGCGCTTGAGGATGAACTTCAGCATGTTCTCAGCCCTCTCTCCTCTGCGGAAGAGGGTACCTGCGGAGCAGGCGGGAGCGGAGGCGACTTTGCCGGATGCGGCATGCCCCTCCCCCGGTTCCTGCGCGACCACCCTCCCCCCGCAGCGGGGGAGGGTTCATGACTGCGACCTTCATCGTCACTTGCTCAACCACTTGCCCGATCACTTGCCCATCGAGATCGGCGAGAAGTCTTGGAACCAGTTCTGCGCCTGCACGAAGCCCTTCACCTTGGGGCTCATGGCACGCGGATTGGTGTCGTGGGCCACCATCAGGAACAGGGCGTCGTCGACGTACTTCTCGTGCACCTTCTCCAGGACCTTGGTCTGCTCGGCCGGGTCGAAGGTGGTGCGGACCTGGTCGAAGAGCTTGTCCATCTCGGGGTCGCAGTAATGGCCCCAGTTGGTGCCGTTGGGCGCCGCGAGGTTGCACTGGAGGTGGCGGATGAAGCCCGTGAAGGGGTCCTGGATGAAGTAGGAGAAGTTCATCCCCGTCGCCTTGCGCGACATGTCGGACTTAGCGCCCGCGCGCCACAGGTTGATGAGCGTGTTCCACTCGACCACCTCGAACTCGACCTTGATGCCGACATCCGCGAGGTTCTGCTGGATGAACTCGTTCATCGGCAGGGGCTGCATCTGGCCCGAGCCCGACGGCGCGATCAGGATCTTGGTGACGATGGGCTTGTTCGGGCCGTAGCCGGCCTCGGCCAGGAGCTTCTTGGCGGCTTCGGGGTCGTAGGTCGGCTTGAAGGTCGGGTGGCCGAACCAGGCCGAGCCCGGCGGCATGAAGCCCTGTGCCGGGATCATCAGCCCGTTGAGCAATTCCTTCATGCCCTCGCGGTCCACCGCGAGGTTAGCGGCCTTGCGCACGCGGATGTCGTTCCAGGGCGAGCCCTCGACGCGGGAGAGGTGCCAGGTCCAGTTGTGCGGGTAGGCGTTGGTGACGATGCCGAAGCCGGCGGCCTTCAGGGACGCGACGGCATCCGGCGGGGGCGCCTCGATCCAGTCGACCTGACCCGAACGGAGGGCCGCCACGCGGGCATTGGCCTCGGGCAGCGGCACGAGCACGAGCTTGTCGAGCTTGGGCACCCGGGCCTTGTCCCAGTACTCCTTGTTGGGCACCATCTCGGCGCGCTCGCGCGGGGCGAACAGGGTGAGCTTCCACGGGCCGGTGCCGGCCGGGGTCTTGGCGAAGGCGTCCCAGCTCTTGCCGACCTTCTCCCACTGGGCCGGCGACGAGATCATGATCCACGCGATCTGGTAGGGCAGCGTCGCGTCGGGGTTCTTGGTGACGATTTCGAGGGTGGTCGGGTCGATGGCGCGGTAGCTCGCCACCGCCGGGATGCGCGAGCGCCCCTGGGCCGACTGGCGCGGGTCGAATTGCGGCGCGTCGGTCTTCAGGAGCTTGTCGAGGTTCCACACCACCGACTCGGCGGTGAAGGGCGAGCCGTCGTGGAAGGTCACGCCCTCGCGCAGCTTGAAGGTCCACTTGGTGTTGTCGGCGGGATCGACGGCCCAGTTCGTGGCGAGGCCCGGCACCAGCACGGAGGGCTTGGTGGCGGAGGAGAGGTCCCAATTGATGAGCCCGTCATAGACCGTGTAGCCCGTGAACCGCATGCCCTCGCCGCCATTGTCGGCTTGGCCCGTGGTGAGCGGGATGTCGGAGGCCGTCATACCGATCTTGAGGACGCCCTGCGCGAAGGCCGTGGGCATCAGCACCCCGGACAGCAGGGCGGCGGCGAGAAGGCGGGACTTCGACCATCGGGAAACGGAAGCAAACATGCGCGGACGGGTTTCCATGGGCTGGAGACGGCGTGACGGAACCGTGAATGCAATCCATCGGCCAACCCCTCGCGCCGCTCCCGGTCGCCCGAGACGAACACGCCGCCTGATCATGTCTTGCCCCCCACGATCCGGATTCTGTGCTGCACCGGCCGAGGACGCCTTGATGCTGTCCAAGCCCTCGGGTGCGCGGCCAGGCATTGCCTCAAAGACATGCAGAGATCTTGCCGCTCTCCGGAAACCTCCCATCACACGCCTAAAATATAGGCAATCCCGCGCTCTGCCCGCCGGAGCCGCAAACTCGCGGGCCGCAGGATCTCAGAACGCGAGCTTCAGCCCTCCGACGACGTTGCGCGGCGCGCCCGCGAGGATCGATCCGGCCGTGCCCGCCAGGGTGGCTGCTCCGTTCTCCAGGCCGGTGGTCCGGCTGAGGGTGCTCGTCAGGTTCAGGGCGGAGGCGATGAAGGTCGTGTCGAGCAGGTTGCGGACTTCCAGGTACAGGCTGAGGCGCTTGGCGTAGCCCCCGGTGAGCTCCGTGGCGTAGTGGACGTTCGCGTTGAGGATGGCGTAGCCGGGGGTCCTCAGGTGGTTTCCGTTGTCGATGAGGACGCCGTCCTGAACCACGGTTTCCACGAAGGCGCCGAGCCCGTCCAGGGGACCGCCGACCTGATCGTAGCCGACCCGCGCCAGGAGCTGGTGCGCGGGGACGCCGGGAATGGACTTGCCCGCCCGGTCCAAACGGGCGGTGACGGCACCGGCGCTCAGCAGCTCGGTGAACCGCGTGTAGATCTGGTCGTCGAAGCTGTAGGCCAGCGTTCCGCGCCAGCCCGGCGCGAAGGCCCAGTCGCCGCCGAGTTCGACGCCGCGATGCTCCGAGGCAGGGGCGTTGATGAAGTAGCTCAGCCGGCCCCCACCCGGTGATTGCGACAGGAGTTCGTTGCGGAAGAACTCGTAGAAGCCCGTGAGGCTGATCCGCAGGGAGTCCACCGGCGTCCAGTCGACGCCGAGGTCGAAGCCGAGGTTCGTCTGTGTCTGAAGCTGCGTGTTGTTGCCCGGCAGCCCCGCGCTGGTGACGAACAGGTTGCTGCCCGTCGGCGTGGCGTAGCCGGTGGCGACGCGCCCGCGGACGCTCCAGGCGTCCCGGGGCCGATAGACCACGGCCAGTTCCGGCGCGACGTTAAGGAAGCTGCGCGCGGCATCGACCACCGAGGCCGTCCGTCCGGCTTCCGAATAGGTATAGGCGCTGTTGCGTCCGGTGATCGTGGTGTTCGTCGCGCTGAGTCCGAGGAGCCCGCTCCACTGGTCGGAAAGTGCCACCTCCGTGCGGGCGCGCCCGCCGAGATTGGTCTGGTCGCCGCGCAGGTCTCCGATCAGGGCGCCCAGGGCCGGTCGTCCCGCCCCCGGCGCCCGGTTGAACGTGGTCACGTGGTTGTCGAGGATCTCGGAGGTGAAGGCCACGTAGCCCACGGCCGGCAGGCCCATCAGGTCGTAGCGTCGGGTCAGGTCCGTGAGGAGGGTCAGGGACGGGTAACCGCCCCGGACGGCGGAGGTGTAGAACGGCTGGTCGAAGTTGCGCTCGTCGAAGCCGAGCTGGGTCCGCCAGGTCGTCTGTGCGTCGAGGTCGTGCTCCCAGCGCAGGGCCACGACGGTGCGCCGGTCGTCCCGTCCGAACCCGCCCTCGGTGGCGGTCACGCCGACGGTCCGGCCGAAGGCCCCGTTGGCGAACAGGTTCGTCAGGGTACAGCCCGGTGCCGCCGTCGCCACCGTGCGGCATCCGCGCTGGTAGGGATTGATCTGGTACTGGTCCAAAGAGGACCGGGCGGGCAGGTTCGCCTGCAACGGGTTGTTGATCACCTTGAGCGTGAAGCGGTTGTCCGGCGTCGGCGTGTAGCTGGCCAGCAGGTTGATCGTCTGCGTGTCGTAGGCGCTGTGATCCTGGTAGCCGCCGGCGCGGACGTCGCTGGCGAACAGGCTGATCTCGACGGGACCGCTGACGCCGCCGACCGTGAAATAGTTGCTCAGATAGCCGAAGCTC